>NZ_JBEPNG010000032.1:0-1163 GCF_040546165.1 Sphingomonas sp. UYEF23 | reverse complement strand
AGCTTGGTCGCGGCCTCGTCGCTGGGGAAGTGCCCCCTGGCTCTGACGGCGCGCCTGAGCTTCGAGTTCAAGGCCTCGATCGCGTTCGTGGTGTAGACGATCCTGCGGACCGCATCGGGGAAGGCGAAGAACGGGATCACCTCGCTCCATGCGCGTCGCCAGCTGCCCGATGGCGGGATAGCGGGTGCCCCAGGGGCCACCCTCGAACGCCGCCAGCGCATTTTCGGCCGTATTGGCATCAGTGGCCCGGTAGATTTCCTTCAACGCCGTCGCCAGGCCTTTGCGGTCCTTCCAGGAGACAAAGTCCATCGAGTTGCGCAGCAGATGGACGATGCAGGTCTGGACGATTGCGTCGGGGAACACCGCAGTGATCGCCTCGGGGAAGCCCTTGAGGCCATCGACGGCGGCCAGCAGGATATCCTCGGGGCCGCGATTTCTGAGCTCGTTCATCACCCGCAGCCAGAACTTGGCGCCCTCGTTTTGCTCGAGCCACAGGCCGAGCACTTCCTTGGCACCGTCGGCGCGGACCCCCAGCGCGATGTGGATCGCCTTGTTGCGGACCATGCCTTCGTCGCGGATTTTTACCCGAATCGCATCGAAGAAAACGAGCGGGTAAATCGGATCGAGCGGCCGCTGCTGCCACGTCGCAACTTCGTCGAGCACGGCATCGGTCACCGTGCTGATCAGGTCGGGCGACACGTCGATCCCGTACAGATCGTGCAAATGCCCTGTGATCTCGCGGGTGCTCATGCCGCGCGCGTACATCGACACGATCTTCTCATCGAACCCGGGGAAGCGCCGCTGATATTTGGCGATCAGCTGCGGATCGAAGCTCGACTGTCTGTCGCGCGGTACATCGATCGCCATCTTGCCACTGTCGGTCATCACGGTCTTCCGACCGTAACCGTTGCGGCTGTTGCCGGCGCCGTCCTCGCCGGCGAGGTGGTGATCCATCTCCGCGTTCAAGGCGCGCTCCGTGAGCGCCTTCTTTAGCGAATCGAGCAAGCCGCCTTGCTCAAATGCCGCACTGGCAGCCCCGCCCGCGAGCAGCTGGTCGAGAAGTTCGTTCGGTATTGCAGGCTCTTTGCGTCGGGACATATGGGATCTCCGTTTTACCCGTTATGCCCACCCACACACGGAAATCCTGACAGGCCCATAGCACG
>NZ_JBEPNG010000031.1:0-1190 GCF_040546165.1 Sphingomonas sp. UYEF23 | reverse complement strand
TAGGCTGTGAACCCATAAATCAGATCGTCAGCCAGTCGGGCTTTTCTTCGGCTGGTCCGTTCCAGCCCCAGTCTGCGAGAACGTCCTGCATTTCAGACGGGAGGCTGCCCGCGATGCTGATGCAGGAATAGCCATAGCCTTCGCGGATGAGCGCGTCGGCGTGCGGCTCCATAACGGACCAGTCGGGATCGACGATCATTCCTGCCGAACCGCCAAACTGAGGCAGCAGCGCAGTGAATGTCGCGCGTACACCATCGATGGTTAGGTCAAACGGCGAGATCGTCTGAACCCCCAGCGCCACCGCGATCGATCGCCAGCTTTCATATTCCAAGGCCATTGCCTCAGGTAACGCTCCTAGGGTTTGACGGCTACTACCTCACGGCGCGTCTTCCATCTTTCGTGGGAAGGTGATTCAGCGTTCGCATGAGCCGATATGACCTGACCGACTTTGAGTGGCGCATGATCGAGCCGCTTCTCCCCAACAAGCCGCGAGGTGTGCCGCGCGTCGATGACCGCCGCGTGCTGAACGGCATCTTCTGGGTGCTGCGTTCCGGAGCGCCGTGGCGCGACCTGCCCGAGCGCTATGGGCCGAGGACTACCTGCTACAACCGCTTCAATCGATGGCGAAAGGCAGGCGTATGGGACCGGCTGATGAACGCCATCAGCGCCGCGCACGACGGCGAAATCCAGATGATCGACAGCACTTCCATCCGGGCGCACCAGCAGGCTGCGACGGCAAAAAGGGGGGTCCAGATCATTGTCTCGGTCGCAGCCGGGGCGGCCTCACGACCAAGATCCACGTCGTCGTCGACGCGCAAGGCCTCCCGATCCGGCTTGGCCTGACGGCTGGACAGACGCACGATGGGCAGATCGTCGATCGACTGCTCGATCATCTCGGCCCGCGCACCATCGTGCTGGCGGATAAGGCCTACGACGCCGACCGCATCCGCGAGTTGATCCAGGATCAGGGCGCTACGCCCAACATCCCGCCCAAGAGCAACCGCAAATGGAAACCGTGCTTCAGCAAGCGCCTATACCGCGAGCGCAACCTGATCGAACGCTTCTTCTCCAAGCTGAAGCACTTCCGCCGCGTCGCCACCCGCTATGACAAGCTCGCCGCCAACTTCCTCGCCATGATCCAGCTCGCCTCAATGCGCCTGTGGCTGCGAGCTTACGAGTCTACGGCCTAG
>NZ_JBEPNG010000030.1:0-1225 GCF_040546165.1 Sphingomonas sp. UYEF23 | reverse complement strand
GGTGGGTTCAACCGATCGACGCAACGCTCTGTGCGAACTTCTCCGCTGGCGTTTGGTACATCAAGGTTTTTCTCGGCCGCTCGTTGAGCTGTCGGGCGATGGCGCTGAGTTGGGCCTGGCTGAAGGTCGACAGATCGACGCCGTGGGGCAGATATTGGCGCAGTAAACGGTTGGTGTTCTCGTTGGTGCCGCGCTGCCATGGGCTCTGTGGATCGCAGAAGTAGACAGCGACGGCGGTCGCGAGAGTGAAGCGCCGATGGTCGGCAAGCTCCTTGCCACGATCCCACGTCAGCGACCGATAGAGGTCGTGCGGCAGTTTGCGGGCCTGCTTGATCAGGGCGGAGACGACGCTGGCCGTCTCCTTGTTCGCGACCTTGGCCAGGATCACGTAACGTGACTGGCGTTCGACCAGTGTCACGACGTGGCTGCCGCGCGCGCCCGAGATAAGATCGCCCTCCCAGTGCCCGGGCACGGCGCGATCCTCGACTGACGCGGGCCGTTCGCTGATCGATATCGCATCCTTGATCTGACCGAGCCCGTCACGCTTGAGGCTGGCATGGCGCGAGCGGCGGATCGTGCGCTTGGCGCGCAGATGCTCGAGCAGCTCTTTCTTTAGGACACCACGCGCCTGAATATACAGACTCTTGTAGATCGTCTCGTGTGACACGCGATGCTGGTCTTCGTCCGGAAAGCTATGCTTGAGCCAGCCCGCAATCTGCTCTGGCGACCATTTGCGGCGCAGCTTGCGTGATACTGTTCGTCGCAAGCCTGGGTGGCAAGCGAGCTTGCAGCGCTTCGGACGCAGCGCGCGATCCCATGCCGCCTGATCCGACAGCGTGGCACGATACCGATCAGCGCCACCGTTACGCCCGACCTCCCGGCTGATCGTTGACGGTGCCCGGCCGAGCTGGACTGCAATGGCGCGCAGGGAACGGCCCGCGACCAGACCTCGCGATATCTCTTCGCGGTCGGCCAAGCTGAGCGCCCGACTGGATCGCTTCCGATCGGGTGGGCGGATCCCGCCCGACGGTGAGAGCACCGAGAAGATCGACGAGCTCTCCCGCTCGAAGCCGCGACCGATCGAACTCATGGACTCGCCGCGCTGCCACCTGTCCCAGATCTCTGCCCGCTGAGCGGCCGAGTAATATATCCGACGACGCTGCTTCATCGCACCACTCCTTCTCATCATGAGAATGATGCGTTGCGACCACCCGTTGAACCCACC
>NZ_JBEPNG010000028.1:0-2284 GCF_040546165.1 Sphingomonas sp. UYEF23 | reverse complement strand
TGGATGCGGCGGTGACAAAGCAGGCCATTGGAACGCCGGCGTGGTGCTGAGCGTGGCGGAGTAAAATCCGGCCGTTGGTAAGGTTGCTTCTTTTGGGAGCGGCCGGGGATGTTTGCCGTGGAGAGCTATGCCGCCGTTCGGCGTTTCGTGTTCATTGAGGGTAACAGCCGTCGCGAAGCGGCGCGGGTGTTCGGGCTGAACCGAGAGACTGTGGCCAAGATGTGCCGGTTTTCGCTGCCGCCGGGATATACGCGCAAGGAGCCGGCGGCGAAGCCGAAGCTGGGGCCACTGCTGCCGGTGATCGATGCGATCCTGGAAGCGGACCAGACGGCGCCGGTGAAGCAGCGGCATACGGCTAAGCGGATTTTCGAACGGCTGCGCGACGAGCATGCCTTTGCCGGCGGATATACCGTGGTGAAGGACCATGTCCGGCTTTGCCGGGCGCGCAGCCGCGAGACGTTCGTGCCGCTGGCACACCCGCCGGGTCATGCGCAGGTGGATTTTGGCGAGGCGGTCGGCGTGATCGGCGGGGTGCGCCAGAAGATCCACTTCCTGTGCATGGACCTGCCGCAGTCGGACGCCTGCTTTGTGAAGGCCTATCCGCGCGAGACGACGGAGGCGTTCCTCGACGGGCATGTGTCGGCGTTCGCGTTCTTCGGCGGTGTGCCGCTTTCGATCCTGTACGACAACACCACGATCGCGGTGGCGAAGATCCTGGGCGACGGGAAGCGCGAACGCACGCGTGCCTTTACCGAGCTGTGCAGCCACTATCTGTTCCGCGATCGCTTCGCGCGACCGGCCAAGGGCAACGACAAGGGCAAGGTCGAGGGGCTGGTCAAGTTCTCGCGCGCCAACTTCATGGTGCCGGTCCCGCACGCTGCCAGCTTTGACGATCTGAACGCCATGCTGGAAGAGCGCTGCCGTGCTCGGCAGCGCGATCATGCCGGCCGCCATGCCGAGACGATCGGCGAGCGGCTGGTGGCCGATCGCGCAGCGCTGCAGCCGCTGCCGGCGGTGCCGTTGGAGCCCTGCGAGAAGCGCAGCGGGCGGGTCTCGTCGATGGCGCTCGTGCGCTATCGGACCAACGACTACTCGGTGCCGACCGCTTACGGCTTCCAGGACGTGGTGGTGAAGGGCTTCGTCGACGAGGTCGTGATCCTGTGCGGCGGCACGGAGATCGCTCGCCACCAGCGGTGCTATGGCGAAGGCGTGTTCGTCGCCGATCCGCTCCACTATCTGGCGCTGCTCGAGACCAAGCCCGGCGCGCTCGATCAAGCCGCGGCGTTGCAGGGCTGGGCGTTGCCGGATGTGTTCCAGCACCTGCGGCATCTGCTTGAGGCGCGGATGGGGAACCGGGGCAAGCGTGAGTTTATCCAGGTGCTGCGTCTGCTGGAGGCGCTACCGCTCGAGATCGTCACGGGTGCCGTAACGCAGGCGATCCAGATCGGCGCGGTCGGGTTCGATGCGATCAAGCTGATCGCGCTGGCGCGCATCGAGCAGCGACCCGCCCGGCTCGATCTGGCGGCCTATCCGCACCTGCCGCGAACGGCGGTGAAGGTGACCTCGGCCGCCGATTATGCGGTGCTGGCGGCATGAGCGGTGCGCCCGATACGATGCCGGTCGGCACTATGAGCGGCACACCGCAGGTGCTGCTGGCCCATCATCTCAAGCAGCTAAAGCTGCCCACCGTGCTGCGCGAGTATGATAAGGTGGCCCGCGAGTGCGCGCGCGATGGCACCGATCACCCGCGCTATCTGTTGCGGCTCATCGAGCTCGAGCTGATCGATCGCGAACGACGCACGATCGAGCGGCGTATCCGGGCGGCACGGTTCCCGGCGGTGAAGAGCTTCGACACGTTCGAGTTTACCGCGATCCCGAGCCTCAACAAGATGCTCGTCCTGGAGCTTGCCCGCTGTGAGTATGTCCTGCGGCGCGAAAACATCATCGCGCTGGGCAACAGCGGCACGGGCAAGACGCATGTCGCGCTCGCCCTCGGTCTGGCTGCCTGCCAGAAGGGCTTTACGGTGACGTTCACAACCGCGGCGGCGCTGGTCAGCCAGCTGCTGGAAGCGCGCGACGAACGCCGCCTGTTGAAGATGCAACGCGACCTTGCAGCGGTGAAGCTGCTGATCATCGACGAGCTTGGCTATGTGCCGCTGTCGCCCACGGGCGCCGAGCTGCTGTTCGAAGTGTTCTCCCAAAGGTACGAGCGTGGCTCCACGATCGTCACCTCCAACCTGCCGTTCGAGGACTGGACCCAGGTGCTGGGCAGCGAGCGGCTCAC
>NZ_JBEPNG010000027.1:0-2491 GCF_040546165.1 Sphingomonas sp. UYEF23 | reverse complement strand
TGTTGATTTCCGCTGAGAGTTGACCCGGGATTTTCATCGAGAAGTGACCCGGGTGGATATAGTGTCCCGCGGCGCGGGGGTGGGTCAAGCGGTGGCTTTTTCCTTTCGTGTTTTGGGTGCTGCGGCGCTGGCCCTGAACCGGAAGCTGTCATTGCCGGTTTCGAGGATGTGGCAATGGTGCGTGAGCCGATCGAGCAGCGCGGTGGTCATCTTGGCATCGCCGAACACCTCGGCCCATTCGCTGAAGCTGAGATTGGTGGTGATGACGACGCTGGTGCGCTCGTAGAGCTTGCTCAACAGGTGGAACAGCAGCGCACCACCTGATGGGCTGAACGGCAGATAGCCAAGCTCATCGAGGATGATGAGGTCGAGGCGCAACAGCCGATCGGCAAGCTGGCCGGCCCGGTTCATCGCCTTTTCCTGCTCGAGCGCATTGACCAGATCCACGGTGGCGAAGAACCGCACCTTCTTGCGGTGATGCTCGACAGCTTGGATACCGAGTGCGGTTGCAATGTGCGTCTTGCCCGTGCCCGGACCACCAATGAGCACGACATTGTCGGCGCCATCGACGAACTCGCCGCGATGAAGCTGGCGGACCATCGCCTCGTTGACCTCGCTAGCGGCGAAGTCGAACCCGGCCAGGTCCTTGTAGGCGGGGAACCGAGCGGCCTTGATCTGATAGGCGATCGATCGGACCTCGCGCTCGGCCATCTCGGCCTTGAGCAGCTGGGACAGGATCGGCACGGCCGCGTCGAACGCGGGCGCGCCTTGCTCGATGAGATCGCCGACGGCCTGGGCCATGCCGTACATCTTCAGCGCCTTGAGCATGACCACCACGGCGGCGCTGGCGGGATCATGACGCATGACGCAGCCCTCCATCGCGAAGGGCATCATAGCGCCCGACATTGGCGAGAGGCTCCTGTGCCAAGCGCAGCGCCTGGGGTGCATCGATCGGGGATGCCGGGGGCGCCTTGCCGTCGATCAGGCGGTGCAGGACGTTGAGTACGTGGGTCTTGGTTGCAACGCCGGCTTCCAGCGCCAGCTCGACCGCGCATAGCACGACCTGCTCATCATGCTGGAGAACAAGGGCAAGGATCTCGGCCATCTCCCTGTCTCCGCCGGGGCGGCGCAGGAGCTGACTTTGGAGCTGCCGGAACGCATCGGGCATGTCCGCGAACGGTGCTCCATTGCGCAAGGCTCCGGGCTTGCGCTGGATCACCGCCAGATAATGCCGCCAGTCATAGACCGTTCGGCCGCCGGTATGATGGGATCGATCGATGATCCGGCTGTGCTCGCACACGAGTTGACCCTCGGCGGCGATCACGATCCGCGTCGGGTAAATCCGCAAGCTGACCGGGCGGTTGGCGAACGATGCCGGCACGCTGTAGCGCGTGCGTTCGAAGTGCACGAGGCAGGTCGGTGACACACGCTTGGTGTGTTCGACGAAGCCGTCGAACGGTCGACCCGGCGGCATCAGACTGGCAACCTCGGTGGCGTGGACATCAGCGACGGTGCCGGGCAGCACGCCGTGTTCGATCTGCGCCCATTGCGCGATGCACTGCGCCTCCAGCCAGACGTTGAGCGCGTCGAGATCAGGGAAGCTGGGCATCGGTTGCCACAACCGCCGCCGCGCATCCTGGACGTTCTTCTCGACCTGCCCCTTCTCCCAACCGGAAGCCGGATTACAGAACTCAGGCTCGAACAGATAATGACTCGCCATCGCCGCGAACCGGGCGTTGACCTGCCGGATCTTGCCCGCACCGATCCGATCGACGGCGGTCTTCATGTTGTCGAAGATCCCCCGCCGGGGCACGCCCCCCAGGACCCGGAACGCCTGGGTGAGCGCGTCGAACAGCATCTCGTGGGTCTGGAGCGGATAAGCCCGAACGGCGAAGGCGCGACTGTGCGAGAGCTTGGTATGCGCCACCTGCAGCTTAGTCTGCCGACCGCCCAGCATCGCCCAGTCCTCGCTCCAGTCGAACTGGAATGCTTCGCCTGCGGCGAACACCAAAGGCACGAACGTCCCGCGCCCGCTGGTCTGCGCCTCGCGCTGCCGTTCGGCCTTCCAGGCCCTGACGAAGGCGGCCACGCGGTTATACGAGCCGTCGTAGCCCAACACCACGAGATCGGCGTGCATCTGCTTGGCCGTGCGTCGCTGCTTGCGCGACTTGGCCACCTCGGTCCGCAGCCAACCCGACAACTTCTCAGCAAAAGAGTCGAGCTTGCTCGGCCGCTCGGGAACCTTGAAGCTGGGCTCAACCGTCCCGGCGCGCAGGTACTTGCGGATCGTGTTGCGCGACAATCCCGTGCGACGCTCGATCTCTCGGATCGGCATCTCATCGCGGAAATGCCAGCGCCGGATAACGCTCAATAAAGCCATGTCGATCACTCCAGTGTCCCCCGACCAGGCAGCCAGGGGAAGATCAAAACATGGGTCACTTCTCAGTGGAAATTATGCGCCTCCCGGGTCAGCTCTCAGTGGAAATCAACA
>NZ_JBEPNG010000026.1:0-2517 GCF_040546165.1 Sphingomonas sp. UYEF23 | reverse complement strand
GTAAGCGTGGCGTAGAGGCCGCGCCTCAAGCGGCTTTCGCGAGCATTTGATCGTTCGGCGACTGCCAATTCCATGGCAGCAGTTCATCCCAGCGCGCGGCGGGCCAGTCGGCAGCGATCCTGGCGATGACGTCGGCGATGTAGGCCTGCGGTTCGAGGCCGTTCATCTTGGCGGTCTCGATGACGGAATAGATCGCCGCGGCGCGCGTCCCGCCTGCTTCGGAGCCAGCGAACAGCCAGTTCTTGCGGCCGATCGCGATCGGGCGGATGGCGCGTTCGGCGATATTATTATCGATCTCGAGACGGCCATCGTCGAGGAAGCGCGTGAACGCATCCCATCGCTTGGTGCCGTAGCGGATGGCCTTGGTCATCAGCGATTTGGGCGCGAGCTTTCTGAGCGCGTCATCGAGCGCGACGCGAAGCGCCGTGATCAGCGGTCGCGACCGCGCCTGGCGGGTGGTTCGTCGGACGTCGGCGGGCTGACCGCGGATCTCGGCCTCGATCGCGTAGAGCTGACCGATGCGCTCGAGGAGATCGGTGGTCAGCGCGGTCGGCTGTTGCTTATGGCGCTCGAACAGCTCGCGCCGGAAATGCGCCCAGCATGCGACCTCGAACACGCTGTTGCCTGTATAGATGCCGTTGAACCCGGCATAGGCGTCGGCCTGGAGGAAGCCGGTGAAGGTGGCGAGTTCGCGCTTGGGATGGATACCGGCACGGTTGGGGGTGAATCGATACCAGACGAGCGGCGGGGTAGCGGCACCCGATGCGCGATCATCGACGACATAGGCCCATAGCCTGCCGGTCGCGGTCTTGCCGCTGCCGGGGGCGAGCACCTTCACCGGCGTGTCGTCGGCGTGGATCTTTGCTGCCTTCAGACCTTCCTCGCGGATGCGCGTGACGATCGGATCGAGCAGATGCGCCGCCTGGCCCGCCCATCCGGCGAGGGTTGAGCGATCGATCTCGATCCCTTGCGCCGCCATCATCTCGGCCTGACGGTAGAGCGGCAGGTGATGATCGAACTTCGCGACAACGACATGCGCGAGCGTGCCGAACGTCGCCTTGCCGCGCGCAATCGGCTTGGGCGGCGCGGGCGCCTGAACGATCGCCTCGCAGACACGGCAGCTATACTTGGGGCGGATGTTGCGCACGACACGCCAGCTGATCGGCACGACATCGAGCATCTCGTCGGTATCCGCGCCAAGCTGGCGCAGCGTCCCTCCGCACGACGGGCATGCGCAGGTGCCGGTCGCTGGTTCGTAAACGACCTCGTCGCGCGGCAGGTGAGGCGGCAGCGCGCGGACCGGCGTGGGCCGTTCGGGTCTGGCGACACTATCGGACCCGCGCGTATCGGTGCTCGCGGCGTCGGCCTCATACTCTTCGAGCGCGAGTTCCAGTTGCTCGATCTCGCTTGCCAGCCTCTCGGACGAGGTGCCAAACGTCATCCGGCGCAGCCGTGCAAGTTGGGCGCGCAGCATGGCGATCACACGATCGCGGGCATCGACCTGAGCCTCGAGGCTGGCGATCCGGGCATCCCGATCGGGTGCGGAAGCGGCGTGCTGCGACACACCGATTTATTACCAGATCAGGGTCGCCGAGACGAGCAAAAACGGCGTAATCCCGTCGATTATTACCCTGCCAGCGCAGGCAACCACGTGCGTTCGGGACGCCGCCAGTCGATCCCTTCGAGCAGCATCGAGAGCTGCGCGGCAGACAGGTGCGCGACACCGATCTGGCCGATCGGCCAGACGAACTTGCCGCGATCGATCCGCTTGGAGAACAGGCATAATCCCTGGCCGTCATACCAGAGCAGCTTGATCAGATCACCGCGCCGACCGCGGAACGCGAACACCGCGCCGGAATGCGGATTATGCTTCATGACCTCCTGCGCCATCACCGCCAGCCCGGACATCCCCTTGCGCATATCGGTCGGCCCGCACGCCAGCCACACCCGCGTCGCAGGCGGCAACGCGATCATCGCTGAAGCACCGACAGCACGCGGCCGAGCGCCTCTGCATCGATCGACGCATCGACGCTCAATCGGATACCGCTGAGGAGCTCGATCGCGATCTTGCTCGCAATATCCGGCGTGGGCGGTGGTGGTGCCGCGGGAAGCGCGGGCACGACGGGATCGGCGATGATAACCTCGGTGAAACGGTCGCCAGTCGGCTCCTCGAGTGCAGGCGGCAATGTCCTTGCCGATCGATCGAGCAGCATCCCCGCCATCGCATTGCGCCGCCAAGTGTAAAGCGATCCGCTGGTGATGTCGTGGCGTTCCATCGCCAAGCGCACCGAGCCGCCCGGACCAAACGCATCGCGCAACATCGTCAGCTTCTGCTCGACGCTCCAGTACCGACGTCCCGACACACGGGCGATCACCTCGATGCGACCGCTCATACGACTGCTCGTATGACTACTCGCATCCGCCCCGACTTCATCATCCACCGCGCCGCTCCGCCGAAAGGCACAAGCATCGCAGCATCACCGTCAGCCGCAAGGCGGCCTATGCGCCACGCTTACG
>NZ_JBEPNG010000025.1:0-2662 GCF_040546165.1 Sphingomonas sp. UYEF23 | reverse complement strand
CATGGCATCCCTGTCAGCCATCACCTGCTCGGCCAGCTTGGCGAGGTTGCCGATGCCGGGGTTGGCAACGTGGCCCAGCTCAGCAAGATGCGCTCCGCTACGACAAACTCGCCACCAACTTCCTCGGCGCGATATATCTCGTAGCCGCCATCACCTGGTGGTTATGAGTCCTGACCCTAGCGACATTCGTGCGCGAGGGGCACCCGACCGTGCTGACGAAGACGGGCCGGGTGCTCCTCGGCGTATATTTCCGCGTGGCCGAATGGTGGCTTGGTTATGATGGGCGGGGTGATTAGAGCTTAGCCGGGTCGCCGACTCGAAGACGCTACGACGGGGATAATGATATTCTGGGCGGCGATAGCGGCTGACGCCTCGCTCGCGATCAGCCGTTATTTAGGCCGCGATAATGGTTTACGCTCACCATATCACGTGTAAGGCAACCACATTACCGAGTGATCTGGAAGGGTTTTTGTGGCTGTTGCGACGAGAGAAGATGTAATTGCCTGCTACAGGAACATCTTAGGCCGGGAGCCGGAGAACGAAGCGGTGATTTCATTCCGGATCGGATCAGACCTCTGGGATTTGATCCGCGAATTCTCTCACTCCCTCGAACACAGCGCCAGGTTGAATAGGCATTCCTGCTATTCTTTTCGAAAGTTTGAACGGTCTCACTATCTCGCACAGTCTTTGAGCTCTGCCATCAGAGCGTCAGCTCTAATTCATAACTATGCAGAGCTACGGAGATTATTACAGGCGAAATATCTCACAAGCCTGTTTGATACAGGTCTTTTAGTTATAGAGGGACTGGCGGATTGCCGAGCGCTCATAATTAGCGCGCATGTATGCGACCAAGTTGTTGACGAAGGCGAGATAACAATCATTGCCACGAATTTTGGACTGCGGCTGGCATATATTTCGTTTACGATCGTGGACGGCTCAGATTTTGGCTTCAACGATAAAAGCGCCATCTTGATTTCACGTATACACGGATGCGTGGGTGTCGGAGAACACATAAAATCCGTTTGTCGGGACTTGGGCGATATGCCGATCCAGCATTTATTGGTGTCGGTCGCTGAGGGGGTTGCCCTCAGTCTCGGGATCAAAAGAGTGATCGGGGTTGAAGCAGTTAACCATCCCGCTTTTGTCCAGGATTCGTTCGACAGATTCGTTAAATCATACGATGATCTTTTCCTTACTCTTGGCGCCGAAACCGGACCGTCAGGCTTTTATCACTACGATTTGCCCCGCGTAGACCGACCGCTAGGGCCGAACTCAAAACACCGCTCGAGGCGCCGGGCCAGACGGACTTTGCGTCGCGCAGTTGCATTGCAAGCTGAGCTGCAGTGGAGCAAATACCTACGGATCGCATCACCGGAACAAAGCGTATTCGAAATCGCGCCGGGCCGTTGACTTTACTGTATCGGCGGCAATAAGGTACGAGGCAGAAAGACACAGCGCTAGCACCATGCGAAAACTCTATTCCTTCATTAGCAGGGGGGGGCTTAAGTATGGCTGACGGTTCGAGTCATCAGGCGATCGGTCTTACGAGCTTGACGCATTAGCGAACGAAGCACTTGCCCTTTAGAGCGCGTCTGCTTCGGCCTCATAATTTGAATCGCGTCTAACGTATCGGTCAGGATGGCCATTTCCGCAGATCTGCACCCATCCGACCACTCACCGCTCTTATGGCGGTTACGGCCTAGAAGGTCTCGAATCGCATTCGATATTGTCAACTGCGTCCGCGATATAGCAAGATCCATGGCGTCAAGGCGATGATCCGCGAGCAGTTCAGCTAAACGATTTATTCCACTTTCAGTGACGCTCAGGTTTAGCTCCCGGATGACCCGGGCAGCAGCCAGTTGGTCCACGATCCATACGCTTGACTTGTTCATCGCTTAACTCCTCCGCAGCAAGCTATGCCGCCCAAGGCGCGACGTCGAGCGTTTTAGCCTGGGTTTGTTCGATCCCCGGTCTGACCGGTTTGTCATCACCACTCAGCTGCCCTTACACCATCCTGCCGCCGGCTTCAGTCGGCGACGAGGACAGCGGTCACGCGGCAGCTGCCGCGTAGACCTCCTTGCGCGTCATCACCGCCCAGGCGATGCGCGCTGTCTTGTTGGCGAGCCCGACGGTCGCGATCTTCACGGGCTTGCGCTCGAGGAGCTGCGCCAGCCAGGGCTGGCGCGTCGCATCCTTGCGCGCCATGCGCATTACGGCGGTGGCGCCGACGACCAGCAGCTTTCGGAGATACCCATCGCCTTGCTTGCTGATGCCCCCAAGGCGCTCCTTGCCACCTGAGCTATTAGCGCGCGGCGTAAGGCCTAGCCACGCGGCGAACTGGCGACCGGATCGGAACAGCGATGCATCAGGGACTGCTGCGGCGATCGCCGATGCTGTGATGGGACCGATGCCGGGGATGGCGGCGAGCCGGCGGCTCGTGTCATCGGCTCGGTGCCAGGCGAGGATCTGCGCCTCGAGCCGATCTACCTCGCTTGCCAGGGATCGCAGCTGAGAACCGATGCCATGAAGCGCTGACCGCGCATGCATCGGAAGCGTCTCTTGGCCTTCGTGCTATGGGCCTGTCAGGATTTCCGTGTGTGGGTGGGCATAACGGGTAAAACGGAGATCCCATATGTCCCGACGCAAAGAGCCTGCAATACCG
>NZ_JBEPNG010000024.1:0-2963 GCF_040546165.1 Sphingomonas sp. UYEF23 | reverse complement strand
GGTGCGACGCTAAATGGGGTTAGGTATCACTTAACTGAATACATAGGTTTCGTGAGGCGAACCCGGCGAACTGAAACATCTCAGTAGCTGGAGGAAAAGACATCAACCGAGATTCCGTTAGTAGTGGCGAGCGAACGCGGACCAGGCCAGTGCCTGATGGTGAATTAGCAGAACGATTTGGAAAGATCGGCCATAGCGGGTGACAGCCCCGTATGCGAAAATGAAACATCAGGACTCGAGTAGGGCGGAACACGTGTAATTCTGTCTGAACATAGGGGGACCACCCTCTAAGCCTAAATACTCGTATGCGACCGATAGTGAACTAGTACCGTGAGGGAAAGGTGAAAAGCACCCCGATGAGGGGAGTGAAACAGTACCTGAAACGGATTGCCTACAAGCAGTTGGAGGGTCCTTGAGGCCTGACAGCGTACCTCTTGCATAATGGGTCTGTGACTTAATGTATCAAGCAAGCTTAAGCCGTTAGGTGTAGGCGCAGCGAAAGCGAGTCTGAATAGGGCGCCAGAGTTTGATGTATTAGACCCGAAACCCGGCGATCTATGCATGACCAGGATGAAGGTGCGGTAACACGCACTGGAGGTCCGAACCGATTAACGTTGAAAAGTTACCGGATGAGTTGTGCTTAGGGGTGAAAGGCCAATCAAGCCGGGAAATAGCTGGTTCTCCGCGAAAACTATTGAGGTAGTGCCTCGGATGGACACCTTGGGGGGTAGAGCACTGGATGGATGCGGGGGTCGCGAGACCTACCAACTCTAACCAAACTCCGAATACCCAAGAGTGATATCCGGGAGACAGACGGCGGGTGCTAAGGTCCGTCGTCAAAAGGGAAACAGCCCTGACCTACAGCTAAGGTCCCCAAGTCGTGTCTAAGTGGGAAAGCATGTGGAACTTCCAAAACAACCAGGAGGTTGGCTTAGAAGCAGCCATCCTTTAAAGAAAGCGTAACAGCTCACTGGTCTAAATAAGAGGTTCTGCGGCGAAGATGTAACGGGGCTCAAGACACGCACCGAAGCTTAGGGTGTGCCATTTATATGGTACGCGGTAGCGGAGCGTTCCGTAAGCCTGTGAAGCGATCTGGTAATGGGTCGTGGAGGTATCGGAAGTGCGAATGCAGACATGAGTAGCGATAAAAAGGGTGAGATGCCCTTTCGCCGAAAGACCAAGGGTTCCTGCGCAAGGCTAATCCGCGCAGGGTGAGTCGGCCCCTAAGACGAGCCCGAAGGGGGTAGTCGATGGGAACACGGTTAATATTCCGTGACCTGGTGGTGTGTGACGGATCTCGTGTGTTGTCTTCCCTTATTGGATTGGGAAGGCTTCGAAGAGGTCCCAGGAAATAGCCCCACCGTATAGACCGTACCCGAAACCGACACAGGTGGTCAGGTAGAGTATACCAAGGCGCTTGAGAGAAGTGTCCTGAAGGAACTCGGCAAATTGCCTCCGTACCTTCGGAAGAAGGAGGCCCCAACTAAGCGCAAGCTCTGTTGGGGGGCACAGGCCAGGGGGTAGCGACTGTTTAGCAAAAACACAGGGCTCTGCTAAGTCGGCTTCAAGACGACGTATAGGGCCTGACGCCTGCCCGGTGCCTGAAGGTTAAGTGGAGGGGTGCAAGCTCTGAAATGAAGCCCAGGTAAACGGCGGCCGTAACTATAACGGTCCTAAGGTAGCGAAATTCCTTGTCGGGTAAGTTCCGACCTGCACGAATGGCGTAACGACTTCCCCACTGTCTCCAGGACATGCTCAGCGAAATTGAATTCCCCGTGAAGATGCGGGGTTCCCGCGGTTAGACGGAAAGACCCCGTGCACCTTTACTGCAGCTTCAGAGTGGCATTAGGAAGAAACTGTGTAGCATAGGTGGGAGGCTATGAAGCGTTGGCGCCAGCTGACGTGGAGCCATAGGTGAAATACCACCCTGTTTGTTTCTGATGTCTAACCTCGATCCATGAAACTGGATCAGGGACCCTCTGTGGCGGGTAGTTTGACTGGGGCGGTCGCCTCCTAAAGAGTAACGGAGGCGCGCAATGGTGGGCTCAGGACGGTTGGAAACCGTCTGTTAGAGTGCAATGGCATAAGCCCGCCTGACTGCGAGACTGACAAGTCGAGCAGAGACGAAAGTCGGTCATAGTGATCCGGTGGTCCCTCGTGGAAGGGCCATCGCTCAACGGATAAAAGGTACGCCGGGGATAACAGGCTGATAACCCCCAAGAGCTCATATCGACGGGGTTGTTTGGCACCTCGATGTCGGCTCATCACATCCTGGGGCTGGAGCAGGTCCCAAGGGTTTGGCTGTTCGCCAATTAAAGTGGTACGTGAGCTGGGTTCAGAACGTCGCGAGACAGTTTGGTCCCTATCTGCCGTGGGCGTCGAAATTTGAGAGGAGTTGACCCTAGTACGAGAGGACCGGGTTGAACATACCTCTGGTGTACCTGTCGTTCTGCCAAGAGCGCAGCAGGGTAGCTATGTATGGACGGGATAACCGCTGAAAGCATCTAAGCGGGAAGCCTCCCTCGAGATAAGATTTCATAGAGCCGTCAGAGACCATGACGTTGATAGATCGGATGTAGAAGTGGAGTAATCCATGGAGCTAACCGATACTAATTGCTCTATTCGCGCTTGAGAGTCCCACCATCAATGACAATCCTGGGTAACCAGCACGTCACAGATGGCGGATGATCAAATGCAACGCCTGATTGAACAAACTACATCATCACATAGGTATGCACGGACATCGATTTTGGGAGCACAGCGCAAGCTGGGCCCCCCAAGAGAACCCGAACATTTTTGCGTTCACCGGCTCCATTGCTTGGTGGCTATAGCGTCAGTGCCCCACCCGATCCCATCCCGAACTCGGCCGTGAAACCTGACTGCGCCGATGGTACTATCGCTTAAGCGATGGAAGAGTAGGTCGTCGCCAGGCATTGAAGCCGGTGAACACAAAACGTTCGTGT
>NZ_JBEPNG010000023.1:0-4265 GCF_040546165.1 Sphingomonas sp. UYEF23 | reverse complement strand
CCCCGATCGGGGCCCTCTTCATATCGTCAGGCCCGCATCAACAATGGCCTGCTTTTACTCCGCCCCGCTGGCCTGGAATCCGACCGGCGTTGACACCTGCATCGTGTCGAGCGGCTGATGCGCCTGCACGGGTTGATGGCACGCCCGCGCCGCCGGGGCCTTCCCAAGGACGATGGTGTGCGCTCGGTTATTGCCGGCAATGTGCTCGATCGGCAGTTCACCGCCGACGCGCCCAACCAGAAGTGGGTTGCCGACTTCACTTACATCTGGACCGCCGAAGGATGGCTGTACGCAGCCGCGGTGATCGACTTGTTCTCAAGGCGGGTGGTCGGCTGGTCGATGAGTGACACGATGACGGCGCAGCTCGTCACCGACGCGCTGGTCATGGCAATCTGGCGGCGTGGCAAGCCCGATGCGCTGCTGCACCACTCGGACCAGGGCAGCCAATATACCAGCGAGCAGTTCCAGCGACTGATGGCCGATAATGGCGTCACATGCTCGATGAGCCGCTCCGGCAACGTTTGGGACAATGCTGCGATGGAGAGCTTCTTCTCCTCGCTCAAGACCGAACGGATCGCGCGCAAAACCTACCGCACGCGCAATCAGGCAAGGCAGGACGTGTTCGATTACATCGAGCGCTTCTACAACCCCACACGCAGGCACTCGACCCTTGGGTATCTCAGCCCCATGGACTTCGAGAAGCAGGCTAATGTAGCCTAACTTGGTGTCCATGGGACCGGCAGCAGCTCAATCTCCTACATGCCCTATATGGGGACGCCGTTGCTTAAGGGTTAGAGGGTTTTGGGCTTCGAGCTGGAGGGCAGGCAGTTGGGGAGGACCTCACGACCGTTGAGTCGGGTCGTCGGCCGAAAGACGACGGTCAAAGCGTCTTTCCTAGCGAAGCGTTACCGTATCCGCGAAGGGCATGGTCGCCACGGTCACGCCAGTTTCATCGGTGATTTCGATGGACCAACAAAGGGGCAACCTTCCGCTTTTGGCTTCCTCACCAATAATCTCGCGGGCTATCCTCGTGGCGCGAAAACATGCGGTTTCAAGGTTCGGTAGCTCCACCCCTTCTTCATCGGGGATTATCTCACCATCGCAAGCGAGGTTTAAACGGTACAACATATGACTGGTATAGCAGCTGGCTGAGCCGCGTTCTTTAACCGACATTAGGCGCGATGTGATTAATCTAAATGATACTTTCGATACGGGCTAATTATTTTTGACAAGCCCTCAAGCCGTACGAGTTCGCCAATTCGAAAACCGAAGCTTGATTATGGTCAATGTTGCGTCCATCAGAGCGAAGGTGATTGAGCCGCGCGCCGGGGGTGCGCTGGCTCTCACCAATTTAAACTTTCCCTCCGTCAGCGGGGGGTAGACGGAGGGAAAGCCACTCGTGCCGCGTCAGTGGGCGACTCGCCACAAGTCATTGACTACCATATTTTCGATTTAGCATCGGTTACTTTTTAAGTTGGCTAGTGAACAGTCATCGCGTCCCGGAACGGAATTTCGGCAACGATCTCGCCAAAATTCGTCCTCCACCTCGATCGACCATGTTAGCGGGAGTCTGCCGTTCCTAGCTTCCTCACCCATGATATCCTGCGCGATCTTCGTTGCGTGGAAGCAAGCCGCTTCTAAGTCGGGAAGGTCCATGCCCTGTGCGTCGGGGAACATCTCACCGTCCCATCGGAGGTGGAGGCGATACAGCATCCTTTTTGCCTACCTTAAGGTAACCCACGCCGCTAACAAGCCAAAAATCTTACATGCCCGAACCTGGCTGCCACCTCACTCCTAGCGTGGCGCGAGTGCCACTCATGGACCGAGTGGGGGCACGCATGGCGTGCCGATAGGCGACCCATCACGTCGCGTTTAATATCACCGTGTCCGTAAAAATTATAGCGTGACGCCGACGAGGCGTTCGGAACAGCAGCAATCGACGCAAATGACGCTAAGCACTTTTCGGATTATTCCGTTCCGCCGCGAGGACTTTGACCCGTTCGGCACGTATCGCCATCTCGTCCCATCGCTCTGCCGATTGCAGTGCCCGGATACGGAGATTAGGCAGCGTAGCAGCCTCTGCATTCGCACGTTCGGCGTCAGCACGCTTTCTGTACTGATTAGGATCGTCGTTCATTGAAGGATCGTATTCCTTTGCGGCACGATTGAACAGTACGGCGGGCAAAATGCGCGGGCTTCGGTCACCCCATCGCCTGCAATCAGTTTAAGGTTGGCTTACACGAGTAGCACACCTAAACCATTTTCTGTTTTATTCCGATCAAAAAGGTGTAGCTCGCCGCAGATGACTAGCGCAAAATTACTTATCCATGTCGGTGACATCGTAGGCGCATACGTGGCCTCGAACGTGGTTGCGGCGAAAGAGGTGCCGCACCTGATCAACGCCGTCTATAAAATCTTAGCAGGGCTTCAGGGCACGACTGCGACGGTCGGGGCCATTGAGGTATCCACGCCCGCCATGACGATCCGGGCAAGCGTCAAGCCGGACTCGGTTGGCTGCCTCGAATGCGGAAAGCGCTTCAAATCGATAAAGAAGCATCTTGCGATGCATGACCTAACCCCTGACCAGTATCGTGCAAAGTGGTCGCTTCCCGCTTCCTATTCGATGGTGTCGGCTGAATACAGCGCGAAACGTTCGGGCCTCGCCAAGGCGAACGGCTTGGGTCGGCAGAGGGCGCAGAGCTAGGCCGTGCCACCGTGTTATTACGGTCAGGATCGATAAGTACGTGCAGCTCGCTCACGGCTTCGGCGCGACGTGCAAGCCTGATTAGTAAATTGGGTTTAGGCATATTTCAGCATATTTACGGATGTGCCCGGTGAGGTGGCTGTGGATCGGCGTCGAAAGCGAGACCCCGGTCGGAGCGGAGCAACTACCTGTAATCCTTTAAGAGTATGGGTATTAAGGGGTCCCAATCCGCGCCGATTGGACCCCTGGTTATGTAAGGTTTCGACGCCGATTCAATAGCTTGGCGAGGAACTACCGGGGTCCCGTTTTCGGCGCCAATCCACACCCAAGGGGACCGATCTCTCCCTCTATAGCCAGGCCAAACTCAGCGCCATCGCCCGCCAACTCAACGAGCGCCCCAGAAAGACCTTGATGTATCGGACGCCCTCTGAAATATTTGCAGAGCGTGTTGCGGCGACCCGTTGAACCCACCGTCGATTTCAGCCGATCCGCTTTCTCGCCCGATAGCGGTCGGTGGGCTTCCGGGCGACGTACGCGCTGGGTTGCGGCCCGAACGGCGATACATGGTGGTGAGCAGTCGTTCGGCCTTTACGGAGCGAGATAGGGATTTGGCCTAACCAGCTCGGCTTTTCGTGATATAGTAAGACATCGCCACCGATCATGCCGCGAGCAGGATGGCGACCGAGGGCAAAGACCGGCTCCCGCTTGCACGTGGAGTATCAACATGGCCGAATCTGAAGATATGGCATTCCTTGTGGTGCGCGAACGACAATCCCGCTAGTTGGCAGAAGTGCCGGGGGATATTGCTGCGCAGCTTGCGCACCTAGGCATGGCGGACCGCTATGCCGCCCGCATATCCGTTCTAAAATCGCAAGCCGTTTAGGTCACATCCGTATAGAGGCCCCTCGGCAGACGGGTCGAACATCTCGCAAGCTGGCGCGTACAGTATTTCCGATGTGGTTTGGACGCGTGCCTTCTGCCCGCGTTTCCACCAGATAGCCGCCGCTCCGCTTCCGCGTCGGATCGCAATGCGCCGGACGGACGGATGGCAAAACCTGGTGATTTATTGGCGATAATCGCGTCTGATCTGTTCAAGAACTGCGCGTAAGCCGTCGTCAACTTGATCGGTCGCGGCAAGGGCGCGCCAATCAGCAGCCAAGGCAGCATATCGTACTCGATTTTCACGCGGGACGGCAACGGCGGCCATAGCGTCCATCGCAATAGCCTTGGCCTGACATTGAAGATGATCGCGTAAGGGCAAATGTGTCACGAGCGTGCTCCAGCCCTTGGTTCAGTTAGCCATGAGCGCCTTTTCGCGACTGTCTGCAAGTGGTCGCTTGCGGAAGGGCCGCTCTAGGGTCAGGACCCATAAATGGGATTCCCTTGGCCGCGCGATCTGATTCATATGTGGACGCCCCCTTGGCAAGGGCATTTTGTCGGGATGGGTTTGATCGGTTGCTTTCATTTGTCCGGCCTGTTTGTGCGGCGTTTTATGGCCGCTGGCCCTGATGGAAATCCGCCGGTGAGGTCCCTAAACAGGCTGGCGCGCGTTGAAGCGCAT
>NZ_JBEPNG010000022.1:0-4688 GCF_040546165.1 Sphingomonas sp. UYEF23 | reverse complement strand
GGGGGGCCCCTCCACCCACAGCCTACTCGTCTACGGGTGCGCGCGCTCGACGGTCGACTTCCGGCTGTTGTGGGGGGGGGGGGGGGGGGGGGGGGGGGCCCCCCCCCGCCCCCCCCCCACCCCCCCCCCCCCCCCCCCCCCCCCAGGCTGGCGCACGTTACGGCAGCGCCGATACCGATCCGTGGGAGCGTGAGCGCCGGCACACATCCCGCGTAGCGCGCCATTCCGCGACGGGAGGACCATCGTCGGATTCGCTCGAAAAGCTCTGCCGGGTTTCACGCTGCCGGGCGCGCGAGCAACAGGCGATAGGCACCGGCGGCCATGCGGCGCGCCTCGCGCGCGAGCCGATCCACGCGAGCGTTGAGCGCTTCGGATTTCCAGGCGCGGCCTGGCGGCACGCGATCCTGGCCGAACACGATCTCGGCGATATCGCGATGACTCGCTCCGGCGCGCGCCGCGTCGTGGATCCGCAATACGGTCAGCCAACGCTCGACGCGGGCGTCGGCGGGGAACAGTTTGGGCGAGAAGCGCTGGTAGCGATGCAGATGAAGGAAACGCCGCAGCGGAAGAACCACGGGCTCTGCGCTGACGGTCCCGCGGATCAGATAGTGCAGCTGGATCGGTCGGCTACCTGCCAGACTGCCGCCATCGCAATCGAGCCGGATATGATGCAGCCCGTCCGACAGGACGGCATGCTCGCGGCCATCCCGGTCGGTGGCGACGCTTAGCCAAGGCCGCAGGCGGCCCGGCTCGATCCGGTCCGGATTGCCTGGGGCGACCGGGGCGGCACGCACCGCAAGCGTTCCGGGATCGAGCGCCGCATGCCAGATGATCCGGGCCTCCGGCGCTTCGAGCTCCGGATTCTCGGCGAAAGTGAAGCCCCCATTGCAGCGCGTTTTCGAGCGCGCCGTCCGTAGGCCCGGAACCGCGGGTTGCGCTCGAAGCCCGCCTGTACCAGGCCACATACTCCGGATCGCGGCGCAACCATTCCCACATTACGCCCGCGCGATCGATGCCGCGTAAACGGCGGTACTGGTCGCCATTAGCCCAGTCGCTGGACGTCGCGCCGGAGGCGGACGCTCCTGTCACCAGAAGTGCAACCGGACCGGAGCCGGCACGGCCGCGTCGCCCCGATCCTTGCCGACGAAAATGTTCACCATCCAAGGCAATTGACGCACTGTCACGAGATTGCAACAAGCTCAAATTGGTATTGTTCTTCGTACGTTAAACGCGGCAGACGCGACCCGTTGCGGACGCGCCGCGGATGGGCGGGAAAGGTGGTCGTCACCGATTGCCACACCGCCCGGCTAGGAGGCGCGTGATGGAAATGTTGCCGGAGATCGAACGATTCGGCTGGACGATCGAAGCCGCAACGACGCTGGAGGAACTCTGGGTCGTGATGCTCGACATCACGCTCCAGCTGGGGTTCCAGTATTTTGCCCTGATCCACCACGTCGATTATCCGCGCCTAATCGGCAAGACGTTTCGCCTGCACAATTATCCTCAAGGGTGGGCGGACTATTTCGAAGCGCATCACCATGCACGGCGCGACCCGATTCACCGGGCGACCTACATGACGAACACCGGCTTCCCATGGGCTGAAGCGAGAAACCTCATTTCGATGTCCGCCAGTGATACGCTCCACATGACGCGTGCCTACGCCTTCGGTATAGAAGATGGGTTCACGATCCCGGCCAACATTCCGGGCGAGACCCGGGGATCGTGCAGCTTCGCGGTCGGCGATGGCCGGCCACTGCCGTATCGCGCCTTTGCAGCCGCGCAATGGCTCGGCTCGAAAGCCTTTCGACGGGCGCGCGAGATTCTGCGCCTGCGCGACTTCGGAACCACGCCGCCGATCCTGACCGAACGCCAGCTCGAGTGCCTGCTGTTGCTCGCGCAGGGCAAGACGGCCGAGGAGATCGCGATGATCCTGGGCCGCGGCAAGGAGACCGTGGTCACGCAATTGAAGCAAGCCCGTGCGCTTTATGGCGTGTACGAAAAGACATCGCTCGTGATCCATGCGCTGAACAACGGAACCCTTTGTCTTGGTGAGATAACCCCGTAAGTCGATCCCCATTATTGGGGATCGACGGCCCGGAAATCGTACGGAATGCTTTAGCGTTCCACGATCAGGAGCTGGGCAATGCTGCACCTCATCACCACCCGACAAAACGCAAGCGATGCGCATCTGCGCGCCATGTACGAGGCGCGCAAGCGCGTGTTCGTCGATTTGCTCAAATGGGACGTGCCAGTCCTCGCCGACCGCTATGAACTCGACCAGTTCGACGACGAGCACGCGCAGTATCTCATCCTGGCCGACACGGACGGCGGACACCTTGCCTCGGCACGCCTGCTGCCGACCACGCGGGCGCACCTGCTCGACAGCCTGTTTCCCGGCCTGTGCCCGCTCGAGGTGCCGCGCGGAGGAAATATTTTCGAGATTTCGCGCTTTTGCCTCGACCGCAGATTGTGCGCGCGCGAACGCCGCCAGGCTCGCGACATGCTGATCACGGCGCTCGTCGACCATGCGCTCGTGGCAGGCATCACTGGCTATACAGGCGTCGCCGACATGGGGTGGTTTCAGCAGATCCTGTCGTTCGGCTGGCACTGCGATCCCCTGGGCGTGCCGGTGCCGTACCCGTGCGGCCTGCTTGTCGCCCTGCGAATCCACATCACTGCCGATACGCCGGAACTGCTGCGCCGCGCGGCCATCATAGAGCCCTGTGGGGCGGCACAGGAGCGCGACCGTCATGCTGGATGAACCCCTTCCCGCTCCACTTGGCCAACGTTTCGCGGCCCCGCTCGAATATACCGCTGAAGCGGCGATCGCTGCGATCGCGGCCGATGGCTTCGCGATTCTGCCCGCGCTGATGCCGCGCGATGGCGTCGCGGTCCTAGAGGCCGATCTGGCACCGGCATTCGCGCAAACGCCGTTTTGCCAGGGCGCGTTCTATGGCGCGCAGACCAAGCGGTTCGGGCGACTGCTCGCGCGCTCCAGCCATGCGGCCGACTTCGTCGCGCACCCTTTGATCCTGCGAATTGCGCAACAGATTCTCGGTCCGTGGTGTGACACGATCCAGCTCAACCTGACGCAGGCGGTCGCGATTCACCCCGGCGCGCCCGCACAATTCCCGCATCGCGATCAGGACATGTGGCGCGGGGACATCGGGGTCCGCGAGTATCTGATCAACGTGATGTGGCCCTTCACCAACTATACCGCGGAAAACGGCGCGACCGTCCTGTGGCCGCGAAGCCATGGAGCGCAGGCTCAGGAAAGCGCGCCGGAGACCGACCCGATCGTCGCCGAGATGACGCCAGGGTCGGCGTTGATCTTCCTGGGGTCGACCCTTCACGGCGCCGGCGGCAACACGACCGACCATGTTCGACGCGGGATGATCGTGAGCTACTGCCTGGGCTGGCTGAAGCCCTATGAGAATCAGTGGCTGGCCTATCCGCCGACGGTCGCGCGCGGCTTCGCGCCCGAACTCGCCGCGCTGGTCGGCTATTGTCAACACCGTCCCAACCTCGGGAATTACGAGGGGCAATGCCCGTCGATCCTGCTCCGTGACCCGGTCGACGGCCCGATGGGCGCAGTCGATGCGCTGCGGCCCGACCAGGTCGTGCAGCTAGAGGCCTTTGTTGCCGGTCAGCGGAGGGCGGCATGAACTCCGGTCCCACCTCCGAACGCGCCTATGACGCGCTCAAGCTCCGCATTCTGGCCGGCGCCTTCCAGCCCGGTCAGCGCCTCGAGCCGACCGATATCGGGCGGATGCTGGAAATGAGCATCACGCCGGTACGCGATGCGCTGCATGTTTTGGCTGGCGAAGCGCTGGTCGACGCGCGGACTAGCGACGGCTTCCACCTGCCACTGGCGACCGAAGGGGCGCTGCGCGACCTGTACGCGTGGAACGCGCAAGTGCTCGTCGCCGCGATATCGACCTGGCCGAAGACCGGTCGGGACCATGAGACTCAGCCGGTCCTCCTGCCACCGCCGGCGGACAGCAGCGATCCCCGAAGCCTGTTCGAGGGGATCACAATGCGATCGGGCAACCGGGAGCATCTCCGGACGATCCGCTCCAACAGCGAACGCTTGAACGCGGCGCGGCGCGCGGAACCTGCAGTGCTCGGTGGCACGCACCTGGAACTGGTATCGCTGGCCGAAGTTGCCAACAGCCACGACCGAGGGGCGCTACGACTCCTGATCAACGCATATCACCGACGGCGATTCCCGCTGCTGACGCCGCTTGTCGATGCGATCAATCAAGATAAAGGCGGACACAGGCCATTCTAATATCGACAGACCGTCGACCAGCGTTGCAGGCAGCATATTATAATCGTCTTATAAACACATTATACGCTTATTATAACGCTCGGCCTTTTCTACCTTCAACTTGCTGCAGTCCCGCAGCATCATGAAGGAAGTCTATCATGGAACGCGAAGATGATGTCATCGACCTCGGCGTGGCGAGCGTCGAGACCCAAGGCGCGATCGGCGTCCCGTCCGACGAGGAACTGCTGCAGTTCCAGACCGGCCTGTCGAACGACTGAAGTCGTCGGGGGGGGGGGGGGGCCCCCCCCCCCCCCCCCCCCCCCCGCGGCGGGCGCGGGGGGGGGGCGCCCCCCCCCCCCCCCCGCCGGGGCCCGCGGGCGCCGCAGGGCCAGAGGGGTCTTGGCGGCGGCGGCGAGAA
>NZ_JBEPNG010000021.1:0-4825 GCF_040546165.1 Sphingomonas sp. UYEF23 | reverse complement strand
AGCGACCCGTTGAAGCTCTCATTGTAGCCATTCTCCCATGGTGACCCCGGTGCAATGTAGAGCGTCTTCACGCCGATCTGGCCGAGCCATTTCTGCACAGCGTTGGCGATAAATTCGGCGCCATTGTCCGACCGTATATGCGCCGGTGGTCCTCGCGTAACGAACAGGTCGGCCAACGCCGCCAGCACGTCTTCATGTTTGAGCTGACGAGCAACGACCAACGCCAGGCACTCTCGACTGGCCTCGTCGATGATGGTCAGGATGCGGAACTTGCGACCATCATGCGTGCGGCCTTCGACGAAGTCGTACGCCCACACATGCCCCGGATATTCCGGGCGCAGCCGGATACATGATCCATCGTTGAGCCATAGCCGCCCACGCTTCGGCTGACGTTGCGGGACCTTGAGCCCCTCACGCCGCCAGATCCGCTCGACCCTTTTATGGTTCACCGACCATCCGGCATGGCACAGCAATGCCGTCATGCGGCGATAGCCATAGCGACCATATTGCTTCGCCAGCGCGATGATGTCCTCGCTCAGCGCCTGCTCATCATCCGCCCCGCGCGGCACCTTGCGCTGAGTCGATCGATGCTGGCCCAGCACCCGGCAGATCCGTCGCTCGGACACCGGAAGCTCTCGTCGCACATGATCGATGCAGCGCCGTCGCCGCGCAGGGCTCAGAAGTTTCCCCGGGCTGCCTCCTGTAAAATCAGCTTGTCCAGTGTCAGGTCCGATATCGCACGCCGGAGACGCAGATTCTCCTTCTCCAGATCCTTCATCCGCCGCGCCTGGTCGGTTTTTAAACCACCATATTCCTTACGCCAGCGGTAATAGGTCTGCTCGCTGACCGCGATCCGCCGACACGCTTCGGCAGTCGACGCACCCTGTGCCAGCACGATCTCAACTTCACGCAGCTTGCCGATAATCTCTTCCGGCTTGTGCTTCTTGAATGGCATCTGTCGTCCCTTTCGTGGTCCAGACTATCATAGTCTTTGGGCCACTCAGCGGGGGGCAGATCACTATTATCTCGTCTAACATCGATGCTCCGCTCAAAGAGCGGCAATCAGCCCGTCGGCCAAGCATCCTGCAAGGCGGCCTTCAGGCCTCGCTTACTACGTACAACGTGTCGGTACTCGACACTTAACATCAAGATCCTAGCGCAGGTGAGTAAATTTTCGGCAGCCAATCTTTTTGCGTAATTAAATCGATCAGATGTCTCAATCCACGATGGGCTTGCCAATCGGCATATATAAGATACCTGCTAAAGTACGAAGTCTGCGAATAGTACAGTTCGACATCAAGCCGCTACGGGCATGCGCTGAGCTATCATTTCGGCTGCGACCTCCGACATAGCAGCTAGTTGATCGGTAACTCGCGATGAGACGGAGCGAACGATTGTATCGATAACGCACAACGCTGCGACTGCTATGCCACTGCTGTTGACGATGGGCGAGCCAGCATAAGTGCGAATGCCTGGAGCGCCAGTAACCAATGGGTTTTTTGAAAATCGCTTGTCGGCAACAGCGTTTGACACGATGAAAATCCCAGTTTGAGAAATCGTATAATTGCAGAATGCCTGCTCGCGTGGCATGCTTAATAATTCAATGCCAAACGACGATTTAACCCACTGTGTGTCTCGGTCGATTACTGTTAATAGGCAAACCGGAAAGCCCGTAAGCTTAGCAACGTGTTTTGTGATAACATCAAATTCACGCTGTCGTTCAGCATTTGCTAAACGAGATGCTTGAACAAAATCAATCCGCTCCTTTTCATATATATGAACGGGAAATGCGCGAGTAGCTTCATCTTCAGTTATGGCAACAGCGTTATGTCGCGAATTTGATGGGTTTTTCGTGCTCGCCGTATGCCGGGGACGGTTGGCGATCGATTGCGCCGCAGCATTTACTTTTTTGAAAAATGCTTCTTGATTAAAAGTCAGGTCACTTTTTGCAATGCACGCCGCCGCGCCTGCCTCAATAAGCTTCGAGGTCAGCAAAATATTCGAAAGGGCGCGATCTGACACAATGATTTTACACGTGCTTGTCATGTCACTAAGTAGCTCAAGAAGCGCTCCGCCGTCTAAATACGGCATGCATAAATCGATTGTGACAATATCAGGTGTTAAGCGACGCACCATTTCAACGGCTGATTTTGCGTCGTTTGCAAACCCTACGACGTTAAATTCTGGCCGAGAGCTAAATGCTACTTCGAGCATTGCTTGGATAGTTCGCGAGTCATCAACGATGACGACACTTCGCTGCTTTGACGATGGTCTCATCGCTTCTCCCCTACACGCTCCCGAAGCAGCGATCGGTGAGCAAAGACCCTTCTATTTCAAAAAGGTTTCACTTTCGTTAGTCGGCAGGGTGTTGGTTCATGCGCGCGGCCCCGCTGGGGTCCGCAGACCTAGTGGATTGATTCCAACGTTTGGTGCCCTCGCTTTACGGCGGCAATGATCTCGTCGGGATCGGCGCGCCATACGAAGGGTCGGGGCTGCTGATTATGCTCCTTGATGAACCGATTGATGGCAGCCTGAAGGTCGACGACGGAGTGGAATACGCCGTTCTTCAGGCGACGACGGGTCAGCTTGGCGAAGAAGCCCTCGACCGCGTTAAGCCACGAACATGACGTCGGCACGAAGCGGAAGGTCCAGCGTGGGTGGCGATCCAGCCAGGCGCGAACTTTGGGCTGCTTATGCGTCGCGTAATTGTCGAGGATGACGTGGACGGCCTTGTCCTGCGGCAGTTCTGCCTCGATGGCATTCAGGAAGCGGATGAACTCCTGATGCCGGTGACGCTGCATGTTGCGGGCGATCACCGACCCATCAAGGACATTGAGGGCTGCGAACAGCGTCGTGGTACCGTTTCGTTTATAGTCGTGGGTCATGGTCGCGCCCCGGCCGCGCTTGAGTGGTAGCCCTGGTTGGGTGCGGTCCAACGCCTGGATCTGGCTCTTCTCGTCGACCGAAAACACGATCGCGTGCGCGGGCGGTGAGACGTAGAGCCCGACCACATCATCCAGCTTCTCGGCGAACGCCTTGTCGTTGGACAGCTTGAAACTGCGCCAGCGGTGCGGCGCCAAGCCGTGATCGTGCCAGATCTTGACCACCGAGGATGCAGCAATGCCGACCGCCTTTGCCATGGCGCGCACCGTCCAGTGCGTCGCCTCGTGGGCCGGCGGCTCCAGCGTCAGCCTCACGACCTTGTCGACCAACGTGGACCCAAGCGGCGCAATCCCGGGAGGCCGGCTCTTGTCACGCAGCAGACCTTTAACCCCTTCTGCCATGAACCGCTCCTGCCAGCGCCACACGCAGGTCTTCGACTTGCCTGTCGCTGCCATAATCGCGACCGTACCCAGGCCATCGTTGGTCAGCAGCACGATCCGCGCCCGCCACACGTGCTTCTGTCGCGATCCTCGGGCCGCCACCAGAGCCTCGAGCCGGACCCTGTCCGATGCTGTGACGACGATGCTGATCCCGCTGCGCATCCCGCATCGTCGCACACCCACATCGAACAGTGAATCCTCAACCGGACTCTTCCGTCCCGATCGATCCACTAGGTCGCTTGGCGCTTCATGATTGCGCGGTTGCGAGATCGATAGGCATCACGATCGGGTTCGTTAAGAATTCTTGTGCGGGCTGGAAGCATGAAGCCAGACGTCGCCATCCTACGCATCGCAGCGCTCATCGGCACCTGCATCAGCGTGGTCCCGGTGTCATCGGAACATCTCTCCAAGTAGCGTCGTCTGACACCGTTTTATCCGGTTGCCGGGTTACCGACGGAGAGACGATTCGAGGCGGGCACGAACGCATTCGATCGGATGTCAGTGCCCCCGTATGGCGGGCAGTTGATTATCAATCCACGCGGCAACCGCACTTAAGCGGCTGAAGCGGGTCATATCAGAAGATAAAGGTTCATGCAGCGAACTAGCCATCGTTGAATGCCGCTGGTCGTCGGCGCAGGCAAATGTATCGGGTATGCGCTGTCGCTCTCCATACCGAGCCACGTAACCTTCGCCCATTCGGTCTGCCTTGGCTTGAGCTTCCCCTTGCGAGGCGTAAAGACCAGCGAAATGCCAAGGGGTGTCACGCACTGCGCCCCAGCCAATGAGGGACTTGCCTTCCACTATAGGCATCGGACATCTGAGCTGCTGCCGGTTTCGTGGACACCGAGATAAGGTGTTTTCGGAACCGGAGGGTGTAAATGCAACGACGGAAGTTCAGCCGAGAGTTCAAGCTCGAGGCGGTGAAGCTGGTGCGGGAGCGGGGCGTGTCGGTGGCCCAGGCCGCGCGCGACCTGGACTTGCACGAGAACGTGCTGCGCAAATGGGTCCGCGAAGCGGAAGCCGATCCCCAGTCGGCATTCCCCGGAAACGGCCAGATGAAGCCGGAGCAGCAGGAGATTGAGCGGCTGCGCCGCGAGTTGGCCCGGATGAAGGCCGAACGTGACATATTAAAAAAAGCCGCGGCCTACTTTGCGAGGGACTCGATATGAAGTTCAGGTTCATCGCAAAGCATCGAGGGATCTGGCCGGTGTCGTGGATTTGCGAGGCGCTCGATGTCTCGCGCATTGGCTTCCACGCCTGGCTGGTGCGTGCGCCGAGCGCCCGGTCGCGCAGCGATGAAGAGTATGCAGGGAAGATCCGCGCCAGCTTCATCTCCAGTTACCGGACTTATGGTGCGCGTCGCGTCTGGCACGATCTCTTGGCCGAAGGCCTTTCCTGTGGCCTGCATGGATGCGGCGGTGACAAAGCAGGCCATTGGAACGCCGGCGTGGTGCTGAGCGTGGCGGAGTAAAATCCGGCCGTTGGTAAGGTTGCTTCTTTTG
>NZ_JBEPNG010000020.1:0-9106 GCF_040546165.1 Sphingomonas sp. UYEF23 | reverse complement strand
AATCGCCCCCGATCATAGATGACCATTGCCTTCCAGTTTGGCCCAAACATACTGGACCAGAGCGGGGTGTAGAACGAGATCGTGCAGTCGCTTTTCTCCGTTACATACTTACGCTGATTTTTCAGTAGGCGTTCGATGCGCTCGGTGATTGCGCCCGAATCTAGGTCCGCTGCCACCGGAGTTGACCCACGCAGATGCCATATGAAATCAATCATGAATGCTTGAATACGCTGAAACGCCGATGACCGCTATTGGGCGATAGCAGCCGACAGATACTCCCTGAAATCAAGCCATTTCGGCCACCCGCATATCAACGTGGAGGCCAGCTGCGCTGACCATGTTCACCAGCGTGTCCAAGCTGAAGCGGTTGATGCGGCCGCGCATCAGGTCCGAGATCCTGGGCTGTGTCACTCCGAAGCGCTGAGCCGCCTCGATTTGCGTCCATTCACGTGTCCGAATCTGCTTTTCGAGCGCGCGCATCAACGAAGACCGGAGCTTCATGTTCTCCGCATCTGCCGGAGTATCCTCTATCGCGTCCCAAACGCTCTTGAATTTGGTGCTGGTCATTGTCCTAGCTCCTTTAAGAGTGCTTTGTATCGCTTAGTAGCGATCTCGATATCCGGCTTACTCGTCTTTACCATTTTCTTCTGGAAACAGTGAAGAACGTGAACAGTATTCTCAAATTTCGCGACATACATTACACGGAAAGCATCACCATCCTCCGATATGCGGATTTCTCGAACGCCTTTTCCAACTGTGGAAAAAGGCTTCCAATCGGATGGTTCTTCGCCGTGCTGCACCTTGTCGAGCTGGTAGCCGGCTTCCTTGCGGGCCTCTCCTGGGAAATCCCGGAGGTCATCAAGCGACCCGCCACGGAAGTCGATTTCCATAATCTCGTCATCCATAGTCGGCATATATAAAAATTTATATACTCGCGCAACCGGCTTTGCGCTGCTTGAAAGCAGCAAAGTCGAACGGCTCGGGCTCTCCGCTCTGCTCGCCCTCGATCAGCGCCTGACGGATACTCTCGATCTCCAGACCCCGTTCCTGCTCGCGCCGGATGAGGTCACGGATCGCCTCGCTGTCATTGGTGTAGCTGCCGGCGTCGATCTGGGCGGCGATCCACGCATTCTGCTGTTCGGTCAGGGTAATGGTCTTGCGCACGATCGCCATATCGGCCTCCACGTCATGCTATTGGTGCTGTTCAGCACGGCCATCGATTCCGCGGTGTTTGTTCACCGGCTCATCCCCTGATCCCGATCGCGTTGCAGGACGCGCTCGCGATCGTGGATGAGCTGCCCCATGGCGTGCGCCATCTGAGGTTCGCGCTGGATCTGCTCAATATACAGATCCTTAGTGTGCTGGTTCGCCCCGTTATAGGCGTCCACCGCCTTGCGCAGCGCCTCAGGCACTGCCCGCCAATCGCTGCTATGGTCGCTATAGCCGTGGGCGCCCGCCTCGCGCCGCGCCGCGATCGTCCTGAACCGCTCGGCCACCTGCTCCCGGGCATGGGCCTGCTGACGCTCCTGCACAGCCTGGCGGGCGCGCTCGGCGGCAAGCTGCTCGCGCTGCTGCGCTTCGGCCGCTTCGCGCCGATCGCGCTCGACTGCGCCGCTCAACGTCGCCGCGAACCCGTGTAGCCGCTCGGCCACCCGTTGCCCCATGTCGCGCAACCACTCCGATCCACGCTCGATATACTGCCGCAAGCCGCGCTGCTCGAGGACGCCGGCATTGTGCTGGGCAACCTCCGTCACCGGCTCATACGCACGGCCCTCGCGCTGCGCCTCCCGCTCGGCCCGACGCTCCATTGCCGCCACCCCCGGCCCCATGTGCACCGTCGCCTCCTGCTCGATCCCGCGCCGCTGGTGGCTGCGGTGATCGACCCGCTCGGCCACCTGCGCCCGTTCCAGCGCTGCGTTCTGCATCTCCGCGTAGCGCGCCCGCCAGCGCTCGACTTCCCCGCTGGTCTTCTGGTCCAGTTCGCGGCTTTTCTCCCCCAGCCCCTCCGCGCCGATCCGCCGCGTCGTGGTCAGAAGGTGCGCATGGTGGTTGCGCTGATCGCCCTGCCGACCAGGTGCATGGATCGCCACGTCCACCGCCACACCGTGCCGCTCGCTGATCTCACGGGCGAGGTCCAGCGTAAGGGTGCGGCGCTCGTCGGCAGACAGCTCGGCCGGGAGCGCGATTTCATATTCCCGCGCGACCGTCGAATTCTTGCGCGTCTCGGCCTGCTCGGCCGCGTTCCACAGCGCCGACCGGTCGCGCACCCACTCGGGTGCGTCGGCAGGCGCGACGATCTCAAGGTGCTCAATGCCCTGCTTGCGGGTGTAATCGTGGACGACGCCGGTGCGCTCGTCCGCGATCTCCACACCCGCACGGTAAGCTGCTGCTGCCGTCGCGGTGCGACCGGCAGAGCGGCTTACCGTCTTCACTGCAAGATGGAAGCTCGCCATCGCCGCGTACTCCTTTGCCATGCGGAAGCATGGCGCGGGCGACAGCCCGCTGGGGTTCGGGGTACCCCCCGACGCACGCAAACGCAAGTTTGCATAAGTGCGCCATTCACTCCTTTCAGTCGCTCTGGTGTAGTGCTACCTCTATGCTGTAGCGAAAGGACCGATCATGGCCGCTCCCACACCCGAAGCTATAGAAAATGCCCGCCTCAAGGTCCAGCAGGCCAAGGCCCGGTTGCAGTTGCTCGAAGCCCGCACCGCCACCCTCAACCGCAAGGCCGATGCCCGTCGCAAGATCATCCTGGGCGGCCTGCTCCTCGATGCTGCGATGAAGGACGCGGAGTGGGAAGCCGGACTTCATGAACTGATGGACCGGATCGTTCGCGACCAGGACCGCAAGGCGTTCGAGGGTTGGACCTTCCGGGGTGTTACCGATGGCTGACCCGTTCGACCCTTCCGATTTTGACGCTCCATCCTCCGGCGATCCCCAGGCGGACTACCGCACCCTGCTCGACGCCATGCGCAAGGCCGGGGCCGAAGGGGTCGCGGAGCAAACGGCCACGCTGGCCCGCCAGATCGCCCAGGAAGCCAGCCAGCGTGCCGACTGGAGCCAGCATGTAGGATCGACCGTCCAAGACCTTCTGCGGGCCGCTGACAGGCTCCAGCGGGCCAGCACGGGCATCTGGCTCGATCGGTTCAAGGAATGGCTCTACGCCGCCCTGATCGGCCTGGGGCTGATCTTCGTGGCCGCCCTCGCCTACCAATGGGCCAAGGAACCCAAGATCGAGCAGCGCATGTACGGCTGCGCCGGTCACTGGAACGCCAAGACCCAGACCTGCAAAGACGGATGGGTGCCCTTACAACCGCAGCCGACCGGGTAATTTATGGGTGCACGATAAATCGCGCCAATGCCGACAAGCACGAGGCGAGGTTCTACTATGACCAAATTTGATCCCGAGTTGCACGACGATAACCCGTCGATGGACACCACGTTCATGGCCGGCATGACACCCTCCCGGCGCGGGCGGCCGAAGTCGGAAACGCCAAAGGTAGAGGTCAAAATCCGCTTGGACGCCAAGACGGTCGATCATCTGCGGGGTAGCGGCCCCGGATGGCAGACCCGTGTGAACGCCCTGCTCGGCCAGCTGGTGGAAGCTGGTCGGATCTAATCCCTCGCTGAACCTCCATGACGCCTGACAATCGGTAGATGATCACCCCCTCGACCGACTTCTCCCTCGCCAAGCCTGCGGCCGTTAGGCCGCCTCTGTGACGGCGTAGCCGGCACGCATCAGCAGCGCATTGGCCGCAGGCCAATTCCATATTCCATCTCTGATCGTGCCCCGCGCGCACTCGCGATGATTCTAATTCTCTATGATTCTATGATTCAGGGAGAATAAGCCTTTGGTTATAAAGCAAGAAACAGCTCCACCTACGAGGAATGGGGCGGTCAGGTACGAGGAATGGGGCGGCGACCTACGAGGAATGGGGCGGTCAGGTACGAGGAATGGGGCGGGCTAGAGTCGCAGAAGCGAGGTACGAATAGATATTGATACGTAGCTCGTTTCTATGCACACCTTGCTTATGTCCGATCCCCCCTCCCTCGGCCGTACGATGAAAGCGGCTTCGACAGCCGCTGTGCGTGATGGACACGCGATCGTGAAAGCCGGCGAGTTCATTGAGGCCCGCTTTGGCGCAGGTGTCTCTCCGTCCTTGGCAGCGCGCAAAACCCTCGCACTTTTGATTGCCAAAGCTGCGGGTGAAGCATGGCAGCCAGGCTCTCACGTGATTGCAAAGCGCGATCTTCGAGGCAGTCATGAGTCCAACGACAGGATACAGGACACACTCGATGAGCTGATGGACATCAAATTTCGGATGCCATCCACATCGGCGCAGGGTCGGTCAGCCACGCTTACCGCTGCACTGTTAGCTTGGACACTCAACGAACATGCTGACGATGGCCTTGCCACTGTAGAGTGGGAATTTACGGCACCAGCTCGGGCTGTGCTTCAGGGCAGCGATTATTATGCCCGGTTAAACCGGGCCGCACTGCTGGCCTTCCGATCAAAATACGCAATCACGCTCTACGAGATGGGGTGCTTACTCGCTGGACGCCGCGAACCTCGATGGTCCGGGACAATCGAGGAGCTGCGAGAGCGCGTCGGCGTTGCTCCCAAAACGATGCTCAACTTTTCTGATTTCCGACGTTTCGTTCTCGACCTGGCAAAGGCCGAGATCGATCAACTCGCCGCATTCACTATGGACTGGTCCGAAAAGCGTGGTGCTCGGGGAAAGATCACCCACGTCACCCTCACCTTCACGACGAAGGATGACGACGCCACCAATGCCGCAGCCGATGAGGCAGGACGCCACAGTACCGGACGTCGGTCGCGGCGTGAGGGCACCGCAGATACCATCGTAGATGCTGCCAGCCTCATCGCTGTAGCTGCAACGCGAATGTCGGTTTCCGATACCCTACGATGGCCCGCCGACGACCGCGTGGACGAATTTCAAACCCCTGAACTCTATGCGATCGGTCGGACATTGGGTGGCGGCCATGCCGTCCAAAGGCTCGCCGACCAATACGTTAGAATCCTCAAAGATCGCCGTCGCCAGCTTGTCGGGGATGCCCTCAAGGCAGACTGGACGAAATGGGTTACGGGGTGTTCCGCCAAGTGGGGACGAGCCTGATCCGTTTCCAATGGTGCCTGTTCCTGCTAACTGTTAGCTGACAGTAATTTGAAACGATACGTAACGGGGTACTGGATAGATGGCTTACACCTTGGGCGAGGCTGCTAAGGCCACCGGCATCAGCAAGGCGTCCATCTCACGAGCCATTAACAGTGGCCGAATATCAGCGGTTAAAAACGAGAGCGGGTCGTTCTCGATTGAACCGGTTGAACTGCACCGGGTCTATCCGCCAAAGTCGTCCGCAACCGTTAGCGAAATGCCGCTTGAAACGATACGCAACACCGATAGCGGTACAGGTAACACCGCCAATTCCAACGTGTTACAGGCACGCCTTGATGCCGCTTTGGAACAGTTACGCGACCGAGATGGCACGATCGGCGATCTTCGTCAGCGCCTTGATCGGTCGGACGAGGAACGACGCGAGGCGCAGGCCCGGGTGATTGGGTTGCTGGCAGGACCTGGCCCTACGGAATCCAAGCGGGGGTTCTTCGGTCGGCTATTTGGCCGTCCCGACGAGTAAGGTCGCAAAAGGGGTCCCTTTTGCGACGATCAGGCAGCAGCATGCTCACGAGAAGGAACGCGGGCGCGACGATCGTCGAGGGCGGTAGGTCTACTAACGACCAGACGCGGCAAAGCCTCAGCCAGTATGAGCGCTACGAGCTGGGTTCGGTATAGCTGCTCCAAATCCTCGTGCATCAAGCGGATATCATAGACCGTAGCGAGGTCCGCCAACTCCATTTGCACGGTGATCTGATGCTGAACATCAGAAGCGCTTTGTGGATAAACCATGGCCCGCTTTTGGCGCGTCGGTGGCAAGAAACAATGGTATTTCGGGGTTAATGCTTGCCGACAGCCGGACCAGCAATCCTGCTTTTCCAGATAGCAGACGATCAAGCTCTGTGTATGATCTGAGGATAAGCAACAGCGATCAGAGCGAGGCGCAATGGATGGCTGGGAGATGCGGGCTCGCACTCTCGATCGGATTTCATGTTGGAGAGGGCACTATGGTAACGGTCCGCCTAGCCGAACCGATGGATTTTTCGGCGGTCTTGGAATTTGATACTTTTCCTGGCGACCGTATCACTGAAATTGTGGAGCACCGGATGCTCGTCATCGATATCAATGGTCGAATCCAAGCCTATGCGTCGTGGCAGAAAAGCGGCTGCATCGGGAAGGATTATGTCAACAAGCTCGTCGTCAGGGAAACAAGCCGGGGGCAAGGTCTCGCTAGATGCTTGATCGCCTCTCTAAACACGGTTTTGTCCGGTAGGGTCTTCATATCTGCGTCAGGCAATAACCTCGCCGGCCTGCGCCTTCTGGAATCGACAAGCTGGAAGCGCGCGGGTGAGATCGTAGGTCTTCTACCGTTGGATGAATCCGAAATATTTTTTTACAGAGACTTATGGCCCGAATCCGCACCATAAAGTGGTGACAGCAAAAAGCTGTTGGACCTAAATTCTCAAACCCAGCCAATGTTGATGCAAAAATCAAAAGTTTTGCATCAACGCCGCGGCGTAAAGCAGTCGGTCGGCTGATACCCAGTAGCGGACCTTCGCTCGCCATGGTTTAGTCGCGAATGGTTGCCGCTTGCAGCGCGAGCTGGTGGAGAAGTCAAAGTGAAGAATGGGGTCTGCTGTTTCTGCTCTAAGCCGGTTGACGAGGCGGGTCTTGATCCTTGCACGCTAACGATCGCAACAAATGGCGAGGGCAATCAGTCCTGGCCGTGCCATGGCATCTGCTATTTGGAACGCCTTGGCGATCTTCCTTACGGCCGCGAATTATTCGAATCTGACGAGTAGGCGCGAGATTGTGCAGCACGGTTCTCTTACATCGTTTCTCAATGGCGAGCAGTCAGCCGGACAACTGTGGCGCGAGATTGAGCCTGAGGTAAAAGAATGCCTGGCAGCCTATGCGAAGCTCGGCTCGGGGGCCGTCAAAATTTCGGACGGACCAAAGACGCAAATCTCGCGTCGGCAGGTGGCAGTTCTCATAGCGGCGCTGGCTGAGGGTGAGATACCTATGAATGCCGCCAGCTATATCGCGGACGCTATGATCATGAGCGATGCCTTCGCATGGGAAGACGAGGGGATCGCCGACGCGCTATTTCGGCTTTCCGATGAAAGCGCACCGTTAACGATGATTGATCTGGAATGGGCAAATAGCCGCGTTACTTGCGCACGGTAACGTCCGCTTCCACTCAAACCCGTCGCCGCTGATGCGAAAATCACAAGTTTTGCATCAGGTGGAAAAGCGCACAAAACCCGGCACTTCCATGATGCATTATTCTGATGCACAATCGGAGCATGATTTACGGCTACGCACGCGTCTCATCCAGCGGGCAGGATCTAGCGCAGCAGCTCGCCCAGCTCGACGCGGCCGGCTGCACGAAGGTTTATCGCGAGAAGATTAGCGGTGCGACTGCCGAGCGGCCCCAGCTCAAGCGCGCGATCGGCGCGCTCGATGCCGGCGACGTGCTGATGGTGACATCGACCGATCGTCTCGCCCGCAACACCCGCGACCTGTTGAACATCCTCCATGCAGTGAAGGAAGCCGGTGCCGGCTTCCGCTCGATCGCGGAGCCGATGGTGGATACCACCTCGCAGTTGGCCGATGTTATCATCGCCGTGCTGGGGGTTGCCGCCAGCTATGAGCGTCATCGTATTACCGAACGCACCGCTGCCGGCAGGGTCCAGGCCAAGGCCCGTGGCGTCAAATTCGGCCGACGTACCGCCCTCACCCCTCACCAGCAGTCCGAGGCCCTACAGCGGCTTGCTGCCGGCGACACGCAGCGCACCGTCGCCGCATTGTTAGGTGTGAGCCAAGCTACGATATCGCGGATCGCAACTCCTACCGTGCAGCGGACCGCGCGAGCGCTCTCACCAAGTACAGAGGCATGGAGCCAAGCTACGCTTGATGCGGGAAACCGAGCCGATCACGATCCAGAATATGCCTACGAGATCGGAAAACGCCTGTTTTAAGCGGGCCAAGAAAAAGCCGCTGGTCCAGAGGGACCAGCGGCTAAAGGCGAGCCGGATAATAGTCGGCTTAACCAAATTGTGCGGATCTTTCCTCTGTGCATTCCATAAAGGTTTTGGATAACGTTTCTTTAAGACCAGTAGTTTATAACACGGTGCATGTACGATATCCGTTTCGATGCAACGAGGCGCGTCTTCGTAATCACCTCAGTTGGCTTTTGGACGCTTGGTACGCTGGCGTCGTTCTCCGCGGCTACTGTAGCGCAGGGTATGGCGATGCGGGTGCGTTATGGACCGTACGCGGTGCTGAACGATGCTCGCGACTATCCAATTCAATCGAGCCAAGTGGCCCATGGGCTCGAGTTGCTGATGGCGCAGTCGTTGAAGATCACTAGCGGGCCGGTAGTGACGGTCGTGAACAAGGCTCTTAACAAGATGCAGGCCGAACGGGTACTAAACGCCCCGAACAGCCGCGTTTTTCTAGACTGGGATGAGGCCAACGCTTGGCTTGAACAAGAATGGGTATCGAAGCGCACTACGTAATGAAAGTGGCGGTGACCGGGCTTGCTTGGTCGATTTTGGCCATCGGCTTATACCTCCCGTTGATACAAAGTTTTTGATTTTTGCATCAGGAATGGCCGGGTTTGGTGGTGAGAGGACCTACGGCATGCTAGCGGCTTTACGAATTGCAAGCGGGACCCGAACCCAAGCGAGCAACATATTCATCCCGTAGAGCCACGAAAAAGTGAGCGCGGCGACCCCAAGCGCAAACAGAAATCCATTGCCAATAACCGTAAATATGAAGAAAAAAGCCGCTCCGCAAATACAATAGACGAAGCCATGCAAGCTGCGAAGGTCATATCTAAGTCGACGATCCGAAGCAGAGCCCTCTAACCAAAATCGCCCCCGATCATAGATGACCATTGCCTTCCAGTTTGGCCCAAACATACTGGACCAGAGCGGGGTGTAGAACGAGATCGTGCAGTCGCTTTT
>NZ_JBEPNG010000019.1:0-10768 GCF_040546165.1 Sphingomonas sp. UYEF23 | reverse complement strand
GCGCTGGGATGAACTGCTGCCATGGAATTGGCAGTCGCCGAACGATCAAATGCTCGCGAAAGCCGCTTGAGGCGCGGCCTCTACGCCACGCTTACGCATCGCCGACCATCCCGCCCGGCACATCGACGACTTGCTCCCGTCGAATCACCGTCCCGCCTAGGCCGACACCCTCACCGGACGCTTACGACGCAGCTAATATTCTGTATGGGGGATATCGTCGCAGACGTGCGCGTCGCCCCGCGCACAGTCTTCACGATGTCAGAAGCGCGTCTTGGTCCCGGCGCTCGGCGGTGGTGGCAGGGCAATCGGATAGTTCTCGGCATCCGGCAAAAGTAGCAATTCGGGCCAGGCTTTAGGCTGGGTCATAAAAGCCGCGTGCTGTGCCAAAACCAGGTTCGTCGAGCTCATCAAGCCTGCCGTCACCTCTGCAACCGTCCGCTCGCTGATTGCCCGAGCGATCTCGCTAGCCGAGACGCCGTTCAGCAGCAGCAACACTTCCCAGTCCCGCAGAACCCTCACCCCGTCCGAAGTCGCATACAGGCCGATCGTCACCCGAGAAATTTGCGCGCCACCCCCTGTGACTTCGTCCTCGATCGCTATCAAAAGCAACGGGTGCTCCAGACGAGCGCAAAACCCGACCCGACTAGGCAATCCTTCCGCCTCACGCAGCGCGCGATCAAAAAGTCGATGCCCGACACCTACAACGCGCGTTGCCGCCTGCGCTCCGACCAGCGTGCGATCAAAGGCCAGGCCTTCATAGCGTTCCCGCAGCGCATAATCCTCACGGACCCACTCATCGGGCGCCTTCACCTCTAAGCCGGTCTCGCGTTTAAAGACGCGGCGACCGTGGCGGGCGAGCACGCCCGAGAAGAAGCGTTCAAGGTCGGAAAGGTCCACTTGGGGCAGGTCCTTGCCCACCTGCTGAAAATCGAAACGAGCCACATTGCCGACCAAGGCCTTCACGCGATCAACGATATCCTCACCACCAAGAGTTGAGGTCGCTTGGTCGAACCAGCCCTGCAATCGTTCGGGCTCGCCAACGGCGTGCCCTTCGGAGAAGAGCGTGCTGAAATAGCTGCTGCCAGACATGCCGACCACCAGCTGACTAATATCTTCGGCATCGTCCATCACATGGCCAAGCGCGCGCTGAATGCGCTCGAGCTTGGTGTTTAGCAGATCCCAGATGCGAGCCTCGACCGTATCTGGGTTCCGCAGGATGAAAACCGATACCGGTCGCTTCTGCCCGTAGCGCGAGAGCCGCCCGACACGCTGGTGAAGACGCATAGGGTTCCACGGCATGTCGACGTGCACAAGAGTGGCGCAGCGATCCTGAAGATCGATCCCTTCGCCGGCGGCCTCTGTAGAGACAAGAAATCGAATGCCGCCTTGATTAAATGCATCAGCCGCGGCGTCGCGCGACCACTTCCGGGGAGCGGCAACCCCCTTAGCGTTGATAACGCCGTCGAGACGCTCATCGCCATTGATGAACGCGGCACATCCATGACCGAAACGCGCCTGCAGGGCATTGAGCACGAGCGTCTGTGTCGCCTTGTATTCGGTGAAGAACAGGACGGGCTCATCAGCTGGCATTTCAGCGTCGATCATATCGACGAGCCGCGTGATCTTCGTCTCACGGGGGATGCCGTCGGCTAGAGCGATGAGCTCGTCCAGCCGTGCGATCTCGTCATCCATCAACTGGACCAAGATGGCAGTCGGAACATTCTCCTCCCGCTCGGCCTGCTCGTCCAAGTCGTCAGGCTCTTCGGTATCTACGCGTGCGAGGTCTACTGCGCGGACCTGGTCCGTGATGGACGCTAGGCGTTCACGCCGTTTGGCTAGCGCGTTGCGCACCGCCGCAATTGAGCTCGCTGCCAGCTTCTGCAGGGTGATGAGCAGCAGCATGCGTGCGGACTGTGCCCGTCCATCAAAAGTTGCGGCATAGGCACGCCCGTCCAAGATGAAGCCGCTCAATGTATCGTAGAACAGCCGCTCGGCAGCACTGAAGCCGTATTCGCGACTCGATACGGTCACGTCGGTGAAGAGCCGGTTGCCACGCAGGTCAGTCGCTAACGACTTGTTGTTGCGGATCATCGCATCAGCGAGATGGTGCATCTGTGGCCCGGTGTCCTTGTCGGGATCAAACAAGTCCGGACGAACCAACCGCATTAGGGCGAAGAAGCCAAAATCCTTGCCTCGGTGTGGCGTGCCGGTGAAGAACAGTAGCGAGTTGACGCGGCGTCGTGCCTCTAGGTCCCGCAAAAGACTATAGGCCAGCGTCTCGCCCAATCGCTCGTCCGCATTGAGGTGATGCGCCTCATCGACGACGACCGCATCCCATGGTTCGGCGTCCAAGAGCCGAGCGCGGGCACCACGACGATCATCGCGTAGCGTGTGGATCGAGGCGACAACCATATTGGCGGTGCCCCAGAAATCGAGCCGCTCGGTATCGCCGTCCTTGGCGTAGGCTTGCAGGCGGATGTCGAACATCTGCCGCATACGGGCCTGCCACTGCGGCACGAGTTTGGCCGGCGCGAGGATCAGCAGACGGCGGACGCGTCCGCTCGCGATCAGAGGCATCAGGACGAGGCCGCATTCGATAGTCTTCCCGAGACCGACGTCGTCCGCGACGAGCCATCGGAAAGGCCATTGACGGTTTACGCGATGACATACCCAGAGCTGGTGCGGAAGAAGCTGCACGCGCGATCGGGAGAACACGCCCCACTGGTCATTAACGGAACGGATCGCGAGGGCTTGCGCGCGCAGCAAGGCTTCGCGGTTCTCTTCCAACGAGCCCGAAAAGCCTACACCGCCGAACGCCGCCTCAACGCGAAGCTCGGAGGCAAGCAGAGACTCGATCCGCTCGTTGAACCGAACAATGATCGTCGCGCCGACATCGGCGACGACGCGTCCAGCGCCGTGGACAGCGTGATGCACCTTTGCACCAACGGGAAAGGATGGATCAGTCATCCTGATAGCTCATGTCCAGACGGCTAGGGTCCATCCCCGCGGCCACCACGCAGCGACGTAGTTCGTGCCTGTAGTCCTTGCGGGCGATCAGCTGGAGCGGCAGGTCGAGATCGCCCAGATAAGTCGCGCGGCGGCCGATCGCTGACTCGACCTCGTCGAATTCCACGCGGCTGAAATCCATATGCCCAGGCTCGTCCAGTTGGACGTCGGCATGGCGCAGCAGGCGCCGAACGCGCGCTGTCGAGGACCAAGCATAGGGGTTGACCATGGGCAAGTCCGTGGGTGCGAAATAGCCATGCCGCGCTAGCTCGCGAATCAACCAGTTCAGGCCCATGCCGATCGACCGGTTCATCGCTGGGGCGACGACTCCGAGCCTCGCCGCGATAGCCGACTGAAAAGGTCGCATTAGGCTTTCCAACGCGACAGGCCCATGCAGGCGGATCTCAGCCGGCAACGCGCGCATGAGTATTACGTATTCGGGAAGGTATTTCGCAATGGCATAAAGTTCCACGAGGCGTTGCCGCCAGGGCATGAAGACCTGGTCCCCGGCGTTCGGATCGCTCCACGTCTCGAGCCGATCAATCCAAGGTTGAATATCCATAGTCTGCGCGTAGCGGGCGACATCGTTCCACCAACCATCGCGTAGAGCGGTCACGACGAACGACCGTGCCTGAAACCCTTCGGTCCGCCCGATATTTTGGAAAATCGCGAACGCGAACATCGTGAACCAAGCCTCGGAGTCACCTCTTTCTAAAGCGCCGAAGTCGAACTCCTCTGGATATTGGTCCTCGTCATATGCTTGCCCCTCGGCCGTCCTGTTTGCGACCCACCAGTCATGTATGGCCCCCAATAGGTCGTCCGGTTCGTATGGCTCCGGTGGATCGTCAGCGACCGGTGGCGGCAAGTAGGGCGGAAGCTCCTCCATGAGGGCCAGAAGCGTCGTGACGTCGTCGTCGGACCAGTCTGTGCAGAGGGGGTGGCCGCGGAGCAGTGACAAGGGCGACGGTAGCCACGCCAAGGGCCGAGCGCTGACATCGAGCGCGAGCGCTCGATCTGTTAGCAGATAGCGCAAGAAGGCGGTCTGCTTTAGGGAATCGGTCGCCTGCTCCGCCCATTGCCGCAGTATATAGGCGTTCGGACCATAGCCGGAGCTAGCCCGGGCCAAATTGAAAAATTCCAGAGCGAGGCCCTGATACTCGACTGCAAGAACGTTTCGGTCAGGGGCAAAGCGAGCACGGCTGTGCTCTATCTCGACACCGCCGGTCGCCATGGAAAGGTTGCGAACAGCCTCCCATGTCCCCGCGGCGGACCGAAACTGCGCTGTCGCCGCCTCAACCTTCAGCGGCCATCGTTCGCCAGCGAATTCCTCTGTCTCCACGGTGGTCAGGTTTATAAGCGCCCCGAGGCGATGCGCCATCTCCGTGGAGACCTGTTTGCCTGGGCCAAGTTCGCGTGACAGTAGCACCGCCAACGTCAGATAAGCCCCTGCTGGCAAGCCCAGTTGGGTAAGACGCTCCCCGATCGCATCAGAAACGAGTGAGCCAGCGAGGCTGACAAAGCATGGCCATTGAACGACGCGCTGGAGCATGTCTTCACGGACCAGAATGCCGGAAAGTCTAAAACAGATGTCCGTGGCGCGAACGGGCGCGTCGCACGGAGCGCGCACGCCTGTCGCGATTGAGGGCCGTGCATTCCAGAGCCGGGCTAGACCGGCGCCATTCGCATGGAGCCGAGATATGCGCTCTAGCCGCAGGTCAGCGGTAAAACGGTCGGCCAGTCGCCGCCAAAATGACGCCATCGCCGATGGCTCAATGTCCAGACGATCCAGAAACGTCTGCGGATCCGCGTCGACCACGTCGAACAACTCAACGAGCCTTTGTCCCAGCGTAACGCCAAGCCGTGCAAAAAGGTTGGCTTGGTCCTGCGTCGTGCCGGTGATGTGACTGCGCCCCGGATCCACCTCGAAAGGTCCGGAAAGTATCCAGTCGCTATCCGCTTGCTCCTGAAGCGGCACCAAGTTCCAAAGCGCACTCGGTGATACGATTGCCTCCGGGCCTGAGCGACCGATGCCCACCAGCATGGCGAACCCGTCGCCGAGGTCGAACCGCAACGCGCGGCGGCAACGTGATCCGCCATTCTCGACAACCTTGATCCCCGCAGCAAGGGGCGAGGTGTCATCGAGCCCCGTGATCGTGGTAGTCGCTGTTACATCCTCGGCGCCGCGGGCGACCGTCACGGTGCGAATGGATTTCGCGATGGCGGGAAGCCATTCCAGGCATCGCCGGAACGCTTCCACGGCATGCTCCGCAGCGGCACTGTCCTCGACTGCAATCGGAAGGTGGATCAGGGTCGCGACGCGGGAGTCCCGCGCCAGCGCGCGCGACGCGTCGATCCCTTCAGCCCAAGGTTGCGGAAGGAAGCCGCCCACGATCCTCGCGCCCAAAAAGCCACTCGCGACGCTGGCGGTGTCCGTGAGCATATGCACAGTCTTAAAACCCAGCCCGAACTTTCCCGTGACCCGCTCTTCAACCGGTTTTTCCGAGTGGTTGATCGCCAGCATGTTATAGAGGTCATGGCGGTAACCGGATTCCGCGCCGCCTGCCGCGTGTCGTCCAGGCCCATTGATTGGCCGGCCCCAGTGGACAACGCGGATCTGGGAAATTCCTTCGTCGGTATCTTCGACTTCGATGCAAAGCTCGCCGCCCTCAATACCGAGCTGCAGGTAGGCGTCGTCGGCATTCTGAAGCAGTTCGAAAAGGACGCGGTCCTCCGCATAGCCCATCTGCCGGATTTTCGTCCGAACCGCTTCGATCAGCTCTCCCGCGCTTTCGTTCGCCTCAAGGGTGGCCCACAATGTTTCCTTGGCAGCCCCTATCGCCGCCTTGTCGGTCGGAGATACATCGTCGAAAGCGCGCAGGGCAGTCCGGACATGTCCGTCAGGCGGCAAGACCAGCGTCCTCACATGGCTGGGACCCTGGTCCTTAAGTTTGGCGATCGTGTCTTCGATTGTGACTTGCTCGATCTCGAAGCTCCGCGAGAAACAGTCCAAAACGATTGTTCGCTGTTCCTCGAGCGCCAGCAGCAGCGGTGGGCACAATGCGTGTATCAGCCGTTCGAACAGCCGACGGGCCTCCTTGAGGGGCGCCACCTGTGCCACCATAGCCAGATCCACGCTATGGAACGTGCGTTGCTCCTGATCGATGACACGACGCCGACTCCCCATCGGATTACCGACGAGCAGGTCCTTCAGCTCGCTCGCCAGCGGCACTGTGCAGGGCGGCCCAGCAGCTGACGCCACAAGAACGCTGTCGGTAACGACCGTAGCGGTGAAGATGGTCCGATCTAGGATCGCCCGCAGGTCATCCACAGTCGTCGATGACGCCAGCCGTGTGTCCAGGTCCTGCCAGATCCGCTCGAAATCACCCTGCCGCGTATCATCCTGCCAGTCTGCGGCCAGAGCCCGCATCGCTTCATCGCGACCCAAAAGGCCGAGCAGAAACACGATTGCGTCGGAGGGGACCCTGCCACGCCACGGTTCGAAATAGGCGCGCATCGCCTCCGCGAATGCAGCTTTTTCTGCACCGGCACCAATAATACGCTGGGTCGTCTGAGCAGTGGTGGCCGAGACCGTTCCCATCGCCACGGTCGCGCTACGCGGCGGGTCGATTAGGTCGGCATACCGCTTATCTAACAAGTGCGTCGCGGCCACGCCGTGACCTCGAACGGCGACACAGTCGGCACGGAGGAAGCTGCCCGCATCCGCCGGCAGCTGTAAATCAATCGGGAGAACGGGTCTGACGCCGGCGACGAGCGATTCGAAGAATGCAAAGTGCAGGCGCCTGGCCGCTTCGGCTGTTGATCCGGTCGTCGCCCGTGTGGCAAGGAAGTTTAGGCTGGCGAGCGCTGTCGTTATCGTGATATTTCCGGTGATCGAGCGTGCGACCGGTAGCAGCAGCTCATCGGCGTAATTGCCCTTGAGCAACGCCGCGAGAAGAGGCCAAGCAGGAAGATCAAGAACTACGCCTGCCCGCGCTATCGTCCGAAGGTCATTCATGTGAGGATCGGGATCGATCGGACAGCCGACCAACGTTGGCTGGTCTTCAAGCATCAGCTGGACAGCCGCGAGGGACTCGGCCTCGTCCGGTAGGACTTCGGTCCGCAACCGCGACGCTGCTTCATGATCTCGAATTGCGGCGGTGAGCAGATCAAATGGCAGGAAGACCGCGTTCGGCAATAGGTTTCGTATCGCTGCATTCACCTCCGGCGCGAGGTTGAGCACATCACTTCCACGGTGGCACGCTCCGTCTCCATCCTTGAGCCAGCGTGATTGCCGTAACAGCGGGCACAGCGAAGGGAGGTCCTCGCTGCTAACCAAGTGCAGCGCATCGAGTATCTCCACCGCGAAATGTTCTGGGTTCGGCTGCTCCAGCGCAGTGTTGATCTGAGCCGTAGGTGTCCAGGCGCAAATAGCGCGCTGAATCCTTGCCAACTCGGGTTCGGGCCAAGCCAGGTGAATGACTATTTTCGCCCTGAGCGACGGTGGGACCCGGAAATCCAGCTCTCGGTAGATTCCAGGCCCGCCCGTAACGGGGGAACCGTCGTTCCCCCTGAATAGTGGCAGGCGCAAGAGAACGTCATCAGGTAGTCCGCTTTGAAGCAGTGCCTTCGCCTGATCTGTAGACGGCCTCGAGAGGCTTCCTTTTTGAAACGCAGCTACAAGGATTCTACCGACGGCCTCGATGTCGACGTCCTGGATGCGCAACTGCTCGCGCACACTTGCCGACAGAAGTTTCGCGATCTCCAACGGAACGATTTTTTTAAGATGATCGGACGCCAATGCGTCCACAACCAAACCCTCGACGGCCTTCGGCACCGCGCCAAGCGAGACAAGCGTCAAGAAACCGAGGTTCCGCACTGGTGCGCCGACGCAGAGCGCCCGCAGCGGCGCCGGATCGGCATGTTCCTCGCGCAGAAGATCCACCAGCAGCGGGCTGCGCTCAGCTACGCTGCCGAAGCTGTCGGCCTGCCGCACGATCTCCAGTGCGGCCGCGGGGGAATTCGCCGCCTGCAGCTTAAGACGCCGCGCTGCGCCGCTCTCATCAGGTAGTCGGATGGCGAACAACGGCACTTCTGGCACGGCTGCAGCAAGCCTCGACAGCAAGGTGCTGGGCCGACCGTCGAACAATCTGCCCTGATCGCCCATTTGTGCGAGGTCCGACAAGGACAGCACGTCTGTTCGGTCGCTGCCGACCCGTCGTGCTCGCACCACCCGCAGATTGCGGGAGCGTTCGTTCTCCGCCAACTCGTTGATCGTGGGACCGGCGGCTATGATGGCAATGACCGCCGTATTCGCTTGGTCCCCAAGATCGCCGGGCTCGGCGAGGATGGGTTCCAGCGCGCCAAGCCAGTCGATCGCCGTAGAGGTGTCCAGCTGTCGTATCTCGAGGCCGGGCGCAAACGTGGCACGGATGGCGAGCCGCGCGCCCGGGGCGGCCGCGAGCGCACGCAGGACCTGTCTGTTCTCCACACTTTTCGGAAGTGGAAACAGCCGCTCCTGGGGCACGAAGGGAATAAGGTTCGCGATTGCAGCTGCGTTGGCGAGGGCGTCCTCGGACAGGAACGCCGCCCTGAGCGTCGTGCAAAGACGAGTGGCGGCGAGCGGAAACTGCCCGTTGCCAGCAACCTCACCCAGAAAGACGGCGAGCGCCGCTGCGGTGTCGGTCCGCGACAGCGTTCGCGGATCCATTCCCTCAAGCAGATCGGCTACCTCGTCGTCACGCCAGAGCATCGCCCGCCCACTGAGCACGGCCTCCTCGTCGAACATCAGCGAAAGCTCGTGAGCTACGGCCCAAGCCCTAAGATTCGGGAAAACACGCAGAAGCGTCTCAGGCGCGAGGATAGCGGTCGGCGGTAGCGGGCGAACGGACGACGCCGGAACGACGCGCCAATCCGTGGCGCCTCCGCCCGTGAAGACTTCGCCAAAGGCGGATTCACCACACGCTGCCTGCCGGTGCCCGGTCCACCACGCGTGCTGGGCAATACCGCGCACGAGGCTGCGCTGCTGCACTGGCGACAGGGCCAGATCCTCAAACCCACCCAATAAAGACGGCAGCAGCAGGGGAAGCGTTATCGTATCTCTGATCATCCCGTTCCACAACGTGCGCAGACGGCTGTCCGGATCGCCAGTCGGAGTATCAAACGACAATTTCTTACGTCCACTGTCGACGAAGAAATAGCCGTGAAGCAGCAGGTCGAGGCGACCGATCGAGCGGTCGTCGAGCATGATCCGGGTCACCACGTCATCGGACGTCGGCAAGAAGACTGCCCAGTGTATGTAGAGCGAGGATGCGCCCGTAGTCGCAGGATTGCGCGTAAGGATCACCGCACCATGCGGCAGGGCCTTCTCGGCAATAGGTTCGTGATCCTGCCCAATCGTCGATGGCCAGTTCGCATCGTTCCGGAAACGAGCGGCGGCCGCGCTCGGGAGTTGCCGCTCGCGGCCTGTGAAGCGGATCGCATCCGCCGAGGTCGGCGCGGCGATGGTTCCGCTGAGCCGACGATCAATGTTCGCATCATTGCTGGCGCCGATCATCCGCTCGCTGTCCGGCGCGACGGCGAAACGCATAGGTGGACGACCCTGCCGCCGAATTTCGATGTCGCGGACATTCCGCAGCGCGCTAGTCAGAAGCCCAAGTTGGTCAGGATCGGAATAAGCGTCGATCAGAGTGGCAAGATCCGGTTCGGCCTTCGAGAAGCCATTGCGGGGCGATGGCCGCAGATCGGGGCTGCGCAACGGGATATAAATGGTGACACCCCGCATGCCGAAGCCGGCCTCAGCTCCTGCGGCGATGAGTGCCGCCTCGTCGGCCGATCCGAAGTCTTCCCAGGAACGCGCGTTTCCCGCGTCGGAGCCGAGATCCACATACGGATTGATAATCCGATGCGAAGCGACAGCCGGGTCACCGGTCCAGCCCAAGGCGATGAATGCGTCGCAAAGATTGAAAAGAGATTTTTGGCCAAGACCGAACCTGCCCACCTTCGAGACATCGCCCGTCTTGTCGCTGCGACTGGCACGGCTCATGCCGTCAAGCTGCGCCTCGCTAATTGGCCCGTCGTTGAGGACGAGCAAGCCAGGTGCACGGAGAAGAGAATTCGTCGCGTTGGCGACGCCGTCAAGCGCGATCAGGGTGAACCGCAGGGCCTGCGCATCGTCGGCGTTCTGCAGCAATTCCTTGAGGATCGAGCCGGGACCATACTGATCACGGATTTGGTTGATGATCGCGACAATGGTCTCTCGAGCGTCCGTAGTAATGCCGGGCAAGTCGATCTCCTAGATTTCCAGACCGCTATCGTGCAGGCACCGCCACCATCGTCGCGTTGATCGATGCGGTCAAAGGGTCGGCCGTTCCCGCTTCCGCCGTCGGTGTCCGAAGCCCCTCCCACGCGACTTATTACCCAGATGCCAGCGAGAGTCATCCGGAGGCGGGCCGCTTCTGCCGAGTGAAGCGAACGCGCGGCGTAAGTTAGACTAGCTTGCCTTCTCTACATGAAGACCTCCTGCAGGAAGGGATCGGATGACGCTCGCCGCCGGCACGGTGGAATCTAGCCAATCCGCCCACCGATCTCGATCAAGCACGGCGATTTGCCGATCATGATAGGGTGCGATATCCGGGCCCGATGCGGTAGTGGACATCTAATGGCGCAGTTGTCAACGCCGGTCGGATTCCAGGCCAGCGGGGCGGAGTAAAAGCAGGCCATTGTTGATGCGGGCCTGACGATATGAAGAGGGCCCCGATCGGGG
>NZ_JBEPNG010000018.1:0-19097 GCF_040546165.1 Sphingomonas sp. UYEF23 | reverse complement strand
CCACCCGCTATGACAAGCTCGCCGCCAACTTCCTCGCCATGATCCAGCTCGCCTCAATGCGCCTGTGGCTGCGAGCTTACGAGTCTACGGCCTAGCTCTGTCCTACAACCCGACTGTATGGTATGACCGACACGCTCTTTGAAATCGTTGGACCTGCACGGGCGGATTAGCACAGAAACGGAAACGATCGCCGTCGCAATCACCGCGTCTTGGGGTCAATCGAGTCAAGCAGATCGCGCCACGCAAGGCTTCCCCGGCAAGGGGAGGAATTGGCACACCGCGCTTCGGGGTAGCAAACCACCCCCCGAGCCCCTACCACGCCGCCATGCCCGCTACCCCCGCCTGGCCCCCGCAATCGACCCCGCGCCTGTTCGTCGAGACCCCGCTGGGCGTAGGCCCGCTGCGCATCGACGGGCCACAGGCACATTATCTTGGCGCCGTGATGCGGATGAAGCCCGGCGATCCCGTCAAGCTGTTCGACGGCCATTCGGGCGAATGGCTCGGCGTCGCGGCGAGCGTCGCCAGGCGCGAGCTGATGCTCGACGTCACCGAGCAGCTCCGCAAGCCCGAGAGCGTGCCCGATTTGTGGCTCTGCGCGGCGCCGATCAAGAAAGGCCGGATCGACTGGGTCGCCGAGAAAGCCTGCGAATTGGGCGTCGCGCGGCTCATCCCCGTGCTGACGCGGCGCACCGTGGTCGACCGGCTCAACGGCGAGCGGCTGCGCGCGCACATGATCGAGGCCGCCGAACAATGCGGGCGCACCGCGGTGCCAGAGCTCGCCGAGCCGGTGAAGCTCACCGCCTTGCTGCGCGATTGGCCGCAGGGCCGCGCGCTGTTCTTCGCCGACGAGACCGGCGGCGCGCCTGCGCTCGAGGCGATGCGCAGCGCCCCCGCCTCGGCCGCGATCCTGATCGGGCCCGAGGGCGGCTTCGACGAGGACGAGCGCGCAGCGATCCGCGCGGTGCCGGGCGCGGTTGCGATCGGGCTCGGTCCGCGGATCCTGCGCGCCGACACCGCGGCGGCCGCGGCGGTCGCGATCTGGATGGCATCCCGAGGGGATTGGTAGTCATTCGAAACCTGCTGGCGGGCGGGCCGTCGCAGCGCTAAGGCGCGAGCATGACAACGCGCCCAGACAGCATCAAAAGCTCGCCCTTGATCGAATCGCGCGACCAGCTCGTCGCCAGTTTCGCGCGCGGCGAAAAGCCCGCCGACCGCTGGCGCATCGGCACCGAGCATGAGAAGTTCGTCTATGCCGACAGCGACCATCACGCGCCGAGCTACACCGAACAGGGCGGCATTCGTGACCTGCTGAAGGCGCTCGAAGAATTCGGCTGGGCGCCGGTGACCGAAGGCGGCAACGTCATCGCGATGACGGGCAGCGACGGCTCGATCAGCCTCGAACCCGCTGGCCAGTTCGAGCTGTCGGGCGCGCCGCTCGAAAACCTCCACCAGACCTGCGCCGAGACCGGCCGCCATCTCGAACAGGTCAAGGCGATCGGCGAGAAGTTCGGGATCGGCTTCCTCGGTCTCGGCATGTGGCCCGACAAGACGCGGGCCGAGCTGCCGATCATGCCCAAGGGCCGCTATGCGATCATGCTGCGCCACATGCCGCGCGTCGGGTCGATGGGGCTCGACATGATGCTGCGCACCTGCACGATCCAGGTGAACCTCGATTACGCCTCCGAAGCCGACATGGTGCAGAAGTTCCGCGTCGGCCTCGCGCTCCAGCCGCTCGCGACGGCGCTCTTCGCCAACTCGCCCTTCACCGAGGGCAAGCCCAATGGGATGCTGTCGTATCGCAGCCATATCTGGTCGGACACCGATCCGGCGCGCACTGGCATGCTGCCGTTCGTGTTCGAGGACGGGTTCGGCTATGATCGCTACACCGACTATGCGCTCGATGTGCCGATGTACTTCGTCTACCGCGACGGGAAATATATCGACGCCGCGGGCCTGTCGTTCCGCGACTTCCTGAAAGGCGAGCTGTCGGTGCTGCCGGGCGAAAAGCCGACCCTCGACGACTGGACCGATCATCTCTCGACCGCCTTCCCCGAGGTGCGGCTCAAGACCTTCCTCGAGATGCGCGGCGCCGATGGCGGGCCGTGGAACAAGATCTGTGCGCTGCCCGCGCTGTGGGTTGGGCTGCTCTACGACCAAGGCGCGCTCGATGCGGCGTGGGATCTGGTCAAGGACTGGACGATCGACGAGCGCCAGGCGCTGCGCGATGCGGTACCCAAGATGGGGCTCGGTGCGCCGGTGGCGGGCGGGCGCACGCTGCGCGACATTGCGGGCCAGGTCGTCGACATTTCGAGCGCAGGCCTGAGCGCGCGCGCGCGGCTCGACGCGGGCGGCAGCAACGAGACGGGCTTCCTCGATCCGCTGCGCGAGATCGTCCGCAGCGGCAAGGTGCCGGCGCAGGTGCTGCTCGACAAATATCACGGCGTCTGGGGCGGCGACATCTCGAAGGTCTACGACGAGCTTCGCTTCTGATCCTGCGTCGCCCCGGCGGAGGCCGGGGCCGCCGCCGGGGCGACGACTATTTGCGACCCGTCACCCAGCCAAAAAACCGCGGCACCGCGCCATTGCGTGCCATCCATTCGGTATAGACCTGATAATCCGGGTCCATCCCGAGATGCCGCTCCTCGGTCTTCGCGCGCCAATAATAGACCCCGCTGACCACCCCCATCAGGATCGTCGCGCGTGCGGCGTCGACGAACGAGCCGGTCGTCAGGAACGGGATCGTCGAGATCCACCAGAACAGGTTCTTCGACAGATACGCCGGATGCCGTGAGAAGGCGTAGGGCCCGTGCGTCAAGATCCCACGGTTGGTGAGGTTCGAAAAGCGGAAGCCGAACGCCACCGTCGCCCAGGCATAGATCGCGGTGAGGCCGATCAGCACCACGCCGATCGGAATGAGGATCGCGGGATGCCCGGCGAACCAGGTCGACCAGCCGTCGGCGCCATAGGTGCCGGGATGGTAATCGAGCGGCCCGTTATCGGCCATCAGCGTGAACGGCGGATAGCAGATCAGCGCCGCCATCCATGCCGCGGCGAACGGGTTGGCGCTGCGGATATGCGAATCGAGCGGGCGGAAGGTCAGGATGTAGCCCGCCGTCGCGAACGCACAGTCGATCACGAACATGAAGCCGATCAGCCAATTGGCGAGCGCGACCGGATTATGCAGCACCTCCGAGACATTGCCGCGGATGAAGCCGGCAAAGCCCGGCGGCACCACCGCGAGCATGAAGGCGAGGAAGAACGCCTTCACGCCCCAGCTGCGCAGATGGTTGTAGATCGCCTCGCGGTCGATCGGCTCGTCTAGGCCCATCAGCCATGCGCCGAGCGCCCAGCAACCGTCCTTGGGCTGTTCGAGCCGACGATCGAGCCATGGAATGTAGACGATCGAACCGAGAAACAACACCGGCGCGGCGATGCCGAAGCACTGCATCGCGAACGGAAAGCCGCCCCATTGGTAGCTCCAATAGAAACGCCCGGTGCCATAGATCAGCGCGATCCCGGCCCAGGTCAGCCACAGCCCGGCAAGCTTGGTGAGCGACAGGTCGAGCGTGTCGCGCCATGGCTTTGGCGCGGACCAGTCGATCCCGGTCGAGGGGCGACGGTGAACCTTGTCAACCAGCACCGCCCATACCACCATCGGCAGCGCGCACGCCGCGATATTGACGATCGCAGCATAGGGGCCGTCCATCCCGACATAGCGCGCGACCGCCACCCAGGCGAACAGCCCGACCAGCCCGGCGAGCCCGCAACCGGTGCTCACCGCCGAGGCCGGTCGCGGATCGGCGGCGCGCGCAGCGCGCGCGAGGGCGGTGTCGTGGAACATCACCGCCTTGGGTAACAGTCAAGGGTTAGAAGCGGGTTAAGGATCATCGCGCGTCCGCCCCGCTCCCATTCGGTCAGCCGCGCAACATACGGATGATCGCGGAAAAATCGAGCCCACCCTGCCCGTCGTCGGCGAAGCGCTGGTAGAGTTCGGCCGCCTTCGCACCCATCGGTGTGTCCGCGCCGGTATCGCCTGCCGCGGCAGCGGCGAGTTTCAGGTCCTTGAGCATCAGCGCGGTCGCGAAGCCGCCCTGATAGTCATGGTCGGCGGGCGTATCGGGGCCGACGCCGGGGACCGGGCAATAGCTCGTCATCGACCAGCTCTGCCCCGAGGCGACGCTCGAAATGTCGTAGAAGGTCTGCGGGTCGAGCCCGAGCTTCTCGGCGAGCAGGAACGCCTCGCACGTCGCCACCATGGTCGCGCCGAGCAGCATGTTGTTGGCGATCTTGGCGGCCTGGCCGGTGCCGTTGGCGCCGGCGTGGATGACGGCCTTGCCCATCGCTGCAAGGATCGGCTGCGCGCGTGCGAAAGCTTCCGCACTGCCGCCGACCATGAAGGTCAGCGTACCGCCATTGGCCGCGCCGATCCCGCCCGAGACGGGGGCGTCGACGGCGGTGAGGCCCTTGGCCTGCGCTGCCTCAGCGACGCGCTTGGCGGTTGCGACGTCGATGGTCGAGCAGTCGAGCAGCAGCGTGGGCGGGGCGACGTTGGCGGCGAAGAGCTCGGCATAGACGGCTTCGACATGCGTGCCGGCGGGCAGCATCGTGACGATCGCCTCGGCGCCGTCGGCGGCCTCTGCGGCGGAAGCGACGGGCAGGCAGCCCGCGGCCTTGGCGCGGTCGAGTGCCTCTGCCGACAGGTCGAAGGCGCGGACGTCGTGGCCGGCCTTGGCGAGGTTCGCGGCCATCCCGCCGCCCATGTTGCCGAGGCCGATGAAAGCGATGCGTGTCATTTTTCTCTCCTGCTTCTTCTTACTCCCCTCCCGCCTGCGGGAGGGGTTGGGGGAGGGCAGTGCCGCCGCGAGGCGCTGGGTTTGTGGCACGCCCCTCCCCTAGCCCCTCCCGCAAGCGGGAGGGGAATTGTGCGTCACTTCCCCGTCCAGGTTCCCTGGCGCTTTTTAACGAACGCGCTCATCCCTTCGCTCTGGTCCTCGGTCCCGAACAGCGCGTGAAACAACCGACGCTCGAACTGCACGCCCATCGCGAGGCTCGTCTCGAACGCCGCATTGACCATCTCCTTGTTCGCCAGCACCGCGAGCGGCGCCATCCCGGCGATCGTCGTCGCGGTCTTGACCGCTTCCTCGACCAGCTCGGCGGCGGGCACGACGCGCGAGACGAGCCCGGCGCGCTCGGCTTCGGCGGCGTCCATCATCCGGCCGGTGAGGCACATCTCCATCGCCTTGGCCTTGCCGACCGCGCGCGTGAGGCGCTGCGAACCGCCCATGCCGGGCGAGACCGCAAGCTTGATCTCGGGCTGGCCGAACTTGGCCGAGTCGGCGGCGAGGATGAAGTCGCACATCATCGCCAGCTCGCACCCGCCGCCGAGCGCATAGCCCGATACCGCCGCGATGACGGGCTTGCGCGTCTTGGTGAAACGATCCCAGCCGGCGAAGAAATCATGCGCATACATGTCGGCGAAGCCTTGGCGCTGCATCTCCTTGATGTCGGCGCCGGCGGCGAAGGCCTTCTCGCTGCCGGTAATGACCGCGCAGCCCTGCGACGGATCGGCATCGAACGCCGCCATCGCAGCGAGCAGATCGGCGAGGATCTGGCTGTTGAGCGCATTGAGCGCCTGCGGGCGGTTGAGCGTCACGAGCGTCACGCGCCCGCGCTGTTCGACGAGGAGGGTTTCGTAGGTCATTCGTCTCTCCGTCGCCCCGGCGAAGGCCGGGGCCGTTGGGTGGTGCGCGCGACGCCTGCCGCGCGCGAATACAAAGCGGCCCCGGCCTGCGCCGGGGCGACGATCAGCCGGGCGTCCATTCCTCGGCCGCGGGCAGCGGCGCGAAGATCTGGTCGAGCACGTGCGGGCTCACGCCCTCGGGCGTTGCCGGGTCCCAGCGCGGGGCATTGTCCTTGTCGACGATTACCGCGCGGACGCCCTCGAGGAAATCGTGGCGCTGCACGACATGCGCGCCGACGGCATATTCCTGGCGCATCTCGTCTTCGAAGGTCGACATCGTCGCGCCTTCGTGGAGCAAACGGAGCGACACCTTCATCGTCTGCGGCGACTTGGTTTTCAGCGTGGCGAGCTGCTTGAGCGCCCACTCACCGCCATCCGCCTCGAGCGCCGCGTAGATGTCCTCGAGCACGTCCGAAGCGAACAGCCGGTCGATGTCGGCACGGTGCGCGAGGATCCGCGCTTCGGGTTGCGTCGACCCCAGGTCCGCAAGCGTTGTCGCCAGCGTCGCAGGGTCAGCCGCGATCCGCGCCTTGGCGTCTTCGAGCGTGGCACTCGGCAGATAGTGCGTGGCGAGGCCCAGCGCGAGGCACTCCGCACCGTCGAGCCGGTGCCCGGTCAGCGCGAGATACTGGCCGATCCGCCCCGGCAGCCGCGACAAGAACCAGCCGCCGCCGACATCGGGGAACAGGCCGATGCCCGTTTCGGGCATAGCGAACTTGGTGTTCTCGGTCGCAACGCGGTGGTCGCATGGGCAAGCGAGCCCGACCCCGCCGCCCATCGTGATGCCGTCCATGAAGGCGACGGTCGGCTTGGCATAGGTGAACAGGCGGTGGTTGAGGCGGTATTCGGTGTGGAAGAAGCGCCGCGCCTCTGTGCCGTCGCCCGCGCCGCTCTCGGCAAGCATGCGGATGTCACCGCCCGCGCAGAAACCGCGGCCCTCGGCGTGATCGAGGAGGATGACCTCGATCGCGGCGTCGGTGCGCCACGTGTCGAGCGCGGCGAGCATGGCTTCGCACATCAGCGTGGTCAGCGCGTTGAGCGCCTTGGGCCGATTGAGGCGGATACGGGCAACCCGCCCGTCGACGGAGGTGAGGACGTCGCTCATTGCCGCGTCAATTCGCGACCGACGATCATCCGCATGACCTGGTTGGTGCCCTCGAGGATCGAATGGACGCGCAAGTCGCGCCAGAAGCGTTCGATCGGATAGTCCATCAGATAGCCGTACCCGCCGTGCAGCTGCAGCGCGCGGTCGGCGACGGCCGACCCGGTGTCGGTCGCGAGCCGCTTGGCCATCGCGGCGAACTTGGTCTTGTCGGGCGCGTTCGCGGTCACCTTCGCTGCCGCCATGTAGAGCAACGCGCGTGCCGCCTCCAAGTCGGTCGCCATGTCGGCGAGCATGAACTGCGTGTTCTGGAAATCGGCGATCGCGGTGCCGAACTGCTTGCGGTCGCGCGTATAGGCGATCGCCTCGTCGAGGCAGCGCTGCGCGCCCCCGAGCGAGCAAGCGCCGATATTGAGCCGGCCGCCGTCGAGACCCATCATCGCGATGCGGAAGCCCTCGCCCTCGCCTCCGACGAGGTTCTCGGCAGGAACACGCACGCCGTCGAAGGTCACTTGCCGCGTCGGCTGCGAGTGCCAGCCGAGCTTGCGCTCGTTCGCGCCGAAGCTGACGCCGGGCATGTCCTTCTCGATCACCAGGCACGAAATGCCCTTGGGCCCTTCGACGCCGGTGCGCACCATCGTGACATAGACTTCATTCTCGCCCGCGCCCGAGATGAACTGCTTGCTGCCAGTGACGATGTAATCGTCGCCGTCACGGACCGCCTTGGTCTTCAATGCCGCCGCGTCCGATCCCGAGCCGGGTTCGGTCAGGCAATAGCTGGCGATCCGGTCCATCGTGACGAGTGAAGGCAGATATTTGTCCTTCACGCCTTGCGATCCGAACCGGTCGATCATCCACGCCGCCATGTTGTGGATGCTGATGAACGCCGAGGTCGAGGGACAGCCATAGGCCATCGCCTCCATGATCAGCGCCGCCTCGAGCCGGCCGAGGTTGATCCCGCCCGATTCCTCGGAGACGTAGATCGCGGCAAACCCGAGTTCGGCCGCCGCCTTGATCGTCTCGCGCGGGAAGATGTGCTTCTCGTCCCATTCCGCCGCGTGCGGGGTGATCCGGTCGGCGGTGAACTTGCGCGCGAGATCCTGAATCTCGCGCTGGTCGTCCGTGAGGTCGAATTGGTCGGTCATACAGCGATCCCTAAGCGCGAGGTGCGCGGCGTTACAAAGGCAGTCGACGCGCAGACGCGCCGCCACGGGTGGAGTTGCACCGGACACCGCCGGTGCGAGGACGTTCGCGCCGCAGCGGTGCGTGCCAGCGGCGCGCGGTGCAGGACGCGCTCGGCGAACAGCCGGTTGGCGAGCGGCAGGTCGTTGCGCTCGTAATAGAGCTTCCCGCCGACACCCTTCCGCCAGGCCAGCGCCTCGGGCAAGGTGCCGTTCGCGCTGACGAAGTCGCTGGTGTCTTGATAGACCGGATCGGCAAAGGCGGCGTCGGCGGTGACGATCGCCCAGCCATCCTTGCGCAGCGCCGCGACGAGATCGGGCAGATAGCGCGCGGCGACATCGGTCTCGTGCAGCAGCAACACCTGCGGTGGCGCCCGCCCGATCGTGCGGCGCATCAGCGCGTCGGAGAAATCGGCGGATTGCACCATCGTCTCGACATAGAGGTCGCGTAGCGCGGCCTCGTCGATGCCGAGCCCGGCCCGTTTGGCGGCGATCGTCTGGCCTTCGATATTCCAGTCGGAGCCGTCGACCGAAACCCAGGCGATCTGCAGCCCGCGCGCGATGAGGCCATCGACCACCGCGCGACGCTTCGCCATGTCGCGGCCGCCCTGATTGAGCCCGGGAAAGCGGAACCACGGGCGATAGCCGGGTCGGCCCCTGAGCCAGTGCTCGGCACGGTCGATATCGCCGAGAAACGCCGCGGCCGGCATCGACGCGAGATCGCGGTGCGAGAAACTGTGATCGCCGACGACGTGCCCCGCCGCGACATAGGAGGCGAGCCGCGCATCGGCGCGGTTCACCGGCCCGATCCGCCCCGGGTTGGCGAAGAACGCCGCCTGCGCGACACCGGCCGCGCGCAACCCCGCGATCAGCAGCGTCGCGCGCTGCTCGGGCGTGTAGAACGCGCCGGGGCCACGCGGCACATCGTCGAAGGTCAGCGCGATCCGCTTGCCCTCGGCGCGCCAGCCACGCGAGCGCTCGAGGTTGATCGCGGTCGGCACCGCGATCACCACGATCGCACCGACGAGCAAGCCGATCCGCACGCGATACAACCGCGCGTCAAGCGCCGCCGTCGCGCCGCGCCGCCGCTTGCGGGTCAGCCGCCAGAGGAGCCCCCCGCGCCGCGTCATGCACACAGCACTTCGGCTTCGATTTCGACGCGCCATTCGGGGCGGATGAAACCCGATACGATCAGCGTCGTCGTCGCCGGTCGCGCCGTGCCGAACCAACGGCCGTGCACCGCCGCAACCGCGGGGAAATCGGCGCGATCGGTCAGATAGAGGCAGGTGCGCACGGTATCGGCAATATCGCCGTCGAGATCGGCGATCGCCTTGGCAACGATCGCGCAGCACCGTTCCATCTGCGCTGCCGCGTCGCCCGGCGTGGTCGATCCGTCGGGCTCGATCGGCGCGGTGCCGGCGACCATGATCTGGTCGCCGGTCCGCACCGCGCGCGAAAATCCGAGGATCGGCTCGAGCGGCGAACCGCTGCTGACGCGGCGCTTCACCCGCTCACCCCATGGTCGGGATGACGAAGGCGTTGGCGCCGTCACCCACGCCACCGTCGGGCCAGCGCTGCGTGACGGTCTTGACCTTGGTCCAGAACTTGACGCCTTCCATGCCGTGCTGGTTGGTGTCGCCGAACGCCGAACGCTTCCAGCCGCCGAAGGTGTGATAGGCGACCGGCACCGGGATCGGCACGTTGATGCCGACCATCCCGACATTGACGCGCGCGGCGAATTCGCGCGCGGCGTGGCCGTTGCGCGTGAAGATGGCGACGCCGTTGCCGTATTGATGCTCGCTCGGCAGGCGCAAAGCGTGCTCGAAATCGTCGGCGCGGACGATCTGCAACACGGGTCCGAAAATCTCTTCCTTGTACGCCGACATCTCGGGCGTGACGTGGTCGAACAGCGACGGCCCGATGAAGAAGCCTTTCTCATGCCCCTGCAGCTCGAAGCCGCGGCCGTCGACCACCAGTTCGGCGCCTTCGTCGACGCCGGTCTGGATCCACTGCTCGATCCGGCTGCGATGCGCGGCGTTGACCACCGGGCCGTAATGCGCGTCATTGTCGGTCGAGACGCCAACGCGGAGAGCCGCGATCGCCGGGATCAGTTTCTCGCGCAAAGCGACCGCGGTCTTCTCGCCGACCGGCACCACCACCGGCAGCGCCATGCAGCGCTCGCCCGCGCTGCCGAACGCCGCACCCGAGAGATCGGCCACAACCTGGTCGAGATCGGCATCGGGCATCACGATGCCGTGGTTCTTGGCGCCGCCCATCGCCTGGACACGCTTGCCCGCCGCGACGCCGCGCTTGTAGACGTAATGCGCGATGTCGGACGAACCGACGAAGCTGACCGCGCTGATCGCGGGATGATCGAGGATCGCGTCGACCATTTCCTTGTCGCCGTGGACGACCTGGAGGATCCCCTCGGGCAGCCCCGCCTCGGCGAACAGTTCGGCAAGCCGGACCGGCACCGACGGATCGCGCTCGCTGGGCTTGAGCAGGAAGGCGTTGCCGGTCGCGATCGCGACGCCCGACATCCACAGCGGGATCATCGCCGGGAAGTTGAACGGCGTGATGCCCGCGCCGATGCCGAGCGGCTGGCGCATCGAATAGACGTCGATGCCGGGGCCCGCGCCCTGGGTGTATTCGCCCTTCAACACGTGCGGGATGCCGCAGCAGAATTCGATCACCTCGAGCCCGCGCTGGATGTCGCCCTTCGAATCGGCGATCACCTTCCCATGCTCGGACGAGAGCAGATGCGCGAGTTCGTCCATGTGCGCCTCGACCAGCGCCTTGAAGTTGAACATCACGCGCGCGCGACGCTGCGGGTTGGTCGCCGCCCAGCCCGGCTGCGCCTTCAGCGCGGCAGCGACCGCGGCGTCGAGCGTCGCCTGCGTGCCGAGGTTGACGCTCGCCTGGACGAGGCCGGTGTTGGGATCGAACACGTCGCCGGTCCGAGTCGCTCCGCCGCCCGAAAGGCCGACGATGTGATGGTCGATGATCCGCATGGCATACTCTCCGTTTTGCGATGCTCTTTCGACCAATTTTTGCGCCGCGCCAACCCCATCTAGTTTCCGATGTAACGGTTTGGCGTCGGATACGATCGCGTCATCCCGGCGTGACGGTCGAGGTTAGGCTGCCACCCCCGCACGGCACTTCATCAAAGGCTGGATCCGCGTTCCGAACGCCTCCACGCCCTCGACGAAATCGTCGAAGGTCAGCAACACGCCGCCGGTGTTGGGGACTTCGGCCATCTCGTCGAGCATCCGCGCGACGCTCTCATACGAGCCGACCAGCGTCCCCATGTTGATATTGACCGCCCCCTCGGGCGCGGCGAGCTGGCGGACGTTGGTGTCCTTATTGTGCGTGTCTTTCGCGCCTTGGTCGGCGAGCCAGGCGATCGCGTCGAGATCGACCCCGGCATTGTACGATTGCCATTTCGCCATCGCCTCCTCGTCGGTCTCGGCGGCGATGATCATGATGAGGACGAAGATCGAAACGTCGCGCCCGGTCTTCTGCGTGGCGGCGGCGAGGCGGCTGTTGGTCGAGGCGAACGCGGTCGGCGTGTTGACGCCCTTGCCGAGGCAGAAGGCATAGTCCGCCCATTTCGCCGAGAATGCGAGCCCCTCGTCGGACGAGCCCGCGCAGATGATCTTCATATCGCCGTCTGGCTTGGGCCGGACGCGGCAGTCCTCCATCTGATAGTAATCGCCCTTGAAGTCGCTGACGCCCTCGGCCCACAATTCGCGCAGGATATGGGCATATTCGTCGAGCATCTTGTAGCGGTTGCGGAAATGCGCGTCGCCTGGCCACATCCCCATCTGCGTATATTCGGGCGGCTGCCAGCCGGTGATGAGGTTGAGCCCGAAGCGCCCATGGCTGATCGAGTCGATCGTGTTGCACATCCGCGCGGCAAAGGCCGGCGGGATGACGAGCGTCGGGCAAGTCGCGAAGATCTTGATCTTCTCGGTGACCGCGGCGAGGCCCGCCATCAGCGTGAAGCTCTCGAGGCCGTATTCCCAGAACTCGGTCTTGCCGCCGAAGCCGCGCAGCTTGATCATCGACAGCAGGAAATCGAGCCCGTGCTTCTCGGCGCTTTGCGCGATCTGCTTGTTGAGGTCGAACGACGGCATGTACTGCGGCGCGTTCTCCGAGATCAGCCAGCCATTGTTGTTGATGGGGACGAAGACGCCGACCTGCATGCGCGTTATCCTTGCACGGTTTCGCCCGCCAGCCAGGCAAGCACGAAGCTGTTGAACGCATCCGGATCGACCACATTGACCGCGTGGCCGCCATGCTCGGCGCGGCAGAAGCCGGCGATCGGCAGGCCGTTGGCAAGCGCGACCCCGGCGTTGGACGGGACGAGCATGTCGTCATCCGACACCACGACGAGCACCGGGCGATGGATGTCTCGCAGGCGTTCCGAAACGTCGAACGCGGCGAGCGCGGCGATCCGTTTTTCCATAGTCGCTGCACCCGGGAAATGCGCGAGCTGCTCGGGCAACTCCGCCTCGAGCAGCGCATCGTTCGCCGAGATCCAGTTGGGCGGATAGAGGAACAACGGTTGCGCGCGCAGGTACGCCTCGGGTCCACTCCCGCGCAGCAACGCCAGCCTTGCAGCGAAGCACCGCAGGAAATGCGGATCGGGTGACGCCCAGCCGTTGACCACGACGAGCTTGTCGATCCGGTCGGGCGCCATCAGCGCCAGCGCCAACGCCGCGACACCGCCCGCGGCATGCCCGACGACGATCGCCCGCGGAATGGCGAGCGCGTCGAGCAGCGCGAGCATGTCGGCGGCGAGATCGTCGACGGTGACGGCATCGGGCAGCGCGCGGTCGCTGCGACCCGTCCCACGATGATCATAGGCGATCACGCGGTAGCGCTCGGACAGCGCCGCGATGTTGGGCGCCCAATAGTGCGCCGACCCGCCAAGCCCGGAGGACAGGATCAGCGGAGGCGCGTCTTCGCGCCCGTGAGTCTCGTAATAGAGCCCCGCCGCCTCAGCCAAGATGCGCGACCGATGCGATTTCGACCAGGCACTCGGGCTTCACCAGTTCGGCTTGGATGCAGTAACGCGCGGGCTTCGCACCGGGGAAATACGCGGCATAGACCGCGTTGAACGCGGCATAGTCGGCGAGGCTCTTGAGGAAGATATGGTTCATCGCCACGTCTTCGAGCGTCGCACCCGCCGCCTCAAGCGTGGTGCGGATCGTGTCGAGGATATGGCGCGTCTGGCCGGCGGCATCGCCGACATGCAGCACCGCCCCGCCCTCGCCGAGCGCGAGCATGCCCGAGACGTAGATCGTGTTGCCCGCCTTCGCCGCGGCCGAATAAGGCGCGATCGGGGTCGGGAATTGCGGGGGATTGATCGCTTCGAAAGGCATGGTCACTCCTTGGGAGACTGGCCGAAGCTGCCGCAGAAATCCGCGGTCGTGCTGACCCAGCCGAAAAACTTCTCGATATTGTACACGCTTGCCGCCTGTATCGCCGGAGGCCCGAGATGATGCGTCGCATCCTCGAGCATCACCCCGAAATATTCGAGATGAAAGCCGTCGCGCAGCGTGCTTTCGACGCAGACGTTGGTGGCGATCCCGACGAACACGATGTTGCGGATGCCGCGGGCGCGCAGGACACTGTCGAGCTGCGAATTGAAAAACGCCGAATAGCGCGTCTTGTGGAGCGAGATATCGCCCGGCTGCGGTTTCAGCGCATCGACCAGCGCGTAATCCCACCCGCCGCGCGCGAGCAGTTGCCCCGCGAGTTCGGGCCGCTTGCGCATCGTCTTCAATGCATTCGACTTGTGGAAATTGGGCGATTGCGGGCCGCCTGCCTCGACATAGGCGGGATCCCAGCCATTCTGCAGGTAGATCACCTGCACGCCCGCCGCGCGCGCGGTAGCGAGCACGGTGGCGATCTTGCCGATCGTCCCCGCCGCACCCGCAATGTCGAACCCGGCGAGATCGACATAACCGCCTTCGCTCGCATAGGCGTTCTGCATGTCGATCACGACGACCGCGGTCTGTTCGGGCGCGAGCCGCAACGCCTCGGGCCGCGCCGGGAGCGTGACCGCCGTGTCGCCGTCGCCGCCGGGGCAGGTTACGGTCTGATCGTCGGGCACGCGGCACTCCTTGCGGGGAAGCGCCCGATCCTGTCGCGTTGCACGCACAAGTACAAGACCCGCATCTTGCGCCGCGCGCAGCACCGCGCTAACCGATGCCCATCGCCGCACATGCGTGCGCTGAGCCGGCGAGCGGGTATAGTACAATGGTAGTACAGCAGCCTTCCAAGCTGAATACACGGGTTCGATTCCCGTTACCCGCTCCAGCCGCTTCGCGATGACCAGCACCAGCTTCGAACACGCGCGCGACGCGATCGTCGCGGTCGGCCGTTGGCTCGACTCCAAGGGCTGGGCGCCCGCGACCTCGGGCAATTATTCGGCGCGGCTTGACGATGGCAGCTTTGCGGTGACGGTGTCGGGCCGGCACAAGGGGCGGCTCACCCGTGACGACGTGATGCGCGTCGATGCCGGCGGCGCGGCGCTCGACGGCAAGACACCTTCGGCCGAGACTGCGCTCCACCTCGCACTCTATCGCGCCTTTCCCGCTGTCGGCGCGGTGCTCCACAGCCATTCGCCGAGCGCGGTCGGCTTCAGTCGCGCGGTGGCGGGCGACGGCTATCGGTTGGCGGGGCACGAGATGCTCAAGGCGCTCCCTGGCGTCGCGACACACGACACCGCGGTCACGCTGCCGATCGTCGAGAACAGTCAGGACATGGCGATCGTCGAAGCTGCCATCGCCCCGCGGCTGCTGGAAAGCGGTGCGATTCCCGCCTATCTCATTCGCAGCCATGGTCTTTATGGCTGGGGCCGCGATATGGCCGAGGCGGAGCGGGTGATCGAAGCGATCGAATGGATGATCGCCGCCGAACGCGCCGAAAGGAGCTTTCGATGAGTCGCTTGCAGGTCTTTGCCGACACCGACGCCACGACGCCGCTGCTCGACACACCCGATGGCACCGCGATCGCCGCGGCGCTCGGCGCGGTCGGCGTGCAGTTCGAGCGCTGGCCGCTCAAGCCGCTCGATGCCGACAGCGACATCCTCGCGGTCTATGCCGACGAGGTCGCCCGCCTGACCGCGCAGGGCGGCTATCGCGCGATCGACGTCGCGCGGATTGCGCCCGACCATCCCGATCGCGCCGCCCTGCGCGACAAATTCCTGTCGGAACATACGCATGGCGAGGACGAAGTGCGCTTCTTCGTCGAGGGCGAAGGACTGTTCACGCTCCAACACGAGGATCGTGTGTTCAATATGCTATGCAGCGCGGGCGATTTGATCTCGGTGCCGGCGGGCATGCGCCACTGGTTCGACATGGGCGCAAGCCCACGCTTCACCGCGATCCGGCTGTTCGTGAACCCCGACGGCTGGGTCGCGCAATTTACCGGCAGCGACATTGCCGAACGCTTCCCCCGGCTCGAACCGGCGGCAGCGTGAAGGCGATCCTGACCGATATCGAGGGCACGACGTCGAGCATCGCGTTCGTTGCCGAGGTGCTGTTCCCCTATGCCCGCGCGCGCCTTGCCGACTATGTCGCGGCGCACGTGGCGGAAACCGCGCCAATCCTCGCCGAGGTTGCGGCGAGCGAGCCGGGTGACCCGGTGGCGACGCTCACGCGCTGGATCGACGAGGATCGCAAGGCGACGCCGCTCAAGACGCTGCAGGGGATGATCTGGGCCGACGGTTACGCCGCGGGCGCGTTCACGGGGCATGTCTATGCCGATGCGGTGGCGGGGTTGCGGCGCTGGCATGCGGCGGGGGTGAAGCTTTACGTCTTCTCGTCGGGCTCGGTCGCGGCGCAGGAATTGCTGTTCGGGCATAGCGATGTGGGCGACCTGACAGCGCTGTTCTCGGGCTATTTCGATACGACGACGGGACCGAAGCGCGAGGCGGCGTCCTATGCGATGATCGCGGCTGCAATCGGCGTCGAGGCAAGCGCCGTGCTGTTCCTGTCGGACACGCCCGAGGAAGTCGCCGCGGCGCGTGCAGCGGGGATGGACGCGCTGCTGATCGATCGTGCTAGCGACGGCGGGGACATTGCGAGCTTCGACGAGGTCACTTCGGTTGCCCCCTCCCCACCCCCTGCTCCTTCCCCGGCGAAGGCCGGGGCCCAGTAGCGGGCCGCTGAACGGCGAGCGCTGCGCTTCGCTCACAAAGACCTTCGCTTCTGGGCCCCGGCCTTCGCCGGGGTGGGGCAACAGAATTAGGAACGCGCGATGAAACTCGACGGCACGCATCAACGCTCGATCACGCGCACCGCCGATGGCGCGGGCGCGCGGATCCTCGACCAGCGTGAGCTTCCCTGGGTGGTAAAGTGGGTCGAACTGCGCAGCGCGCACGACGCCGAGGTCGCGATCCGCGAGATGTGGACGCGCGGCGCGCCGCTGATCGGCGCGACTGCCGCATACGGCCTCGCGATGGCGCTGGCAGAGGATGGATCGGACGCCGCATTGGATGCCGCTTACACGCCGTTGCTCGAATCACGCCCGACCGCGATCAATCTCAAATGGGCGCTCGACCAAGTCGCCGCCGCAGTCCGCCCCCTCCCCACCGCCGACCGCGCCGCCGCCGCCTTCGTGCGCGCCGATGCGATCTGCGACGAGGACGTCGCACTCAACCAGGCGATCGGCGCGCATGGCCTCGCGCTGTTCCGCACCCTCCACGCGGAGAACCCCGATCGCCCGCTCAACATCCTGACGCATTGCAACGCCGGCTGGCTGGCGACGGTCGATTACGGCACCGCGACCGCGCCGATCTATCTCGCGCACGACGCCGGCATTCCAGTTCACGTATGGGTCGACGAGACGCGCCCGCGCAACCAGGGCGCTTTGCTCACCGCGTTCGAACTGGCGGGGCACGGCGTGCCGCACACCGTGATCGCCGACAACGCCGGCGGGTATTTGATGATGACGGGGCAAGTCGACGCGGTGATCGTCGGCACCGATCGCGTCACCGCCAATGGCGACGTGTGCAACAAGATCGGCACCTATCTGAAAGCGCTTGCCGCCAAGGACAACGGCGTGCCGTTCTACGTCGCTTTGCCCTACACCACCTTCGACGCCAGCACTGCGACCGGCGCCGACGTGCCGATCGAGGAGCGTTCGGGCGAGGAAGTGACCCATGTAGCAGGCGAAGGCGGTCGCATCCGCGTTACCGCATCGGGTGCGGCGAACCCGGCATTCGACGTAACGCCGGCGCGGCTGGTGACGGGGTATTTGACCGAACGGGGCGTGGTGGCGTCGGTCTGACAAGATGACGCGGATAGACCGCCGGGTCGCGGCCCCCCGTCCCCGTTCGTGCTGAGCTTGTCGAAGCACAGGTCTGGCTTGTCACTGTGGAACGCAAGAAGAGCCCTTCGACAAGCTCAGGGCGAACGGGCAGCGGGGGACCCTAAACCATCGCCCGCTACGGCCGCGTCGCCATCCGTTCCAGCGCCGCGTCGAGCGTCGCGTCCTGCTTGGCGAAGCACAGCCGCACGACGCTCGTAACCGCATCCTGTGCGTAGAACGCCGAGACCGGAATCGTCGCGACACCGGCTTCGTCGAGCAGCCACTGCGCGAACGCGACGTCGTCCATCGCGATCCCAGATGCTGCGAGATCGATATTGAGGAAGTAGGTCGCCGCACTCGGCAGCACGGTGTAACCAAGCCCGCGCAACCCCGCCGCCAGGCGATCGCGCGAGCGCTGGTAGCCTGCACGCATCCCCTCGAAATAGGCCACATCCTTACCCAGCCCATAGGCCGCCGCCGCCTGCAGATTGGGCGGCGTCGTGAAGGTCAGGAACTGGTGCGCCTTGGCCAGCACCGAGGATATCGCGGGCGTGGCGCACATCCAGCCGACCTTCCACCCCGTCAGCGAGAAGATTTTTCCCGCCGAACCGATCTTTACGGTCCGCTCCCGCATCCCCGGCAGCGCCATCAGCGATTGGTGCCGCGCGCCGTCGAACACGACGTGCTCCCACACCTCGTCGCAAATCGCGATCGCGTCGTGGCTTGTGCAGAAATCGGCAATCAGCGCGAGCTCGTCGGTGCCGATCATCGTGCCGGTCGGGTTGAGCGGCGAATTGAGGATGACCAGCCGCGTCCGCTCGCTCGCCACAGCCGCGAGCGCTTGGGCGGTGACGCGCCACTCGGGGGGTTCGAGCCGCACGAGCCGTGCGACGCCCCCTGCCCGCTGTACGAGCGGCAGATAGGCGTCGTAGAGCGGCTGGAACATCACCACTTCGTCGCCCGGCGTGACGAGCGCGAAGATCGCCGCGGCGAGCGCCTCGGTCGCGCCCGAGGTTACGATCACCTCGCGCGCATCGAGGTCTAGCCCCTGATGGACGCGGTAATGCGCGGCGACCGCCGCTCGCAATGCCGGCGTCCCCGCCATCGGCGGATATTGATTCGAATCCTCGAGCAGCGCGCGCGCCGCCTCGGCGAGCACATCCTCTGGCCCGCGACCGTCGGGAAAGCCTTGGCCAAGGTTGATCGCGCCGCTCGCCCGCGCGCGTGCCGACATGGTTTCGAAGATCGTTGTGCCAAGCCCGGCAAATAGCGGATTCATCGCAAGAGACGCCCAAGACAAGGGAGGACAGGTCGTGCGGGAGATGGACCGCAAGTCCGGCAGCCGCAAGCGCTATACGCGGCGCGGGCCTCAACCAACGCCCGAGCGGCGATCGCCGCCGACGCGCGCCGATCCGAAGGGCTCGACGCGCCGCCACGCTTGGCATAGCTTTCAGCCGGAGAGTAAAAAATGACAGAAAAAAGCGTTTGGATGGTCGATCAACTGGCCGCCGCAAAAATCGTCCGCGAACTCGATCTCGCCATCACCGCAGAACAAACCGAACGGCTCGCAGCGCTTCTGGCCGAGCATCGGGTCGACACGCTCGATTTGGGCGTCACGCGCATCCAGTCGGTGATCTCGCAGGCGGTGCGCGACGTGTTGATTTCCGCTGAGAGTTGACCCGGGATTTTCATCGAGAAGTGACCCGGGTGGATATAGTGTCCCGCGGCGCGGGGGTGGGTCAAGCGGTGG
>NZ_JBEPNG010000017.1:0-22607 GCF_040546165.1 Sphingomonas sp. UYEF23 | reverse complement strand
AACCCATCCCGACAAAATGCCCTTGCCAAGGGGGCGTCCACATATGAATCACATTCGCGCCAACAAGGGTTTCCCGTTTATGGGGCCTGACCCTAGGAAACCAGGCATCATCCCAGTAACTCCTCGATAATCGTCTATGCACACCGCTCTGGGCTTGATAATGCCACCTCAGCTACAAACAACGCCCCGGTGCGTCCGATCGACCATCCGCGGCTTAAACAAAGGTAAATCCTTCGATGGAAGATTTTGTAAATGAGCCATGTGACGAGAATGACGTCGCTTGCCTGTACAATATCTTCAATGCGCGCGACCCAGAAGAAGGGCATCCTTGGGTTGGAGTTTCAAAGTACGACCTTCTAAAATCTATCAACGGCCCTGGCGAGTTCCAGATGCTTTGCGGCGATATATTGCGCTCTGGCTATGAAAGACTTGTCGAAGATCGAAACGCTGATATCGAGGGAGAGATTCCTGCGTTTCTAGCTCGACTGGGCGCCCCACCGCCTCGCTCAGATACGTGGCCTGATTTCTTTCTATCGGGCATTTTACTATTGAAAGATATTTTGGGCAAATCAGCGTTGTCGAAGCGCTCATTACTCGTCGCGAATAACATCCGCCGGACTTACAAAGCAAAGTCAGTTCCCACAAAGTTCTACGACGATATTCTTCAGTTTAATGAAGAATGGTTTTGGCGTGCGAATGCTGGCATCCAGAATCTTCGCGGGGCGCCGCGTTGGAAAACCCTCGTCGCCTTCATGGTCGTCAAAGGCGACGCGGAAATTTCACCGTATTTTCAGTTGAGTGGGCCATCAAGGAGCGGTCTGCGGGATCAGATTTTTGGTACCGATCTGGAGCCGTCAGAGTATACTCTCGAAGAAGTGCTTGACCGCGTCGAGATCGCCTTTCGGGAAGGTCTCCTTACGCACTGGCTGTTCCAACCAGATTATTACGTCAGCGAGCGCGAACAGGCTTTTGCCGGTGGTCGTGTAAAACGTTGGACGCCGGACGCAAATCCCTTCGTTGATTTCCTCGCTCATGGTGATGAAAACGGTATCCGTCCGCATTGGATGTTCTGTCCGACCGCTTACGACCTGTTGAACCCGGACGTTGATACGCAAGACAGACCTTTTCACCATTTTGTGACGTTCGGGCAGTTCCAAGAACTGCGTACTCTGGCGCTGTTCGATCCGCACTTTTACAAGACCATGAATCCGACGATGCTGCTGGATGTTAATTCCGGCAAATACATGTCGTTGCTCGAGAGTTTCTGCCTCAGTTCGTATCCGCAGCACGTTCAATTCTCACCGGATTTCGACGCCGGCTATTATCTTTTTGCGTACCGCGATGTTGTGCCTGACAATGTCCACGTTCTAAGCGCGGCACATCACTTTCTTATTTACGGCGTGAAGGAAGGTCGCAATCCCAACCCGTATTTTGATTATGTTTACATGACTAGTCGATACCCGTGGATTGGCGATACCTGCCGCAAGCTCGCAATAACGCCGCTCGAGTATTTTCTGCTCATCGGTCGCCATGACAACATGCGAGCGGCGCGCCCGCTGGCGGATCGGGGCATCGATATGTTGCAAGCCAAGGCTCTCTACGAGCGGCGCGCCAAAGACGCGCATATCCGTCTAACTCGCAAGCCTCTGGATTTCTCGGGGCTGGTCGGCAAGAATCCCGCTCTCTCTGTCATTGTGCCGGTGCACAACCAGTTGGAGTTTACGGCCCGCTTCTTAGAACTGGCATATTACGGCGCGATCGAGATCAAGCGCCGCTGTGGGCAGACGCTTGAGATAATCATCGTCAGCAACGGAAGCACAGACCGCACCGCGGAACTGCTCGCCGCGACGAAGGGCATCAAATACGTCGATGAGGCCAAAGCGCTAGGCTATCCTGGCGCAGCGAATGTCGGTGCGGCTATGGCGACCGGCGAGCTCGTTTTGGTGGTCAATAACGACATCGAGTTTGAACCCGGCGTCTTTGCCGATCTGGTCGAAAGCTATCGCAGCATCCCGAATTGCGGGGCGATCGGCCCACGAATTTTGTCCATGGATCTTACAGTACAAGAAATCGGAGCCTTTATCGGTGGCGATGGCAGCACCTTCGGCTTCGCCCGCGGCGAACGATCGAGCTATAATTCGAATAGCGGGATAGATCAGGTCGACTACGTGTCCGGATGCTTCCTCTGCCTGTCACGGGCCGATTTCGAACATCTTGGGGGCTTCGATGACGCCTTCTCGCCAGGGTATTATGAGGAGGTTGATCTATGCTTCCGCCTCAAAAAGGCGCTTGGTAAATCGGTATTTGTCAATCCTGATATTACTATCACCCATTATGAGCATGCCAGCTTCATGAAAGGGCGACCACCGGCGGTCAGCTACCCGACCATTCTCCGTAATCGTAAACGGTTGTTGTCCAAACATTCGGAAATTGGTCTTCGGCCGCCCGTCGATAAGATCATGGGCGCGGCGGGTATCACCCGCCTTGGGCGGCCCAAGAGTCGCGTGTTAGTGATCGAGGATTTGGTCCCCGATCTGCGTCTCGGCTCGGGTTTTGGGCGCGCCGCTGAGGTACTGCGCACCTTCCATAAGCTGGGCGTGGCTTACGACGTCATAGCCCTCAATCCCACGGTCAAAATCGACGAGTACGAATTTGGCGATGTGATGTTGTATCGGCATTGGATGCCTGAGGAGTCACTTGAGGCGATACTCAACCGGTCGCCGGGTATCTATTCGCACATTTGGGTGTGCCGTTCGCACAATCTCCCGCGCTTCTACGAGATTTTCAAAGCTCATAAGAATCAGTGGGACACGACTATCGTCTGCGACACCGAGGCAGTCAGCGTCCAGCGCACGATCGAACTTGCCAAATTGCAAGGCAATGCGCCCACTGCTGCCGAAATCAGCGATCTTGTCGCAGCGGAATTCAACGCATCTGCGATCGTTGACCAGTTCATTGCCGTGAACGAGCGTGATGCAGGCTTTATCCGCTCGGTCGGGCTTCACAACGTTTCGATCATTTCTCACACAGTGAGTAGCGTCGTCCGCTCGACACGTCCGTGGAAGGAGCGCAGCCGACTGCTTTTTGTCGGTGCAGTCCATTCGCCGCTGGCTCCGAATTTCGACAGCCTGAACTGGTTCCTCCGGGGGGGCGCCAAGATGATCAAGGAGCATGGGAAGCGCTTGACCTGCGTCGGATATTGGGACGAGGCGGTCCTGCGTGAATTCACGGAGGCAAACCCATTGGCCGAAGTGGATTTCATGGGCATGGTATCTGAAAAGCGGCTTTCCGAACTCTACGACGAGGCGCTCGTAACGTTGGCCCCTACACGCTACTCTGCGGGCATCCCCTGCAAAGTCGTGGAATCGATGCTGGTTGGGACGCCAATCGTGATGACGGACCTCCTGGCAGATCAAATTGGCGCTACGGGGGATACCCGGGCCCGCTTGGCCGTTGCAAAGCGGGACTCGGACGGGCAGCAATTCTCCCAAGCGGTCAGTCGTTTGATCACCGACGAGAAGTGGTGGAACACGGTCCGTAATACGCAAATCGACTACGCGCGCACCCGCTTCAACCAAGAGGTTTTTGATGGAGAGGTCCGTGCTGTACTCGAGAAAGCGTCTGTACGTTGGCGTAATGAGAGCTGGCCGCGCAGCGTTTAAGGACACCATTCTATGACGAGCGAGTCGATCCATATTGTTCGTCCGATCAAGCCACTTGATTGGACGGGCGAGCGGTATACCACCGCTGCTAACGAACAAGTCGAGATAGAGCATTACCATCGCTATCTTGTTGCGCGCGAACTCAGTGGCGGGCTCGACATCCTAGATGCCGCTTGCGGCGAGGGATACGGATCGGCGCTGATGGCGCAGACGGCGCGCTCTGTTCTCGGCGTCGACATCTCTCAGGAAGCGATCGATTTCGCACAAGGTGCCTATCAGACGCCAAATCTCAGCTTTGAACAATGCGATGTTGAAGTTTTGAAACTCGGCAAGGCGCGCTTTGACGCGATCGTCAGCTTCGAGACGATCGAACACATTAAACAGCAAGATCGCTTCCTAAAGCAATGCAAGACGTTGCTGCGAAGCGATGGCTATCTGTTGATCAGCTCGCCCGACGTGAGCTATTATAGATGTGGCGACGAGCAGAATCCCTTCCATCTCGCCGAGTTGACGCGCGAGCAGTTTCTTTCTGCGCTGCGAAAGCATTTTAAACATATCTCTCTATACTATCAACTTCCGATTGTAGGGTCGATGATCTCAGCGGCCGAGTCACGGACGGGATCCATTTTCGAGCGGGTCGGTCCGACTGAGATCGAAGCCGCGCCGCAGCCGCAGAGAGCACCTTATAATTTGGTCGTCGCATCGAATCACAAGCCGATAGAACTGACGGCGTCGACCTATATCCATCGTCGGAACGTCGAGGACGGTGCACCTGGCCAGATGTCCGCGCGCGAGTGGAAGTATACGACCGCCGTCGAAAAGATGCGCGGCGAGATCTATGCGAAAGCGGAAAGCGCGGCGCTTTTGTTGGCGGAAAGCGAATTCGATGTGCATGCCTCGCGGGAGGTGCTCGGGGAGCGGATCAGAGCTATCATGGAGACGGTCGGAACGCTGGAGGTCGAGGAACCGTGACCATCGCTGATCGCCTGCAGCCGCACCAATCTTGCATCGGCTGCGCTTGGGCTTACCCCTAGCGCCGAAAACGCACTTCGTTATCGATTTTGCCGTGCAATCTTCTCGAATATCGGCGATGCGATAAGGCTCGAAAGCGATTTGAACCTCTTACCGGTTTCGGGAGCGGTGCTGTCGATCAGAAATCCGTTGTCGACTCCCGCCGCGCCACCAGCTTCGAGATCGCTCGGCTTGTCGCCAACCATGATCGACCGTGCAGGATCGATCGCATGATCCGCACAGGCCCGAATGAGAAGTCCCGGGGCAGGTTTGCGACAAGAGCATTCTACCGCGAACTGTCCGTCCACCCCATCGACGTGATGGGGGCAATGATAGATGCCGGTAAAACTGATACCGTGGGCCGCAAAAACATCCACCATATGGCGCTCGACTCGACCATAATCGTCGGCGGAAAAATAGCCGCGGGCGATACCCGACTGGTTCGTCACGACGATAAGTCGATACCCCAACCACTCGGCGCGAGTAAGCGCCGCGAAGACGCCGGGAATGACATGAAACCGCCCAACCGTACCGATGTAGCCATGATCAACGTTGATCACGCCGTCCCGATCTAAAAATAGCGCGCGTTCCATCAGGATTACGTGGAGCAGGCGCGGATGCGATGGACGAGATTGGTGGTCGAGTAGCCGTCGCGAAGCGCGATGGCCTGTGCGCGCCCACCCCAGGACCGAACAAGTGCGGTTTCAGCCAGTTGTTCGACGTCGTAGTCGCCGCCCTTTACGTAGATGTGGGGGCGTGCCTGTTCGAGAAGACGAAGCGGTGTTCGCTCATCGAAAAGGCAAACGAAGGTGACCGACGACAGGGCCGCTAGCATCACCGCTCGATCCTCCTGCCGATTGATTGGCCGGTCGGCGCCCTTGCCAAGTAAGCGAGCCGAAACGTCGCTGTTGAGACCGACGATCAAGGCACCACCCAATGCGCGCGCATCGGACAAATATTCGACATGCCCGCGATGAAGGAGGTCGAACACTCCATTGGTAAAGACCAACGGCCGCCCCGCGTCGACAAGCACATCCGTGAGCATCGGAGCGGACACGATCTTGTCTGAAATGCTCATCGACGCCCCCAGCTTTCGATCGCATCAAACAACAGCGCGACCTCGTCGAAACTAACAACGGACGTACCCAGCTTGCTCACGACTAGACCTGCCGCGGCGTTGGCAAATTCTACCGCCTGATCCCAAGTGGCACCGACGGCGAGCATCACTCCTAACGCCGCAATCACAGTGTCGCCGGCGCCCGACACGTCGAACACCTCCCGAGTCTGCGCAGGCTTGTGCAGCACCGCGCCTTCGCGGAACAGCATCATGCCCTGTTCGCTCATCGTCACGAGCAGTGCGTTAAGCCCGAGACGCTGGCGCAATGCCTCAGCTTTCCGTTCGAACTCCTCAGTCGATTTCCAGCTTCCCGCGACAGCGGTAAATTCGGAACGGTTTGGCGTCATCGCGGTCGCACCGGCGTACCGGTCGAAATCATCGCCCTTGGGATCGACAAGAATCGGGATTCCGTGTTCGCGAACTTGCTCGATCAAGTCGTCGACATGGTCTAGGGCGCCCTTCCGATAATCCGAAAAGATCACCAGGTCCGCCCCCTCCAGCACACGGGCGAACTCCGATTTCTTCTGATCAAGCGCCTCCCGGGAAGGCGCGTCCTCGAAATCGATCCGCAGCATCTGCTGCTGGTGCCCAATGACGCGCAGTTTGACGGTCGTGCGGATGTGTGGATCCGTCTGGAGCCGGTGATCGATCCCCCCGCCGTCCAACACCGCGCGAAGACGATCCGCGGCGCTGTCACCGCCGACCACCGAAAGCAACGTTGCCGATGCGCCAAGGGAAACGATATTGCGGGCGACGTTAGCGGCGCCCCCCGGCCGCTCTTCGGAGCGGGTTATTCGCACGACCGGCACCGGAGCTTCAGGCGAAATGCGCTTGACCTCGCCGAACCAATATTCGTCGAGCATCACATCGCCGACGACGATGATCCGCAAACGCCCGATCGCGTCTCGCAGGGTCATTTGAATGCAGTGTCGAGATGCGAACAAAGCGCATGGTAGGTCAACAGATGCGCAGTCTGGATCTGATCCGTCGCGGCCAGCGGGACCACCATCGCGATGTCGCTGAGCGCGCGAAGCTGCCCACCATCGCGCCCAAGCATACCGAGCGTGGTCGCGCCGATCGCACGCGCACTCTCGAAGGCACGCACAACGTTCCGCGAATTTCCAGAGGTCGATATACCCCATACGATGTCACCAGGGCGCGCGAGAGCCTCGACCTGCCGGCTAAAGACGGTGTCGTAGCTATAATCGTTGCTCCAGGCCGTCAGGATCGAACTGTCGGTCGTCAGCGCAATCGCAGCAAGCGCCTTGCGCTCGACCTTAAAGCGTCCGACCAACTCTGCCGCAATATGCTGTGCGTCCGCAGCGGAGCCCCCATTGCCCATGATCAAAATCTTCCCGCCGGAAGCCAATGCCTGGGTCAGGCAGGTAGCAGCTGCTTCGATCGAAGCATAATATTCGGGCGTGAACGCCGTGCCGAGCGCCGCAAGCGTGTCGGTAATCTCGGCGACAACCGTCGAGGTGGGATGCGTGTTTACCATGACGAATTATCTCACTGTTTGTGGTGCGTGCTGCAACACGGAGCGTGGGGGTAAAGCCAAATCACGGCTAATCAAAGTCTGAATAATGCGCGGCACGTCGTACGAAAACTGCGAAGTCGAGGGCGCCGCGTCCGGGTCGAGGCCTGTTGCTACGCCGGACGACGCGCTGACATCGGTGATCGAGATAGGGCGCTCCCGCGGTGGCACGTTGAACTGCACCCATTCTTCGATCTCATCCGGCCTGGGACCATGCAGTAGGATGTGATCGAAATGCATCGCTTCGCGCAAAAAGGCCTCCATCAAGCGCGCGCGTGGCTCTTCGGGGTCCGCGATCGCACCGGGGCCGAGATCAGTTCGCGACATCAGAAACGCCGTCGTAACGCCGGATGTCCGCCAACTGTAGACGAGATCCCATTGCGCCGAGTTTCGATACGGATAAAGGTCGACACCCAGATAGATGTCGCCTGGAATCGGAACGACAACTGGGGCGTCCTCCGATGATGCTGACACGTCCTCGATCCGATCGAATGGAACAAGATAGAATTCGTGGTCATGCTGTCGCGAGGCAATGGTTTCTACCGAGTAACCGACAGGCAGCGATTGCTTGAAGACCCTAATAAGACTGACCGTCGTATCCCACTGAATCTGCGTTTTAGGCTCCAGTATATTCACGTCATGGCGGAAATTGGAGACGTCTATGTAGAGCGTAAATCCACTGCGTTTACGCTCAGGAAAATTGCGGGAGATCGCCGCCGCAACCGCGACTTTTTGCTCGCCTGGCAGGTTCCCGATCGTATCACGCACGCGCAGCTGGTTTATGGCCTCGATCAGCGCGGGCACCGCGCTGGCTGGGTTCGCCGCGATGATGTCAGATCTATAGGCCGTCTGCTCAACACCGGCGATGTCGGCAAGAACGAGATCGCTTACGGCCTTGACCGAGATGTCCTCGAGACAGAAGACACCGAAAGGACAGCTCTGACGGTCGGGCAAGTGGCACGGTGCACATGCAGCATCGATCATGATCGCCTGAGCTTTGTTAAACGCGGGTCCCCACTGCTGCGGAAGCTCGTGCCCACTATAAATGCCGATCGTACGGCAGCCTGCATAGCTGGCGACATGAACACCGAAACTGTTGTTGCCGACGCAAATTTCGTTGGCCGACAGCGAGGTGTATAAATCGGCAAACGCGAAACCGCACCGGATATTAATCTTCCGATGCTTCGGAACACCAATCGGGTCGAGCTCCTCCAACTTCCCTGCGTATACATTGATTTCGCTGACCGCAGGAGATGCAGCAAGCACGCGCATAAGCGCTCCGAAGCGATCGGAGTCCCACTGCCGCGCATCAAGCCCGACCCGCGGGAAGATCGCTACCGCACCCTTCTTTTGGGTTAGCCGCTTTCCCATCGCCGGCAAGCGAATGTAGTCATTCACGTCAAACGGAAGTGCATCCAGAATACGAATGGTCTGCTCACTGGCGTGAACCGCGTCAAAATAGCCGCGTTGCCCCGCCGCGTCGGAATGGATGTCGAGCCCATTCGTCAGCAGGCTATCAAGATTTCCATTGCCCGTCTTGTATCCGAAATACCGTTCGGCCTTGGCCTTAAAGAGGATGAAACGCGTATCGGGCTGACGTCGCAGATCGATTGCATAGTCGTAATAGCGGGTCCGACCCAGAAAATCCATATGCTCATCGTGAAGCAGTGGCCTGTCAGACGACTTGGACTTGAAATAGTCAAGCGTGAAAACTTCATTGAACAATTCACTGGCTAGCGCCGCATTTTTGTTCCAGCTTCCGACAACGATATCTATTCTGGCGTCGGGATATCGCGCCCGCAACTTTGCCATTGCCGGGAGACCAATAAAGAAATCGCCATGATGGTCTAGCTTGAAGACCAAAATAGAAAGTTTCTGTTTTTTAAATATTGCGGTGTCGAGGACTGTGGCTCGACGGTTCGCGTCAGTCAGCCGAGCCACTTTGAAGCGATCCAGCGCATCCAGGGTTTTTTTGGCGCAAAGATCCCAAGTCAGCATTGCAGCACGATCAAGACCTGATTTCACCAATCGGGCCCTGAAGTCCGGATTCGCGATAACCTGGTATATTTTGTCGCCTATCGCTTTTGGCGACGTCGGGTCGAAAGTTGCCTCGGCATTTCCGACCACTTCAGGCAAGCTTGTCGTATTGGAGACAATTGTCGGCGCGCCGCATGCCATTGCCTCAAGCGCAGGCAGTCCAAACCCCTCCCGCAATGACGGGAAGGCGAACAACTCACAGGCGTTATAGAGATCGACCAAGTCAGTTTCGGAGACATGGCCCACGACCGAAATCATATTTCGAACCTGAGGATCTTGCGCCAGACTCAAGATCTTTTCGCTTTCGCCGGCGTTACGCTTACCGACACAAACGAATTGATACTGCTCCCGGACGTTGGCCGGGAGATAGGACAACCCTTCGATCAACCTTCGGAGGTTCTTATTTAGCTCCAGACCGCCCGCATACAGAATGAACGGCTTTTCAAAACCGAACCTACGGCGGACCGCACGGCGTTCAATCTCACTGAAATTCTTGAAGACAAAACACTGGTCTTGCGCGCCGAAGATATTGACGACGTCATTCGGCTCAAAATCAAGCTCGTCAACTGCTTCGCCGCGGCTGCTTTCCGAAATGGCAAGCAATAGATCGCATTTTTTGAGATTCGCGATCCGGTCCCTGTACCATCTGCGGTGGAGCGGGCTCGTCTCAAAATGCTCATCCGGCATTATTAATGGCGTGAGATCATAAAATATGCACGCGATCGGTATTTCGGGGGTACTTTTTTTGACCGAAATCACCGCACTGTCGCCGAGCCCTTCAAACAGACTGGTCACCAGGACCACATCGGGCTCCAGCGAACGAAGATAATGCTCGCGCATGACCTCCGCCAGCTTGCGTCGATCATGACTTCCGTCGTCAAAATAGGGAAACGGCCCCGGCGACTGCCAAACACGGATCTTGGACTGCGGAAGATAATCGCTCAGATCGGCTCGGATTGCCTCGATGCCTTCCGAGAACTGGCCGTTGAGCACGACGATGAACTCATGCTCCGTCCCACGGCGGATCATGGCCTTCACGAGTGAGCTTACGTATCGACCGATCCCGCGAAAACGGCTTCCGGTTTGGGCGCCCTGATAGTCTATGACGATCCGCATATGGTCCTGCTAAATGCGCAATGCGTTAATCACGCGCTTTTCGGTATTGTGAAAATCGATTTCCCGGACGTCAAACGAAGTCCTCACGCGCGGCGCACGGACAACCGACGGCAGCGCAGCCGTAGGCGCCACTGGAGCAGCGGCGGCCACTGGCATGCTCTGACTGCTCAAAGCCCGGCTCAGGTTCCGCTGCGTAGCCAACAGGTCAGCGCAGATAAGGAGGAGATCTTGCCGCGTCTGCCCCACCGCATTTGCAATCGCTCGCGCACGGAAAAAGGATCCGCGGTTGCCGATTTCCAGATCGGTCCAACGCGATTTAAACCCTTTAAAAAACCGGCGCGAGGCACGATAGCGCGCGAGCTCGGACGCAAGATCGATAACTTGCTCTACAAGCGGCTCGGCTTCGGAAGCTTTCGATAGCTGATCCAGGATGGCCAATCGGCTACGGCCCAACCGCAGCTTTGAGAGATAATATCGACGCCCTTCAAAGTCGAGAGACCGACGAAGCATGATTTGGTAGGCCAATTCGAGGAAAACCTCGTCATACCAATTCAGCAAATCCGCAACGGAACGGATGGAGGCAACGAACGCAGGTTCCAGCGGAATACGGTGAGATGTTATGAGATCTTCACGTTGCAACATGCTGACTCCACAGCGGTATCTAAATTCCGAGGCAGCAGAAGCCGGAAAGGTTGCCCTCTTTACGCATTATCCACCCGATGGCAATAGTCCGGTGACCTGCTCCCCGTTTTCAGGCCGCTGAACTTTGCTTCGGTTTAATTGACCTGCTACCCGATCTTGGACCACCCCGTTGGGCGCGATGCAGTTCCGGCCGGCAGTTGGGGGGGGCATGTGCCACTAACCGGTTCACCAGCGATATCGGCGACACATTGCCGATATCGCTATGTGGTCGCGCCTCGTTATAGTCTCTACGCCACGTTTAGCATTTTCGGCCGCGTCGTCGACGCTCATGAACCAGTGCTGGCCCAGGCATTCGGCCCGGGCCTTGCCGCCGAACAATTCGATGAACGCGTTGCCGATCCGATTGCTGGGCCGGAAGAAGTCCAACATGACGCCTTTCATATACCGCCACAAGTTGAGGTCCGTTGAGACGAACTCGCGGCCCTGACGCGAAAGCTGGCGGGCACATAATCGAGTTGCTCGGTGACATCCTCGCCGATCTTGCGCATCGCGCCACCGCAGTCGGGACAGACGCAGGCGGGCGCGTGCACGACCTCCTCGCGCGGCAGATAATCGGGCAGCGGCTGGCGGAACGGCTTGACGGCGTCACGCGCGCGGATGACGGCAGGCGGTGCCTTGGCGACAGCCTCGACCTCGGCCTCTTCGAGACCCAGCTCGAGCTGGTCGGCTTGCGCGGTCAAGCGCTCGGACGAGGTGCCGAACTGCATGCGGCGGAGCTTGGCAACCTGCATCCTGAGCTGCTCGAGCTCGGCGTCGGCAACGATCAGCATCCCCTTCAACAGGCTCACATCGTCGGGTAGCGAGGCAGTATCGAGCGACACATCGGTGCATAGCATATCAGGGTGTTCAATACACGAAAAAGCACGTAAAACCGTCGATTATTACCAGGCCAGCGAGGGTTGGGACGACCGGATCGGATGCCGCCAATCGACCCCTTCGAGTAGCATCGACAGCTGTGCTGGCGTGAGCACGGCGACGCCGTCGGCGGTCGCCGGCCAGGTGAACCGGCCGCGCTCCAATCGCTTGGCGTGGAGCACCAGACCCTGGCCGCCCCACCACAGCAGCTTGACCAGATCGCCGCGCTTGCCCCGGAACGCATACACCGCTCCGCCGAATGGGTCCTGACAAAGCTGCTGCTGAACGAGCGCCGCCAGCCCGTCGAACCCCTTGCGCATATCCGTGATGCCAGCTGCCAGATACACCCGGACGCCGGCCGGCGGGCCGATCACCCGAACCCGGCCAGCACGGCCTTCAGCACCCGCGTGTCGATCGGTGGTGCAAGACGGACGCGTTGCCCACCAGAGCAGATTACCTCGACCACGCCTGGCCCAAGGGGCTCCGGCTGAGTAGCGGCACCCGCGCTCGCCACCTCCACCGGCACGAACGCGGGCGCCGGCAACCGCGGGGCCTCGACCGGAACGCCGTCGCGAAGCAGCACGCGCTGCCACCGATACACCAGCGAAGAACAGACCCGGTAACGCCGCGCAACATCCGAAACGCTCGCTCCGGGCATCATCGCCTCCGAGACGATCCGCGCCTTGTCGTCATCGCTGAACCGCCGACGCGGCTCCGCCCCGCCCGTGCCAGAACCATCGATAATCATCATAGCCATAGTGCCGCACCGGTTCTTGCCGCAGTGCCGCATCGGTGCTTGCCACAGTGCCGCACCTGTGGCCTGCGGCTCACATCACCCGCAAGGCGGGGCAGACCGGCTTTCGATTACCCACAAGTCGTCGCAGCTCTGATTCCGGCTGTCGCACGGCGATAGCCGACGTGGAATCAAGTATGATTCATGTCCGCGCACCAGGTCGCTATAGCGAGGTGCGGAATCACAGGCGGGGAGTGCTGGGTCGACGAGGAACTGGCCGGGTCGCGATTTCGCGACGCTCGTCTCGGTCAGCGGCTCCGACCGCTGATGACGTAGTTGGCGGGCGCGGTGGGTTCGCCGATCCCGATGGCGTGCCAGGACTGGGCAAACACGAAGGCGGCATACCGGTTCCTGTCGAACCCCGATGTCAGCGAGCGCGAGATCCTCGACGGGCATTTCCAGGCGACCGCCTCTCGGGTCGCCGCCGTGGAGGGGCCGACGCTGGTCTTGCAGGATACGACAGAGTTCAGCTTCCGACGCAACCGGCCCGAGGCGATCGGCGCGATCGGTTACTCGCCGAGCCGGCGTGGCGAGGATGGGCGCTTCCGGTTGCACACGGTGTGCGGCCTGCTGATGCACGGCAGCCTCGCGATCACGCCCGAGGGGCTGCCGCTCGGGCTGGCGGCGATCCGCTTCTGGTCGCGCGCCAGGTTTAAGGGAACCGCTGCGCTGAAGCGTCACGTCAACCCAACGCGCGTGCCAATCGAAGCCAAGGAGAGCATGCGCTGGCTGGCGAACATGCAGGCTGCGACGACGCTGCTCGGCGACCCGGACCGGCTCGTCCATATCGGTGATCGCGAGAACGACATCTACGAGTTCTTCTGCGCCGCGCAAGAAGCCGGCACCCATTTCCTCGTGCGGACCTGCGTCGACCGGCTTGCCGGTGACGGCGGGCATACCGTCGCCACCGAGATGGCAGAGGTCGCCGTGGCCGGACATCATCTCGTCGAGATCGGCGAAGGGGCAATCGCCAAGGTCGCGTTGCGATACAGGCGCGTCCACGTCCTTCCACCGATTGGCAAGCAGAAGCGCTATCCCGACCTCGACCTGACCATCATCCATGCGCACGAGGAAGGAGCGCCAGAGGGGCGGCCGGCGATCGATTGGAAGCTCATCACCGATCTTCTCGTCACCTCGGCCGCCGATGCGGTGCGGATGCTCCCATGGTACGGGATGCGCTGGAAGATCGAGGTGTTCCACAAGATCCTCAAATCCGGCTGCCGGGCCGAAGATGCCCGCCTGCGCACCGCCGAGCGCCTGGTCAACCTCATCGCCCTGTTCTGCATCCTCTCGTGGCGGCGGTTCTGGATGACCATGATCAATCGCGCAGCGCTCGAGGCTTCTCCCCGCCTGGCCCTCGACGATGACGAGATCGCGCTACTGAATCGTCTCCATCCGGTCCGCCCCGCCGGCGACGCAGCAGCGTCCCTTGGCACTTACCTGACGCAGATCGCCCGCCTCGGCGGCTATCTCGCCCGCGCCAACGATCCACCACCCGGCAACACCGTCATGTGGCGCGGATGGTCCCGCCTCATGGATATCAAACTCGGCGCGTCACTCGCCAATCCGACTTGTGGGTAATCGAAAGGCAGACCGGACGCTTACCTTTAGTCGGCATATTTCATACCGAAAGTGACACGTCCAAGGTCGATGACTGTGGGTTTGATAAGATCGATTTCATTACCGATCCTTTGAGGCCGGTTCGAATTGAGGTCCCGCTACTGACGCCAAAGGAAATCCGAGCCGTGGAAGCGCAGCTCCCACTACGCCTAGGCGATACGATAGATCCGGGCTCAAGCCCGCTGGCGCACGCACAACGCCTAGCAAAGCTCTATCGTTATCTTCCAAGCTACATGGTGGCCGAAATTTACCGATGTGCCGATCCGCCGAGGGCTGAAAGAATCAACCGAAGCACGAGGTGAACCGATCAGTTACAAGCTGAACTTGTCTAACCCTGCGGGTGGCGATTTGTCTAGCCGAACGAAAAACGCCGGGTATCTGCCACTTTTTGCCAATGGTGGTGGGCCCAATGGGATAGGCACAACTACGGTTTTGTAATCACTTAGATTGTCTAACCGACTAAGATGGCGGTGGAAAACCCCTCGAAACTTTTCTATTTTTAGCTAACCTTTTTGGTCCTTTTGCAACAGCGATCCAAGGCGAGACGTCTGCTACCACACGAAAAAGTGGACCGAGCGCCCACGACCACTAGCGGACGCTAGAGGACGATGGCAGGTCCAACCCGCAGTTTGAAAAGCTTAGGAAATTAGCCAATGATCGTGTCGCATTCGAAACGGTTTATTCTTATGTCGCCGTGGAAGACAGCGAGCTCGACGTGCCACTTAAGCTTAGCGGGCTATAATGAAAGCTCCTACTCTCGCTTTTTCCATTTCAATAATATCCTTAACCGAGTAGTGCATCAGCACCTAATCCTTTCCGATCTTCTCGCTCTACCAGAAGGCAAAATGAACTATACGATCGCGGCATTTGTTAGAAATCCGTATGATCGAGCTTATTCTGGATTTATGCAACTTCAGCGCGACTACGCAGACCAGCATAACGTTGCTGTAGACCCAAATTGGATTGAAAATCTAATCAGAACGCAAATTGCGGAAAATATGCATCGGATAATAGCATCGGGATATGATTTCGATAACTGGATTTATTCACTACCTGATTATGAGGTTTTTGAGGCAGGTCGCAACACTAACATGGTGCTTCACCCTTGCCACTACTGGACGCATGTAGACTCAGTCCAAATTGTTGGATTCGTAGGAAAGGTTGAGCAGTTTGAACGGGATTTTCAGCGATTCTGTCGCCATGTAGATATCGAACCACCCGCAATTCAGTTGGCTAACGTTAGTAAAATTGAGAATAATGAGGCCGTCGAGGGTTCCAAATACGCCGGCAAAATGTCGCGAAGGTCCCTAGATCGAATCAATTACCTATTCGCCGCAGATTTTGAGATTTTTGGATACAAAATGCTATAGCAACCCAATAAAAACCGTCTGGTGAATTGATCCCGACGACATCATTGCCGCGGTGAACCGAGGGCACCAAACGTTCGAATCAATCTACTAGTGGATTGATCGGGACGGAAGAGTCCGTTTGAGGATTCACTGTTCGATGTGGATGTGCGACGATGCGGGATGCGCAGCGGGATCAGCATCGTCGTCACAGCATCGGACAGGGTCCGGCTCGAGGCTCTGGTGGCGGCCCGAGGATCGCCACACAAGCACGTGTGGCGGGCGCGGATCGTGCTGCTGACCAACGATGGCCTGGGTACGGTCGCGATTATGGCAGCGACAGGCAAGTCGAAGACCTGCGTGTGGCGCTGGCAGGAGCGGTTCATGGCAGAAGGGGTTGAAGGTCTGCTGCGTGACAAGAGCCGGCCTCCCGGGATTGCGCCGTTCGGGTCCACGTTGGTCGACAAGGTCGTGAGGCTGACGCTGGCGCCGCCGGCCCACGAGGCGACGCACTGAACGGTGCGCGCCATGGCAAAGGCGGTCGGCATTGCTGCATCCTCGGTGGTGAGGGACTGTCAGGATTTCCGTGTGTGGGCGGGCGGTTGAACATTACGCCGCCATGGCCCTGATGAAGCGCTCGCCAAATATGACGGCGAACCGGGCTTTGGCCATGGACCACTCACGTGGCGGCATTTTCCACTCTTTCTCCGATCGGTTCAAGATCAGATAGAGCAGCTTGGTCGCGGCCTCGTCGCTGGGGAAGTGCCCCCTGGCTCTGACGGCGCGCCTGAGCTTCGAGTTCAAGGCCTCGATCGCGTTCGTGGTGTACGGCATTTAACGACGTGCAGTTTGACTGCAGGGGAAATCCGGCCTCGGCGGTAAAATGGCGTCTGTGCGTTTCAGACTTGCTGTTTCGCAGCGCTTTGCGGTCGCCCGAATATGGCGGAAGCGACCTCAAGTCGCTAGTGTTCAATAGTTTCCCCATTCGATGGGGTATATTCGAGGGCGCGCGACATGAAGCTATTGGATAACGAGGCCACGTTCTCAACGCCAAAAACTGCCGAGCGCGGCTGCTTTATGACCCAAGGCCTGTATCTCAAAGCCAACGGCGAGATGCCGTGTTGGGACGATGTCGGCGAGTCCAAGATTCTTCGTCAACTCGATCCGAAAAAACTGGAAGAAGGCGGCGAAATCGACATCTATCGCTTCGGCGCACTCAAGCATATCCGAACAGAATTTGCCGCCGGTCGGCTTCCTTATCCAGGCCTATGCGACGGATGCGCGGTAAGATGTGCGGGTATTCCGGAGGCACATGAGGCTCCAAACGTCATGCAAGTCCTGCATGTCGAACCTTCCTATCTGTGTCATCTTTCCTGCCCGCAATGCATCCCGCAAAAGCTGCGCAAAAGCTTGAAGCATCCACCTTATCACTTGACGCCGGAAATGTATGAGGGCTTCCTGCGACAGCTCCGCGCCGAGGGGGTGAGCCATATCAAGCTCGTCATCTTCGAAGGTCGCGGCGATCCGCTCGCATGCCCGCACATCGAGCAACTGCTTGACCTTACAAAGGTCTATTATCCGCGTGCGAGCACAAGCATCACGACGCATGGGAGTTATCCATACAAGAGTTGGATCGCCTCGTCCAAATTGGACGTCATGCGTTTTTCTGTCGATGGCGCACGCCAGGCCAACTATGCGAACTACAGGATCGGCGGCAAGTTGCCTACGATTTTCAAATTCATGGAATCCTTGCAAAAGGATCGACGGCCTGGTTCTGCAATGTATGTTGAATGGAAATATATTTTATTTGAATGGAACGATGAAGACGAAGAACTTGCCGAGGCCGGCGAATTGGCGCTGCGATATGGTGTTCAGTTGCGTTTCTGCAGAACCCATTCTCCCGGCAAATCTCAAAAATACGAGACGTCAGCCGATGTCGCGGAGATGATTGACAGAGTGGCTCCGAGGGCGCTGCAAGACATGACGTTCCAGTTGAAGGAAGAGGCGGACTTCGCGGCCGTCGATGTCGTTCGCATTGACCAAATGCTTGGTGCGTTCGTGCGAGCCGAAGAGCGGGCGGTGGCAGGAGACGAAGCCGGTGTCGTGGCGACGCTATGTGAGGTTATCAACTTGGACGGCGGTGCAGCCGCGTCACTGGACAGTGACGCCACTTTGGCCAAGTTTGAAAGTGCTTTACTGCCAGAAATTGGCTCACTTCGTCTTGGAGTCACGGCAAGCAACCTGGCAAACTTTCTGGATCGCCGGGGCTATCATTCATTAGTGGGACAATTACTGCAACGATATCTCGCCCTTGAACCCGATGCCGCGGATCGAGACCATGTGGAGGGAGCCATCGGAATCTGCGCTATGCTCGACCTGCATCGTCGCGGCGACACAAAGGGCGTCGATATCGCCGCCGTTCCCTTGGCTTCGGCACATTCCGATGCTCGCGGTATCCTGGCTATCTTCGGTCCGGCGGCGACGATCACGGATCCCGGTGTGGCAGTCGGCTTGGCAAACATCCTCTACGACCGCGGGCACGTCGACGGTGCGATCCTGCTGTTCGAACGGTATTTGGAGCTCGCCCCCTACGCGAGTGATGTTCGGAAAATTTCCCAGATTGTCGCTGCCCTGCAGAGCGATCGCCTCATGAAAGCGGCACTGCGGCAACAGCGGGCGGGGAATGCGCATGTCGTGCCGGGGCTCATTGGTCAGGCTGTGGCAGCCGATCGGGTCGCCCATAATATGGAGCCGACTTTGGTTGATGCTGTTGCGTCCGCGGCAGGAGAACGCATCCTCGCTCTGCTCAGTGCTCTCGCGGTGGAGGCGGGCAATTACGAGGCCGCATACCATGCTGAGCGGCGACTACGCGGTTTGACGCCTGCAGCGCCCGCGCTCGCAATTGTGGACGGCATCCCCTGAATTCCAGTGCCACAGGATGGACTCGATCCGTGCCAGCTTTTATATGAAAGCGTACGCTATGCAATTGCTTAACCATACTTCTGCTTAACCATACTTCGCGGTTCCAACTCCCTGGCTTGTCGGCAGTCGGAGGTGATCATTGGGGTAATAGGTGTCTGTTTGGGCGAACCGAAGAGATCGCTGTGAGTGATTGTAAATGATCAAAAGCGGTCGCGCCACTTTTCCACCCAACAACTACCGGGCGGCTTTCGGGCGTGTTGGTCGCTCGGAACGGGACTGAACGGCAATAGGTGGTGCCCCGTGACGTGATGCTGTGGACGACCCCTGCACCAGCGTAGGTGTTGACCTGACCCCCGTCTTTCATCCAGCGGCAACCAGAGACCGGCCGTTGTTGTCGCGCAGGAGCGCGGGCGAAGCAACGGGCGGGTTTAAACCCGCCCGTTGCTTTTCGAGTTCGGCGGCGAAGGCCGCCGGTGTGGCGTAGCCGAGCGAGGAGTGCGGCCGCTCGGTGTTGTAGTCGTCGACCCAGCGCGCGAGAATCGAGCGCGCCTGGCGGACCGTGAAGAACAGCGTCTCGTTGAGCAGTTCGTCGCGCATGCGACCGTTGAAGCTCTCGACGAACCCGTTCTGCGTCGGCTTGCCGGGCGCGATGTAATGCCACTCGACGCCGGCGTCGCCGGACCAGGCGAGCACTGCATTCGAGGTGAGCTCGGTCCCGTAGCACATTGGGAAGCGCCGGTTCGGGAGCCGCGACGGCCCCGATGAAGACAAGGCCGCGTAGCGGCCGCAGGCTTCATCAGGGCAAGCCATGGCCGGCCAGCAGGTGTCTAAAGTGAAGTTGTCGAGACAACACTTTGGAGGCCGACCGACCAGACCAAGCTCTGTTCTACACCCGCCGGCGCTGTGCTGGTAGCGATCGATATGTCCAAGAACCGGCAGGAGGTCCTCATCGAGCGACCGGAAGGCGGCCGGCGCCGACGTATGACCGTCATGGCGACCAAAGAGGACTATGACGGTTTTGCCGAACAGCTCGCTGCCATCGGTCGCCCCATCGTTGTCGGGTTCGAGGCGACCGGCAACTATCACCGGACCCTCGCGCACCGCCTACTGACCGCGGGGTTCGAGCTGCGCCTCATCTCATCGGTTGCCTTGGCCCGAACCCGCGAGGCGTTGCACAACGGCTGGGACAAGAACGATTCGAAGGATGCGCAGGTCATTCTGCACATGCTCCGCATTGGCGCTACCCAGCGCTATGTCGATCCGCTCGCTGCCGGCATCAACGATCTTCAGGAGTTGTCGAAGACCCACGAGGTTGTCTCCAAGATGAAGACCTAGACCTGGCATCGGATCCTGACCCATTACCTGCCGCTCTATTTCCCCGAGATCGCCCGCTTCGCGGGCAACAGCCGGTCGGACTGGTTCCTGGCGCTGATCGAGCGGTTCCCCACCCCGGCCAGCATCACCGCGCTTGATCGGGAAGCCTTCTCGGCGCAGGCATGGCCACTGATCGGGCGTAAGGTCTCCAAGGCCCGGCTAATTAACGACGTATGAGACCGCCTGCAGTTCTGCGGCGTTGCCGGTGCCCGAGGACTCGGCCGCGATCACCATGTTTAGCATGGTGATCGCGCAAGGTCGCAGCCTCATCCACCAGCGCGACGAGATCGAACGGCTCGCCCATGCCCGGCTCGCAGAGCATGTCGATTACCAACTGCTGCGCAATATACCCGGCATCGGACCGATCAACGCACTGACGATCCTGGCTGAGGCAGGCGACCTTCGCCGCTTCAACCATCACCGCCAGTTCCTCAAGTTCTGCGGCCTCGATCTCGCAACCTGCCAGTCCGGCACGTTCCGCGGCCGCACGAAGCTATCCAAGTACGGCAATGCGCGATTGCGTCGTATCTTCTGGATGGCCGCCCAGGTCGCCGCGCGTCAGCGCGACAACAGCTTCCGCGATAAGCTCGGACGATATACCGCCGGGCACGCGGACGATGCCGATCGTCGTCGCAAGGCGATGACGGCGCTCACCGCCAAGATGGCACGCGTGGCTCACGCCGTCATCAAGACGGGGACAGAGTACCGGCCGTTCCTCGAACGGTCGGATGCCAGGTGGAAGGACCCCTCTCTGCAAGTGCCGTGAGGGCGCGAAAGCGACCCTGTAGATAATGTTCGGGCCTTCCACCTGGGTGCGTATCTCGTTTTAAGGACGATGAGGACCACGGCTGCTCCGGCACCGATGGATCCTGTGTTTGCTATGGCAGGGAGCGATCCCGTTGACGGTGGAAGCCATCTGGCTCAGAATGCATCACGCGCCGATGGTAGTCGGCGCATAGATATCTGCTGGCCAAAACCCGCCGCTGCTTCCCGACATAGGACGTTGTCGCTGACGATCATCTTCGGCCTGCCGCGTTCGACGATCAGATCGGCCAGCTCGCGCACGACCCGCCGGCCTGAGATCGATGTGTCGAGCACCGCCCGCAAGCACTCGCGCGTCACATCATCGACGATGTTGAGGATGCGGAACCGCCGGCCCGTGGCCATCTGATCATGCACGAAGTCCAGGCTCCAGCGCTGGTTGGGCAGCGCCAGCACCGGGGCCGGCGCCCGTGCGCCGACGGCGCGCTTTCGTCCCTTCCGGCGACGCACCGTCAGACCTTCCTCGCGGTAGAGCCGCTGGGTCTTCTTGCGGTTGATCGTGATGCCGTCCCGGCGCAGCAGGATATGTAGCCGCCGATAGCCGAACCGCCGGCGCTGCTGCGCCAGCTCGCGCAAACGCGACCGCAGGTCGCCATCATCCCCTCGGCACGAGCGATTCCGCATGCTCTTGCGATCCGCCCCGACGACCTTGCACGCCCGCCGCTCGCTCATCCCCAGCGCCGTCTGGAGATGTGCGACCGCTTCCCGCTTCGCGGCAGGCGTCACCATTTTTTTGACAGCAGGTCCTTCAGACCTGCGTTGTCGAGCACCGTGTCCGCCAGCAGCCGCTTGAGCCGGGCGTTCTCCTCCTCGAGCGCCCGCAGCCGCTTCGCATCGGATACCTCCAGGCCTCCGAACTTGGCCTTCCACACGTAATAGGTCGCGCTCGACATCCCATGCCGTCGGCACAGATCCGTCACAACCGCGCCCGCCTCGGCCTCCTTCAGGAGGCCGATGATCTGCTCTTCCGAAAACTGCTTCCGCTTCATCTGTCCGTCCCTTCTTCCGGGTCGGACTCCAGCTCCAGCTGGAGGAAAAAACGGGGGTCATGTCAGTGTGCAATGATGTGGTCGTTGAGCCATGTCTAGGAGTCGATTCATGCAGCAGGAAGTTGTGACCGTCGGTTTTGATCTGGCGAAGAACGTATTTCAGGTCCACGCCATCGATGCTGATGGTAAAGTGCTGGTCCGGCGACAGCTTCGACGCGCCGAGGTTTTGAAGTTCTTTGCCGCGTTGCCGCCATGCCTTGTCGGGATGGAAGCATGTGCATCGGCCCATCATTGGGGCCGCGAGCTTCTCGCCCTTGGCCATGACGTGCGGTTGATGCCGCCAGCTTATGTGAAGCCGTATGTAAAGCGCGGCAAGACCGATGCGGCCGATGCAGAAGCGATATGCGAAGCGGTCACGCGACCGACAATGCGGTTCGTTGCAGTGAAGAGTGTCGACCAGCAGGCGGTGCTGATGCTCCACAAGACCCGCGATCTGCTCATTCGCCAACGTACCGCGCTGATCAACGCGTTGCGGGCTCACCTGTCGGAGTACGGTATTGTCACAAGCAAGGGGCCTGGCGGTGTCACCGCGCTGTTGAAGCTCCTTCACGAGGGACTGTCAGGATTTCCGTGTGTGGGCGGGCGGTTGAACATTACGCCGCCATGGCCCTGATGAAGCGCTCGCCAAATATGACGGCGAACTGGGC
>NZ_JBEPNG010000016.1:0-28659 GCF_040546165.1 Sphingomonas sp. UYEF23 | reverse complement strand
GTGAAACCTGACTGCGCCGATGGTACTATCGCTTAAGCGATGGAAGAGTAGGTCGTCGCCAGGCATTGAAGCCGGTGAACACAAAACGTTCGTGTATCTCATGAGAACCCATTTACATGTCATCTACCCTGGCGCGGGGTGGAGCAGCCCGGTAGCTCGTCAGGCTCATAACCTGAAGGTCACAGGTTCAAATCCTGTCCCCGCAACCACACCCACATACCAAACCGTCTCAGGATGTTCCGAGGCGGTTTTTTGTACCTGCTTTCAGTGGCTTGTCACCAATTCGTCGCCGCTCGCCGCTCGCCGCGCGCGCTTGGCCGCGTTTTTGGCCAATGATGTTGAGTTTCTTGGGATATTTTGAGGATCCAATGCTGCATCCATGCAGGAGATATCCCCATGGCACTCAGCGACAGCCTCTATGCGTTCGTCTGCCCGAACCGCTCGAAGCTCTGGCGATTTACGTATTAGACAATGACAAGAAGCTGCTGTCGCCCGGTCGCTATCCGAGGCTTGGCCTCGCGGTTACGTGGCATCGCCGCGGGGGAGCCAAGCTGGCATTGCAGCAGGGCCGGGACCGGCGCGCTCAGCTGGTGCCGGTTTCGTGGACACCAGGATACAGAAGGTTTTGGAACCGCACGGTGAAATGCGGCAGCGCAAGTTCGCGCGCAAATTCCAGCGCGAGGTGACGAAATCTACCCGCGATCGGCGGCGGCGGTCACATTGGCCGCGTATGACCTGGCTCTGTACGAGAACGTCCGGCGCAAACCCGTCGGCGAAGCCGAAGCCCATCCCCCGTCGGTAATCCCTGACACCGGCCAGATGAAGCCCGAACAGGAGGACGCAGTCGGTTCGGCGCAAAACAGGAGCGAGACAAGTGGCCGGGGTTGCGCAGCTTCGGGACCACGTGGATGTCGTCCTGGGGCCGCGCGGCCCGTTTCAGCTTCGCAGCTGGCTCAAGGCCGCTGCCAGGTCGTCCCTACGGAACGGTTTCGTCAGCCGCGGAAGGGTGGCGTCGATCCCGGCTGTTTCCGCGTAACCCGAGACGATGAGCACTGGGCGCTCCGGGGACAGGTCGCGCACGGCGTAAGCGAGGTCGGTGCCCGTCATCCCCGGCATCAGATGGTCGGTCACGAGCACATCGAATCGAACGCCCGCGCCGATCAACCGCATCGCTCCCTCGCCCGAGCTTGCCTCGATGACCTGATATCCCAGATCGATCAACATGTCCGCGGTGGTCATGCGCACCAAATCCTCGTCATCGACGACCAGTGCAGTGCCGGTGGCGACGTGCGAAACGATCTTTTCGAAGGCCATCTCTACTGGTGTTTCCCCGGCGCTCACCGGTAGCCACAGCTCGACGGTCGTGCCGACGCCGGTCTGACTGTGCAGCGTGAGCGCGCCGCCGAGCTGCGAGGCCAGTCCGTGGACCATCGACAAGCCCAGGCCGGTCCCTTTGCCCACGCCCTTGGTGGAAAAGAATGGCTCGGTCGCGCGCGCGAGCGTTGCCTCGTCCATTCCGGATCCGGTGTCCGAGATTGCAATGCAGAGATAGCGGTCGGGGTCGAGACCAGAGCGGTGGCCTTGCCCAATGGCCGCGGTGCTCGCCGACAGGCGCAACGTGCCGCCATCCGGCATCGCGTCGCGCGCGTTGACCGAGAGGTTTAGGATGGCCATTTCGAGCTGGTTATGGTCGGCGCGCGCGCAGGGTAGGTCGGCGCCTGCGTCGATCACCACATGGACTTGGGGGCCGGTGGTGCTCGATATGAGCTCGCCCATGCCGCTCACGAGCTTGCCGATGTCGACCGCCACGGGTTGGAGCGGCTGACGCCGCGCAAACGCCAACAATCGCTGAACGAGGATCTTCGCGCGCTCCGCCGATTGCATGGCGCCCGCGATCAGACGCTGCTCGCGTTCCCCGCCGACGCCCTTGCGCTGGAGCAGGTCCAAGCTGCCGATGATCGGCGTGAGCAGGTTGTTGAAATCATGCGCCACGCCGCCGGTCAGCTGACCCATGCTTTCCATCTTCTGGCTCTGGCGCAGCGCCTCCTGCACTTCCTCGCGGTCTTTGAGCGCCGTCGCTATGCGGGCTTCCAGCGTCGCGTTGAGCTCGCGCAGCGCTTCCTCGGCCCGCTTACGCCCCGTGATCTCGACGACCGTGCCCGCGACGCGGAGGCAGCGCCCCGTTTCGTCGAAGACGCCGCGGCCCTTGGCGGCGATCCAGCGGACGATCCCGTCCTCCTTGCCGACCGTGCGATACTCCACGTCGTAGAGCGCGCGCTGGCCGGGATCGATCGCCGCGGTGAACGCGACGGCGGTCGGTTCGCGATCTTCGGGGTGCAAGCCTTCGTAAAAGTCCGTCAGCGTGACCGGAACGTCGGGAGAGATGCCGAACATCGCCTTGGTGCGCGCGGGCCAGACCAAGGCGTCGTTGACGACGTCCAGATCCCAGAAGCCGATCTCGGCATTGTCGACCGCGAGCCGCAGGCGCTCCTCGCTTTCCCGCAGCCGCGCCTCCGCGCCGATCCGCCCGACATGCGCCCAGCACCGCTCGACCACCTCTTTGACGAGCAGGATTTCGTTTGCGGTCCAATCGCGCGCGTGGTCCTGATGCACCGCCATTATAGCCGAAAGCCGACCGTCGCCGCCGATCAGCGGGCAGCAGATGATCGCGTCGATCGAGATGCCCTGGAACATCTCGCGCCCACCGCCGGGCTCAAGTTCGCGGGCGATATCGCGCAAGACGACCGCTTCCCCGGCGCGAAGGTTCTGCGATGCGCGGGGCCCGAACAGGTCGAGACTGTATGCCCCGACCGAACTTTCCTGTCCCGGCGCGGTATAGTCGCTCCGGATCCAGAACCGGTCGCCGTCGCGATCGACGTCGGCATAGGCGCAGCGCGATGCGCTCAGCTTGCGTCCGAGCAATTCCGAGGCGGCGCTCATCGCATGCCACGCGTCTGACGACCGGAGCAGCCGGTCGTTGAGCTCGCTGAAGAAGTGCAGGCGTTCCTCGCGCTCGGCGCTTGTCCGCAAGAGGTGCTCGACCCAAACCGCCGCCAGGCCGAGCAGCAGAACGAACAGCGTGACCAAGCCGATCGCGGTCGCCAGGTACGCCTGTCCCAGGCTCGCAAGCCCGTTCGCCTCGCCGACGCCGCGCGACCGCGTGAACGTCGCTGCGTACATTCCGACGTAATGCATGCCGGCGATGGCGAACCCCATGACGACCGAGGCTCCCGCGCGGCCGCCCGATCGCTGATCGCGACCCGCCAGCCAGACGGCCAATGTCGCAGCGACGATCGCGATCGCAACGGAAACGGCAACCCATCGCGCGTCGTAGCGCAGGGTCGCGGGCATGCGCATCGCCGCCATCCCAAGATAGTGCATCGAAGCAACGCCAGTGCCGATCAACAGGCCCGCCGCAAGCATTCTGGAAACCGACGCGCGCTGCCAATCGACGATCGCCAGGCCCGCGCCGGTGAACCCGATCGCGAGACATAGCGAGAGCAGCGTCGGGGCGAGCTCGTAGCGCATCAACATGCCGGGCATGCTGAATGCGAGCATCGCAACGAAGTGCATCGACCAGATTCCGCCCCCCAGCGCAGCCGCAGCCGCCGCGAGCCAGGCGGCGCGGGAACGGCCGCTCGAGCGCCGGATCCGGCTCGCGAGACTGAGCGCGGTGAACGATCCGATAATCGCGATCACGATCGACAGGGAGACGAGATATGGGTCGTGAACCCCGGTCATGGTCATGAAGCGACATTTCCACAGAGAACTGACGTTCGCAACTCCGGCGCGGCCGCGCGTAGCGGATCTGCGTGAGGAGGGTCGCATGGTTCGCCCGGTGCGCCCCGATGTGTCGCGGCTAACGTAGCGTAACGCCGCCCGAAACCGAACCGAGCCTGCAAAACGAGAAACCGAACTGGCCAAGAAAGATCAAGTCGCCGTGGTTTCTCGATAAAACCCGCAGAGGAGGAAACGCATTTCGGGAGTGCGCATTCGGCAACCGCCGCCGTGGGGCGCAGTCACGAACGGGAAGGCTGTGCTGTCGGAGTCGGACGAGCCGTTCGGCACTGTCGCCCGCAACGCAATTTCGATCGCCCGCGTGAGGGAGGAGGACATAGGCCGCCGCGCCCCATTCAGCGCATAAGGTTCAAGGTGCCGCCAACGCGGAGGGCCGGGTACTGGAATCCGGGCAGGTGCCCGTCACCGATAGCCCGCGGCCTGGAGTTCGAACAACTCGGCATAGCGGCCGCCGGCAGCGAGCAGATCGCCATGGGTCCCGGATGCCTCGACACGACCGTTGCTGAGGACGAGGATCCGATCCGCCATTCGCACGCTGGAGAAGCGGTGCGAGATCAGCACGGCTGAGCGTCCGGCGCTCAACTCGCGGAACCGTTGGAACACCTCATACTCGGCTCGCGCATCAAGCGCCGCCGTGGGCTCGTCGAGAATCAACACTTGGGCGTCACGCATATAGGCGCGGGCGATCGCCATCTTCTGCCACTCGCCGCCCGACAGGTCGACGCCGCCCTGGAACCGCTTGCCGATCATCTGGTCATAGCCGTTCGGCAGGTTGGCAACCACATCATCGGCGAGCGCTGCGGATGCCGCAGCCTCGATCCGCGCGCGATCGCCCCGCGCGTCGATGCGGCCGACCGCGATGTTGTCGGCGGCGGGCAGATTATAGCGGACGAAGTCCTGGAAGATCACGCCGATCGCGGCGCGCAGGCCGTCGAGGTCGTAGTCGCGCAGGTCGCGTCCATCGAGCAGGACGCGGCCCTCGACAGGATCGTAGAGCCGCGAGAGCAGCTTCACGAGGGTGGTCTTGCCAGCCCCGTTCTCGCCGACCAACGCCAGCACCTCGCCGGGCGCTAACGTGAACGACAGATGCCGCACCGCCCATCGTTCGGCACCTGCATAGCGGAAGCCCACATCCTCGAAGACGAAGCCTTGCCGGACGGGATCGGGGAACGGCAGCGCTCCTGCGGGCGAGCGGATGCCCGGCTCCGTCCGCAAGAAGGAGAACAGGTCGTCGATGTACAATGCCTGCCCAGCGGTCGAGGAAAAGCCGGTGAGCAAGTTTTCCAATAGCCCACGAAGTCGCAGGAACGAGGCAGCGAGGAAGGTGAGGTCACCGATCGTGATGACCCCGCTCACCGCGCGCCAGGCGATGTAGGCGTAGGCGGCGTAATAGGCGATCGTGCCGAGGGCTGCGAAGCCGGAGCCCCAGACTGCGCGGCGCAGCGCCAACCGTCTGCTCGCCTGGTAGGTGTCGCGTGAGATGGTGCGATACCGGTCGATCAGGAACGGGCTGAGGCCGAAGATCTTGACCTCCTTGGCCGTGTCCGCGCTTGCGGCGACCTGTCGGACATAGTCGAGCTCGCGGCGCTGCGGCGTGCGGACATAGCTGAGCGCGTAACTCAGCGCGTTGAAGTGCGCCTCGCCGAGGAACGAGGGCACCAGTGCGATGGCGAGCAGGACGATCAGCCACGGCGCATAGACGACCAGGCCGGCGGCGAAGCTTAATACCGTGACGATGTCTTGTACCTGTCCGAACAGCTGCCCCATCAGCGACATGCGCCCGCTCGCCTGCATGCGCGCGCGATCCATGCGGTCCTGGAAGGCCGCGTCTTCAAAGTCGGCGAGATCGAGGGTGGCGGCGTGCTCCATCAGCCGTACGCTTGCGTCGTTGCTGACACGGTCGGAGAGCAGCCCGTCGACCAACGAGACGGCCCGGCCGAGGAGATCGGAGGCGACCGCCAGAGCGAACTCGACCAGCAGGAGCACCTCGAGCCGGCCGAGCAGACCGGAGCCCAGCCAAGCCGCGAGGCTATCGGGGCGAACCGCGAGGTGACTTAAGTGCACGACCTCGTCGATGATGAGCTTGCCGACAAACAGCGTCGCCACCGGAAGCAACGCACGCACCAGCCGTACGGCGACGGTCGTGGCGGTCAGCTGCCAACTGCTGTCCCACACCATGGCGAGGAACGGTGGCAGGTTGCGCAGCGCACCGAGCCGCTCGCGCCAGCTGGTCGGCCGGGGCGGAACACCGCCACGACCCGGTCTGGCGCCGAGAGCCATTTAACCGTTCCGGGACGACATGCTGGCAGCTTCGTACCAGGGTCGGGGAGGCGATAAGGTCATCTGCATACCCACCCGATACACAATCGGTACCTGGGTTGGCAGGGGTACTCGATGTTTCCCTCTAGATGCTGCGAGCAGTTCGATCCGAGCCTAACGGCGCCGGCACCGGCTCGTCGAAGAGGCCGACGTGCGCGACCGATGAGTGCGTGTCTAAAGTTGGCGCGGAAATGCAGTCGGGAGAGACGGCTTGTGGGTCAATTGGCAGGCATTCGCTCCACGATGACGCCGCGAGTCTTACGCTGAAATCAGACGAAACCGAGATTCCAGGACGACGGATTGTAATTGCCGATGTTCGGCAACACCGTCGGCATGGCGCCGGCCGACACGCCGAACCAGCTCGCGAGTGTCGCGGCATATTGATCGACCGAAATCGTCGGCAGCAAGCGGCCTTGCCCGACATCGTCGGCGGTGCCGTTGCCGATCGCCGGCGGGGTGCCGTAGATCTTCCGCCCGTTGACCGCGCCGCCCATGACGAAGTGCATCGACCCCCAGCCATGATCGGCACCGCTGGTGTTCGACACGAGCGTGCGGCCGAAATCGCTCGCGGTGAAGGCGGTCACTTGGTTGGACACGCCAAGCGCGACGGTCGTGTCGTAAAATGCGCGCATCGCATCGGCGACGAGCCCGATCTGTGTCGGATGCGCGGTGGCGAGGTTCTGGTGCATGTCGAAGCCGCCGAGCGAAACGAAGAACACTTGCCGTTTCGCACTCAGCGTTTGCGACACCGAGATCATCTGCGCGACGATGCGCAATTGCAGCGCGAGCGAGTTGGTCGTCGGAAAGAGCGGGAAGTTCGCCGCGGGTGCGCTCGCCAGCGCGCTCGAGACCTGGCTGTAGAGGTTGAGCGCCCGCGCGCTGACCTTGCCGTGTTCGTTAGCGAGGATGTTGCCCGAGGACGCGGTCATCAGCGTGCGCAGCGTCGACGCGGCGGTGGTCGAGCCGTAAAGGCTCGTCGCATTGTTGATCAGCGCGGTCGGGCCACCCGTGCCGATCGCATATTGGATCGCCTGTTTGCCGGCGAGGTACACCGCATTGCCACTGGCATTGATGCACGTCAGCGTCGCGGTGCCGTTGCCGCTTTCGAACAGATCGCCCATCCGTCCGCCCCAGCCCGAGGTCGCGCCTTCGGGGCTCGATGCCTGGAAATAGCTTTGCTGGTCGTTGTGGCTGAACAATTTCGGCGGCAGCCGGACCGAGGCGGCGCTGTACTGCGCCTTGGTGGTCGGCTGGACGAGCGTGCCGACGTTGAGCGCGACCGCCATCTTTCCGGCGTTGAACACCGGGAGCAGCGACGCCATCGTCGGCGCCATCGCATATTGCCGCCCGCCGAGGCTGTTGGTCGGGCTGAGCGCGGTCGCCGCGAGCGCATCGCGGGCGTGCGCGATGTTCGAGCGCTGCGCCTGATAGAGCGCATAGCTCTCCGCGTCGTAGGGCGGCAGCGTGTTGGCGTAATCGTTGCCGCCGTACAGGAAGATGCAGACCAGCGCCTTGTAATCGCCCGCCGTCGCCGCCGCGGCCTCGCCGATCGCGCCCAGGCTGGTCACGAAGGGCGTCGCAACGCCCGCCAGCCCCAATTGCGCCGACCGGCGAAGGAATGCGCGCCGTGACTCATCGTGATCGAAAACGCTCATGTCACTTCACCGTCAGATAATCGAGCGACGCAAGCGCCAGGAGGATCGCGATCTGAACACGGGTGCTCGCTCCGTTGGTCGCGGTCGCCGCGATGCTATCCACCGCGCTCTTGATCGAAGCGATGGTGGTCGCGGACAATTGCCCCGCCGCCAGCACCGTGTTGACCTCGTCGACCAGAGCGGCGCTATCCGATGCTTTGGTCAGGATGTCGGTATAGTCGGCCTTCACGTCGCCGATCCCGCTGGCGACGAGCGTCTGCATTAAATTGACATAGGCGACGACGGACTGTTCGTTGGTGATCTGGAACTCGGGTGCGACGAGCCCGGCGGTGGCGATCGCGGTGTCGGGCGGGGTGTAGCCGGGGCGGAACCAGTTGAAGACCGTCTGGCTGCGGCCCATCGACTGGCCGAGCCGCGTCGTCGTGCTCGACGTGTCGCCGATCGCCCAGGCGGCAGACGGCGATGTGACACCATAAGCGCGCGCCCAGCTCGTCAGTCGCAGCACGGGCTCGCGCAGTTTGCCCGCGGCGGTCGCGCTCAGTGTGGCGTCGCTGCGCGCCTCGGTATCGAGCAGGATCGCGCGGAGCACCGCTTGCATGTCGCCGCGCACGCCCTTGCCGTTGTCGGCGAACACTCCCGCCACGCGCCCGATATAGCCCGGCGAGGGATTGCTCGTGACCAATCGCTGGATGAGCTGCTTCGAGACGAAGGGCGGTACGTTGGGATGCGCGAAGATCGTGTCGAGCGCGGTGTTGACCGCCGCCATGCCGCCACCCGACACGCTGGTGCCGAGAAAGCTGGCGCTCCCGGTCTCGTTGAGCGCCGCGTTCATCACCAGCGGGGCTCGGTAGACATCGGGCGTGGTCGTACTGCTCGAGGCGAGCGAGAGGCCGGTGAACACGCGCGCGAGGCCCGAGACGTCGGCTTGGGTATAGGTCTCGAGCGGGGCACCGTTCGCGGTCTTGATGCTGCCGTCCATGTTGAGCTGGTAGAGCCCCAGCGTGAACAGCTGCATCAGCTCGCGCGCGTAATTCTCGTCGGGCTGCGATCCCGTCGTCGCATTGGCCTTGCGATTTCCGAGGAAGGTGAGGAACGATCCCATCGCGGGATTGGTGGTGATCGCGCCAAGGATCTGGCGATAATTGCTGAAGGCGTTGTCGAGCAGCACGTCGACATAGGCGGCCGTCGCAAACGCCTTCCAGTTGACGTTCACCCCGTCGATGCCGACCACCAGCATGTCGAGCAACGCCATGCCGACGCGCTGGCGCACCTGGTCGGGGTCGGAAATCATCCCACGCCACATCGTCGGATCGAAGCCGGTTTGGCTATTGATGTTGGCGGCGGCATTGTAACCGTTTGCGACCAGCCAGTCCCAATGCGACGTCGTCCGGGCTCGCGCGAACTGTGCCGTCAACCAGCCATCGAAACCGGACGACACGACCTCGGTGATCATGCCGCGCGTCGCACCCATCGTTGATTGCGCTAGAAAGCGGCTCGCCTGGCTGGACGTGATTGCTTGCGCCACCACGATCGGGGGCGGCGGGCTGCTGCTGGATGCGCTGGAGCCACCATCGCCGCCACATGCCGCCAGCGCGACGGCGGGGGTCAGGGCAGCGATCGTCTTGAGCAGAGACGATCGATCGATGCCACCTGAGTCGAAATCAGCATCCGCAACGCGATCGTCGCTAGGGCGCGGCAACAACACGGTGTCCGAAATTCGCATTACCATCACCCCACCACGCCCTGTCTTTGCGCCTGGAATGCGGGTTCGCGCAAGTGCCATGCGCTCGAAAGATCATGACAGGCCTAACGGCGGTTGTGGCGCAACGTCACCAGATCTCGACTGCGCGATGAAACGAAAAACGTCATATTTGATCGCGGGTCAGAGGCCGAGGCAAGGCAGACCAGCTTCAAACGCCCCAACAGGGTGAGGGGGCGGACTGGTAGCGGGACGCTGATCAGCACGACCGAGAGGACATGCCTGGGGCTTGGTGCTGCAAGTACGGTCCGTCCCGTAAAGGACGGACCGTCTGCGCTCTCAGAGGCTCGACGTGTTGCCGTAGCGCGCGCGCTCGGCCGCAACGTCGTCGTCGGTGTAGGCGGGCGCCGTGTCGTCGAAGCTGTTCCAGCCCGACTGGCGATAGGCGGCGCCGCGCGCGGTGGCCTCGACCGACTTGTTGCGCTGAAGCACTGCCTCGGCATCTGCAACGAGCGCATCGTCGACTCGAGCGCTGACCAAGGTGCCGCCGCGGCGTACGCCCTCGGAATAGACGTTTGCCTCTTCGTCTGTATGGCCCGCTTCCTTCAGCGCCCCGACGACCCCGCCGGTTGCTGCGCCACCGGCCGCGCCGATGCCAGCGCCGACCGCAGTGGACGCGAGCCAGCCCGCCGCCACGATCGGACCCAGGCCGGGGATCGCGAGCAGACCGAGGCCAGCGAGCAAGCCGCCCGCGCCGCCCAGCAGCGCGCCGGTCGAGGCGCCACGCGTCACGTCACCGTCGTCATTGACGTCGTCGATGCCGGTCGTGCCGTCACGGTCGGTATGGTCGCGCGAGTTGGCCATGATGCTGAGGTCGTCGTGCGGGACGCCAAGCCGCTCGAGCTCGTTCACCGCATTGGTCGCGTCGGCATAGCTATCAAACAGGCGGGTGATGGTCTTGGTCATGATGTCTCTCCTGAAGGTGTCGCTTAGCGGGTTGTAACGTTGCCCTTGTAGTCGAGCCCGACTTGCACCCGCTTGCCATGGCGCATCGCCACGCCGCGCCAGACGCCGTCGCGGTCCTTCGCCAGCTTCGAGACGCCGGCATAACCAGCCTTGGCGATCCGACCGCGGGCCTGCGCTTCGGTGAACGAATTGCTGCCGCTTGCCGGGGTCGCGACATGACCGACGTCGCTGTCCTTCATGGCTGGGTTGTGCGATCCGGGATGCCCGGACTGAGCGAGCGCGCTCGACGACAATGCCGCGACGGCGGCGGCGGCCAAAATGATACGCTTCACGATTGCTCTCCTGTGATCGGTGCCGACTGCACCGCGATCCTAAAAATGCCGCGGCGATCCGGAGCCGGATCGCCGCGTTGTCCCTCAGCGAACGGTGCCGCGACGAAGAAGGTTGACGATCGCAAGCAACACGACCGCGCCGAGCAGCGACACCAGGATCGACTGGATATTGATCGCGCCATCCATGATCGACGCGCCGCCGATGAGCGGGGTGATGATGAACCCGGCGAGCAGCGCGCCGACGATCCCGACAACGACGTTTAGGATGATCCCCTGTTGGCCGTCGGTCCGCATGATCATGCTGGCAACCCAGCCGATGAGGCCGCCGACGACGAGAAGAATGATAAGGTTCATAGGTAAAGCCCTCCAGTTTTGGTAAGGCGACTAAAACCAAGCGGAAGGCGTCGATGTTCCGGTTCCGCCTTCCGCGGCCACGGCTCGGCTTGGTTGTTTCGCATCAGCACGATTGGTAGATTGCCGCGCTGGCGAGGGAACTTGCAGCGCTGTGTTGCGCTTCGACACGATGACCCCTTCCGCAAATCACCCCGTTCACGGTCCCACGCTCCATCATCTCGAGCAGTTGATGGAAAGTCTGCTCGCCGGCGTCATTCTGATGGACCCGACCGGCGTCATCCTCAGCGCCAATGCCGCAGCGCTGGAGATGCACGGGATCGACACGGTCGAGGATCTGGGCGCGACGGCGGACGATTATGCGCAGCGCTTCTGCCTGCGCTACCGCGACCAGCGCCGCCTGCCGCGCCGCGAATATCCGCTCGTGCGCTTGCTCGCGGGCGAGAGCTTCCCCGACCTGATCGTCGAGGTCGCGCCGCTCGGCAGCAACACGCCGCGCTGGGTCCACCAAGTGCGCGACGTCGCGATGGACGACGATGGCGGCGAACCCGACTGCCTGGCGCTCGTCATCCACGACGTGTCGGAGCGCTTCGACGCAGAGGACCGCTTCGAGGCGATGTTCCAGGCCAATCCCGCACCCGCGATCATCGTCCGCGTGTCGGACCAGCGCTATGTCCGCGCCAATCAGGGCTTCCTCGATCTCGGCGGCTATCATCGCGGCGACATCGTCGGTCGCAGCCTGTTCGAGCTCGACCTGCTGGCCAACGTCGATCGGCGCGACCACGTCAAGGACTGCGTCGCGGCGGGCAAGGTCATCCCGCAGCTCGAGGCCGAGCTGCCGCTCGCCGACGGATCGACCAAGCTCGTCATCCTTGCCGGCCAGCCGATCGAGGTCGAAAACGATCCGTGCCTGCTGTTCACCTTCGCCGATCTTGAGCCGCGCCGCCGGGCGGAGCGAGCACTGGAGACCAGCGAGCAACACTTCGCGACGGTCTTCGACATGGCGCCCGTCGCGATGGTGGTGACCAAGGGCGACGACTATCGCATCATCAACGTTAACGACGCCTTCCGGCGCCTGACCGGCTATTCCGGGCACGATGCCATCGGCAGGGTCGCGGACGATCTGCAGCTCTGGAACGACGCCGCGCAGCGCGAGGGGCTGGAGGCGGAGATCGTGTCGCGCAGCGGTTTTCGCGGGCATGACGTCCGCGTGATCGGCAAGGACGGCGCGCCGGTCGACTGCATCGTCTCGGCCGAACGGATCAGCGTGCGCAGCGACGAGTGCGTGCTCTGGCTCTATCAGGACATCAGCGCGCGTCGGCGAAGCGAGCTGGAATTGGTCGAGGCGATCGAGGCGGTGATGAAGGACGCCAATTGGCTCAGTCGCTCGATCATGGACAAGCTGGCGACGCTCCGCGGCCCGCGCGGTGCGGCACTGGTGAAAAAGGATGCTGCCGATATCAGCCCGCGCGAGCGAGAGGTGCTCGAACTGATCTGCCAGGGCGTCGACGATAGCGGCATTGCGGAAAAGCTCGCGCTGTCGCGCAACACGGTGCGCAACCATGTGGCGCGGTTGTACGCGAAGATCGGCGTCAACCGCCGCAGTGCGGCGATCGTCTGGGCACGCGAACGGGGCATCGAAGGGTGAGCGCGACGCGGTCTTTCGAAAGGCGCGACCTGAACCCGCGCGGAGGTATGGGATGAACACCGCAGGGGCGCACGCCTTCGTCGATCAGCTCGCCAAGCTGCTCGAACTCGTCGGCGTCGGAATCATCATCGGCGGGGTCGCGCTGGCGGCGGTCCTGTTCGTGCGATCGGGAGCGCGCAGTGGCCAGTGGCAGGCCGCCTATCAGGACTGCAGGTCCAACCTCGGTCGCGGGATCCTGCTCGGGCTCGAGTTGCTGGTCGGAGCGGACATCATCTCGACGATCACCGCACCGCTCACCGTCCAGAGCGTCGCGCTGCTCGGCGGCATCATCGTGATCCGGACCTTTCTCAGCTTCTCGCTCGAGACCGAGATCGAAGGCTGCTGGCCTTGGCAGCGCGCCGGCCGCGACCGGAGCGAGCGGGAAGGCCCTACCTCGCCCGGCTAAGCACTTTGGCGGGTCGATTTCGCACGCAGCGAACCGTAGAACAGCAGATTACGCGGCCGAGCGCTGGCAGATGGTCGGGGTCAGCCAACAGACTCCGACGGGGTGAAGGGCGTATCGACGCCAAGGGGCGCGCGTAATCGAGATGCTATATCGGCCAGTCGAGCTGCCGATAGGCGGAATCCCAGAACATCCATTCGTAGCGGGTGGCCGTACGAAAAGCCTTGGCCATTGCCGCGCGGACCGATGGCGTCGCAAGGCTTGCGGCGTGGTCAACCAAAGCGCTGACCCGACGCGTTGCTTCGCCGAACCCGGGGTCGGCATAGGTGGTGATCCACGCCTCGTACGGGTTGGGCGATCCGGCGATCGATTTGATCGCGCATCCAACCTCCCAATACACCGAAAAGCACGGCAGGATCCCGGCGATCAGTTCCTCGTAGCTCCGCGTGGCAGCGAGGCTCGCAAGGTATCCGGTATAGCCGAGACAGACCGGGCTTGGCTCGCTCATGGCCACCATCGCGGGAGTGATATCGAAGTGTTCGAAGAACGTCTGGTGCAGGATTTCCTCGACCTGCACCGCAACCTTGGCGCCGTCGGAAAATTCGAGCCGAGCCGCAGCACTGGGCGAGCGCGCCGCGGCGATCGCCAGGACGCGTGCGTACTCGGCCAGATACAGGCTGTCCTGCACGATGTAATGCCGAAAGCTGTCGGGCGCGAGCGATCCGTCGGCGAGTTCTGCGAGAAACGGCTGCGCGAGGATAGACTGTCGCAGCGGGGCAACGTCTTCCCATACCGCGTCGCAAAAGCTCATCGTAGGATCCTCCCGGAAAGTCTTGCAACCGCCATGCAGGCTGATGCGCCCGCCGTCACTCGCCGATTGCGGCAGCAGACCGGGGCGCGCCGGGACATTCCCGTCATAGCGCAGGTTCGTATTGCGGCGCGGACCGCGGCTAGTGCACGCTTGGCAAGGCTGCCTCGAGTCCGTCATCGAACTTTGTCGGCTGGTCTCTAGTAGGGCACCGTGACCGGTGTCCCGACCGCGCCGAAGCCCGTCCGGCAGCTCGATTTTGGCTAAGCGACGAACCAATCCGCCGTCGCGACGCGTAGTTTCCCGTCGAGATCGGCCTGGCGGAGATACAGGCGAAGATCGCGCGACAGCCGACCGATCTCGCTGCCGCGGCGATGCATCGCGGTGCCGTTGATGCGCTCGACCAGCGCCAGCAGGCGCGTTGCGGCTTGCTCGATCGCTTCGCGCGCGAACAAGGTGGTCGCCACCGCCTCGCCCGGGGGCGCTTGCGGGGTTTCCACCGCGAGGCAGGCGGCGCGGGCCCACAATGCGGCGCCCTTCGCCTCGATCGCAAGATGCCCGAGCCGATGCGCGGCGAGCGGGTCGCCGCAACTGCCTGTCCGGCCCACCTGGCGGGAGGTCAAGCGCGCCAACCGCTCCATCGCGCCCGCATAGCAAGCGCACAACCGCCACACTCCGCCGTTGAAATCGGGCTCGATGAACAGCGCATCGACCGCGCCGAGGCAGTCTGCCGGCCCCGCCGGGAGCCCCGTACACTCGAACCGGCCCGACTGGCTGCCGACCATGCCGTCGACGTCCCAATCGAGGATTTCGCCGCGCGCGGGATCGGTGGCGTCGGTCAGCACCATCCGCAACCCATCGGCGACACGCGCGGTGACGATGGCGAGCGTCACGTCGCCGAGCCCCGAGGCGAACGTCTTGACCCCCGTCAGCAGCCCGTCGGCGTCGATGCTGACCGGCTGATCGCGCTCCGCGCCCCAGACGCCGAGGATCGCGCCCGCGACGACCGCATCGCAGACCCGGTCCTGCTGGCTCCGGTCCCCATGGCGCAGGACGAGCTTGATCGCGTTGACATGCCCTTCGTAAATCCGCGCAAGCGGGAGGCTTGCGCCGCCCAACGTCGCCAAACAGGCGAGCATCGGCTCTGCGCCTGACGCGCTCGTTCCCCAACCGCGGCCACCACGATCCACCGGCAAGGGCGCCGAGAGCAAACCGGCGTCGGCGAGCAGCGCGAGTTCGCGTGTCGGCCCGCGCAAACCGCGATCGAGCGCTTCGTCGCCGGCGCGGATCGCCGCGAGCAGATCATCGGCCAATATCGTCTCAGGCATTCGAGGCTATCCAGTCGCGCAGGCGGTCGATTTCGGCAGGGAGGTCGGCCGGGCGCAGCCGGGGGGCGATATGCGATTTGCGCACGGTCGCCGCCCACGTGGCGCCGAAGGTCGATCGATCCGCCGTGTGGGCCCGCCATGCGGCGCGCGCGGCATGACGCGCTCGCCACATCGCAACCAGCGCATCGGCAGGCACGAGCTGGTCATCGCACAGATAGTCGGCCGCCAGCCGCAGGCGCAACGCGTCGGCCATGCCACCGCCGGCGCGTCCGACCAAGCGAGCCGAGGCCGTGACATGCGGCGCGCGATCGTGGCGGATGCGACCGTCCGCCAGCTCGACCGCGGACAGCAGCGCGCGGTCTTCGCCGGTCGCCAGCGCGGGCACCCCGCCGACCCGCTCGAGCATCGCGCGCGTTATGCCAAGATTTGCGCCGCAGCGTTGGGCGTGGCGGGGGGCGGGGTCGTGCACGAGCGGGTCGAAAAGCGGCTCGGCCTCGGCGATCAGGCCGAGATAGGTCCATTCGAGCTCGCCGATCCGCAGCGCAGGCACGGGGTGGAGCGACAATTCCGACCAGTCCGCGCTGACCCGCCCCGCCACCGCATCGGCGCCGCCCGCAAAGGCCGCGCGATGCGCGCGGACCCAGTCGCGATCGGCAACGCAGTCAGCATCGGTGGTGAGCACGATCGTCCCAAGCTGCGCAGCCTGCGCCATCGCCATGCGCCGCGCAGCACCCGCGCCGCGTTCGTGATCGGCAAAGGCGTGTTCGACGACTTCGACTTGGATTGCGCGCGGCGCGCGCGCGATCGCGGCAGTCGCATCGCTGCAATTGTTGGCGACGACGACCGCGACGATCGGCCCGGGATCGTCCTGCGCGGCGAGCGAGTCGAGGCATCGCCCGATCCGGTCGGCTTCATCGTAAGCGGGTATCGCGATGGCGACGATATCGCTGATCATACCCGGGCCATCACGTCGATCCTGAGTCGATCGGTGCGTTCGGCGTGGATCCGCGTCCAGCCCGGAAGATGCGCGATCGCGATCTCGGCGGCCATCTCGCCGGTGATGACGGTATCGGTCTCGCCCAGATAGCTGGCCAGGAAGATGCGCGCATCGGGCGTCGCAGACCGCTCGATCGCGGCCATCAGCGCGACAACGCCGTCGAGGCCGAGATAATACAGCATGTCGCTCGCGACGATCAGGTCGAAGCGCGCGTCGGGCATCTCCTGCGGCATCGTCCGTTGCTCGAGCACGACATTCGCGCGCGCGCCGATGCGATCGCGCGCGGCGCTCAGTGCGGTCAGCGAAGCGTCGCTCGCGAGCAACCGGTCGCACAGCGGCGCGAGCTGCTCGGTCAGCGCGCCGTTCGCGCAGCCCAGTTCGAGCGCGGAGCGATAGCGGCGCCCGGCCAGCGCGGCGACCGTCCGCTGGAACCGATCGCGTTCATAGGGCTCGCTGTCATAGCGCCACGGGTCGGGCGACTGCGTGAACAGCGAATCGAAATGCGTCGCGGGAACTGCGTCGTTGCTCCGGTCGAGGCGGTCATAGGCGGTCCGCACATATTCGACCGTGGTGAACGCGTCGCAAATGTCGGGCGCGAGCGAAAATCCCGCAACCGGGTCGAGCTGGCTCCGGTGACAGGCGAGGGCTGCCCGCTTGCGCGCAGCGAAATCCCCGACCGGGATGGCGTCATAGCCAGTCGGGTCGAACCGGCGATCGACTCGCTGGCTCACCGGCATCACTTGAAGCACCCGGCCGGTACCCGAGCCGACGATGCGGCTGGCGAGGCCGAACGCGGCCTTGTGATCGGGGTGCCCGTCAGCAGGATCGGTGACGAGAATCGTATCCGGCGCCGCCTCAGCGACAAATGCCCCGAGCGCGGCCATTCGGGGGCGGGGGATCGCGGTGCTCGACAGGCCGCCATCGGGTTGGTCGAGGAAGAGGAGCGCGGGGACATATCCCAGCATGCGCTCGAGCCCGGCCCGGCATTCTTCGCGCCGCAGGCTCGCCAAGGTCGTGGCGTCGCGCCCGGGGTCGGACGCCGCGCCGTCGGTCGCGACGATGACGGCAACCCGCGCACCGGCCTGCGCGGCGCGCGCCATGATCGCCCCCGCGCCCAGGATTTCGTCATCTGCATGCGGCGCTATGACGAGCAGCGACTGGCTCATGCGAGCCCCGCCACGATGGCGTCGAGCCGGACGCGCGTCGCGGGCGTCAGGGCGATGTCGGTCGCGACGACCAAGGGTTTCGGCAAAGACGCGAACGCAATGCCCATGTCGGCGAGATCGATCGGGACCGGGGCGGGGGAGGTTCCCGGACGCCAGTCGGCGACCCTCTGCCATAAGGCGGCGCGATCGTCTCTGCGCCGCGTGCTCGCATAGCCCGTCGCGGTGGCTGCGGTCAGGCTATCGGGTTGCTCGTATTTGTCGAGCAGGACATCGTCGATGAACCAGATATGCGCGCCCGCCATCAGCGCGCGGTTCCGCAGGTCGCGATCTTCCTCGACGCTCTCGGCATAGCCGCCGATCCGGGTGAACAGATCACGCCGGAACAGCCCGCTGTTGATCAGCACCCAGTCGCCGGGCGGCCCTGCGGAGAATTGCAGATTGGGAAAGAAATCCTCGACCAGCGACAGCGTGCGGGCGATCCGCGCCGCGCGACCATCCGCGGAGACGAAGCGATGCGCGGTCAGCACCAGGTCGAGCTCGGCCGGCGCATCCGCAACCTGGCCGCCGCCTGCAAGATGCCAGGGCGCGCAATCGGCAGCGACGAGACCGGTGCGCGAGAGCGTGCGCTGTTGGCGGAGCAGCTTGTCGATATGCGGAATGTCGTCGGAATCGTGGAAGGTGATCGCATCGAACGCAAGCAGCGCAAGCGCGACATTCTTGGCAGCCGCCGTCCCGAGGTTCCGGTCGAGCTTGATGTAGCCGAAGCGGGGATGGCCGAACCAGCGCGCACACGCGGCTTGGGTTTCATCGGTCGATCCATCGTCGATCACGACGACGCCGACGTCGTGCTGCGATTGCGCCAACGCCGCTTCGACGGCACGCACGATCTGATGCGCGCGCTGGTAGGTCGGGATCGCTATGAGACTTTGCATGGGCGACCTGACGCGGGGAAAATGAGAGCGGTCCGAAGGATCCAATCGTGCCCGATTTCGACGATGCCACTCTGCCCAGGTCTTCTGGGTATTTTATTTTCTGCGCGCATTCTCGACCTCCACATCACCGCTGAACGCGTGTCGCGCGAATTCGACGCCTCAGGCCGTGAGTGCAGGGCGATGTCATGCGTCGAAATACCCGCCCACTAAAGAGTAGGAGCCTTCGCGCTGATGCAAATCAATATAAAATCCAGGGCAATTGGGGTTTGCATCCGCAACCACACCATGAACCCTGCGTTAATGGGGTCGGCTCCGGCAGGAGCACCTATCCCGTGACTTGAGGTTTTGCGTCCCTTGTTCATCATGTCGATTGCCCTTGGCGGGTGCCTTAAAGGCCCGCCCATTGAATTCGGCCTGACCGAAGATACCGGCGGACATATCACCTATGCGCTGGGGGCAGCCCAGGCGTTGGCGCAGCGCGGCGATGTCGACCGGGTCGAGATCGTCACGCGCTTGATCGAAGATAGGATCCTAGGCGCGGCCTATGCGGTCCCGTACGAGCCGATCACCGAAAAACTCGCGATCCGTCGCATCGGAACCGCCGATCGGCAATACCTCTGCAAGGGCGCTGCGGCGGCCGATCGTCCCGCTTTCGCCGAAGCGTTGATCGCGCACATTGCGACGCTCGAGCGGCGCCCCGATGTGATCCATGCCCATTTCGCCGACGCGGCCGACGTCGCGGCGGCGGTGCGCGATCGGTTCGACATTCCCTTCGTCTACACCGCGCACTCGCTCGGCATCGACAAGGCGAACCATGCGACGGGGCTTAGCGAGGCGATCGCGCCCCGGATCGCCGACGAGAACCGCGCGATCGCTGCCGCCGATGCGATCATTGCATCCTCGCGCGACGAAGCCGAGCGGCAGCTGATGGCGTATCCCGCGGCGTGCCCCGCAAAGATCCATTGTGTCCCGCCCGGGGCCGGGCTCGCGCAGACCACGCCAAGCGATTTGACCCGCGCCCGCGCGTTGATCGCGCCGTTCCTGCGCGATCCCGACAAGCCGATGATTCTAGCGATCGCGCGGCCCGTCGCCAAAAAGAACCTCGGCGGGCTGATCGACCTTTTCGCGGCCGATGCCGGGCTACGCGATCGCGCCAATCTGGTGATTGTCGCGGGTCTGCGCGACGGCCCCCACACGGGCGAGGATGAACAGCGCAGCGTGATCGCGGGCCTGCTGGCCGGACTCGACCGCCACGATCTTTACGGGACGCTGGCGCTGCCGAAGCGCCATACCGCCGACGATGTTGCCGCGCTCTACGCGCTTGCCCGCGAAACGCGGGGCATCTTCGTCAATCCCGCGCTGACCGAACCGTACGGACTGACGCTGACCGAAGCGGCGCTGCACGGGCTGCCGGTCGTGGCGACGTGTCACGGCGGGCCAGCCGACATCGTCGCGCGACTGGGCCACGGCATGGTCGCCGATCCGCGCGATCCCGCGAGCTTCGCGGCTGCGATCACCACATTGCTCGACGACGAGATGGCATGGGCGCGGGCGTCGAGCGCGGGACGCGTAAATGCGCGGGCGCTCGACTGGCATGGCTATGCGGCGCGGTTCGTCGCGATCGTCGAGGGTCTTGCCACGGTCGCCCCGGCGAAACCGCGCCCCTCGCGGTTATTGCTCTGCGATATCGACAATACGCTGACGGGGTGCACCGTTGGCGCGCTCGGCATGGCGGCGTATCTCGAGGCTGAACCCAACCTCGCCTTCGGTGTCGCGACCGGGCGGTCGCTGCAGGAAGCCGAGCGATTGCTCGGCGAATGGGGGCAACCCGCGCCCGCCGTCCTGATCACCTCGGTCGGCGCTGAAATCTACTGGCGTCACGGCGCGCGGCTCGTCGCGGACGCCGACTATGCCGCGCACATCGATCGCGGCTGGGATCCGGCGGCGGTCGATGCGCGCGTCTCGGGTCTTGCAGGCGTCGAGCGCCAGCCGCCGGTCGAGCAACGCCGCCACAAGCGCAGCTATTTCGCCGAGGAGCCCGCAGTGGTCGCTGCCATCCGCAGCGTGGTCGCAGATCTGCCGGTGCGCGTGATCCACAGTCACGGGCGGCTGCTCGACATCGTTCCGACGCGCGCCGGCAAGGGTGCCGCGATGCAATGGGCGGCGCGCGCCTTGGGGGTCGCACCCGATCAGGTCTATGCCGCCGGCGATAGCGGCAACGATCTCGATATGCTCGCGCAGTGCCAGAACGGCATCCTCGTCGCCAATTACAGCACCGAGCTTGCCGAACTGATCGGGCGTCCGACGATCTATCTCGCACGCCGCGCGCATGCCGCCGGCGTCGTCGAGGGTATGCGCGCCTTTGCCATGGCGCGCGCGGCATGACGCGGCCGATCGGCTATTTCGTCCATCATCAGGGGCGTGGCCATGCCGAGCGCGCCGCGGCGATCGTCAATGCCTTGCCCGCTGACCGTCCGGTGGTGCTCTTCTCGGCGCGCGCCGACATCTTCCCGCCGCTTGCCGCGAACGTCACGGTGCGCACGATCCCGTCGCTGTTCGAAGCGGTCGGCGACGAGCCGGCCGGTCTGGCAAACGCACCGACGCCCGCGAACCTCCATTGCGCGCCGCTCGGCTGGAAGAGCATCACGCACGCTGTCGCGGTCATCGCGTCGTGGTTCGATACCGCCCAGCCTGCACTGTTCATCACCGACGTATCGGCCGAACTCGCGCAGCTCGCCCGGATCGCATCGGTCCCGTGCATAAGCGTCCTCCAGCACGGCGACCGCGGCGATCCGGGGCATATGGCGGCGTATGAATCGGCGCTTGGGATCTTGGCACCCTATGCGCCGTCGCTCGAACAGCCGGGGCGGCCGGCGTGGATGCTCGCAAAGACGCACTATGCGCCGGGCGTCGGGGTTGCGGTCGACGCGATCGGGCGCGACGCCGCGCGGACTGCGCTTGGCCTGCCGCTCGATGCCGAGATCGTCGTCGTGATCGCCGGGGGCGGGGGTAGCGGCACGCCCGCGACCCCGCTCACGCTCGGCGCGCGGGACGAGCCAAACGTGCTCTGGCTGACGATCGGGTCGGTAGAACACGAATGGCACGCTACGGCGCCCGGCAACCTCCGGCATCTCGGGTGGGTCGATACGCCGGCGCTGTATATCGCGGCGGCGGATCGCGTCGTCTCCTCGGCCGGTAATACGACGGTCCATATGATAGCGGCGGTCGGGCGTCCCTGGATCGTCGTGCCCGAATGGCGCTATTTCGACGAACAGCTGTGGAAAGCGCGGATGCTCGATCACGCCGGCGCGGCGACCATGCTCGAACATTGGCCGTCGCATGTCGGTGCCTGGACTCAGGCCTGGGCGCACGCTGCGTCGCTCGACCTGTCGCGGCAACGCGCGCTCTACGACGCCAATGCGGCACGGGATGTCGCCGCATGGCTGTCGCGCGTCGCGGACTCGGCCTGGGCGCCGCCCCGGGTCGCGCCATCGCCCGAACTCGCCCCTGTCGATCAGCTCCTTTGTGAAAGCCTGTCATGACCGTCTCGATCTGTACGCTCGCCCATGGTCGCTCGGCGCATTTGGTCAACGTCGTCCGTGCCCTCGATCTGCAGACGCAAACCCCCGACGAGTTGGTGATCGCGGTGATGCAAAACGAAGCGTATGACTTGCCCGAGACGCGGTTTCCGGTGCGGCAAATCCTGATGGGGGCCGACGGCATCCCGTTGGCATCGGCGCGCAATGCCGCCGCCCAGGCCGCGCATGGCGAGTATCTGATCTTTCTCGACGTCGACTGCATTCCCGAGCCGTCGCTCGTCGCGGACTATCTGGCGCAGTTGCGATCGGTCGATGCCGTGCTGATGGGGGAGGTCTTGTACCTGCCGTCGGGCGCCACCGCAGAGGGGCTCGATTTCGACCGGTTCGCCGCGATCGGGGTCAAGCATTCGGACCGGGCGGGGCCACCGGTCGAGGCGCTGGGCGATTGCACCGACTATCGCTGTTTTTGGTCGCTCAACTTCGCGATGCGGCGCGCGACGTTCGTCGCACTCGGCGGTTTCGACGAACGCTATGTCGGTTACGGCGGGGAGGACACCGATTTCGGGCGCGTCGCGATGACCGCGGGCGTGCCGATCAACTGGGTGCGCGGCGCGCGAGTCTATCATCAATACCACCCGCACCACATGCCGCCCGTCCACCATATCGACAGCGTGATCGCCAACGCCGCGCGCTTCCGCGACAAATGGGGGCATTTCACGATGGAGCATTGGCTCAAGGCGTTCACGCTGATGGGCTTGATCACGCTGCGCGATGGCGAGCATGTTCGGTTGCGGGAGGTCGGCGAGGACGATCTGGCGCTGACCCGCCAGCAGGCCGACCAGCCCTATGCGAGCACCTCGGTCGTGCTGGCGCAGCTCGAGGCGCGCGCGCCCGCGATCGCGGCGGCATAGGCGGCTGCATACCCGTCGAGCATCGATGTCAGCGAGAACTCGCGTGTCACGCGGTCCCGGCATGCGGCACGCGGAAACGCTCGGGCGCGACCGATAGCCTCGGCAAGCGTCGCCGCGTCGGTCGCGAGCGCGCCGCAATCGCCCACGACTTCGTGCATCGCCCCGCGATCGAGCGCTGCGACGGGGACGCCGCACGCGAGCGCTTCCGCGGCGATGAGGCCGAACGGTTCGTCCCACATCGGGGTCGAGAGCAAGACCGATGCCGCGCCGATCGCATCGACCAACGCCTCACCGCCCAGATGGCCATGATAGACCCGGGCCTCGTCGAGCAGCGGTGCGACGTGATCGGTGAAGTAATCCATGCAGTCGATCGGCCCGATCACGTCCAGGCCTATGCCGGCCAGACGCGCCGCCTCGAGCGCGACGGCGGTGCCCTTGTTCGGCGTTATGCGCCCCGCCCAGACCGCCCGACCGTTGCCGGTCGAGCGGAATTGCCAGCGTGCGGTGTCGATGCCGTTATGGACGACCGATGCAGTGTCGGGCGGGGTAGTCCACCACGTGGCCAGATGCGCCTGCGACGTGGTCGTCTGAAGCATCCAGGCCGCAATATTGGCCGCAATCGAGTCGGCGAGGCCCGCAAAAGGAGGGACGTGGAGCGACGTCACCATCGGTTTGCGATCGCGCTTGGCGAGCACGTGCAATGTCGGGTGCATCGTGTTGTTGTGAACGATATCGAAGTCCCCTCCGGCGATCTCGTCCCAGGCGTGACCGAAGGCGACGTCTTGGAATGCGGTGAGGTCGCGTGTTCCGTGCCATTGCGCCCACGGCAGCACGGCCTCGTAATGGCGTTCGGCGATGGGGTGAAGCGGCAGCGCGGGGTCGCTGTCGCCGCTGGCGAACAGTGTGACCTCATGGCCGCGGGCGACCAGCGCTGTGACGAGCTGATGACAATGCGCTTCCATGCCGCCCATGAACGGCATTGCAATCGGATGACGAAGATGCGCGATAACGGCGATCCGCAAGGGCGCACGTCCGTGAGTGGCGGCACGGTTTGCGTTGACGGGCTCGGAGATGGTCATCAGGTCGAAACACCCCAATCGAGCTTTGGTGCCCACCACCGTAGCTGACAGCCGAGCCCCTCCTCGCCGGAAATAAAGCCCGTGCGATTGCCGCCGACGGCGTCGATACCGCGTTGATGGTTTGAAACCTGAAGTGGATGAAACGATGACGAATCCTCTGCTCGACACGCTGGACCTGCCGCGTTTCGGCGATATCCGGCCGGAGCACGTTGCGCCCGCGCTCGACAAGGTCATCGCCGACCATCGCGCGGTGGTTGCGCGGATCGTTGCGACGCAGCCGAGCAGCTTTGCCGAGGCATGGTTGCCGCTCGAGCGGGCAGACACTGCGATCACTGCGGTCTGGTCTGCGGTTTCGCACCTGCACGCTGTCGCCGACACGCCCGAACTGCGCGCCGCTTTCGTGGCCGGGCAGGAAAGGTTGGTCGAAAACAGCCTGCAGGTGATGCAGAATCAGGCGGTGTATGCAGTGCTCGTCGCGCTCACCACGACCCCGGAATTCGCGGCGCTGGCGGATCCCGACCGCGCCGCCGTCGAGCACAGGATCCGCGATTTCGCCTTGGCAGGCGTCGCATTGGAGGCAGCGGAGCGCGCGCGCTTTGCGGCGATCTCGGTCGAATTGTCGCACCTGTCGACCGCATTCGGCAACGCCGTGCTCGATGCGACCGACGCCTGGTTCGAGCATGTCGAGGATGCGGCCGTGTTGGCCGGCATTTCGGAGCCCGACACGGCGATGTTCGCCGCCGCGGCCGCCGCGCGCGGACTGCCCGGATGGGTCGTGACGCTCCAGATGCCGAGCGTGAACGCCGTCCTGACGTTCGCCGAGGACCGCGGCCTGCGCGAGCGGATGTATACCGCATTTGGCACGCGCGCATCGGATCAGGGACCGCATGCGGGGCAGTTCGACAATTCGGGCCGGATCGCGGCGATCCTGAAACTGCGGCGCGCGGGTGCGCGGTTGCTCGGCTTCACCGATCCGGTCGCGTGGTCGCTGGCCACCAAGATGGCGCCCGACGCCTGCGCGGTGCTGGCTTTTCTCCGCGATCTCGGCCGCCGGGCGAAGCCTGCCGCGACCCGCGAATATGCCGAGCTGGCGGGGTACGCCGCCGACCATCTGGGGATCGCGGCGCTTCAACCCTGGGATCTGGCCTATGTCTCGGATCGGCTGCGCGCCGCGCGCTATGCCGTCGACGAGCAGGCGGTGCGCGCTTATTTTCCCGTCGGACGCGTCATCGCCGGCTGGCAGCGGCTGCTCGATCGTCTGTTCGGCATCCGCCTGATCGCGCGCGCCGACGTGCCCGTCTATCATCCCGATGCCTGCTATTACGACGTGACGGACGAGGATGGCGCAGTCATCGCCGGCATCTATGTCGACTTGCACGCTCGCAGCGGCAAGCGCGGCGGCGCGTGGATGGCGCAGGCGCGTCCGCGGCTGAAGGATGGCAACAGCCGACAGGTGCCGGTCGCCTATCTCGTCTGCAACTTCGCACCGAAAACCGAAGCAAGCCCCTCGCTGCTCAGCCACCGGGAAGTGGTCACCTTCCTGCACGAGACCGGGCATTGCCTGCACCATTTGTTCACCCGCGTCGATCGTCCCAGCATTGCCGGCACCAACGGGTTCGAATGGGATGCGATCGAGCTGCCGAGCCAGTTGATGGAGGATTTCGCCTGGGACCGCGACGTGCTGAGCGGCATGTCGGGCCATCACCAAACCGGTGCGCCGTTGCCAGACGGGGTGTTCGACACGCTGGTGGCGGCGCGCCGGTTCCTGTCCGGCATGTTCGTCGTCCGCCAGGTGGAATTCGCGCTGTTCGACCTGCTGCTGCATCTGGGCACGCTGGGCAGCGACCCGATGGAGGTGATCGAGGCGGTGCGCGACGAGGTCGCGGTGGTCCGCCCACCGGCATGGCACCGCTTCCCGCACGGCTTCACCCATATCTTCGCCGGCGGCTATGCATCGGGCTATTACAGCTATCTGTGGGCGGAAGTGCTTGCGGCGGACGGGTTCCAGCGTTTTGCGGAGGCGGGATTGGTCGACCGCGCTACCGCCGCTCTGTTTCGCGAAGAGGTGCTCTCGCGCGGCGCCAGTCGTCCAGCCGCAGAGAGCTTCCGCGCCTTCCGCGGTCGCGATGCGGACCCGCAGGCAATCCTCGTCCGTCATGGCCTGGCGCTGCACACCGACGGCTGATCGCACCGGTGCCGATCGGCGGATCGGCTACGTTCGACAATCTCAGAAAGGCCGCGTTCGAGATTTATTGCTCCGCTGCGCTGGAACGCGATGCGCGCGGCATCGCGCGCTCGGCGTGTTACAGGGGCGTACGGATTGCACCGCGTGACCGCTCCTTCACCCAACGCAGCAGCATCAAGGGGACGGCGGGATCGCATCTGCGGGGCAATCTCGTAGGGGTGAACGCCAAGATGGGCCAAAGCCCGTATTGGGAGTCCGCTGTCACTATGGGAAGGCGACGCAGCGTCGGAGCGCAGCGATACCAACTCGCAAGAGGCGGTATGCACTGACTTCAGGCGCGACACAGGCCCAGCCAAAGGATTCCATAATGACCGATCCACGCCACGATATCGTCGATACCGCCGTTGCTGCGGGTTCCTTCTCGACCCTGGTCGCCGCGGTGACTGCCGCTGGCCTTGTCGAGACGCTGAAAGGGGCCGGTCCCTTCACCGTGTTCGCGCCGTCGGACGACGCGTTCGCAGCCCTGCCCGCAGGGACCGTCGAGACGCTCGTCAAGCCCGAGAACAAGGACCAGCTGACCGCGATCCTCCTCCTCCACGTCGTTCCCGGCAAGGTGATGGCGGCTGATGTCGCCGGCCAGGTGCTCGACCCGGCCACTGCCGGCGGTGCGACCGTCCATGTCGATGGAACGAATGGCGTGACCGTCGACGGCGCGAAGGTCGTCACTGCCGACATCGAGTGCACGAACGGCGTGATTCACGTCATCGACGCCGTGATCTTGCCCAAGGCCTGACCGTCGACACCGGCGGCGCTTGGTCTTTATAGCGCCGCCGGTGTCACACGTCGTGCCTATCGGACGGGAACTCGAATGAAGATCGCCATCGTCGGCGCAGGGATCGCAGGGGCGTCCTGCGCTGAAACGCTGCAGGCCCGCGGCCACACCGTCCTGATGTTCGACAAAGGGCGCGGGCCCGGCGGGCGGATGGCGACGCGGCGCGCGCCGGGACCCGACGGCGACGTCGCCTTCGACCACGGCGCGCAATATTTCACGGCACGCGACTCCGCCTTTGCCGCGCAAGTCGCGCAGTGGGCCGCCGCGAACGTCACGGCGGCATGGCCGAGCGCGGGGGACGATGCCTGGGTCGGAACGCCCGGGATGAGCGCGGTGGTCAAGGCCATCGCCGAACGGTTGGACGTCCACTGGACCACCAAGGTCGACACGATCCGCCAGGACGGCGCGTTCTGGAAGCTCGACCCTGCTTCGGACATGGCGTTCGACGCGGTCGTGATCGCGACGCCTGCCGAGCAGGCAGCACCGCTGCTGGTCGCGCATGATCCCGCGATGGCGGCGATGGCGCAGGCGTGCCCGTCGGCACCGTGCTGGACCGCGATGGTGGCGTTCGACGAACCGATCGCAATAGCAACCGACATTCTCCGCGACACCGGCATCCTTGGCTGGGCGGCCCGCAACAGCGCCAAGCCCGGACGCGGCGCCGGGGAAGCCTGGGTGCTCCAGGCGACGCCGGACTGGTCCCGCCTACATCTCGAGGATGCGGCCGAGAGCGTCGTAGACGCTTTGCTCGCCGCGCTGGCGGACCAAGCCACGCGCGCACTGCCCCCGCCCACCGTCCGGATCGGTCACCGCTGGCGCTATGCGCGCGTCAGGGCGACACAGCACGGGGCGCTGTGGAATCCCGCTAAGCGTATCGGCGCGGTCGGCGACTGGCTGCTCGCGCCGCGGATCGAAAGCGCGTGGCTGTCCGGCCGGATGCTCGCCGACCGGATCGGCCCAGCCTAGCGCGCTGCCGGGACGCCCGCGACGATCGCCGGATCGATCGCGTAATCGCGCGCGATCTCGCGTGCGGTCATCTTCGCGGACATCATCACCGACGGCGTCCCGCCGCCCGGCTGCGTGCCTTGGCCGACGAGATAGAGGTTGGTGATGTCCTCGCTGCGATTGTGCGGGCGGAAGAAAGCCGTCTGCGTCAGCCGCGGCTCGACCCCGAAGCCGTTGCCCGCATACGCGCCGAGCACTTGCTCGAAATAATCCGGTGTGACGAAGCTCTGATAGACCAACCGCTCGCCGAGGTCGGGGATGTAGCCGCGCTCGTCGAGGAAGGTCAGCACCTTCTGCGCGAAGGCCTCGCCCACCACGTCCCAGTCGACATCGCCGAGCGTGTTGGGGACGGGGATCAGCGTGTAGGCCGCGTGATGCCCTGGCGGAGCGAGGCTGGGGTCGGTCATCGTCGGGATGTGGAGATATTGCGAGAAGTCTTCCGCGAGGATCTTGCGCTCGAAAATGTCGGTCAGCAGTTCCTCGTAGCGCGGGCCGAGGATGATGTTGTGGTGGCGCAGGTCGGGATCGCCGTCGCGCTTCTGATAGCCGAAATAGATCACCATCAGCGACATGTGTTGATTTCCACTGAGAGCTGACCCGGGAGGCGCATAATTTCCACTGAGAAGTGACCCATGTTTTGATCTTCCCCTGGCTGCCTGGTCGGGGG
>NZ_JBEPNG010000015.1:0-30195 GCF_040546165.1 Sphingomonas sp. UYEF23 | reverse complement strand
CGCTGCGGTGACACCCCTCTAGGTCCACGCCCTGATTCGGTCAAACCCTTTTTTGCACTTTTCTTGCAATCCCGCGTCAATCCCGCAGAAACGCTCGGGTTCGGCCTTGCTTCGCCACCCATCCGTCGCAGGACAACCGGCCACCTGCTGATTCGGACCGCCCCCTCCCGGCCCTGAATCAGCTGCCGGACTGTCGCCGCAGGGCTCGGAGATCGATGCCGAGCCGCTTTACCCGGTAGTAGAAGGTCTTGCGCGGCAGCTGCAGGCGCTCGATCGCGAGCGCGATCTCGCCATCGGCGGCAGTGACAGCATCGATGATCGCTGCGCGCTCGAACGCATCGAGCCGGGCCGGCAAGGGTGCCAGCGCCATGTCGGGCTCCCCCCCGCTCTCATCGAGACCCAGACAGATCCGCTCGGCGGTCTTCTCGAGTTCGAGGACGTTGCCGGCCCAGCTGTGTCCGGCAAGGCGATAGGCATGATCCGCCACAGCGGGCATCGCGCAGCCATGCGTCCACGCTGCGCGGGCCAGGAAATGTGCGAACAGCAGCGGGATGTCGGCGCTGCGCTCGGCCAAAGGCGGCATGCGCAGTGGGACGCCAGCCAGCAAATGGAACAAGGCCGGCAACACGCGGTCGCGTTCGCCCGCCTGCACGGCGGCGATGATCCGGATGTCGACCGGATCGGGATCGCGCGCCTCGAGCGCGACCGCCCGCGTCTCGGCGAGCCGGACGAGCCGGTTCTGGAAGTCGTCGCTCGCCCATTCGAGGTTATGGAGAAACAGCGTGCCTCGGTCGGCGCGCGCCACGACGCCGTTGCGCACGAACAGCTCGCGCTCGATCAGCGCGGGCGTCACCGTCGCACAGTCGATCTTGAGGAAGCGATGTCGCGCGCGCCGGCCTGCGCGGTGAACGAGCCGCGCGAAATGCTCCTTGCCGGTGCCGAGCTCCCCCTCGATCACGATATCGAGCACGGCATCGGCCAGGACCGGAATCATCCCGCGCAGCCGGACGATCGCGGGTGTCGCGCCGATCAACGCATCCCCCGCTTCGGCATCGGCCGCGGCGCGGAGCTGCCGGTTCTCGAGGATCACCGCCCGCGCCTTCGCCGCGCGCGTCGCCGCCGCCAGCAACGCTTCGGGATCGAACGGCTTGGTCAGGAAATCCCATGCCCCGGCCTTGATCGCGCCGACCGCCATCTCGACGTCGCCATGTCCGGTGATCAGCACGACGGGCAATTCGGGATCGCGCGCGTTCAACACACCGAACAGTTCGATCCCCGACATACCCGGCATCCGCACGTCGGTGATGACGACCCCGGGATAGTCCGCGCCGATCGCCGCGAGCGCGCTTGCCGCATCGGCGAAGGCGCGCACGCTGAACCCCGCGAGTTCGAGGAGCTGCGTCGTCGCCGCGCGCAGATCGTCGTCGTCGTCGACCAGCGCGACCTCGAGCGGGGCGGAGGTCTCTTTCACGCGCGCCGCATCCCGATCTCGAAACGCGCCCCGCCCCCACCCCCGCCCTCGCCTTCACCTGGCAGCAATCGCAGCGTTCCGCCGAGTTCGACCATGATGTCGTGCGCGATCACCAGCCCCAACCCCAATCCTTGCGGCCGCGACGTCACGAACGGGGTGAACAGGCGCTCCGCAATTTCGGTCGACACGCCCGGCCCGGTATCCGCGACGACCAGCCGGACCTGCGTAGCGTCGCTCGCTAGGGTCAACGCGATCTGCCGTGTCTCGCACGCCGCAATCGCTTCCACCGCATTCTGCATCAGGATCACGAGCACTTGCTCGAGCCGCACCTTGCCGCCGATCACCGCGAGCTGCGGCGCGACCGTCGGGAGATCGAGCGTGACGCCGCGCAGCTGTTGCTTGAGGATCAGCAGCGCACCGTCGATCACCTCGGCGATCTCGACCGGCCGCATCTCCCCGGTCTGGCGGCGCGCAAAGCCGCGGAGCTGCGCGGTGACCGCGCCGATCCGCTCCGCCAGCCCGCCGATCCTGACGAAATTCTCGCGCGCCTCCGCCATCGCGCCGCGATCGAGCAAAATCGCGCCCGAGGCGGCATAGGTGCGGATCGCGGCGACCGGCTGCGCGGTCTCGTGCGCGACGCTCGCGGTGATCTGCCCCAGCGCGGCGAGCCGGTTGGCCTGGCGCAGCGCTTCGCGCAGTTCGGCGGCACGCGCTTCGCTTTCGGCGCGCTCGTCCATTTCGCGCCGCAGATCGGCGGTCTGCCGCGCGACCGCCCGTTCGAGTTCCTCGGTCCGGCGGCGCGACAGCGTAACGCGTTGGCGCCACGCCCAGGCAAGCGCGGCGAGCGCGATCGTGGCGAGCGCCGCGCTGACCGACGCGGCACGGCGCGCGGCCGCGACCGCTGCGTCGATCGGCTGCAGCAGGAGCAATTGCCAGCCCGGCTGCGCGGTCACCACGGCGCGCGCGAGAAAGGTCGCGCCCAGCCCGACAAAGCGATCCTCGCCATCGACCGCCGCGACCGGCAAAGGCGCAAGTGCGGCTGGCGTGACGCGCGCCTCGCCGCGGAACTGCGCTTCGTCGCGCGCGGAGAGCGGTCGCGTCGCGGCGAAGCGCCAGGCCGGCCGGCTCGTCACCAGCACGACGCCGAGCGGGTTGCGGACCAGCGTGATCCCGCCGGCGCCCGCCCAGACGCGTTCGATCCGGTCGAACTCGAGCTTGATGACGATGACGCCGCGATTGGCGATTCGGCGCGAGAGATAGAGGCCGGGGTGCCCCGACACCGTCCCCAGCGCATATTGGCTCGCCTCGCCGTGCGCGAGCGCATCGCGAAAATACGGCCGGAAGCGATAGTCGGCGCCGACAAAGCTCTGCGCCGATCGCCAATTGCTCGCCGAGATCGTGATGCCATCCGAGCCGATCACATAGATGGCGGGCGCGCCCGTCACGCGCGACAGCGCTTCGAGCTTGATGTCGAGCGCGCGCTTTGCCGCCGCACTGCCACCGATCGCGGCGATCACGTCGCGATCGTCCGCGAGCGTCAGCGGGAGCAAGCGGAACCGCGCGAGCTCGCCGTTGAGCAGCGCGGCGCGGAGCCGGGCATCGCTCTCGACTTGCTGATGCAGCGCCGTGACGACGCGCTGCTCGGCAAGACGCCCGGCGACAAAAGCAACCGCGATCGCCAGAATCGCCGCGACGATCCCCCAGCGCACCCCGATCGAGCGCCCGACTGCCGCCAGTGCCGTGCGCGCCGTCATCCGCCGGCCCGGCGGGCGGGCGCGGCACGATGCGGTAAGCTTCGAAGGGCAGCGCAGGTCATGGTCGATCGATCTGCCATAGCAAGCGGGCGATGGGACAACAGCTTCGCCACGCTGCGGTTGCGGGCGTGGCACACCAATGTGCAACTTTCGGCACAATGTCGCCAGCCTCTGTCCCGATTATTGCATATCGATCGGGCGTTCACAGCCATTCAGCCAGAGAGAAGCGATTATATTTCAATGTCTTGTGCGAAAATAACGAATTGTGCGCCATCCGCAGTCGCCACCGCCGCACACTGTTCGCATAGTCAACCGCCCGTCAGAGGCGCTCCCCCTGGATGAGGACGAGAAGGCCGTGATCCCGATTTCGCAAAACCCCGCCGCCGAGATACCGGCCGCTCCGCGCCGCCCCTGGTATCGCCACACCTATGCGCAGGTGCTGATCGCGATCGTCGCTGGCGTGCTGCTCGGGCATTTCTATCCGGCGACGGGTGAGTCGCTCCAGCCGCTCGCCGACGCCTTCATCAAGCTGGTCAAGATGATCATCGCGCCGGTGATCTTCCTGACGATCGTCACCGGCATCGCCGGGATGCGCGATCTCGGCTCGGTCGGGCGCGTCGTCGGCAAGGCGTTCGCCTATTTCTTCTTCTTCTCGACGCTCGCTTTGATCATCGGGTTGATCGTCGCCAATGTCGTCCGGCCGGGCGCGGGGCTCAATATCGATCCGACCACGCTCGATACGACCAAGGTCGCCGAATATGCCAGCAAGGCGCATGCGACGACGCTGGTCGGCTTCCTTACCGGGATCATCCCCAACACCTTCCTCTCGGCGCTGACCGAGGGCAACATCCTGCAGACGCTGTTCGTCGCGGTGCTGTTCGGCATCGGCCTGGCGATGATCGGCGATCGCGGAACCAAGCTGCTCGGCGCGCTTGAGGATATATCGGTCGCGGTGTTCAAGGTCGTCGCGATCGTGATGAAGGCCGCGCCGATCGGCGCGTTCGGCGCGATGGCGTTCACCATCGGCAAATATGGCGCGGGGACGCTCGCCAATCTCGCGATGCTCGTCGGCACCTTCTATGCGACCTCGTTGCTGTTCGTCATCGTCGTGCTCGGGCTGGTCGCGCGCTGGGCGGGGTTCTCGATCTTCACGCTGATCGGCTATCTCAAGGACGAACTGCTGCTCGTGCTCGGCACGTCGAGTTCGGAAAGCGCGCTGCCGAGCCTGATCGAGAAGATGGAACGCGCCGGCTGCCCCAAATCGGTGGTCGGGCTGGTCGTGCCGACCGGCTATTCGTTCAATCTCGACGGCACCAACATCTATATGACGCTCGCCGCGCTGTTCATCGCGCAGGCGTGCAACGTCGATCTGTCGCTCGGTCAGCAATTGCTGCTGCTCGGCGTGGCGATGCTGTCGTCGAAGGGCGCGGCGGGGGTGACGGGGGCTGGCTTCATCACGCTGGCCGCGACGCTGTCGATCGTGCCGAGCGTGCCGATCGCCGGGATGGCGCTGATCCTCGGGGTCGATCGCTTCATGAGCGAGTGCCGCAGCCTTACCAACTTCATCGGCAATGCCGTCGCGACCGTCGTGGTGTCGCGCTGGGAGGGCAAGCTCGACATGGAGCAGTTCCGCAGCGCGATCGCCGGGCGCAGCGTGCGCGTCGACGAGATGGCGGCCGACGCCGTTCCGGCCGAATAATATGCGCAAGCCGAACCCGATGCGCGCGCTGCGTGCCACCACCCCGCTTGCCCTGCTGCTTTCCACGCCAGCACTGGCGCAAGCGACCGCAGCGCCTGCCGCAAGCCCCGCCGCGACCGAATATCCCGCGGCGGCGGCGGGCGATGGCGCCACCACCAACGGCTATAATCTGTCGCGCTGGGCCGAGGATTGGCGCGTGCTGCGCGATCCCGCCAAGCGCGACGATCCGATCGATCGGATCAAGTTCATCCCGATCGCCGACGACGGGCAAATCTATTTGACGCTTTCGGGCGAGGCGCGGCTGCGCATCAACATGACGAGCAACCCGAACTTGCGCGAGACGCCGCACCAGCGGCAGGACATCCGCCGGCTGACTGCGGGCGCCGATCTCCATCTCGGGCCGCATCTGCGCCTCTACGGCGAAGTCGCGCATGGCGGAATCGGCGGGCGTGAACTCGGCGCGCCCGCGGCGACGCTGCGCAACGCGCTGACGCTCCAGCAATATTTCGCCGAAGCGACCGCCGATGTCAGCGGCGTCGCGCTCGGGGCGCGCTATGGCCGCCAGGAATTCACCGACGGCCCCAATCTGCTCGTCTCGCAGCGCGACAACAACACGATCCGCTATACGCTCAACGGCATCCGCGCCTGGGCGCGCACCGGCCGCTTCCGCCTCGACGTGTTCGACCTCAAACCGACGGCGTACGGCGATCTCGGTGTCGAGGACGATATCAGCGATCCGGCGCGCCGCTTCTCGGGCGTGACGCTCGGCATGGTCGTCCCGACGCAGTGGTTCGGCGGGTCGAAGCTCTACGTCGATCCGTTCCTGTGGCGGCGGCGCAATTCGGTCGGCACCTGGGGCGGGCGGATCGGGCCGGGACGGCGCTTCTACGGCGGCGTGCACGTCTGGGGCGATGCCGGCCCCGTGACGATCGACTGGACGCTCAACCATCAATGGGGCAATTTCATCGAGCAGCGGATCGATGCGTGGCACGGCTTCTTCGCGCAGACCTATCGCCTCGGGAAGAGCCCCGCCGCGCCGCGGATCGGCTTCCATGCCGATTATGCGAGCGGCGGTGGCGGCTATGGCGGGCGCACGCTGCGCAACGCCTATGCGCCGTTCGGCAACAACGTCTATTACAGCTATCAATTGTCGCTCACGCCCTCGAACCTGATCGCGGTCGCGCCGACGGTGAGCTTCACGCCGGTCAAGAAGCTGCGCGTCAGTGCCGAATATCAGCTGACGTGGCGCGACGATGCGCGCGACGCGGTGTACCGTGCGAACGGCCAGCCGTTTGCGGGCACGCAGACCGTCGCCGACCGCAAGATCGGCAATGTCGCGCGCGTTCAGGCGGTTTGGTCGATCGCGTCGCGGCTGTCGTTCACCGGGCGTTACGAGCACCTTGCGGCAGGGCCATCACTGACGAAGGCCGGCTATGCCAGCTCGGACTTCCTCGCTGGCTGGCTGAGCTTCCGCTTCTGAGCTAGCCGATCAGCAGCCGCGCGCCGAGTGCGGCGGCGAGCGCGGGGGCCATCGTCACCGCGCCGACCTTGAGGAAGCGCCAGAAGCCGACATCCTCGCCCTCGCGGCGGATCGCCTGGAGCCACAGGATCGTCGCGAGCGACCCGGTGATCGACAGATTGGGGCCGAGATCGACCCCGATCAGCAGCGCATCGACGATCAGCCGCGGCGGATGGACTTGCGCCACCGCGGTGCTCGCCACCAAGTCGGCGGGAAGGTTGTTCATCAGGTTCGACGCGAAGGCGAGGATCGTCCCCGACAGCGCCGCACCCTGTACCGGGTTCGCCGCCGCCGCCTTCAGCGCTGCGGCGACCTGCGCGATCACGCCGGTGCGATCGAGCGCCTCGACCAGCACGAATAGCCCCGCGACGAGCGCGAGCACGCTCCACGACACCTGCCCCGCGAGCGCGAGCGGCGAGCGCTTCGCCAGGGCGCACACGCCGAGCGTCGTCGCGAGCCCGGCAACGCAGGTCGGCAGGCCGAGCGACAGGTTGAACGCCGACATGCCGATCAGCACGCCGGCGGTCGCGACGATCCCGGCGAGTGCCGCCTTGCCACCTACCGAGAGCGGGGTGCGCTCGACATCGGATTCGCACGATCCAGCGAGGCTCTTGCGCTCGATGCAGCGGAGCGCCGCATAGGTCACGACGATCGCCGCGAGCGAGGGCAAAGCGAACGACCCGAACCACTGGCCGAGCGGCGGCATCTTCCCACCATAGAGCACGAGGTTGGCGGGGTTGGAGATCGGCAGCACGAAGCTCGCCGCATTGGCGATCAGCGCGCACGCGAACAGCAGCGGCAGTGGTTCGGCCTTGGCCTTGCGCGCCGCGGCATAGACCGCAGGGGTGAGCACGACCGCGGTCGCGTCGTTCGACAGGAAGGTCGTCGTCACGATCCCGGTGGCATAGACGAGCAGGAAAAGCCGTGCGGAAGAGCCCTTGGCGTTGATCGCCGCGGTCGCCGCGACCCAGTCGAACAGGCCTTGTTCGCGCGCGGTTTCGCTGAGCAGCATCATGCCGATCAGGAACAGATAGACGTCGAGCCCCTTGCCGATCGCCGCGACTGCCGCCGGAACGGGCATCAGCCCGAACACGACGAGCAGCGCCGCGCCGGCCACCGCCCAGATCGCCTCGGGCAAGCGGAAAGGGCGCGTGATGACAGCGCCGGTGGCGGCAGCGCAAATGCCCCAGGTGGCGCCGTTCGCGAGGATCACCGACGCCGTCCATTCTTGTCGGGGCCGAGCTGCGTCCCGGCGTCCGCCACTCCCTTCGCCGTCATCGTACGCTCCTGCTCACACGGACCGAGCGCCCGCCGGCGTCAGACCTGAAGTGTCCGAGCGTCACGCTACCGCCACCATCGAGCCTAAACAGCTCCCTTCGCTTTCAGTTCACTTGGATTAAGAACTTGCCGCAACTCGCCTTGAGCGCGGCGCGCCGCACAACCACATTCTGTTGTCGGACTATTGACCCAAGCCAGACTGCGTCACCCTTTTCTGCAGTCGGGTCCCGGAAGCGTCCCGTAACGCCGGTTGCACGATGCACCACGACGAGCCGCCACCACGCGCAGCGGTCTCGGGAGAGATGGGATGACCCGGCCAGGTGATTGCGCGCTCTTTGCTTCGGCGGCCGCTGAGGCAGGGCCTCCCTGCCCGTTCAGCGCCGCATCTTCCAGCGCCGCCGCGACCGGCCGGCGCGATGCAGGAAGCGGCACCACCCTCCGCGCGCTGGCTCCAGGGGCCGATCGCGGTCGACCTCGGCGATTCCATGATCCGCCCGCGCCAGCTCTGGACGATCGCGCCTGCGCCCGGCGGCGGCGCGCGGGGCGCGGTGCGCGGTGCGCCGTTTTGACTGAAAGGCTGGATTATCCGTAAACATGCTGACACGATGCCCGACACGCTGGGATGGGCGCAGTTTCCGAAGCGCGCCGTCGCTGCTAGAGGGAAAGGCTGTGACGATTAAAGCCCCCATCATCGCGCCAGACGATGCCGACGCCGGAAACGGTTCCACCCCTCTGGCACGCCAGCCGCGCGGCAAGGGCAGACGCCTGCGCGGCGCCATTGCCCACAAGCTTGGCGTCGCGATCCTGTCGGGCGAATATGCCCCCGGCGAAACGCTGTCGAGCGAGACCGTCTTTGCCGAGACGCTCGACGTGTCGCGCAGCGCGTATCGCGAGGGGATCCAGGGGCTGATCGCCAAGGGCCTGGTCGAGAGCCGCCCCAAGACCGGCACGCGCGTCCTGCCGCGCGACCGCTGGAATCTGCTCGACCCCGACGTGCTCGCCTGGGCGTTTGCGGGCGAACCCGATCCGCAGCTGGTGCGCAGCCTGTTCGAGCTGCGGCTGATCATCGAGCCCGCCGCCGCCGGGATCGCCGCTGCCAAGCGCGACCGCGACGACATCAAGCGGATGAAGGACGCGCTTGCCGCGATGCGGCGCCATTCGCTCGCGACCGAGCCGGGCCGAACGGCCGATCGCCAGTTCCACGACGCGATCCTGCGCGCGACGCGCAACGATGCGCTGGTGGTAATGAGCGCCTCGATCGGCGCCGCAGTCGCCTGGACGACGCAGTTCAAGCAGCGGATGCGCGCGCTGCCGCGCAATCCGATCCCCGATCACGTGCTCGTCTATGACGCGATCGTCGCCGCCGATGTCGAGGGTGCGACCGCGGCGATGCGGCGGCTGGTCGAATTGGCGCTCGAGGACACGCAAAGCGTGATGGCAGTCTAACGTGCCATGCCGGACTTGATCCGGGATCGATGCTAGCCGGTCGAGCATGGCGGCCGGCGCTCTTGGCATCCCCGGGCTGGCGCTCCAGCGCGACACCTTGGCGCGGCCTGCAAACGTACGACCTGATTCGTGGTCGTCTGGGCTGCTTATCGCCTGCTACGCGCCGAAGGCATTGCGCAGCAGTGGATCATCGCGCGCATACCCGTCCCTTCGAGAACACGCGTCGCCGCCGACCCAGCGCCGGTGACGCGCCGTTCCCGCTCAGCGCAAGTCGAGCACCACCACCGACTTGGCCGGGATCGTCGCAGTCAGCGTGCCGCCCGCGACCTGCGCCGCCGTGAACGCCACGGGCTTCACTGCATCGGGCTGCTCGAAGCTGTTATGCGCGTCCATCGTCGCGCCGGTGACGATCCGGCCCGTAACGCTGGTCGCGCTCACCCCCGCGAGCGCCATGGACAGCGGGATCGGCCGATTGGGATCGAGATTGACCAGAGCGACGTGCACCTGGCCCGCAGTGTCGCGCACCGCCGATGCGCTGATCGCCGGCACCGCCACCGCATCCTTGTGATACCAGGGCGACGTGACCTCGATCGGCAAGGTCGTCGCGTCCATCCACGGCAGATAGAGGTCGAACACCCAATAGGTCGGCGTCTTGACCATCTTGGCGCCGTCGGTGAGCAGCATCGCCTGGAGCACGTTCACCATTTGCGCCACCGCCGCCATCTTCACGCGGTCGGCATGGTGCGCGAAGATGTTGAGGTTGAGCCCGGCGACCACCGCATCGCGCACGCTGTTCTGCTGGACGAGGAAGCCGGGGTTGCTGCCCGGCGCGGGATCGTACCAGGTGCCCCATTCGTCGACGACCAGCCACACCTTCTTGGCGGGATCGTATTTGTCCATGATCGCCGAATGCTTGGTGACGAACTCCTCCATCTGGAGCGTGTGCGCCATCGTGCTCGCCCATTCGCTCTCGGGGAAGCCGAGCGCTGCGCCCTTGTCGTTCCAGTGCACGTCGCGCGGGCGCGTGTAATAATGCAGCGACAGGCCGTCGATATGCTTGCCCGACAGCCGCATCAGCGTGTCGGTCCATTCGTAGTTCGAATCGCTCGGGCCGCTGGCGATCTTGCGCATCTTGCCCGAGCCCGATTTGGCGAAGGTCGCATAACGGTTGGTCAGGTCGGCGGCATATTCGGCGCGCATGTTGCCGCCGCAGCCCCACAATTCGTTGCCGATGCCGAGATAGGGCACCTTGAACGGCGCGGGATGCCCGTCCGCCGCGCGCTCCTTGGCGAGGCTCGAGCCATTGGGCGAGGTCATGTATTCGACCCACTGCGCGGTCTCGCTCGGCGGCGCGCTGCCGACATTGGCCGAGACATAGGCCTCGGCGCCGAGCCGCTCGACAAAGCCCATGAACTCGGGCGTACCGAAGGCGTTGTCCTCGTTGACGCCGCCCCAATTGGTGTTGATCTTGACCGGACGCTTGCCGCGCGCGCCTACGCCGTCGCGCCAGTGATATTCGTCGGCGAAACAGCCCCCGGGCCAGCGCACCGTCGGCACCTTGATCGCGCGCAAGGCGTCGATCACGTCGCGGCGATAGCCACGGTCGTTGGGGATCTTCGATCCTTCGCCGACCCAAATGCCGCCATAGATGCCGTGGCCGAGATGCTCGGCGAACTGGCCGAACACCTGGCGCGCCATCACCGGGCCGGGGCGGTCGGCATGGACCGTGGCGGACGCGGTGGCGTCGCTGGCGGCATCCTGGGCGACTGCCGCGGTCGACGCGAGCAGCACCGTGGCGAGCGAGAGCGCAAATCCGGCACGACGGGTCATCGGGGTTTCCTTCGCGGGGAGACGGGAGGGGTTGTCGGCGCGAGTCCGCACGGCGCGCGGTCGAGGGCTGGCACGGCGTCCAGCGACGGGCGCGTGCGCCGGTCGGATTCGGTCGTCGTCGTCGCCATGACTCGCATCCCCTCCCCCCGGCACGGCCCGCGCGAGGCCTTGCATTTTCAATTATATTGTCTGACTATAATCGCAAAGCCGCCACGTCAACGTACGTCGAACGCTGCATCGCGATTGCGGCGCTACCCCCGCACCGCCCCCTCCGGCCCGTCGATCACGCGGAAATGGCCGCTGCAATGCATCAGGCTGAGCAATTGGAGCATTCCGTCGACATAGCGCTGCTCGCCGGTCGGCACCGGCATATCCCACAGCGCCCGCAGAAACGCCTTCGCGATCGGCCCCGGCGTCGCAGCGAAACCAGCCACCGCGGTCGCCGCGAGCGTGTCGCGATCGGCAAAGCGGTCGATCCCCTCCCCCGCGAGAAAGCCGTGAATGCGATCGCTCAACGCGCCCGAGCGGCTTATGGTGGCGCTAGCTGCAAATCCAGCGCGAGACGTTGGCGCGCAACCATCGGAACGCATTGCGGAAGTCGACGGGCACATGCACGTCGCGGTCAGTCGGCACGATCTTGAAACGCCTCGGCGCGACGTCCATGTCGCAGCCTTCATCAACCGGAGAGACCGTGGCCCCATGACGACGACCACCACCACCACCCCGCGTTCCTTCGAAGCCGATGTCGCCAAGCTGCTGCATATGATGGTGCACTCGGTCTATTCGGACAAAGACGTCTTCCTGCGCGAACTCATCTCGAACGCCGCCGATGCGTGCGAGAAATTGCGCTACGAAGGGCTCAGCAACGCAAGCCTGCTCGGCGATGACGGCCAGCCGCGCATCACCGTCACGCTCGACGCCGAAGCGCGTCGCCTGACGATCGAGGATAACGGCATCGGCATGAGCGAGGACGAGCTCGGCGAAGCGCTCGGCACGATCGCGCGCTCGGGCACCAAGGCGTTCATGGATCGCATTGCGGGCGCAAAGGATGCCGAGGGCAGCCAGTTGATCGGCCAGTTCGGCGTCGGTTTCTATTCGGCGTTCATGGTCGCCGATCAGGTCGAAGTGGTCTCGCGCCGCGCTGGCGCCGAGACCGCGGCCTTGTGGTCGTCGGACGGCCAGGGCACCTATACGATCGAACCCGTCGACATCGCCCAAGCGCCTGCGCGCGGCACCCGCGTGCTGCTCCAGCTCAAGGACGACGCGACCAGATATACCGACGCCTTCACGATCGAGCGGACGATCAAGGCGCAGTCGGGCCATGTCCCCGTGCCGATCTTCCTCAAGGACACACCCGACTCCGAGCCCAAGCAGATCGCCGACGGCGCCGCGCTCTGGACCAAGCCCAAGGCCGAGATCAGCCCCGAGGACTATACCGATTTCTACCGCAGCGTGGCGGGCCAGTTCGACGCGCCTGCGCTGACGCTGCATTACCGTGCCGAAGGCGTGCACGAATATACCGTGCTCGCCTTCATCCCCGAGACCAAGCCGTTCGACCTGTTCGATCCCGACCGCGCCGGGCGGATGAAGCTCTATGTCCGCCGCGTCTTCATCACCGACGAGGCCGAAATCCTGCCGCGCTATCTGCGCTTCGTGCGCGGGCTCGTCGATTCGAGCGACCTGCCGCTCAACGTCTCGCGCGAGATGATCCAGGACAGCCCGGTGCTCGCCGCGATCCAGAAGGGCGTGTCGAACCGCGTGCTGAGCGAACTCGACAAGCTCTCGACGAACGACACCGAGCGCTATCTCAAGCTATGGGATACGTTCGGTGCAGTGCTCAAGGAGGGTCTGTACGAGGATTATGCGCGGCGCGAGACGCTGCTCGGCCTTGCACGTTTCAAGACGACCACTTCGAACGGCGAATGGCGTTCGCTCAAGGACTATGCCGCCGGCCTCAAGGACAACCAGACCGCGGTCTATTACGCGCTCGGGCCCGATCTCGATCGGCTCGCCTCGTCGCCGCAGCTCGAGGGCTTCCGCGCGCGCGGGATCGAGGTGCTGCTGCTCACCGATCATGTCGACAGCTTCTGGGCAGCGGCTGGCATGGATTTCGACGGCAAGCCGTTCAAGTCGGTGACGCAAGGGTTGGCCGATCTCAGCCTGATCGCGCTTCCCGAAGGAACCGAGCCGACGCCGCCTGCATCGGAGACGGTCAACGACTTCATCGCCTTCGTGAAGACGACGCTCGGCGATGCGGTGTCCGACGTGCGCGTGTCCGAGCGCCTGACCGAAAGCGCGGTCTGCCTCGTCGCGCCCGATACCGGGATGGACCGCCAGCTCGAGAAGCTGCTGGCCGGCGCGGGCCGGCTCGAGACCGCCGCCAAGCCCGTGCTCGAGATCAACTCGCGCCATCCGCTGATCGAAAAGCTCGGCGCAGAGGGCGCGGATCCGGCACTGCGCGAGGACGCCGCCCATCTGCTGTTCGACGAAGCGCGGATCGCCGATGGCGAGCTGCGGGTCGATCCGCGGGCGTTCTCGGCGCGGTTGACGCGCGTGCTCGGGCGCGGGCTCGGCTGAGCCCGCGCCGTCGTGCTGCGTCAGACCAGGCGCAGCACGACCTTGCCGCGCGGATGCGCGTCCTGGGCAAAGGCGTGCGCCGCGCGGACGTCCTCAAGCGGGAAGGTCTTGGCCACCGTCACCTTGAGCGCGCCCGACGCGAGCAAGTCGGCGACCTCGCCGAGCGTGGCGGCATCCGGCTCGGCATGCCAGCGCGGCACGATGCGCACCTTGTGCTCGGCCGCCTTGGCCGTGTCGGGATCAAGCGTCGAGACGAGGATGCCGCCCTCGCGGATCACGCCGAACGAACGCGCCTGCGTTTCGCCGCCTTGCGTATCGAACACCATGTCGAGATCGGTCGCGATATCCTCGAACCGCGCGTTCTTGTAATCGATCACCGTATCGGCGCCGAGGCTGCGGACGAAATCGAGGTCGTGCCCGGATGCGGTCGCGAACACCGTTGCGCCTTTCCAGCGCGCGAGCTGCACCGCCATGTGGCCGACCCCGCCTGCGCCGCCGTGGATCAGCACGCGCTGCCCTGCGGTGAGCCCGCCATGATCAAACAGGCCTTGCCAAGCGGTCATCACCGCCAGCGCCGATCCGGCAGCAGCGTCGAAGTCGATCGCATCCGGCATCGCGACGAGTTCGCGCGTCTTGACGCAGACGAAGTCGCTCTGCGCACCGCGATCCTGCCCGATAAAGGCGAAGACGCGGTCGCCGACGCTCCACTCTGAATCCGCGACTTGCGCGATCGTGCCGGCCAGATCGCGCCCGAGCACGATCGGCAGCGCATCTTCGCCGACCGGCGGATATTTGCCCTCGGCGGTCTTCCAGTCGACCGGATTGACGCTCGCCGAATGGACGCGGACGAGCACTTCGTCGGCCGCCGGATAGGGCGTGTCGATCGTGGTGACCTCGATCACCTCGGGGCCGCCGAAATGGGTGATGCGCACCGCGCGGTTGGCGGTTGCGGGCGTCGTGCTATCGAGGTCGGGCATGCGGGAACTCCTTCGCGCCGACAAACGCGCCGCCGCCCAGTGCGATCCCCCACCCCGTCACGCCGCTAGCGTTGCAGCGCCTCGATCGCGTCGCACAGGATCGAGATATGATCGTGCCAGGTCGGCGGATTCCAGCCGCGCATCCGCTCGAGTTGCGCGTGGTGCATCGGCCCGGCACGCGCATGATCGAGGATCGCCGCCTCCCAGCCGAGCCCATCGAGCGGATCGAGGAAATCGGGCGCGGCGCCACCGGCCTCGTGGAGCGCGGGCAGATCGCTGCAGATCACCGGCGTGCCGACCGACAGCGCTTCGGCCACCGGCATGCCATAGCCTTCGGCGAACGACGGCAGCACCAGCGCGCGCGCACCACGCAGCAGCGCGTGCATCCGCTCGTCCGAACAGCCGTTGAGCTCCTCGACATGGCCTTTGAGCCCGGGGCAGCGCTCGAGCATGTCGACGACTTGCTCATTCTCCCAGCCGCGACGCCCGACGATGATCAGCCGCGGGATCGCCGCCGGATCCATCTGCTGCGCCATGGCGCGCCACAGGTTGAGCAGCAGCAAATGGTTCTTGCGCGGCTCGATCGTGCCGAGACACAGGAAATACGGCCGTTCCGCCGCCGCGCTCGGCAGCGGCGCGACGTGCGGGATCTCCTCGGTGCCGAGCAGCGCCACGCGCACGTCGACCGAGCGCCACGCCGCCAAGAGGAACGGCTTGAGCGATTTGGCGGTCGATACCGAATTCACGATCACACTGTCGGCAAAGCGCGTGATCGTGTCGACGCGTTGCTGATGCAGCCGCGCCCCGTCGGGTCGGGCATATTCGGGATATTCGATCGGGATGAGATCGTGGACGAAGCACAGGAAGCGCGCCTGTTCGTGCGCGAGGATCCGTTTCACCAGATCGGGCTTGGTCAGATGGTGCGGCGACGATTGGACGTAGACGGCGTTGGGGCCGGGCCGCGGCCGCGTCGGCAACAGGTTGAGCAGCGTCGGCATCACTTCGGCGATCGGCCGCGGCCCGCCCTTGCCGCGCGCGCTCGCCCAGCGCGCCTCGGTCGCGTCGAGAAACGCGAGCGTTCGCGCGCGCGAAAGACGGCCGTAATTGCCGAACGGATGCACCGCGGCAAAGCCCAAGCGCTCGCCGAGCCGCGCCTGCAACCCGCGCGCATACGCCATCTCGACGCGATCGACGCCGGACGGAGTCTGATGCCGCGCGCGCGACAGCAAGCGCGAGACGTCGAGGATGACCTCGCCCGCGCTCATAGCCACCCCATCGTCAAACGTCCCTGCACTTGCTTCAACTTCGTCACCCAGGCCAATCTGTTCGTCGCATTGCCGCTCGCCATGCGCGCGATCAGCACCTCGGGCGGACAGGGCAATCCCGTAACCGGATCGAGATAGCGCGGGTAGACAATCAACACCGCGGCAACGAGTTCCGCCAGCCCCAATCGCCGCCCCCGGCGATCGGGGATTGGCGCGAGATCGCGCGTCAGGCCCCAGCCGGCGTAGAACGGCACGCCGTGGCAGGTGACCGCCCGCCCGCGCAGCAGCGCTTCGAACCCAGTGAGCGAGGTCAGCACATGGACGGCATCGACCAGATCGAGCAGCCGCGCCATCGTCCCGCCGCGCACGATCCGGTCGGCGTGCGCCAGGGCGTCGTCATCGCGCACCGCGCCCTTGCGATGCCCGGCATCGACATCGGGGTGCGGACGGAACCAGATCTCGGCATCGGGCTCGAGCACGCGCGCACGGCGCAGCACCTCGAGATTGCTCGTCAGCCCCGCCCCGCCGAGCAGCACCGACTGGTCGTCCTCGACTTGCCCCGCGACGAGCACCAGCCGCTTGCCGGCGACGCGTTCGGGAAAGCTGTGCGCGGCATCGCCGCCATATTTGCTGATCCCGGCGGCCAGGATCGTCGCGCTCAACCGCTGCGCGCGCTCGAGCAAGGCGGGCGGGAATTCCCCCTCGGCCAGCAGCACCTCGAGATCGCTCGCGCGCGTCGGGTCGTAATGGATGCCGCGTCGGTCGATCGCGATCGACGACGGGGGCACGAGGTTGCTGCCGAGCCCGACCGAACGCACGAAGCCATCCTCGACACGGACCAACGCGACCCCCCGCGCCGCTGCCGCCGCCGCCAACCCGGCCGAAACGCGCGACGGCCACACCGCAATAGCGCCGCCCATCCGCGCGGCATGCGCGATCGCGCGCTGCTCCGACCAGAAGAAGCGCAAGGGGTGCGCGGGCGTCCACAGGAAGCGCGCGATCTCGTGCCGCTTCCACCAGCTGAAGCCGCACGCCGCGACGAGCCCATGATTTGCCGCGAAACTCTGCCGCAGATCGCCGAGCCACGCGATCATTGCGCCGCTGTCGTCGGTCTGGCCGGTGAACGGGTCGAGACAGGCGGTCTGCGCGAGGTCGCTCGCGACGCGCGCTTCGAGCGTGGCGGCATCGTCGCCGGGCTCGCCGAAGCGGCCAGCCGAGAGCAAATGGACCGCGCAACCAGCGATCGCCGCGAGCGCGACCCATTCGTCGTTACCGTGGGCGACGAGCGTCGTGGCACGATCGAGCACCGACCACGGATCGATCTCGGTCGCGACGATCCGTGCGGCATCGATGCGAGCGTGCACCGCGGCGTCGCGCGCCAATGCCGCGGGCATCGACCATAAAGCCGCTGGCGCGAGCGCTGCGGGAACGCTGTCGATATCTTCGCGCGTCCGCAGACGCACGATAGTCGGCGCGCCCTGGACCGCGCTCGCCGGCGCCCAAAACGCTCCGCCGACGCGCGCCGCACGGATCGCAGCGAACAGCGATACGATCGTTTCGGGCGCGAGTACATGCTCGCTGAGCGCGCTCGTCGTGTCGATGACGGCCGCAGCAGCGCCCGGAAATGCCGGAAAACGAAGCAAGGGAAGGCGCATCGCGTGGCTCTCCAGCAATCCCCCTGGCGATGCAAGGGCTTGTGCGACCGGGCGAAAGCTTACGGCCGACGGTTCCAATCGCCCAATCGCAGCCCGCCCGCGTCGCGAACGATCGTACCGAAGGCGCCCGTCCGCAGCTTGAGCGTCGGCAACGAAGCCGCCTGTTCGTGCAGTCCTGCGTCCGAGAGCAAGGCGAACCGCGCGGCGCCATTGCTCGTGACGAGGAGGATGTTGCCCGACCCCGATGCCCACAGCGCCTTCCACCCGGCGACGCGCTGCGCAGGGTCGACGCTCCAGCCATCGGGGGCGTGCGCGGCATGATCCCACGCCTCGATCGCCGCCGCGCCGATCCGCGCGAGCACGGCGCTTTCGGGCATGTCCTCATCGGGCCCATGGTCGATTTCGGTGAGCCAGTCGGCGGTCTCGACCGGCGGCGGCGCGGTTTGCGCGGCGAGGATCAGCGCGAGCGTCTCGCGACTGCGCGCAAGCGGCGCGGTGAACGCGCGATCGAAGCGCTGCCCGCCTGCCGCGAAGGCGGCGCCCAGCGCCTGCGCTTGCGCCCGCCCGCTCGCGACGAGCGGCAAGTCGGTCCGCGCGCCGATCCGCCGCGGCGCGACGCCCGGCTCGAACGTGTCGCCGTGGCGGACGATCGTGACCCTCAGCGCCATGCGTGCTCGGGCTCGCCGAACTGCGCTATGAGCCGCTCGGCCAGCGCGACGTCCGCCGGAGTGTCGATCCCCGACATGGCATGGCGCGGCGGCGCGACCGTGACGGTCCGGATCTCGACCCCCGATTCGAGGAAGCGCAATTGCTCGAGCCCCTCGAGCTGCTCGTACGGCGTCGGCGGGGTTGCCTCGAATTCGCGCAACGCGGCGAAGCGATAGGCGTACAGGCCGATATGGCGAAACACCGGCGACAGTCCGCCCGCCTCGCGTAGCGTGACCTCGTTGCGCATCGCCGGAAGGACGGTCTTGGAAAACCACAATGCCCGGCCCTCGCTATCGCGCACGCATGTCGTACCGCTGAACGGCGATGTCTGCTTGTGTGCGCGCATCGCATCAAGCGCATCCCAGTCGAGCTGCACCACCGGCGTCGCGACCGCGCTGCTCGAGTCGCGCAAGGCACCGATCAGCGCGGCGATCATCGCCGGATCGACGAACGGCGCATCGCCCTGCAAATTGACGACGATTTCGCTCGCGCGGTCGCGCGCCGCCGCCCAGGCCCGCCCCGAACCCGAGGTGATCGCGCTTGCGGTCAGCACCGCGTCGCAGCCGAGCGCGTGCGCGTGATCGAGGATACGGGCATCGTCGGTCGCCACGACGATCTCGGCATTGCCCGCCCGCCGCGCGCCCTCGCGTGCAACGCTGACGACGCGCGACAACAGCGTTTTCCCGGCGATCTCGACCAGCGGCTTGCCCGGCAACCGCGTCGAGCCGTAGCGCGCTGGAATTACGATCAGGTCGGGCATTGCAGTGTCAGGCAACGCCCGCGCGCAGGATGTCGTGCAAGTGGATCAGCCCGACGAGCTTTTCGCCGCTGACGACGAACAGCACCGACACCGCCTTTTCATTGAGGATCCGCAGCGCGTCCGAGGCAAGGATCTCGGGTCCGACGGTAATCGGCTTGAGCGTCATATGGTCGCGAATATCGGCATGCATGTGATCGCCGCTGACCGCGCGGCGCAAATCGCCATCGGTGAAGACGCCGAGCAGTCGCCCACCCTCGTCGACCACCGCGGTGCAGCCGCAGCGCTTGCGGCTCATCTCGATCGTCGCCTCGATCAAGCTCGCGCCGACCTTGACCACGGGGATGTCGTCACCCTTTGCCATCAACTGCGCCGCGGTCGCGAGACGCGCGCCGAGACGGCCGCCCGGGTGGAAAGCGAGGAAATCCGAACGCGTGAAGCCGCGCCGCTCGATCAACGCGACCGCCAATGCGTCACCGAGCACGACTTGCACCGTGGTCGACGACGTCGGCGCGAGTTCGTTGGGGCACGCCTCGCGCACTTGCGGCAAGGTGAGGCACAGATCGGCAGCGCGTCCGGCGGTGCTCTCGGCAAACGCGGTCGCGACGATCAGGCGGATGCCGAATCGGCGGCAATAGGCGATGATATCGCCAAGCTCGGTGGTCTCGCCCGACCAGCTGAGCGCGAACACGATGTCCTCACGCCCGATCATGCCGAGATCGCCATGGCTCGCTTCGCTGGGATGGAGGAACAGCGACGGCGTCCCGGTCGACCGCATCGTCGCGGCGATCTTGCGCGCGACGATCCCGCTCTTTCCCATGCCGGTTACGACGAGTCGCCCCGTATTTGCGGCGATCGTATCGACGGCTTCGAGGAAACGGTCGCGCAACGGGAATTCGTTGAGCGCGAGCGACAGCGCCTGAAGCGCCGCCATCTGGATTCGCGTGGTGCGCAGTGCCGAGAGCAAACCAGGATGTTGCGAGCTGCTAAGCGCGATCGCTTTCATAAAATCCCCTTCTGCCATGCCTTTACCGCCGGCATGGATGCCATGGCCCGGTATCCAATTGACTTCCACCGCTGCTCGAGCGCAGGTCGCTATATACGCGCTCCCTTACGCAAAAAGCCATAGGGGCAAAACCATCAGAGAAAGCGTGACCATGCAGCTGTGCGGACAAGCGGTCGGCCCGGACCACCAGATTTTCTTCATCGCAGGGCCGTGCGTCATCGAAAGCGAGGCCCAGTCGCTGGCGATTGCGACCCAGCTTCGCGCGATCGCCGACCGGCTCGGCGTGCTGCTGATCTACAAGAGCTCGTTCGACAAGGCGAACCGCAGCTCGGGCACGTCGTTCCGCGGCCCGGGGATCGAAGAAGGCCTGCGCATCCTCGAGAAAGTGCGCGCCGAAACCGGGCTTCCGGTGCTGACCGATGTGCATACCGAGGACCAGGTGAAGATGGTGGCCGAGGTCGTCGACGTCCTCCAGACGCCCGCCTTCCTCGCGCGGCAAACCGATTTCATCTCGGCGGTTGCCGCTTGCGGTAAGCCGGTCAACATCAAGAAGGCGCAGTTCATGGCCCCCGGCGACATGACGCACGTCGTCGCCAAGGCGCGGGCCGCCGCGACAAGCGCCGGCGTTTCGGACGGCAACATCATGGTGTGCGAGCGCGGCGCGAGCTTTGGCTACAACAACCTCGTCTCGGACATGCGCAGCCTGGCGATCATGCAGGGTACCGGTTGCCCGGTGGTGTTCGACGCGACCCACTCGGTCCAGCTGCCGGGCGGGCAAGGCGACCGCTCGGGTGGTCAGCGCGAGTTCGTGCCCGTCCTCGCTCGCGCGGCGGTAGCGGCCGGGGTGGCGGGGTTGTTCCTCGAGACGCATCCGGACCCCGATCAGGCGATGTCCGACGGGCCGAACAGCTGGCCGCTCGACCATCTCGAGCCCTTGCTCGAGCGGCTGATGGCGATTGACGCGGTGGTGAAAGGGTAGGAAGCGCAGCAAGGCTATGGGGCGGCAGGTGCGACCGCCCCAAGCACTTCCACCAGCGGCAACTGACGTGATGGCGTGGACGGCCCCTGCACAAGCGTAGCTGTGCAATGATGCGGCCGTTGTAGGTCCACGTCTAGGAGTCGGAACATGAAGCAGGAGGTTATTACCGTCGGTTTGGATCTGGCGAAGAGCGTTTTTCAGGTGCACGCAATCGGCCGCGACGGGGCCGTTCTGGTTCGGCGCAAGCTACGGCGCGCCGAGGTAATCGGCTCCTTCGCCGATCTTCCAGGTTGTCTCGTCGGCATGGAGGCATGTGCATCGGCGCATCATTGGGCTCGAGAGCTGATCGCGTTGGGGCACGAGGTACGGTTGATGCCGCCCGCCTATGTTAAGCCCTACGTGAAGCGCGGGAAGACCGACGCAGCCGACGCCGAGGCGATTTGCGAGGCGGTGACACGTCCGACCATGCGGTTTGTCGCGGTGAAGACCGTCGAACAGCAGGCGGTGTTGATGCTCCACAAGAGCCGCGACCTAATGGTGCGACAGCGGACGATGCTGATCAACGCATTGCGGGGGCACCTGGCGGAACATGGCATCGTGACAGGCGTCGGTGCGGGCGGTGTGACTGCGATGCTAAAAGCACTGCACGAACAGCAGGACAAGCTGCCTGTTCACGCCCGCTCGGCCCTGCACGCCCTCGCCGCCCAGCTACGGGCGCTCTCCAGCGAGGTCGACCGGCTCGAAGCACAGATACTCGCGTGGCACCGAGCTGACGATACGAGCCGCCGACTTGCCACGATCCCGGGCATCGGCCCGATCACCGCGTCCGCAATATCGGCAGCGGTGCCGGATGCGTCGCTGTTCCGATCCGGACGGCAGTTTGCGGCGTGGCTCGGCCTTACCCCGCGAGCGAACAGCTCCGGCGGCAAGGAGCGGCTTGGCGGGATCACCAAGCAGGGCGACGGCTATCTGCGCCGGTTGCTTGTAGTCGGCGCGACAGCGGTGATGCGCATGGCGCGCAAAAATGCCGCTCGCCAGCCCTGGATGGCACAGCTCCTCGAACGCGAACCGGCGAAGATCGCGACGGTGGCGCTCGCCAACAAGACAGCGCGCATCGCCTGGGCGGTGATGTCGCGCAACGAAGTCTACGCGGCGTCCGCCGCGTGACCGTCATCCGCGTCGCTGGGTAACGCCGGCGGCAGGATGGCGTAGGAGTAGCTGAGTAGTGATGACGAACCGGTCAGACCGGGGGTCGGCAAAACCCAGGGGGTCACAGCGCTTCGAGCGCGATGACGTGATTAGGGAGCCGGCCTGCGGACTTCATCAGGGCCAGCAGCCAGACGGTGCTGCGCGAACAGGCCGAACACATGGATGCACCCGACCGGTGCTCATCGCTGCACAAAAGCTCTTGCGCCGCAGGGGCCGTCCACACATGGACCTACAACGGCCGCATCATTGCACAGCTACGCTTGTGCAGGGGCCGTCCACGCCATCACGTCAGCGGAAAGAGCCGTTCGCGGTGTTCGCACCTCCGGTCGGGCTACGCCCTCCCATACGCCGGAAGCACCGCGAACGGGACGTCGGCTCCATGCTGTTAACGGGTTCCTTCTCGACGCCGATCGTGGGCCCGATCCAACGCCTATTTACTCCCCTGCGACGGCGCGCCCCGAGTTCGACGTCCTCGGGTCCCGTCCCTACCGACGAGCGTGGATGATCGTCCGATGCGTCTCCCCATTGCTGCCGCGCATGGTAGCAATACGGCTTCGCGTCAAAGGATGCTTGGGGGAGGCAGGTGACGCGAGGAATTCTACGCTCGTGAATCCGAAGTTTTCGAGCATAACCTCGAGCGCGGGAAGATTGGGTGCCCAAAAGTTAGTTGGATCCCCACCCAATTCACCTGGTTTGTAAAGACGCATTGCCGGAAGCGGTTCGAGCGGCAGCGCCGTCACGGTTTCTATGATAAGGTGGTCCGAACACATCCGCGCGGCCGCCTCAAGGCAGCTATACGGGTCTTTGACGTGGTACAAAACGCCGAGGAATAGTACCACATCGAACGTCCCCAAGGCCTCCGGTGACAGGTCGAGCACGTCAATGTCCAGCGACTCGACCTGCGAATCGCGCGCTCGGTGGATGAAATCGAAACCGTCCCGGTTACCCCAGCCTGGCCCGGACCAACAAAAATGGTCGGTCGCCAAGACCCGCCCGGCACCGCGGCGTTCGGCCTCATAAGAAAAAAAGCCGTCCCACGCGCCGATATCAAGAACTGATTTCCCAATCAGATCGCCAGAGAATATAAGATCGGCTTCCTCCAGTTGAATGTCGAGCGGCTTAACTCCGTCAAAAACTGTACCATCTGGCATTTTGAAGGAATGAAACCATCGGATGGCGGACGGATCCGGATGTTCGTCGGCCGAAACCGGGTGTGTCGTCATAAATTCCCAAGCTCTACAATTTACGTGGTTGCGCGTGTCAGGGCAGCAATTCTATCTCGATAGACCGGAGCGAAAGGTCGGTCGTCTCAGTAACCCATAGTCGGACCTCAAAATCCATTACCGCCGTGGCGATGTGAAACATCTCGACGACCCACCATCCCGCCCCGTCATGGCTTATCGCGGCGGTGAGGTGGAGACTTTCGCCAACGTCCGATGAGATGTCCAGATATTCATCGCCAGTTATGATCTTGGCCGTGCCACAGGCCGTGATCCGATATGTTCCGAGACCAAGCGGCATGTAGGGACCGTATACAAGAAATCCAGTGACGCCATCGGTCCAAATCTCCCGCCGATGACGCTTTCCGAATTGCGACTTAAGCCGTGCATCATGCCCCCAGAAGCGCAACACGCTGTCAGGCTCCCAGGTTTTATATGGCCTCTCGCCGCACATCATGGTCGAAAGGAGGGCGTCCGCACTCTGCGCCCAGTTGATCCAAGGCTTTTTACCGCTCTCGTGCTGTGGCTCAGTCCGACCGAGAAGGTCCGTGATGGCGTCGCATATCGCCCCCGGATCCTTGCTGTCCGGGAAATAGGTTGCCGAGTCACCGCCTACCTCCCGGAAAACGGGAATGTCACGCGCGAGAACAGGCAGACCATGCCGGGCTGCTTCAACGAGCGGCAAGCCGAAACCTTCGCCCTCGCTTGCCGCAATGAGGTGGCTGCACGATGCGTAGATTTCATCGAGAAATTGATCGCTGATCGAATCGAGCCAGAACAGGCGCTTTCCGAATTCCGAATGGCCGCATAGCTGGGCTGCGAAGTCTTCCATGAGCCAACCCAATTTGCCGACTAGAACCAAGCTTGCCTGTGTTCCCTGAGCCCATAGACGCTCGAACGCCGCTAAGATCTGCGGGTGGGCTTTGCGCGGTTCGATGGTGCCGACGGATAGTAAGGACGGCGTAGCACGAAGCGCGGAGAGTGTATCCTGTGCGCTATCGGGAAAACCAGTTGATGGTGCACTGTTCTCGGTATCGGCGCCCAGATGAAACCAGTGAATCTCGACGGGGCAGTGACGTGCAGGTCCGTAATGATCGAGCCATTCATATAGTTCATCTGCGACGGAACGTGAGATGCAGATCAATCCGGTAAACCCGCTAACAAATTCAAGCCATGTATGATGGCCTACTTTGTTGCCAAGCGGAAAATGTTCGGGCAAAATAATCGGAAGTAGATCATATACAACAAAATATATTTTAACCCCAGACCGATACCAATTTTTTAGGATACTGTCCTGGAAGGGTGCGATTGCTGGCTGCAAGTCTAGGCCTATGAAGATATCGCCGGGATTTGGTTCTACAAAGTCGTCCGACCAGACATTTTCAATCCCCAGAAACCGCGCGGTAAAGGCGCGTGCGTAGCTGTACCCCAAAATTCCCGTCTTGGCGTAGACAGGCTCGACACGCCAGCCTTCCGGGGGGAAGCGAAGCCACTGCATCAATATCGAACGCACAACGCGCTGAATCCCAGTTTTCGCGTCACGTTGGACAAGCTCGGAGATGTCGACATAAAGGCGTCTGAGCTGCGGCTGGCGAGGGAGGTTTCGTCCGATGCTTGAAGCTAGCTCAACCCAATCTTGTTGCGACAGTGTCAAGCTGCTTTCGCCAAGCGCCCGGCCGAGTCCAGCCTCGCCAAGGCTCGCGACGGCATAGGAATTTTCGATTGCCGCGACATAGCCATGCGCGCAGTGTTGGGGCAGATGCTGCTGTTCGATTAACGCCATGGCGCGGGCGCCGATTTCGGCGCGGCGCGCCTTATCCTTCCGAAGCGCTAGCAGCCCTGCGACAAGATCCTCGTCCTCGAACGCGTCGGCCAGCATCCAAACGCAATCGCTTGGCAGCTCGGCAACCGATCCGTTCGCGTTGACGATGGTCGCCAAACCCACATTCATACAATCTAGCACAGCGAGGGATGTTGCTGTGTGCGCAGGCGAGCATAATTGAACAGCCATGTCCGCCGCGGACAGCCAGCGCCGGAGTGTTTCCGGATCCACCGATCCGGTGATTTCGATCCCGCTGGTCGATTTAGCGCAACGGATGGAGTATTGCAGTCCTGCGCCGTATTCGCTGTCCTCGTTTTCGCCGATAAAGATGAGGCGACACATTGGATCGCCTCCAAGCGGGCTGGCGAACCATGCCGCCAATAGGCGATCGTTTAAGCGCGTCGGGCCGAGCGCGCCGAAGCTGCAGACAACAAAATCGTTCGCGGGAATGCCGAGCGCGCGCCGCGCCGCTGCACGGTCTACCGACACGATTCTATGGTGCGGGCGTGGCACGACGTACCAGTCCTTCGCTGCGTCGAGACCAAACCAACGTTCCGCAAGCTGCGTTGCATAACGACTATGCACAATGACTCCGAGCGAATCCTGGATCGCCCGCAGGGGATAAGGGTGACGCTGACGCCTCTCAGCGGCGCCGCCTTTCCAATATCGCGTCGCGGCGGACCAGCCATGTGCTTCGAGCAGCATCTGGATGGTTTCGAGCGGCGTGTCGCCGCTATCTCCTTGCTGTTGGCTGTTATCTCCCAAGATGAAGTCGTCGAGCACGACCAATCCTGGGTGGCGCTCGAGAAGGGCAAGTTTTGGCCTATGCAATCGGGGGTGCCCGAGCTGGTAAACTATCCGATCGAATTCATGCGCGTGATTTTCGAACCATGCGATGGTTCGAACAGGACAATTCGCTACTATTCGGGGGGCAACTATTTCGTCCTTGTCGGTAACGACTTCGATGCGGTAATGGCGTGATAATTCAGGAACGATCGCGCCATAGTCGACGCATTCGCCGTTGGCGGGTCCACCGGTGTAGACGAACGCCAGCCGCGGCCGCTTTGTGCGATTGGGAACCACTGAAGTACGGGCAGCTTGGCTCTTCTCGAGAGCCGCCCATGCCCGTCGTGCGACATGATTCCAGCTGAATTCGCGCGCTCGAGTGATGCCATGCTGTTCTAGTTTCTTGCGAAACTGGCTGTCGCGTAAGACCTGTTCGATTTTGTGACGCATCGCATTAGCGTTGCGTGGGTCGAAGAGTGCACTCTGCAGCCCGATCACCTCGGCCAAGCTCGATGTCTCGCCACCAATGACCGCGCGCCCACATTGCATCGCCTCGAGCGCCGGTAGGATGGACCCCTCGTGTCGTGAGGGAAGGACAACCAGCGTGCTGGCGCGGTAGAAGTTAAGCAAATCTTCGTCGGAGATGGATTCGCAGAAAACAACGTCACATGGGCTGAGCTCGCAGGCTCTCGCAAATTGGTCCAAACGCTCCCGCTCGGCATGTGAGATCGCGCACAGGAGCAAAAGCTGATGATCTCGACGAAGATCAGCCGACAGTCCCGCAAACGCCGTGATCAGGTCTTTGAGGCTTTCGTCTCGACCGGTCGCGCCAGCACAAAGAACGAATGCGCGCGTCAGGCCAAATTGGTGTGTAAGCTGTTCGCGGCGTTTCTGGCTGATGAAAGCAGGACTGAACCGAGCGCTAGCCGCTGCCGAAATCCTTACAGCGCTGGCCGGGACGATCGACAAATGTCGCAAGGCGCCCGCTCGCGCGGCTTCCGAAAGCGTGAACACCAAATCGGCGCGACGAATGTGACCGAGCTTGGCCTCATACCATTGCGCAGCCTCCGATGTGGCCGGATAGAATTCGGTTGTCCCGGACGCGGCGAGATCAAACAGGACGAGTGCGGTGGGGATTGCGGTGTACAGCTGCCCGATGCTCGTTGCGGCATCGTCATGAAGTCCCTCGAATATCGACGGGATAAGGATATAATCCGGGCGGACTTTGGCTAAGGCCGCTTCGCGCATGAGTTCCGCCGCCAGTCGACGTGACTCATTTGCTAGGTCGGAAGCGTGTAGTGGAGCGGGCGAGTCCCAGACGATGATGTGATCGCTTGGTAAGATCGCGCTCAGCGCTGCTCTGATCGGTTCGATCGTTTCAGGAAACAGAGCGCTAATCGCCACGAAAACGCTATGATTACCGCAGTGTTCGATCAGGCTTTGGGCGAAAGACATGCAATACCGGCCAATGCCGTGACGCCGATTCTGTCCTTGGGAACCCTGTAGATCAATAATCAAACGCATTGGCATCACTCAAAATAAACGAATTTTGAAAAACATTATTTAGGCGTATAACAGCTGAACGACTTCTTTGACCAAGCGCACTGAGGTCTGTCTGGTTGACGTACGCCAAAGGATGCGACAGTTTTGACGAATTGAAAAATTCGATCGCGGCCAAATGCTCGGCTGAGCGTTTTTCGAGCCTTTCGAGGCTCGCATCTACGGTATCCCGCCAACCGTTCTCCTCTTCCGCGCTGCAAAATAGTGTCTGGGTCAACGCATCGAAGTGGTGATCGGGCTTGCTTGCATCGATACGTTCGACAGCAAGACGTATGCTTTCGAGGTGCCTGCCCAAGCCGCTAAGCCGCTGGTCGGTTGCTTTGACTTGTCGTCGTACTCGGCCAATTTCCTGCCGCAGGACGGCATTGAGGTTGCCAGTTTTGCTTGCGAGGGCACGTACTTGTTCCGTTGTCGAAGCCACGGCGTTCTCGAGGCTTTCCACCTGGCGATAGGCCAGTTCACGCTCGCGGTTGTGGTTTCGCGTCTCGCGCCGGTTGCGCCCTAACCACCCGAGGAATCGGCTTGCTCCTCTTTTTTCTTCGACAACGAGGCGTGACAGGTCCGACCAGAACGTCGCGGCGGAGCGCGCCTCGGCCGAATGCGCAATATCCTCGCAGATCAGTTCGCGCGCCCGTCCTGCTCGTAGCCGCTCAAGATGGCTGTTCATTTCTTCGGCCTCGGGCGCACGTCCGAGCAGCGTTTCATAGAGATGCCTTACGCAATCTGCATCATCCCCGTTGGCCAGCAAACTTTTTTGCCGCGACTCATATTCGGCGGACGTGGCGATATCGGCCAAGAGGCGTTGACGGCCAATTCCAAGGCGAAGCGCGCTGGTATGGTTGGTCAGTTCGCTTGGTTCTGGCCAGCGTCCCAGCACCTTCCGGTAGGACGCCCGCACGAATTTCGTGGCTTCCAAGCTCAGAAGATCGGTAATCTCAACGACGTTACAAAGCATCTTGATTGGACCTAGCTACGGGAACGAGCAAATTTGTTGAGTTCGAGGCTGGGTGGGGAAGGTCAAACAGATGGCCTTGCCATCCACGGCGAATGTCCTGCCGCCGCCGCGGGGCAGTTGCGAGGCTGTGGGCTTGGCCAACCATTGCTATCGCTGGCGCTTTCGGGAGACGACTCGCGTTTTATTGGCCAAGTGCGCACGGTTCTGTGCTTCGGAGATTGGCGGCCCATCTTGGAACAATCTGAGCACTCGGCGTTTCAGAAAGGCACGTCGGGGGGCCCAATCCTCATAGATCAGATAGATTCCAGAGTCGTCGGTTACGAAGTGCGCATAACTGACGGGACACGGGGTCGCATCGTCGGGCATTGAGGATTTGATGATCGGGGGACCGACTAGTTTTTCCCATTTTCCCGTTCCGGCCCTCGGCCAGGAGTTTCTTCGTGTTCGATAGATTTCGAAGTTCCACGATTGATTGATTTGGCAGGCCAAGCTTTTTGTCATGATTTCGCCAATCATGAATCTGTAGTCAGGGGTGCTGATCGTGCTGACGGCGCCGGTGCCGACGCATCCGGGGAGCCATGCGCTACAATCCTTCGCGCTGAAGATCGCGTCGCCCGGCAGATCTCCGCCACTGGTTGTCCAAATCTTGAAATCGCGTGTTTCGGCGACACCACGAAAACCTGTTTTGTCGCCCGGACCTACACCATGAAAAGTCACGATAAATTTGCCATTGCGCTTCTCAATTATGTAGGGGGTTCCTTCGTCGTGCGTGGAAACGGGACAAGCCTTATTTTCCCCAGCGCAAATCCGCGACCATAGCTGTCCGCCCCGAACGACCGGATTTGCCGGATCAGCGGTAAATCGACCGGTCGGCGATTCATTCGCTCGGCTGTAATGGCACAACGACCACCCCCCCGCATTGGACAGGGCCATGCATTGGGCAAGCATGTGCCAGGTTCGCGTCGGCAAGTCATAGAACGAACTGCCATCCAGTATTGCGCATCCGTCACCTGCAGGACTGGCGCCCGGATCGACGATCGAGGTCGGCTTCGACCAGGTTTTGCCATGGTTTTTGCTCTCGCGGACGACGACCCTGGTGTTATCGCCGGGACAGGTGGGATTGGGAGTATTCAAATAGGCGCGGCTGAAGGCGTACCAGGCTTTCCCTCGGACCGCGTACCAAGTTCCGATCTCACTGTGCTGACCCGGTGCATCTGTCCATTCGATCGTTCCGACCTGCCGAAAATGCGCGTGCCCCTTCCACAGGTCGAGCAGGCTAGCGGTCTTCGCGACAGCAAACAGGGGCGTAAAGGCCAGCATGAGCGTTGCAACCGTTAGTCCAACCCTGCGCGCAGTCATCGCCATATCGTCACCTTTACGCCACCGACCCAGTGATCGACGATGACCCGATCGCGACCACGGGACACGCCCCTCACTGGTGGCTTCGACGCCTTTGATGGACGCTTCTGGGCTCGACGACAACCATCTCTCAACGTCGCTCCTCTGTGTTTTTGTGGAGATTGCGAGCAAGGTTTCAGGAAAGGTTGCCAGCAAGATCGGTCCGATCCTACGTTGTCGGTGAACCGCTGCCCGTTTCCTGGACCGTTTTGAGCTGGAAAACTCAAATTAGGGTCAGGCCCCATAAACGGGAAACCCTTGTTGGCGCGAATGTGATTCATATGTGGACGCCCCCTTGGCAAGGGCATTTTGTCGGGATGGGTT
>NZ_JBEPNG010000014.1:0-33412 GCF_040546165.1 Sphingomonas sp. UYEF23 | reverse complement strand
TGAAATGCAGGACGTTCTCGCAGACTGGGGCTGGAACGGACCAGCCGAAGAAAAGCCCGACTGGCTGACGATCTGATTTATGGGTTCACAGCCTAAGTTAGCCTAGGTTGGGGAACCCTGTGTTGACAAAACACCGATCGATGACCCTGCTTGGAATCGGTTGGCGCAGCAAGACATTCATCCGGGGGACGCGGTGATTGTCGCGCGCGGGACCGAGGCGAACCTGATGCCGCGCCTCATGTCTCACGTATGGTTGAGCAGCGTTCCCCGAGCAGGAACCGTCGGATCTCCTCGCCGACCGCCACCACAGGCTCTGTTCACAATGCTTGATCAACTTTTAGCAAAAATCTGCCGCAGGTATACGAACCTTTGCCCGGATGATCCGTTGACGCAATCGGCGCACGGGGCACATCTTGGGAGATTGTTATGCGTATTGCGATATTTAGCGCCGCAGCTGGGTTGGCGGTAGCCGCGACCCCGGTTGTGGCCCAGACAATTAGCTCGGCGAGTTATGTGATGAAGGCGGGCGCGGGCGATCTATACGAACGCGAATCGAGTCGGATTGTCCTTCAAACGACGGCTAATTCCGGCTTGAAGCGGTTTGCGCAAATGATGGAAAGGGATCACTCGAAAAGCACTGCGGAAGTGAAGAAGGCTGCATTAATGGCTGGCGTACATCCGAAGCCGCCGAAATTGACACCCGAGCAGGCCCGCAACATTGCTGCGCTACGGGCTTCGAGCGGCGCCGATCGTGATATGCTCTACATTTCACAACAAAAGGCGGCGCATCAGGACGCGCTAGCTCTGCACCAAGCCGAGGCTGCCAGCGGACGCTCCAAGCCGCTGCCGATAGTGGCCTCGAAAATCGTGCCAGTGGTTCAGCATCATATCGAGATGCTCAACAAGATGTGAGATATGCGTCCCGCTGCTGGGACCCTAGCGGCGGGAGCATGCTTAGGTGTTGTCTACTGCTACAGGTCGGCAACGTTTGCTTCGCGGAGGGGTCGGTCGCATTCAAGGAGTGCTGGTGGCTCTAAGTCGGCCTCGCCGATTCCCGGCTTGGCGTTGCCAGGAGGGCGATCAGATGAATTCAATCAAGTTGGCACTCTGCAACCGCGCCACATTGCACTAGTACTAATTACTCCGCGCCGGTTCGACACTCAATCCGAACTTTTGGTGTCGAAAGGATCGACGTGAATGGATGGCAGAAGTTGGGAGGCAGGCAGAGCGCGCTGAACGGCCACATATGGGTCGTGCCGGGCGCTATTCAATTCGTCGGAGCCATGTGATCTCGGTCGTTTCATCGGCACTATTCGCGCGCGTCGAACGTGCCCGCTTCGACCGCGATGGGTCGTGCGATTGGATAGAATTGAGTCGTTTAATTTTTACAACTTGGTCAACGGACGGCAGCTATTCGAAATTCGCCGACCAGGACCGGTCTGTCCGCAACCAGCCCCGTCGCAACCGTTTCGAGATGACTTGGCGATGACCTCTCCGGGCCAATTGCGAGCCGTCTGTTTCGGTCAGAGAAAAGTCTGCAGCTGAGAGCGAGCAGCACTTTATCAGAGGTGCCCTTTGGCCCTTCTGCCGGTGCGGCCCTCTGGGAATTCGGTTCGAGGCCTCCATTAGCTGACTGAGTTAAGTTCGCCCAAGTGTATCCAGAGGCCCCGAAGCGAGGTGCGCGAGAATACGCTTTAGCGCCGCAATGCTGTTTTCATCTTCGGCATCCTCAAGCGCGTCCTGCAGCACCGTGCGGATGTTGTCGGCTCCGACCAGCTCCATCTGCCAATTCGGATACAGACGCTCGCGCTTTTCCACACACCGGTCCAGTTCGACGATGTCGTTATGGCGCGGATCGCTATGAAGGCTCACGATCAGGGTCTCAACCTCGGCGGGCGGGCCCTCGATCCACTGGAAGAAGACGCCGCTGCCGAAAACCAGCACCCCGGTGATGTCGCGAGCGACGTTGCGGCGTTGCGCCCACTCGACCATGCGGCCGACCTCAGCGTCGTCGACGCCTTCGGCGGCACGACTGCAGTAGACGAAAGTCGCCAGCGTGGGCTCGGCATCATCCACGTAAGGGTCGCGTGGAAAACCGTATTCGTCGAACATAGGTTAGCTCGCTTTGTCTATGCCGGGCGGGTTGGGCGGTCCGGTGGGGCAGCGGCAGGTTAGCGCCTCTTTTTCATTTGTGTAAGGAAGCATAGGAGCCCCATCCCTGCTCCGGGCGAACGACCGCTTTTGCGCAAGGCCCGACTACGACGGAAAAGCACAGTTTAAGGCGGGTTACGCCGCAGCGGTTAGCTACACCAACCCGGCCGTTAGCCTACCGCGATCATCACCTCGTTGCGCCGAAACGGCGGCGCTACGAACGGCGAGTTGTAGAAGGCAATCACAACACCGCCGGTCGCTTCGAGGTCCCGCGCTGATAACCACTCTCGCAGGCGCATCTCCTGTTCGGCTAGCCTTGTGTCACTGCCGAGGCCGGCGAAGCGGACCACCGCCTTCCGGCGCGCGGGAATTTCTGCAGCGGTGACGCCGTCGGGCATATCGGGCAACGTCGCTGCGGTGAAGCGCGCAGGCATCACGAAGCGCGTGCGCCAGGCATCCATCGCGCGGTCCGATAACACTGGCGCGGTCATTGCGATCTTTTCGCGCTTGTTGCCAAAGATATACTCCGCCAGCCGTTGAAATCCTGCTTTGAGCGCGACGCTCCGCTCGGCGAGGACGGCGGTTTCCACCACGAGGATGGCGGCATAATCGCGCAGCTCGAACGCACCGTCTTTCTCGACGATTGTATAATCAGGCTGTTCGAGATTTCGTTCGTACAAGCCCAACCCTCCGGTCACGAGCGTTGCAAGGCCAAGCCCAAGAGCGCCCCAGCCAAGAATGTTGTGCGTCTTCATGTCACGCTCCAATACTGATGCGGTTTAGATCAACATCCTATCCGACTACTACAACCTCGCAGACCTTGAACCATCGCCAATTTGGGCGAGGCATGCGCGACCGCTTTGATGATCGTCCGAAGCGCCAGCGGAGGGATGCATTTTTTGGCGTGCGTTGACGACCGGCTGTCTTAGCCACCCATTGGAGTTGGGATGGACCGCCATGACGAGATTTCGGTTCTCTCGGCAATGGCAATCCGATGGCCGACGTCGGGTAATCCGCTATGAACAGATTTAACCCAAGCTGTTCCGCAGGGGATCAGCACGACGGCGACGAGCGAACCTAGACGAGCGTGCCTTGCTTTCATCGCTCTCGAGCCTGCGCTTCGCTAAACAGCATTATGAACCGCACCGGGTCTGCCGGAGGCCTTGGGTTGTGAGTCACGCTGCCATATCGATGTTGTCCGCGGCAGCATAAAATTGATCTTCGGCTTCAGCAGGCGGGATGTTGCCGATGGGTTCCAGCAGCCGGCGATGGTTGAACCAGTCGACCCACTCAAGCGTGGCGTACTCGACGGCTTCGAAGCTGCGCCATGGTCCACGGCGATGGATGAGCTCGGCCTTGTAAAGGCCGTTGATCGTCTCGGCCAAAGCGTTGTCGTAACTGTCGCCGACGCTGCCGACCGAGGGTTCGATCCCGGCTTCGGCGAGGCGTTCGGTGTACTTAATAGACACGTATTGCGACCCACGATCGCTATGATGGATGAGACCGCCCCGATGGGTCGGCCGGCGATCGTGAAGCGCCTGTTCCACCGCATCGAGGACGAAGCTGGCATGCGCCGTCCTGCTGGCCCGCCAGCCAACGATCCGCCGAGCATAGATGTCGATGACGAAGGCGACGTAGACGAACCCCGCCCAGGTCGCGACGTAGGTGAAGTCCGACACACACAGCATGTTCGGCGCTGGCGCGTAGAACTGGCGGTTGACGTGATCGAGTGGGCACAGCGCCGCCTTGTCGCTGATGGTCGTGCGCACCGGCTTGCCCCGGATCACGCCTGCTAGACCCATCTCGCGCATCAGCCGGGCGACCGTACAGCGGGCGACGGGCACGCCCTCCCGCATCATCTGCCGCCAGACCTTGCGCACGCCGTAAACCGCGAAGTTCTCGGCGAACACGCGCGCGATCTCGGGCTTGAGGGCCGCATCCTGCCGCGCTCGCGCCGACAGGCGTGTCGGATCCTGTCGCTGCGCGACGCGCTCGTGGTAGGTGGATGGGGCGATCGGCAGGACGCGGCAGATCGGCTCGACCCCATAGGCATCGCGGTGATCATCGATAAACGCGATCATCGCCGGAACGGGCGGTCGAGCTCCGCCTGCGCAAAATATGCGGACGCTTTGCGCAGAATCTCGTTGGCCTGCCGCAGCTCTCGGACCTCGCGTTCTAGCGCCTTCACCTTGTCGGCAACTTCGGTCGGGACACCGGCGCGCTTGCCGCTGTTCACCTCCGACTTCTTCACCCACTCATGCAGCGTCTGCGGCACACAGCCGATCTTCTCCGCGATCGACACCACCGCCGCCCAGCGCGAGGAATGATCCCGCTCGTGGTCGAAAACCATCCGTACCGCGCGCTCGCGAACTTCTGGCGCAAACTTGTTTGTTGTCTTGCTCATACAGGCTCCACCTTCTCAGGAGTTGGAGCCTCCGGCAAACCCGGCGCGGTTCATTATGCAACTCCGCTACCGTCAAGATTCGTGTTGAATGCATGCTTATCAATGTGCGAGCCGTGCCCGTGACGCTCCGGGTGGTGGTTCCGCGGCAACGTAAGGTATCGACACCTGCCGTCTGATGTGTTGATCTCAGATATTGCTATCGTCACAAGAACGAAGCGCGGAGAAGGCTCATGGGGCAGGCGAGTAGGGCGTTGGCGAGACCAGCCATCGACCGTCACAGCTTAAAACGGCTTGAGACGCACTTCATCGCTCCGGAGATCTATCGCCGGGAAGACGTGGCTGAGCGCCACGCAAAGCTGGCGCGAATCGTATCGAACGAGATCGTCCCGCGGCTGCTTAGGTTGCACACCGAGGCCGTTCCGGCTGCCCCGCCAGTCACGCTCGTTATCAAGACGCTGGCCCCGACGAGCGCCGACATCACCGGCCTCGCCGACATCGTGCTCGGCAGAGATCTGGATGCAGCCGCCGCGTACGTGCTGATCCTGCGCGATCGCGGACTTTCGATGGAGACCTTGTTCCTCGAGCTGCTCGAGCCCACCGCCCGCCTGCTCGGCGAGATGTGGGATCGCGACGAGTGTGATTTCATTGATGTCACCTTGGGCGTTGCCCGGCTGCAGAAGCTGCTCGCGATCTTCAACGACACCCATATCCTATCGTCGCTGGACGAGCGTCGCCATGTCCTGATGGCGATGACGCCGGGCAACCAGCATTCCTTCGGGGTCAGGATTGTGGAGCGGTTCCTGCTGGCTGCCGGTTGGCAGGTTCGGACCGAGCTTGAGGGAACGTCCGAGGACATCGCCGACATCGCCAAGAACACGTGGTTCGCGGTTGTCGGGTTGACGGCGGGGTCGGAGCGCCAACTCGAGAGCATGCGCACCACGATTTCGCAGATACGTCGAGAGTCTCGCAATCAGACGGTCGGCATCATGGTAGGCGGGCCGATGTTCACGGCAAATCCGGCGCTTGTCCAAGACGTCGGTGCGGACGCTACGGCACCAAATGCGCCGTCCGCCGTGATTGTTACACAGAAACTGTTCGATCTCGCGGCGACCGAATTGCGGGACACTACGCGGCAGTAGACCGGACCGGGTATCTCGAACGGTAGCGATGGCGCGCCCGTCGAAGCAGGCGGGGTGCCCTTGCAAACGTCGTCATAAGGGCGATCCGGAGGAATGAGAGAGATCACGAACCAGACGCCTTTGGAACGAACATAGCCGATCAGGATATAAATGACTGGCTGGGTTTAGGAGGCGGCGGCGTGTTTCCACATGTCCAAAGGTGGGTTCTCCTGAGGCCAATTCTTTGACCTCTTACGCGCGTCTCGGCTTCAGCCGTGGCAGTCTGGAAAGGCTGGGATAACGAAAGCACCAAGCGAGGACGCTTTGAGGAAAAGCGGTCCGCTGACGGATTCGTGTTCGACAATCGACTATGTGATGCGGGCTACATTTGCGCACGCGTTTACTGAAAGTAGCGCCGTCTCAGCCCATCTGTGGCGCAGTTAATGGTGGCAATTCACACGACGAGCGCGCCTCCAGCGCCGAGGATCTCGCCGATGCATTTGAACAGCTCGTCCATGACGACCGGCTTACCGAGGACTCGGTCAGCGCCGGAGCGCAAGCAACGGGCCGTGGCAGGCCCCGAACCCTCCGCAGTGACTACTACAATCGGAAGGTTCGCCTTCGCGTCGCCCCGTCCGCGTATGCGCTCAATAACCGTGTGACCATCCATGCCGGGCATTCGCAAATCGACCAAAACGCAGTCGAAGTCTTTGGCGTCAAGCTGGGCAAGGCCGTCCTCGCCGCTCACGCATTCGTCGGTCACTCCTCCGGCCACGTCTAGCATGTCGCTAAGGACCCGTCGGTTAAGTGCGTCGTCCTCAATGCAGAGAAAACGCAGCTGCTTCATCACGCCGCTAGCCGCAGCCGATTTCGACCGTCCCTTTTCGCCTGATAGAGCGCCGCATCCGCGCCGCGTAATACCTCCTCTGCGCCTGAGACGTCGATCGAGGCCAGCCCGCCGCTAGCCGTCACGCGCACAGGGCGCCCGTCGACCACGATTACCATCTCGGCGATAGCAACTCGTAGCCGCTCGCAGACGATCATTGCCTGATCGAGCGAAGAGTGCCGAAGGAGGACGGCGAACTCCTCGCCCCCGATACGGCTTACGACGTCGTCGCCCCGCACAGTCGCCATTGCGATGCGTCCGAATTCGCGTAGCACGCGGTCGCCCGCTTCATGTCCATAGTAGTCGTTCACATGTTTAAAGTGGTCGAAGTCGAAAATGGCGACGCACCCGAACAACGGCTGCAGCTCCGTGTTTTCGACTAGCCTGTCAAGTTCCAGCTGGAATGCTCTGCGGTTAGGAAGCTGGGTCAGGGGATCAGTCAACGCTGCGTGAAACAGTTGCGCCTCAATCACCTTGCGGTCGGATATGTCGCGAAGCACGCTGACGACGCCTTCCACGGCCCCGGCGTCGTCGCACACTGCGCGGCTGTGGGTCTCGAACCATCGTTCAGCGCCGTTTGCGGTGAGCGCTCGGTATTCGAAACTTACCATCGCGCCGCCACTGCGCAGCGTCAGAATGTGCGACTTGGCCGCTGACGGGCGATCTTCCGGAACAACGAGCAGCGCAGCGTTCTGCCCAACAAGGTCCGAAGGCTCGAACCCGCCCAGCTGCATTATGGAGGGCGAGACGAAGCGGACGCGACCATCGATGTCTAGATTAAGAATTATGTCCGTCGAGTTGTCGGCCAGCAAGCGGTAGCGCGCCTGGCTGTCTCGCAGTTCGCGGATCAGGTTAGTGCGCCTCGCGAGGTCGGCCGAGATTGGCAGCACGGTCAGTACAGTCGCGGCGAGATAGAACTGAAGAAACTGCATGTGGTCGCCCATTGTCCCATGCAGCAGGCTGATCGGTCCCAAACCTTGCAAGGTAAGGCTGCATCCGACAATTGTAAGGAGAACGACCGACATGGCGGCCGTTAGCGCCCCGCCACGGAACGTGGCGAAGATCACGGGAAGGAACGGCAGGAACAGGAGCGGCATGCTGTCCTGATCGAAGACGGCGAAGCTCGTGCCAACCACAAGAAACAGCAGCACTGCCGTCTCCGCTGCGCGCTTGCGAGTCGTTGCCCTGATCCACCCACGGAGGTCATGTCTGAAGAGGAGCATGAATACGGGCGTAAACGTCAGCGACCCAAGCGAATGGCCCGCGAACCATCTCGCGAATGACGCGCTGAAGTCTGCGCCAATTACGATCGAAGCAACCGACGCACCGCCGATGCCGCTCACGGCGGGCGCGAGCATCCCGGTTGTAAGGACAAAGCCCGCCAGCCAGCGCATCGACTCCAGCGGATGCTTCGGTATCTGGATATGTCTTAACAACGTGGCGGCGATGACAGCTTCGGAGAGGTTGATGATCGCCAGTGGCACCGCCGCTGCTCCGCCAAGTCCGAATAGCGCGGTCACCGCCGCGCCCGCGCTTCCGCAAGCTAGCAGATGCGCGGGCCAAGCGCTTGGCCGCAGCGTTGCCAGCCTCGCGATGAGGAAAGCAGTAGCAACCCAGAGGAAAGCCACTCCACCGTCGAAGCGGGTGGTTGTAACGGTCGCTGCTGCGACGACAAAATAGCCGGCAGATGTCGCGATAACCGATTTCGTAGCGATCTGATTTGATGTCTCGTCGCCCATACGATTGGCCTACGCCGAGAAGGTAAAGATGCAGTTCTGGGGGAAGCCGCCTCAGCTTTTTCGTATCAGACAGCCAAAGAATCGCGACCGCCTCATCAATCCGCCCGGCCGGACAATCGTAAAATGGGTTCCGCGTTTCGGCGTAAAACCATTCAGATAAGACCTAACGTCGGACATCAAAGAATCGACCGATTACGAGCAGCTCGCGGTGGATGAACTGCAAGGGTCCTCCCGGTCGCCAAGCCCACCCAACAGCGCGCTCACCTCGATCGAGCGTCCGTTTTCGCGACTCTTGGTAAAATCAGCGAGGCAGACATGTCGATGGGGCGCACGAGGGTGGCGGTTTGCGTTAGTTCGGCAGCATCATTGGAAGATGATCCAACGTCCACTGTTGTGAAGCCGAAAGCACGCTGCGAGTGACCGGGATTGGATCCTGTTGAACCGTCATTGAGGCACGATAAGCTGCACCTGCCCACCATTGTAGTCGGTAAGGAACAGCATTTTATCGCCATCGGCGACGCTAATTGAGCGTGGAAAGTAAGTTGCCGCCAAGATCGTCGTTGGAGCCGACCCGCTCGGCGACGAATCGAGCAAAGCGAGGTTGCCGGTCGCCTTCGCCCCTGCGAACCGGTTAGAGTTCGCCACCGCCAAGCGTTTGCCGTCCGCGAACAGCGCCAGTCCGACCGGCGCCTTTCCGCCACTGTCCCTTGCATCAATAAACGCGTGCGCAGGGTCGGATTCCAGAAGAGCAGATGAGAAGGCGAGCACCTTATCGTCACCACGAGCCGCCACCCATACCGTTCGCCCGTCCGGTGAGACCACCGTTCGTACCGGCGAGCAGCCCGCCGCGCTGGCCGAGATTACCGCATCGACACCGCCTTGCTCGGCTTTCGCAACATCGACGACGGACAAAAGTCCGAAAGGCTGCGCTGGTCCGTCGCCCTGCCGGCAGCCACCATGGGCGAGAGCTGGCATTCGTCCATTAGCCGCTCGAGCCCCCGGCTTTGCCACCTCGCTGGTCACGTACAGCCGCCGACTGTCAGGTGAAAGGGCTACTCCCGCCACCGCAGCGCCACCCGTCGCGATCCGGCCAACCAGCTTGCCTCCTACGAGAACGCCCTTCTCGTCATAAGATAAGGCGAGCACTCCAACGTTGCCCCGAACGTCGTGTCCCCCTGCATCTTTAGCCGCCACCCCATACTCGTTGGCGACGAAGGCGAAGCGTCCGTCGGACGTGACCGCGACATCCAGGCTACCCTGCCGTGATGATTTAATGCCGAGCGGCACGGCTACACCCTTGGCCTTGCAACTCGCTGACACCGCTACACGGTCAAACAGGAACACGCCTGCGTCACCTGCCGCAACAATCAATGATTTGCCGTTGGGCGTGGTTGCCAAGCCCATCACCTGCGGCGCATCGACGGGCTGAAGGCAGCGAAATGTCAATCTGGTGGGGGATGGCCCGGAAAAGACAAGCAGGCCTGTTTCGCTGCCCGGCCGTCCGTTGGAAGTAACCGTGACGATCAGGCCGTCGGCGCTCGGCAGTGCCGTGAACGGGTGGCCGTTCGTCGCCAACGGGGGGGCGGTCTGGGCAGCGGCCATGCTCGCCGGCAGCAGGAAAGCAAGTAACGCTAAACGCATCGGTCCTCCCGGATCGTTAGTGGTCGTAGTCGGGTCTAGGTATACGCAGCCCGTCAGAAATCTTCAGCAGCTCTCTCCGGCCTTCAACACGAGATGCCCAGGAGCGAAGCAACATCGGATTCTGGAGCTGAGCTGAAGGCGGTAAACCGGGGTGAACGAATGGCGAGTATTGGGGGACGAATATTAGGCCTTGAGCATCTGCGATTGGGGCTTGTCGCGGATTTCGCCATGAAAGGTGTCTTTCTGATATGAGTCTTCCATGTTCGCGAACTGATTTCAGCTACGCTTTAGCCGCGCTCGCGACAAACGCCGGTCCTCGAGGGAATAGTATAGCCAGATTTCGCTGTCTCGACTGGTGACGGAGGCGGCGAAAGCGATGTCGCTCGCCGTCCGGTCGGGTACCGGCGGCGGGGTAATCAACGGCTCGATGCAGCGGTCGATCACGCGCGTCAGCTTGCGGTCGAATGCCACCCAGCCGATCCGCCAGCGCGCGTCGTGGGTTGCGCCGTTGTAGAACATTACCGGCATCTCGGGATCATCAAGCAGCATCGGACCGGTCGAAAGGTGCCAATTGTCCCACCCATCCTCGCGCGGCATGAACGGCGTCGGCTGCTCGTCCCATGGCCCATCCACCTTCAGGCCGATCGCCAGGCCGACACGGCTCGCCTCGTCGGCGGCATATTCGTAGAACAGGCTCCATCGCCCATCCTTCTCATGATCGACGGTCGCTTCCTTGGTGTTGCCGAGCGATTTTGTGGAAGCGAGCGCAACGCCAGTCTTCACGAGTTTGTCGACACTTGGCCCGGTGGCGTAGAACATCTCGCCATGCGCCATGTCTGCCTCGACGCCGGTATAATAGACGACGTAGCTGCCGTCCTCCATCTTTACCACGGTAGGATCTTCCACCCCGCCCGCATCCTTTTCGCCGACGGCGCCGGGCACGATTGAAGGCTGGTCGAGCATTGCGAAATGCACGCCGTCATCGCTCCAGCCGGCCCAGATGATGCCCGTGTCGGTCATCGGCTTGCCGGGCTGCGTCACTGCGCGCACCATGATGCCGAAGCGGCCGTCCGGCTCCAGCCAGACATACGGACTCATGAGGTCGCGCGCCATGAGTAGCGGCGGCCCCATCAGGTGGATGTCCTGCAACTCCTGCACGTTGAAATCGACCGCATTGGACGACGGATAGACCAGAACCTTGCGGTCGCCGGTCACGCTGTCGGCGGGCAGGCGCGACCGGATGATTGGCACGCCGGGCGCGATCTCAGACTGGTTCGTGGCGCCGGCCGCCGAGGAGGGGGCCGCGGGCTTGCCCCCGATCATGCGCCGAGTGCCTGCATCAGCGAGAGGCCCCCGTCGATCACGATCCGCGCGCCGGTGATGTACGACGCCTTGTCCGAGGCCAGGAACACCGCGAGATCGCCGACCTCGTCAGGCCTTCCCGCCCGATCCATCGGGATGTTCTGTTCCATCGTCTTTCGATAGACAGGATCGGCGCTCGCGCGCTTGTTCATCGGCGTTAGAATCATACCTGGCTCGATCGCGTTCACGCGGATGCCGTTGGGCGCCTCCTCGATCGCGAGCGTCTCGATCAGATTGGTTAAGCCGCCCTTGGCCGCGCAATAATCCGCCCCGCCGGCGCGCACCGCATAGGCGTGGATCGACGATATGTGGATGATCGCACCCGGCATGTTCGCGGGTCGGTCTCGGACGAACCGGCGCGAGGTAAGGAACGCGCCGGTCAGGTCAGTATCGAGCATGCGCTGCCATTGCGGCATCGTCATTTGCCGCACCGGCACACCCGCCATGTTGATTCCAGCAGAGTTGACCAGCACGCTCACGAGCCCGAACGCCTCCTCCGCTTCCGCGAATGCCGCCTCCACAGATGCTTCGTCGCCAACGTTGCACTGGACCGCGATCGCCTCGCCACCTGCCGCCTTCACCTTGACGACGGTGTCGCTTCCGTCGTTATGGGCATCGTGGAACAGCACCACCACCTTGTCGCCCAGCGCTCCGAAAGCGATCGCGCACGCCGCGCCAATCCCACTCTCAGCGCCGCTCACCAATACGCACCTGCCGTTCGCCATCGCGTTACCCTTTTCGAATCTCTTCCGATCGTATCGGCGCGAGCTTCAACGCGAGCCATTATCATCTTTGTCATGTCACTGCCGGCGAGCCGCCTGGCAGTAGAAAATATCAGCGTCAGCTGCCGTCTTCCGACTGAAAGATCGTGCTCAAAGCGACCGCTCGGCCAACATGAACGAACGGTCGATTTCGGGAAGCTGGAAATGCACGAATACCGGCGGCTTATGGCTCTGGCCCGACGCTCAAATTTTTAGGTATCTGCCCCTACAATGGCCGTTCTACAGCCTGAGGGGCCCGGAGGAGTGGAACCGCAAGATCGGTCGAGCGCGCGACAAACGAATGCTCCATATCGGCGTCACCACAGCGGATGAGGACGATGACGGCTGCGCGCGATCACTACCATGCTTGGATGCAGAGAGTGTTGGATCATATTGACCGGCATCTGGACGGCGATCTGGACCTGGACGCGGTGAGCGGCGTTGCGGCTTTTTCCAAATTCCATTTCCACCGGCAGTTCAAAGCGACTTTCGGCGTGTCCCTGCATCGTTACGTCCAGCTGGCCCGCCTCAGACTGGCCTCAAAACGGCTCGCGGATCGCGAGGGTCAGAGTGTCACCGATATCGCGTTGGACTCCGGCTACGAGACGCCCGACGCCTTCGCCCGCGCCTTTCGCCAGAGGTTCCGGCAGTCGCCGTCGAGTTTCAGAAAATGTCCCGACTGGGAGCCGTGGCTTAGGACCTTCGGGCCGCTCAACTCAGCCAGGAGCAAAATCATGCCTACGACCTTCACACCCAATGAGGTGACCATCCGCGAAGTGGCGCCGACCCGCGTCACGATCTTCGAACATCGGGGCGATCCCGAGATCCTCGACGTTACCATTCAGAAATTTATTGCCTGGCGCAAAGCCGCCGGGATGTCGCCCAAAACCAATCCGGCCTTCAATATCTGGTACACCGAGCGGCGGCCGACGAACCCCGCCGACTATCGTATGGAGCTGTGCGTTGGCGTCGATGCGGACCACTGTATCGATCCCGCCGACGAGACGGTCAGGGCGGGCGAGATCCCAGGCGGACGCTGCGCTGTGCTGAGGGTGACCGGCGACACCCACAATCTCGAGCCCGCCGCGCTGTACCTGTACCGCGACTGGCTGCCCGCCAGCGGCGAGGAGATGAGGGACTTTCCAATCTACTGCCAGCGCTTCTTCCTCGCGGAGCCGGAGCAGGGCACTGCGGCGGAGGTTCATCTGCCGCTGAAGTGACGAACGTCCGATCTCGGGAGTTTCGTTACCACCAGCTTTCGCGTTTCGTCTGACAAGCGTTGATGACGAAATCGGTCATCTCAACGCGAACTCGGCCGCTGCGGAAAATGAATGGATGTCGGAAGTTGGGAGCCGGGAAGGGTCCCAGAATCGCCGAAACTGGGTCATTTGGGCATCGCCGGATATGTTCGTATTGGCGGTACGCTCAGTGCTGGTCTCTGCCGCATCGGTTTGGATCTAAATCGACCTGCTTCGCCAGCAATCTCGCGGGCTCCAACCCGCCAGCACGCGACTGATTTCGATAGTGAACTGAACGAAGGCTATGCAGCGTGATTGGACGAAAGTCACCTTCCTACAGGCATCACCTTCGGCTATCCAGAGCCATCAATGCAGGCGCTAAGCAGTGATTTATAACGGCGAAGTTCGAAGCGCGCTGATAGGAAACCCTGCCAATGCTCGTCCCGTCATTTGCCCTACTCAGCGTCACCGCGCCTTTGCCCTCGTCTATGACCTCTCGCACGGAGATCGTATCCTTCACACCCGACGCGATGTCCTGCGCCGACGGATCGGTCCAGTCGAGCGGTCTCGTTCGCCCTCTGTCGGTTGTATGGACGCGCTACGCCTCTTCCTCCGACGTTGCGCCTCCACCAACGTACGGGTTCTCGTTCGCAATCGATGCGCAAGGGCGCGTTCGCACAATCCGGCAGGATGTCAGATCGCCGTCGAACTACTATTTCGACGCGAGCGATCTCGCGCCCGCACTTGCTGTATCCCACTTCCCGGTTGGTGCGCCGCATGCAGCGTGCTCGGTCAGTTACAAAGCATCTTTCCGCCCGATTGAGACTGCCGCTATGTCGGACCTATACCAGCTGGCTAGCCAACCAGAGCTTACGGGAACGCCGGCAGGGCTCTTTGAGCGGGTCCGTCCCGCAGGATCAACCTGCCCAACCCAGCCTGGTCAGTACCGCCGGCTGAATCTGCCCGCGTTCGAAAAGCTGCCGTCTATCGTTGGTGGTTCGGCTTGGGTGTTCTATACCTTCGACGTTGATACGAGCGGCAAGCCAAGTCGTGCTCGGGCTCTTGGCTCGTCCGGCGACAGGGCTCTCGATGCTGCAGGGCTCCACGCCTTGCTCGCGAACCGCTATGCACCAGGGCCGGGCTATCGCGGTTGCACCTACCACTTCTATAGAACCGATAGTTCCAATCACGAAGCCCCGGAGCTTCCTTCCGACGCACCGGCAGACATGCGCGATCAGCCCAGTTGTGCAGTCGATCCTAAATCGATTTCTGGATTACTGAATGGGACTGCATATCCAAAACCGTTCTCCCGACGCCATATCGAAGGTATCGCAGTAGTCGGTTACGATACGGCGCCATGGGGCGCAGTTGGAAATGTGAAGGTTCTGCTGTCGGAGCCGGACGAGACGTTCGGTAATGTAGCCCGCAACGGAATTTCGAACGCCCGCGTGACGGAGAATGCCACAGGCCGCCGCGGCTGCATTCAGCGCATAAGGTTCAAGTTACCGCCAACGCGGATTGCCCGGTAATGTAACCCGGAAAGGTGCCCGTCACCGATAGCCGGCGGCCTGGAGTTCGAACAACTCTGCATAGCGGCCGCCGGCAGCGAGCAGATCACCATGAGTCCCGGATGCCTCCACGCCCAGGAAGCTCGTAGCGTCGGTCTGAACGAACGGCGGAAGTTGGGGAGCTGAAAAATCGCCCGCGAACGTCGGATCCTGGGTCTCACCGCTCCTTGTTAATCGGGCTGGGGGCGTCAGGCGAACGTGCTGCATAATAAGCTGCTACCGCGTCGATCTCCCCGTCTCCCAGCCGATGGGTGATCGCAATCATAGGATTGCCGCCAACCTTCTCGGGGCGCGTGCGAAACTGGCGAAGCCGGTCTGCAAGATACAGCCTGTGCTGGCCGTCTATCATCGGAAAGGCTTTCGCCGAAGCTTTGGTGATGTCGTGACAGTCGGCACATCCGCCCAGTCCGCGCGCCGGGATGCCCACCGTTGCGATCTGGCGGCCTTGCATCAGCACGTAGGCGCTGGCCGTCGCGCTATCGGAGCGATGATGCGGCTGCGCGCTGTAGTAGTTTGCGAGCTGACCAATTTGGCGATCGTCGAGCTGTGTCGCTACCGGCTGCATGAAGCCGCTGTGCCGCTTTCCGCTAGCATAGTTGGTGAGCGCGTTGCGGATATACTCGGGCCTCAGGATCGCGATATTGGGGATTGCGCCGCCGTCGCGCCCGGTGCCGCCATCGGTGTGACAGCGCGAGCAGGTCTTTATCACATCACCGTCGATCGAGAAGGTGTCGAAACCGATCGCGGGATGCGTGTAGCTGCTTTCCGGTGGCCATTCATCCGAATGCGCGAAGCTATAGGAACGTTTGAGGAAGGTGTCGCCGAGCGGGCCCACGCCGACCGAGCCAGACGTTTTCAGCGAGTCGCCGTAGGCAAGTGCGCGATATTGGGAGGTGGTCATCTTGGGCAGCGCGCGCAGGAACGACACGATCGACCAAATCTCGTCGTCGCGGTCTTGCGCTGGATAGGCCGGCATGCCGCTATATTTGACACCATGCTTGACGATCCAGAAAAGTTCGGGCGCGCTGAATGTCCCGACCTCGCGAACCAGATACTGGGGGCGCGGTCGCATCGACAACACGATGGGATTCTGGCCGAGCCCGGGCCCGCCGTGACAATGGGCGCAGGAGGTCCCGTAATATCCGGCTCCCTTGGCGATAAGTGCGGTGTTAGCGAGGTCGGCCGGAGCCGCGATGTTAGCAGCATGGTGCGCGGTTGAGCGCTGGAAGGCATAATGCAGCAGGCGTGCCCAGCCTTCTGGATGCGGGGTTGAGGCGGCCAGGTTCGCAAGGCCGGTCGCCAAGACTAAGGATCCGAGCAGACCACTTATGGCGCCAACGAGGAGAAAGGGTCCTATCCATTGCGTCAACCGCAAGGGGAAAAGCGTCGCTATCCAACGCGGTGAGATAACCGGCTTCGCCATCCTTGGCTCCGACTGTCGCTGCAGGAGCTATGACTCGTAGTGAGGGTAATGGTTCCTTCAACATCCCGTTGGTAAACGCCTGGACTAGCTCCGCGGTGGTTTGCTTGACGATCGGTAGGCACTCCCGCACGGCGCGGGCGTAGACCTCCGGCTTGGCAGCAACGTTTTTGGCGAGATTGGCGGCGTCGACGATTCGGTTGGGCGCGCACACGAACGCCATAGCTGCCGAGGTCTAGATACTCTTGCTGCAACTGGTGGGCCAAGGTTTTCCGCCTGTCGCTTCGAAGAGTGCGGCTAAGCGATCAGCATCGCCGGTTTCGACTTCCACCGTCAGCGGATCCGCCGGAACCGTGTCGGCAGCGAATGCGGAGGACGCCAGCAGCATCCCCATTACCGTGCAAGCGCGTCGCGTGATCCTCATTACGAGGCTGTACGTAAGACAGATGCGGCGGATCCAGGTGTGTGTTTTCCTTTATCAATCGTTCCGATAAGCCGTACATTGCGGCGCGCAAGTACCGCTTACAGGGCAGTGCCCGTTACCGCCGATATCTTCGCATCTGGCCGAAATCGGAACATTAACGAGCGGCCGCTTTCGGGGAGCGGGCAGGCAGGGGTGGGTGCCCGTCATTGGGTCGTTAACCAATTGCCTATGCCATTTCGTCAAAATTTGACCGAGCCATCTGAATACCGGGGCCCGCATTCGGCGACGCGGCGTTGATCACCTGACCGACTGGAAGTTTCGCCCATGTGCCACGTGCTAATCATTGAAGACGAACCGTTTATCGCGATGGACTTGCAGCAACTTCTGGAAGACCAGGGTGCTACCTCGTTCGCCTTCGCTGATACCGAGGACGAGGCTGTTGCGGCCGCGATGGAGCGCCGGCCAGACGTCATAAGATCAGACGTCAAGCTGACTAAGGGAACCGGTCCGGCAGCCATTCATACGATCCAGCAGCGGCTTGGAGAGATCCCCGTCATCTTCATCACCGCGACGCCGGCAGAGTGCGAGTCATGTGATCCTCCCGGCGTTGTACTGAGCAAGCCGATCAACGCCCATGCCGTTTGTGCGGCGTTCAGCAACGTCTGGCATTAGTCGTCAGTCTGGCCTGTTATCGCTGCCAGATTGGAATCCAGTGTCCAGACCACGCCCTCGGGCTCGTATTCGAGCTTTGCGACGCCTCCCATGTCCTTAGCCAGAGCACGCATGAGACGGGAGCCGAAGCCAGTACTTGTCGGAAGATTTACCGGCGGCCCGCCGTATTCCTGCCACCGCACTAGCAGCGCGCTCTGCCCGTCTTCCAGCTCGATCGTCGTCCACCCTAGCTCGACGTGCCCCACCTCGTTCGACAACGCGCCGTACTTCGCGGCGTTCGTCGAGAGTTCATGAAGCGACATCGAGAAGGCGAGCGCAGCTTTTGCGTTCAACTGAATTTCAGGGCCCGAAATCAGGATTCGGCCAGGCTTCGCACCGTGCAGGCGCGTTGCTCCGTCTACGATCATCGCCATCGGCGCTGCCGTCCAGCTCGACTGGACGAGCAGATCATGAGCGTGCCCCAGGGTCGTCAATCGCTCGCCGATGGCATCCCGCGCCTCCTCTGGCGTCGAGACATTCCGCAGCGACTGGCTAACGATCGACTGCACGACCGCCATCGTATTTTTGATGCGGTGCTGCAGTTCGCCGGTCAGCAAGAGGCGATGGGCTTCAGCCTCTTTTTCGGTTGTTATGTCTCGGACGGTGCCGACAAATCTCTTGCCTCCGTCAGGGCCTCTTACGAGCGCGCCTCTGGCGTTGACCCATCTCTCTTTGCCGTCGACCGCGCTGATCGTGCGATATTCTATGTCCGTCGTGCCATCGCCATCAGGGGCAACAGCCGCGGCATTCGCGGCAACCACATGCGCCCGATCGCTAGGATGTACGCGTGCGAGGAACGACGTTTCATAGTCCAGCGGCTCGTCCGCGCTGTGCCCAAGGAGTTCGCGTGTGCGTGCGTCCCACGTCATTTCACGCAAGCTCGGCGACGATTGCCAAGCACCAAGGCCGCCAGCCTCGAGCGCCAAACGGGTTCGCATCTCGCTATCTTCAAGCGCTTCGTGTGCTTCCCGCTGAACCGTGCGATCACGCAGTATCTTGAGGAAGCCGATAGGCTTGTCGTCATCATCGGTCAGCGGCATCATTTCGCCGCTTGCCCAGAATTGGCTGTCGTCCTTCCTCATGTGCCAGCGCTCGTCGACTCCGCGGCCATTGGCGAGCGCCGAACCCATTTCCTTGGCCGGCACACCACGTTCGCGGTCTTCCGGTGTGAAGAAGTCGCCGCACGGGCGTCCAACCATCTCGATCGCTTCCCAGCCCATCAAGCGGCAGGCACCGATGTTCCAGCTCGTAATAAGCCCATGCAAGTCCATCGTGATGATGCCGTAATCGATGGCGCTATCGACGATCAGGCGGTGGCGTTGCTCAGTCTTGCGCTGGTGGGTCAGTGCGAGGCGTAGTTCCAGCTGCGTCATCACCTGCCGTGCGAGAACCTCAAGCGTCAGACGCTGGAACGCGGTAATCCCTTTCGGGCGAGGCGATCGGTCGAGAACGCAAACCGTCCCGATTGGAATGCCCGCAGGCGTTCTGAGCAAGGCACCAGCGTAGAACCTCAGCCCATCGTCCGGAGTGACCAATGGGTTGCGATCCACACGAGGATCCAAGCGGGTGTCCGGGATAACCAGCAGATCGTCTTCGAGGAGCGCGTACTTGCAGATCGACACGTCCATCGGGAGCTCGCGAGCGCCGATCCCGACTTCTGCCTTGAACCATTGTCGATCGCTCGAGATCAGGTTCACCACCGCGATCGGCGCGTTCAGCGCCTCCGATGCCAGTTTCGCGATGTCGTCGAAATCGCTTTCGATTGGCGTATCGAGAATGTCGTACGCCCGTAGCGCAGCTTCGCGCTGTTCGTCGGTCCACTTTGGAGCGTTCGACCTAGGGAGGCAGTCCGCGAGAGCGTCGTTGGTCATCCACTGCGCTTAGCACCGTTTCGGGCGACATTCGACAAACGTAATCCGGAGCATCCCCATGCAGATTCTCGAGACCCGCGAAAGTCCGCTCCTGCCTGAAGCAGGCTTTGGCTATCGGCCTTGCGAACGACAGCTTCGTCCCAAAGCTCGACATTTCAGCGCCGCTGCTGGGCGATCGCGAACTGATGAATGATTGTCCGTAGTTGGGAAGCGCAAGGGTGGCGCTGAGCGTCCATGATTGGGTCATTGCTAACTTGCGAGCGTGTCGCGCGTAGAATGCCGTCACTATGTCGGCAATAGCCTCCGGCGCAGTACCGGTCCGATCGCGAGCAGCACGAGCCCCGCGCCCGCGACGATGGCAGCGTGCAGCAGCCAAAATTCGGAGGGCGTCCAACGCTCGTATAGCGCCCCCATCCGCCCGCTAATAACGCTCCCAGCAAAGGTCGACAGCGTGTTGATGCCAATCAGGGTGCCGCGAAGCCCCGGCGGCGCCTCCGCGGCATAGAGCGCGAGCGCGATCGGAGTGACGTACAGCCAGCCGATATTGGTAAGGAGGTGAAACGCGACTGCCCAGATGAGCGGTGCGCGGCCCGTCGCGTCGCTCACAAGCGACGCGAGCGACAACCAGGCGGTGCCGCCACCGAAGACGAGGCAGCCGATCGCGAGCTTGGCAAGGCTGTCAGGCTCTAGCTCCGCCGCCGCTTGGCGCCGCCACAACGCAAGGAATAGCGGCATGACCAGCACCGGTGCGAGTCCGTCCAGCGCCTGCAGCCAGGGGACAGGAATGATGATACCGCCGACCTGCCGGTCGAGATGGTCGCGCACCCACAGGTTGTATACGTTCCACACCTGGCTCTGCGCGATCCAGAAGCAGGTGATAAGCGGCCAGATCGCGAGCAGTGCTGCGAGTCGCGTCCGTTCGGCAGGGGTGAGTCGGTCGCGCTTTACCGCGTCGACGCGAGCGCGATCTGCCGGCAAGTGCCGCTGTCCCGCGAGGTACACAAGCAACCCGACGAGCATACCGAAGCCAGCAAAGGCAAAGCCGGCATGCCATCCGTACACGACCGCCAGCGCGCCCGTGACGATCGGTGCGATGAATGCTCCGAGGTTGATCCCGACGTAATAGAGCTGGAACGCGTCCGCCTCGCGTCGATCGCCGTCAGCATAGAGCGCCTTGATCTGTGCCGAGAGATTGCCGCGCAGCAGCCCTGCGCCGACGATGAGCAGCAGCAGCGCGAGCAGAAACGAGGCATCGAAGGCGAGGGAGAAATGCCCGGCGGTCATCAGCAGGGCGCCGGCCGTTACTGCCGCGCGCCGACCGGTTACACGGTCGCCGAGCCAGCCGCCAATGACCGGAGTGAAGTAGATGAGGCCGACGTAGAGGCCGAATGTCTGTGTCGCGAGCGCAGTGACAGATAGCGGCCCGGTGACACCCTCGACGATACATCGAAAGGTCGCGAAGCCGATCACGTGCCCGATGTGACCAGGCAGCAGCAATTGCTCGGCCATGTAGAGCGTAAGGAGCGCTTGCATGCCGTGGAACGAGATGCGCTCGCACAATTCTGTCCCCGTCAGCACCCACAATCCGCGAGGATGGTCGAGCAGTCCGCGCCAGCGGGCGCGCGGGTCTTCCGGCCTTGTAAGCGTCCGATCGTTCATGCCCGCCTCCGGTCGGGACTGTCGCAGCGCGTTTTCTTCTCTGCAAGCCCTCGTCGACTTGCCCGGTATCAGCAGTCGGGTGACGAATAACACAGGCTTACAGCCTTCGGCCTGCGATGAACGAACGGCGGTTCTTGGGAAGCGATAGAATTGATCTGAGCGTCGAGTTATGGGTCATAGTGAGCCCTCGCCGCCACGCCGCGAAATCATGCTTGGGATAGCTGTCACCTGCCACACCAGGCGATCGTCGCCACGCTTCTCAAGCTCGGGCTCGCAATCTATACCGAACTCCGATGCTGGTTACCGCAACCAGATTTGACGGGGATCTTGGGCGGTTAAGCTTGTTGGTCCCCCGGCCCACTACCTCCGCAAGCAACTCGTCGATCTGGCTTTCACATAAGGTCGGCGATGTGCATTTCCCACCCAGAAGCGGGGCGCCGCATGAGCGGCATTTTGCAGCGGTAGCTTCGCCGTTGCCGAAATGGCTTCCAGTGGCATTTTCCACCGCTTTGCCCGTCAATCGTCGTCCGGATGCCGTTGTGCCCGTAAGTGAATGGTATCAGTGGGAAGCAAGAGCAGTCGGGCGGCAGATCAGCATTTTAAGACGTTCTGACGAGTCCGCGAAGTCACCGAAACTCCGCACCCATCTCATACCCCCGATCGACAATGGTCACAGCGATCACTGAAAACTCGGAGTGGCAATTCTCCCAGGCGTGAAAGCGCGGCAGTTATCCTCATCCGCGACACACTACCGCATTCCGCGGTTACGAATTATTAAGTCCGGATCGGGATTGTCCACCTGCACTTATAACGATTGGAGCAATCAATAAGGAGAGGGACGGTACTATGCGCCAGATGGAGTCGCGGCTGCAGAGAGTGGGAATTGTTGATGACTCCCGTACGATGCAGGCAGTTCTGGAACAGCTGCTGACGGTACGATTACGATACGAGATTGTGGGCGTCGCGAGCGATGGCCAGACCGCGGTGTCGATGATCAAGCGACTGCGACCGGATCTGGTCACAATCGATCTTCTGCTGCCATACATCGACGGCCGGCAGCTGCTTGACGCGCTGCAATCGTTCCCCGAAATGAAGAAGGTAGTCATCTCTACCGCCGCCTGCGAGAACCTGGCCGTCAAGGCCAGTCTCGAGAAGCTGGGAGCCGACGGATGCGTATCCAAGACGCGTATCTCGCAAGACCCTGATAACTTTTGTAATCTGGTTGCGGCGATTATGCGACGGCCCAAGAAGGTGCGCGAGACAGTCTCACCGCTCTCCATGCCGTTGGCGGCTTTGAACCGTCCCAGTTTTGCGGCACGGTCCGGCGGGCTGGGAGAGCAAGGGCCGATCACCAGCTACCCCTTACCGACCGATGAGTCCAAGAGGCTCACTGCTTTGCAAATCCTCGGCCTTGCCAATGACACTGCCGATCGCCGGCTAGATCTCCTGACGGAACACCTCGCGAAGACTACAAGTTACTCGGCATGTGCCATGACGTTTCTCGACAAGGACACACAGTGGATCAAATCGAGCGTCGGCGTGGATCGTGGCTTCACCGCTCGCTCGGATGCGATCTGCAATTACACCATCTGCGGCGACGAACCCTTTATCGTCACCGACACGCATACCGACGCCCGCTTCGCCAAACTTAAGACCGTTATTTCGGGAGCGATGATTCGATCTTATGTGGGCTATCCTATCATCCAATCATCGGGCATCCGGCTGGGTGCGCTGTGCCTGCTCGACACGAGGCCTCGGCGCGTGACGATCAAGGAGCTAACGAACCTGCGCAGTATCGCCCGGATCGCTGCTGATATGGTCGAAAGTCGCCCGGAGCCGACACAACGCGCCGCCTAGCTATAGGAAGGACCGAAGGCGGGTCTGGGGGAAGACGCACCTTAAATTGACGTGATGGCCCAGGCTCGCTTGTCCTTGCTCACTTACTTTTCCCGCTTGTAACTGGATGTCCCGGCGGAGCACCACGAACGCGATCCGACTAGGCGAGTTTTCAACGGGCATGGCCCGTGAGCAAGTCACCCAGTGGGTGCCGGGCCGTCGCCTCGCGTTCGTGGTGCTCCGCCATCCACCAGCGATGGAAGAGATGAGTCCATACCGCCGCGTATATGCGCCGCACGTCAGGGGATACTTCGATACCGGCCAAACGCGCTTCTCGCTCATTCCGCTACCTAGCGGCGGCACTCGGCTAGGAATCACGTCGGTGCACCTGCTGCACATCGACCCAGCGCTCTACTGGCAACCTATCGCGCAGCTGGCGATCCGCCTCAACTTATCGCGAGTTCTAGACGACGTTCGAATAAAGGCAGAGCGTAATCCAGTCGCCCGCTGACCTGAATGAACGTCCGAAGCTGGGCACCGGCCAAGCGGCTCGGAATGTCGGTTTGTGGGTCGACATAACCGCGGAGCGGCCATCCGAAGCACTCGGTTAACCCGTGTCGGTAGCTGAAAATCGCCGTTTTCCAGCGCTTGGCGGACGACTCAACATTTGCTAGAATCACGGTGCGTTGCGCAAAGGGCAGCGCCGGGACTGGTAATCCTGCTTGTCAAACTCACTCGGAAACTCGGTTTCCGGGGTGCCGCCGCGTATGTCCAGACCTTCGGGTTAAAGGCGGCGGCGCATGTGACAAGCATGTTACCAGCTCCGGCGGCTCTCGCGCGCAAGCGCGGGAGTTCGGGACCTCTACCGCATCCACCCGTCACTTCCGCTACCGCCAAGGACGCGGAACAGAGGTGTGTATGGGCAAGATTGTCCCCATTCGATCGCACGTTATCCTCGATCTTTTATACGACGGGTTCGGCGACATTCCCGCCACGCTCTTTCGAACCCGGGCGGGACGCGAACTGAGCCGAGCGCGCTACCATACCGCCGAAACCTTCTTCGCTCCGATCGAACGCCAGTCTGTGCAATCGCTGGAGGACACGCTCTACCGAGCAGGCGTCGTCGCCCAACTCGGCCTAAGCTCGCATCTGATCGACGTGGGTTTCGCCGACGCCTGGTGCGCCCGCCATGTCGGCCTGTGTGTCGCGGACTCGCTGGCCTACGCCAACGCGACCGGGCTAGGCCACGACTGCCGCGACATGGTTCGGCTGGCCGAGGTGCTGACGCCCTATTGTAAATGGAATTCCTTCCACCTTTGGGATGCCCCGCCACCCGACGATGGCGGCTTTACCGCGAAGCAGATCCGGGTGCTTCTCCGCGCTCTTCTCGACCGGGTGTACGACGTGACCGGTCACCCTCGTCCCAAAAGATGGGCCGCCATTGCCGAACACGGAGGTCGGTCATGAGCGCTCCTATTTCGCAGTGCCGAAGCGACCCATGTCCGACCAGGCGTTCGAGCGTGAAGGCCGATGATGACGGTTCGCCGGCACGTATCGGCTCGCATGCGCCACTCGGCCCAGGCCGCGCGGCGCAGGGGAGGGCGGTCTCCCGTTGCGCGTCATGCGCATGATCACCCGTCCCTTCGATGGCGGCCTCGCCTACGGCATCCCGGAGGATCAGCCGCTCCCGCCTGAGGATCGCGTGCCGTCCGGCGCCGCGCACGCTGCGGCCATGGACGACCTCTATCGGACGCAGGCGCCGCGCCTGCTGCGCTATTTCCGGCGCAGCACGGGCAGCACGCAGACCGCCGCGGACCTGGTGCACGACGCCTTCGCGCGTCTCGCCCACAGCGGCCGGCTGCCCGATATTCTCAACCCGGCGGCCTATCTCCAGCGCATCGCGCGCAATCTGTTGGTCGACCGATCCCGTGCGCCGATGGCCCGCGAGACCTTCGTTCCCCTCGAGGAATGGGACGCAAGAACCTCGCCGACACAAGAGGATGGACTGCTCGCGCAGGATCTCCTGCGGTGTTATGAGGCAGCGATCGCCACCTTGCCGGAGCGAACCCGCATGGTCTTCCTGCTTCATCGTGCCGACGAGCTGACCTACAGCCAGATCGCGAGCCGCCTCGAGATGCGCTTCTGCAATGTCCAATATCATATGAAGCAGGCGCTCGCGCATCTCGACCGGGCACTCGACGAGCGATGACCGAGATCACCCCTGATCCGGATGCCGAGCGGATACGCGAGGAGGCCGCAGCGTGGATCGCACGCCTGCAAGGCGGAACGTCCGCGCGCCTGGTCCGCCAGATCGGCCGCTGGCGCGCCCAGGATCCGCGGCACGAAGCCGCCTATGCCCGCATGATCCAGCGGTTCGAGGGCGCGAAAGTGCTGCGCCGCTCGCACATCTATGCGGCCCGGCCACAGCCGGCCCGACGCACCGGTCGTGTCGCCATGACCGTAACCGCTCTTTGCGCCGCGACGCTCGCCCTGGCCTTGCTGACGCCCGAGGCGCGGCATTTCCTGCCGAGCAATTGGACCGGGGAGACTGCTTCCAGTGGCGCGCCGGGAGACGGGGCCCATCAGCGTCACATCGCTGCGCCGGCTGCAGGCGTTGGTGCGGTCGGTCTCGATGACGGCTCCGTCGTCACGCTCGACGCGGGCAGCACGATCGATGTCGCGTTCACGCGCGGTGAGCGCCGCGTAACGCTGCGGCGAGGCCGCGTGCGCTTCGACGTCGCACACGATGGTCGACCGTTCACGGTTTCCGCCGGAACGGGATCGGTGACCGCGCGCGGCACGATGTTTGATGTGTCGTTGTCGCCGGACGGGCGCGTGGCGGTCCTGCTGCTGCGCGGCGCCGTCGATGTCGCGGCAACTGTTCCCGCATCGGCCGCTCCTGACACGGCCATCGTCCGCCGGCTTAGCGGCGGCGAGGACGCAGCCTATGCCGCCGGCGCCTTGCTGCCCCGGTCCGAGCCGGTCGCGAGAGATGCGCATTGGGCCGACGCGGCGGTCGACTTCGACAGCGTGACGCTCGGCTATTTGCTCGATCGGGCCAACCGCGACGGAGCACCGCCGCTCAGGGTCAGTGATCCATCGCTCGCACAGCTTCGCGTGTCAGGTCGGTTCAGCCTCCGCGATCACGATCGCCTGGCAAGCAATCTGGCGACCTTGCTCAACCTCAGCGTCAAGCGCCGCGCGGAGGTCATCGAACTGAGCCGCTGACAGTCGCAACTTATTTTCGAGCCGTCCTACTCGGCGATCGAAACGCTCCGTCACCCCCCGACACGATAAAAAGGGGGGAACAGCATGCTTTCGAAAACCTACGCATCGATATGTGCGAGTGTCGCCGTCACCGCGCTGTGCACGCCAGCGGCCGCGCAGGCGCAGGCCAGCGCGCATTATGATCTGCCACCGCAGGATCTCGCCACGACGCTGCGACGCGTCGGCCAGATCGGCCGTGTCGAGATCCTCTTTAGACCGGGCGATGTCGCCGCGATCACCGCCCCCGCAATCCAGGGCGAGCTGACGCTCTCGGACGCGATCGAACGCGCCCTTGCCGGAACTGGTCTGAGTGCGATTTTCGGACCCGGGTCCGTCATCATCCGCAAGCGGCCCGGTCCCGGGCACGGCGCGTCCAGCGCCGCGCCCGATGGCGGCGATATCGTCGTGACGGGGAGCCGTATCCGGGGAGCGCCCGTCGCCTCGACCATGATCCGGGTTACCGCCGAGGACATTCGCAACGCTGGCCAGGCCTCGCTCGGCGACGTCGTGCGCAGCATCCCGCAAAGCTTTGGCGGCGGCCAAAATGCGGGCGTGGGGCTCAACGTGCCCGCGACCAGCGGCGTCAATGTCGGGGGCGCCTCGACGATCAACTTGCGCGGGCTTGGCAGCGACGCGACGCTGACTCTGCTCAACGGCCACCGGTTGACGTACAATGGATCGCGGCAGGGCGTCGACATCTCGGCGATCCCGCTCGGCGCGGTCGACCGGCTCGAGATCGTCGCTGACGGCGCATCCGCGCTCTACGGATCGGACGCGGTCGCGGGCGTCGCCAACATCATCCTCAAGCGCGACTATCAAGGTCTCGAGACGAGCGCACGGATCGGCGGCGCGACCGACGGCGGCGATTTCCAGCAGCAATATGGCGCCGTCGCGGGCACGCGCTGGTCGTCGGGTGGACTGATCGCGGCGTATGAATATGCGCGCAACACCGCGATCTGGTCGAACGACCGAAGCTACGCCGTGTCGCGCCCGAATGTGACGATCTATCCCGCCCAACGCCGGCACGCCGTTACGCTATCAGGTCATCAGGCGCTGACCGAAACGCTCACCTTCGAGGTCGACGCGCTCTACAACAAGCGCTGGCACGAGATCGACTATCCCGCGAATTTCGCGGGCGACCTTAATCTCAGCCGGGGCGTGACCGCATCGACCAGCGAGTCGTACGCCATCGCGCCCGCCCTCAAGCTGGCGCTTCACGACTGGCGCCTGTCGCTCTCCGGCGTCTGGGGGCAGGAGACGGTGTTCACCCAAGGCACCACCTTTGCCGGCAGCGTGCAGACCAGCTACAATTTCAACTGCTACTGCAACAACGGCAAATCGGCAGAACTGGGTGCCGATGGCCCGCTGTTCCGACTCCCCGGCGGAATGGCCAAGGTCGCGGTCGGCGCCGGCTATCGCTACAATCTACTCGACGCGTTTCGTGGTACCGGCAGCCCGAACAACATCCGCGCCTCGCAGGATAGCTATTATGCCTATGGCGAGCTGAACCTGCCGCTGATCGGCTCCGACACCGGCGTCCCGCTAGTCCATAGCCTCAATCTCAGTGGCGCCTTGCGCTACGAGCGCTATCCGGGTGTGGCGGAGATCACGACGCCCAAACTCGGCGCGATCTTTGCGCCGTCGCCCGACCTTGAGATCAAGGGTAGCTGGGGCAAATCCTTTCGCGCGCCGACGCTGTTCCAGCTCTACCAGTTGCGCGCGGTTACCTTGACCAACATCAGCTCGGTTGGCGGTACCGGCTTTCCGGCGGGATCGACCGCGCTTTTGCTGTCGGGCGGCAATGCGACCCTCAAGCCCGAGCGCGCGACGAGCTGGGCGGCGACGCTCGACCTGCATCCCCGCGCACTTCCCGGCGCGCGCCTGCAGCTCAGCTATTTCTCGACCGATTATCAGGACCGGAACGTCACGCCAATCAGCTTCACCACCCAATCGCTCAGCAACCCGATCTATGCGGGCCTCGTCACGCTTTCCCCGAGCAATGCCGCTAAGGCGGCGGTCATCGCTTCGGCCGGCCAGTTCACGGTCGCCTCGACCAGCGGCACCTACGATCCGGCGCGCGTGGTTGCGATCGTCGACAACAGCGCTCTCAACGTCGGGCGGCAGACGATCCACGGGATCGACCTGCTCGGCGACTACGGCGTCGATCTCGGCACGGGCGGGGATCGGCTGACGCTCAGCCTCAATGCCAGCTACCTTGAAAGCGACCAGCAATTGAGCGCGGGCCAGCCCGTCCTGCAAAAGGCCGGGCTGCTCTTCAATCCGCCGCACTGGCGCGGCCGCGGGTCGCTCGGCTGGAGCCATAACGGGGCGACACTAACCGGAACGCTGAGCCGGATCGGCGGCGTCGACGACACGCGGACCGCGACGACCATCCGGATCGGGGGCGTGACGACGCTCGACCTGACCGCGCGCTATCGCCCGATCGACGCTCCCGGCATCTGGCACGGTCTCGATCTCAGCCTGTCTGTGCAAAACGCGCTGAACGACAAGCCGGATACCATCGCCACATCGGTCTTTTACGATTCCGCCTTCGACTCGACCAATTATTCGCCGGTCGGGAGGTTCGTCAGCTTCGGGATCACCAAAAAGTGGTGAGCCTGTCTTGGCGGCCTTGGAGCTCGCGGCAAGCGCTGCGGTGCTGTCTCGGCGGGGCGGTGCTGTTCCTGATCCCGGGTCAGGCGCTCGCCGCCTGTGACGATTTGCTCGCGCCGGCGGTGCCGGTGATCGCCAAGCGGGCGATCACCGCGGATGATCTGCTGCGCCTGCGCGATATCGGTCAGCCCGACCCGTCGCTCTTCGGCATGCCGAGCCCGCTCGGGGTCGCCCCGGACGGCAAGCGCGTGGCGTTCGTCCTGACTCGCGCCGATCCGTCGTCGAACAGCTATTGCCGTGCGCTGCTCGTCATCGGACTGGAGGCGGGCGCGGTGCCCCGCATCGTCGATCGCGGCGGGGGACTCGCCACCGTCAGGCTCGCGGTGCGGGGCCTCTTCGCGCAAGGCGGGCTGCCCGACGTTGCGACGCCGGTCTGGTCAGCCGATGGTCGCTGGATCGCCTATCTCAAGCGCGTCGGCGCGGTCACCCAGGCCTGGCGGGTGCGCGACGATGGCAGCGCGGCCGAGGCGGTCACCCATGCGTCCACCGACGTGGAGGCGGTCGCCTGCGATGGCGATGGCCGCCACCTCGTCTACGCCACCCGTCCGGGCATGCAGGCGGCAGCCGAGGCGATCGACCGCGAAGGGCAGGGCGGATATCTCTACGACGATCGGATCACCCCCAATGCCGGTGCGCGGCCACAGCTGCGCAGCACGCTGCCGCTGGTCGTGTCGGTGATCGACCCCGAAACCGGCGCCGTCACGCCCGCGACCACGCTCGAGCGGGACAGGCTGCCGCCTATCTGGGGTGCGGCAGTGCCGTCGGCAGCATCGGCGGTGTCGGGGACGGGGCGGCGCGCGCAGGTCACGCGGCTCGAGCACAAGGCGTCCCGGCTGGAGACGACGGACGAAAGGGGCCAGCCGCTTGCCTGCACCGCCGAAGCCTGCGGATCGGGCATCACCGGCCTGTGGTGGAATCCGAGTGGCACCGCGCTCTGGGTCCTGCGGCGCGAGGGCTGGGCGCGGGGGCGGATGGCGCTCTACCAATGGAGCCCCGCCAGCGGCATCGTACGGCGAATGTTCGACACCGACGATGTCCTGCATGGCTGCGTGACGGCACGCGACGACCTGGTCTGCACCCGCGAGAATGCGACCACGCCGCGGCGTGTCGTGCGGATCGACCCGACCACGGGCCGTTCGCAGCTGGTGTTCGATCCGAACCCCGACTTTGCCGGCATCCGGCTCGGGACCGTCCAGCGGCTTACCTGGCGCAACGAGCTCGGATTGCAGGCTTGGGGTGATCTCGTCCTGCCGGCCGACCGGCACCCGGGCGAGACGCTGCCGATGGTGGTCGTGCAATATCACAGCGACGGTTTCCTGCGCGGTGGCACCGGCGACGAATATCCGATCCAGCTTTTTGCCGCGCACGGCTTTGCGGTGCTCAGCGTCGAGCGGCCCGATTTCGTCGAGGCAGCGGCCGATGCCGCGCGCTCGCGCTACGGCGCGGATGCGCTCGACACGCGCCGCTGGGCGGAGCGCCGCAGCCTGTTGTCGTCGCTCGTCACCGGGGTGCAACTCGCGCTGAAGCGCGCGCCGATCGATCCCGCGAGAGTGGGTATCACCGGGCTCAGCGATGGCGCCTCGACCGCGCGGTTTGCGCTGCTCAACACACGGCTGTTCGCGGCAGCGGCGATCAGCACGTGCTGCACCGATCCCAAGACGGTCATGACCTATGGCGGCATTGCTTGGGCGGATGCGCAGCGCAAAGGCGGCTATCCGCCCGCGACGCGCGACGATCCGGCGTTCTGGCGACCCTATTCACTCGCGGTGAATGCGGCGACCATGCGGACGCCGCTGCTGATGCAGCTCGCTGACGACGAGTATCTGCTGGGTCTGGAGAGCTTCACCGCGCTGCGCGAACAGCGCCAGCCGGTCGAGCTGTACGTCTTCCCGGACGAGCATCACATCAAGGTCCAGCCGATCCACCGGCGTGCGGTCTATGAGCGCAGTCTCGACTGGTTCGACTTTTGGCTGAACGGACATGAAGACCCCGATCCGGGCAAGCACGATCAATATGCCCGCTGGGAGATTCTGCGCCGCGGGCTCGTCGCTCAGGCCGGCGACTCGGCTGGCCCGTCGCGGGCAGGATCGGCGCGATGAGATGTCCAGACCCGCGCCCACGCTTCGACATCGGCGAGCTGCAGGATACGGCGGAAGTCTCCGCCTCTGGGCGGTGCCGGGTCGTCCAGAATCCGCAAGATCGCGGACACGTCGAGCATGTCGTGCGCGGCGAGTTCGCCCTCGACCAGCATTTCCCGGATCGCCGGCCGGTAGCGTTCGTAGATCTCGGCGACGAAACTGTCGGGCGAGCCCTTCGATCGCCGCCACGCGATCGCGCTCGGCAATCGCGCGTCGAAGGCGTGTCTGGCGACTGCACGGTTCTGGCCATCCTCGAACCACGACCAGCTCGGAACCTGCAAGCAAGCCTCGATCACCGGCTGTGCGAGCAACGGCAGAACGGTCTCGACCGGGTCATCGGTCTCGATGCCTTCGACATGACCCTGCGCGACCGCGAGCAAGGCGATATGCGCTGCCTTTCCCGGGAGGGCGTCCGCCGGGGCGACGAGCCATGGATGCCGGATGGCCTCGTCGGCGTGACCGCAGGCGTTGCGCGACAGTAGTTGCCGGTTCGCCCGCCAGTGGTAGTCGGCCGTTCCGAACCAGGCGCGCCGCATGGCCCCCTTGGCCACCGTCCACAGACTTGCGGGCGCGAGCCGCGCAATGTCGGCGGAGGTCCGCCAGAAGCGGCGGTCCATGCCTGAGGTCAGCAAACGGTCCGCAGCGGGGGCGACCGACTGCAACGAACAAAAGACATTGTCGCCGCCGCCGCCGCTGAAGATGGCGCTCGCCCCGAACCCGGCGGCGGCCTCGAGCGCGATGCGTCGCGATTCCTGTGCGAACGAGCGCCGTGACGGGCGGGGGAGCAGTCCGGCCGCCGAGTGTTCGATCCGAATGCGCGACACGTCGCGCAGCCCTTCCACCAGCGGAACATCCAGCGCGTCCGTGACCAAGCGGGCATAGCGGCGTTCGTCGCCGGCCGCATCGTTCGATATGAGATTGGTGCAAAGGAACGGCTGGTCCTGCTCGGCGAGGCAGGCCGCGACGATCGACGAGTCCAATCCGCCCGACAGCATCAGCACCACACGATCGAAGCGATGGGCGAGCCCGGCGACACTGCTTTGGACGGCGCCGCTGACCCGGCGCCGCGCCTCGGCTGGATCGAGGATCGCCCGGTCTCGAGCCGCATGGGTCCAGGGTGACCAAAACGGTTCGACGGCGAGGTGTCTGTCCCCAAGCGTCAGTCGCTCGCCGCCGCGCAGCTCCGTGACGTTGTGCAGGCAGGTGCGCGCGTCGCGCAACTCGCCCGCCAGCAGGTGGATGGCGATGGCGTCCCAGTCGATTTCGGGCCGGGATCGCACCAGCGTGTGGAGGAGCGGGACGTCCGAGGCGAGCAGCACGCCGCCCTCAATGGCCGAAAAATAGCAGGGCAGGGAACCGAAGGGCGCCCGAATGATATCGACCGATCGCTCACCGGCCTGCACCGCGACATAATGCCCCCAGCAGCGGTCTATCAGATATTGGCCGCGAGATGCGGCGATGCGCGCCGACGCTTCCCCGCTCAGTTCGCGAAGCGGCCCGGACGTACCGGGTCGAAAGACCGATCCGAGCGCGATGCCGTTTTCGGTGACCGGCAAAGCGTCGAGCTCGGTGACGACGACGGTCGCGTGCGCGCTCTCGAGCACCGTCTCGAATCCCGGCAGAGCGCGCAGTCTCGACGCGAGGTCGTCGACCGGCGGACTCGAACCGTGAGGAGCCGTGCGAGCCAGAATGGCGAAGCGACCACGCATCAGATGACCAGGATCGGCGTGAAGTCGCGAACCATATCGGGCCGATCGTTGACGACAAGGGGACCTTGCTGAACCCAGCAGTGCGCCCCGAAGGGCCGCAGTTTCACGCCGATCACCAAGTCGACGCTGAAACCGAGCGCCAACATCCGCCGAGCGATGGCGATCGAGCGCGGCAGGCATTGGTCGTGCGGCGCCCAGAGCATCGTGGTGCGCTGGAAGGCGGCGAGCGCGCTGCGAGATGCGTGTTCCATCTGCAGCGTCGAGCGGCAGCACGCTTTTGCCCGCTCGATCGTTCGTAACACCGCCGCAAGACCACGCAGGCGCAGCGCGATCTTCACGCGAGTTAGATCAACCATCGCCGAAGCCACGCCACCGATATTGGGCTGCGGCAAGAGCCGGTCGATCAGCGCGTCGGTGGGCACATCGATCGCGCGGCATGCCGTAGGCGTGGCGTCGGCGGTTTCGAGAATGCTATTGCGCGCCAAGGACTCCAGGATCGTCCGATCGCCCGGATCCTCAGCGGCGTCAGCTGTCAGTCGGCGAAAGGCCGCCTCGGCTTCTGGCCGAAGGCAGAAATAGCGATCGGCGCGCGTGTCGAGAAACAGCACGCGGTCGCTGACCTGGCAGAAGGTGACATCGCGGCGGAGTGCATAGCCCATGGATCGCCTTTCGCATCGTGGCGGGGGGGGGGGGGGGGGGGGGGCGCGCCCCCCCCCCCCCCCCGGGGGGGGGGGGGGGCCGCCCCCCCCCCCCCCCCCCCCCCCCCCCCCCCCCCCCCCGGGCGGCCCCGGGGCGCCCCCCCCCCCCCCCCCCCCCCCCCCCCCCACAACACACCC
>NZ_JBEPNG010000013.1:0-70853 GCF_040546165.1 Sphingomonas sp. UYEF23 | reverse complement strand
TGAGCGGCCGAGTAATATATCCGACGACGCTGCTTCATCGCACCACTCCTTCTCATCATGAGAATGATGCGTTGCGACCACCCGTTGAACCCACCACCAAACCCAGACATTTATCGCCCCGGTGAAAGCCGGGGTCGATATGTCGCGGGGCGCGCGGCGGATCGCAAATGGTGCGACCGCGACCTTCGCCTCGGTGGCGGTTTTGCGTGGCGGCAGCGAACGCCGACCGTCGCAGGCGTGCCAGGCGAGCCACCGCGCGCGCGCCGATACCGGGCTTCCCACCCCACGCCGCTTGCACCAAGCGCCCTGCGGCGTAAGAAGAACCGACACCGTGTGACCCGAAAGCCGCTTATCTCATGACGATGACCTCCGTCGATTTCGCCAGCCTGCTCTGCTCGCGGCTCTGCCACGATCTGCTGAGCCCGGTGGGTGCGCTCAACAACGGGCTTGAACTGCTCGCCGACGAGCATGATCCCGAGATGCGCGCGCGCTGTCTCGAACTGCTCAGCGAAAGCGCCAAGGCGTCGGCCAACAAGCTCAAATTCTTCCGGCTCGCGTTCGGCGCGGCGGGCGGATTTGGCGAGACCGTCGACGCGCGCGAGGCGCGCGCTGCGATCGAGGGGCTGTTCGGCGACGGGCACCGCGTCAAGCTCGGCTGGCTGGTCGAGGATGCGACGCTGCCCAAGCCTGCGATCAAGGTACTGCTCAACCTCGCGCTGATCGCCGGCGACGCGCTGGTGCGCGGCGGGCAGCTCGATGTCGGGGCCGAGAGCGTGGATGGCCAGATCGAGATCGTGGTGCGCGCAGCGGGCCCGCGGATCGTGCTCGATGGCGAGATGCGCGCCGCGCTGACCGGGACACAGGGCGATGCCGTCATCACCCCGCGCGCCGCCGCGGCCTATCTCGTCCATGCGCTCGTCGCCGAGGGCGGGGGCGGCGTGCAGGTATCGGATCCGGGCGATGCGGTGCTGCTGTTCGGGGCTGCGTTCAAGGCCGGCTGACCCCCCGCGACCGCCAAGCCCCGGCGCGGGCGGCGCAATTCGGGACGCTACACCCGCCCTTAACCATTCTTCGGCCATGGTCTTCCGTAGCGTTTCGCGGGGACCCATGGACGACCTTTTACAGGAATTTATCGCGGAGACGCGCGAGACGCTCGAGGCACTCTCGGGCGAGATCGTCGCGTGGGAATCGGCACCGGGCGACCGTGACCGGCTCGATTCGATCTTTCGCTTCGTCCACACCGTCAAAGGCAGCTGCGGCTTTCTCGACCTGCCGCGACTCGCGCGGCTGAGCCATGCCGCCGAGGACGTGCTCGCCGCGGTCCGCGCGGGCGAGCGCACCCCCGATACCGCGCTCGTCAACGCCGTGCTCGCGATCGTGGACCGGATCGGCGAACTGGTCGAGGCGATCGATGCCGGCCATGCCGTCGATGATTCGGGGGAGGATCTGCTCGTCGCCGCGCTCGATTCCGGCGCGCAGGCCGCCGCGCCGGTGAGCGTGGTTACACCGAGCCGCGCGCCGAGCCGCAGCGTGCGCCTGAACGTCGACCTGCTCGACCGGATGATGAGCGGCATGTCCGACATGGTGCTGGCGCGCAACGAGCTCGCGCGGCGGCTGCGCGACGACGGCGCCGACCCGAGCGTCGAGGCGGCGCTCGAGCGGCTGTCGCTGACCGTCGCCGAGATGCGCGATACCGTCACGCGGACGCGGATGCAGAAGATCGATGCGCTGTTCTCGGCTTTGCCGCGGATGGTGCGCGATACCGCGGCCGAGCTCGGCAAGTCGGTGACGCTGCAGATCGAGGGGAGCGACGTCGAGCTCGACCGCGAGATGATCGAGATGATGCGCGATCCGCTCGTCCACATCATCCGCAACTCGATCGACCACGGGATCGAGCCGCCCGCGCTCCGCCGTCTGGCGAAGAAGCGCGAGAATGGCTGGCTCAACGTTTCCGCCCGGCAATCGGGCAACCAGATCATCATCGAGATTTGCGACGATGGGCGCGGGATCGACGTCGATGCGCTGATCGCCAAGATCGCGCAGGAGGGCCGCCGCAGCGAGGCCGAGTTGCGCGCGCTGAGCCCACAGGCGAAGCTCGACCTGATCTTCGAGCCCGGCCTGTCGACCAAGACGGTCGTCACCGCGATCTCGGGGCGCGGCGTCGGGATGGACGTGGTGCGCGCCAATGTCGAACAGATCGGCGGACGGATCGAACTGTTCAACACGCCGGGGACGGGCCTGCGGATCGCGATCCATGTGCCGCTGACGCTGTCGATCATGTCGACGATCGGCGTGGGCGTGCGCGACCAGCGCTTTGCGATCTCGCGGCAGGCGATCGAGGAGATCGTGCGCGTCGGGGGGCAGACGATCCGCATCGACCGGATCGGCGATACGCTGACCGCGACCGTGCGCGACCGGCGGATGCCGCTGATCGATTTGAGCGATATGCTCGGCTTTGCGCCGCTCGACCCGGCGATGCTCGTCATCGTCAGCGTGTCGGGGGGGAGCTATGCGCTCGCGGTCGACGCGGTGCTCGATCATGAGGAACTGGTCATCAAGCCCGCCGCGCCCGCGATCATGGCGACGGGGATCTATGCCGGCCAGACGCTGCCCGACAGCGGGCTGCCGATGCTGATGCTCGATTGTGCGGGAATCGCGCACGTCGCCGGGCTGGTGTTCACGCGCGCGACCGCGGCCGACGAGGATGCCGTGGTCGAGGCCGTGCCGGGGGTGCAGGCCTTGCTGTTCGAGGATCTCGACGGGTGCCGCCGGATCGTGCCGCTATCGGTGATCGACCGCGTCGAACCCGTCGCGACGGGCGCGATCCGCATGTCGGCGGGCCGGTTGCGACTGTCGGTTGAGGGGGGGATAATCCCGCTCGTCGCGCTCGGCGAATGGGCCGCGCTGCCGACGGTCTCGGTGCTGCGGCTGCGCGACGGCGCGACCGAGATCGCCTATGCGATCAAAGAAGCGCTCGACATCGTCGAACTGCCGAGCGCGATCGTGCCGGCGCAGGCGGTCGGGCCGATCGCGGGCGTCGTCGCGATCGAGGGCGAGCAGATCGAAGTGCTCGATCTCTACTGGATCTTTTCGGCGCACGGCGGCGGCGAGGCGGAGCCCGACGCGCCGTTGTGCCTGCTCGACAGCGCCGAGTCGGCGTGGATGACGACCTTTCTCAAGCCTGTGCTCGAAGCGTCGGGATACCGCGTCACCGATGCGCTTCGCCCGGGCGAAGTGCCGCGCGTGCTGGTGCGGATGGAAAGCGACGCCGCGCCGTCGGCGAGCCAGATCCCGGTCGTTAGGCTGCGGCGCGAGGCCGAAGGCGCCAGCGACACGATTTTCCGCTACGATCGCTCCGCCGTGCTGGCGGCGGTCGCGCGCTCGGCAGGAGGCCGCTGATGCCACTCTTCCTGATCGCGCAGATCGCCGGTCGCATCGTCGCGATCGGATCGGACCAGGTCGAATCGGTGGTCGATATCGGGACGATCATCCCGGTGCCGCGCGCCGACCATCACGTCCGCGGGCTTGCCGCTTTGCGCAGCCGCGTGGTGACCGTAATCGACACGCGTGCCGCGCTCGGGCTCGAGCCCGGGACGACCGCTGCGACGCGCGCGGTGATCACGATCGTCGAGGGACACCATTATGCGGTGCTGGTCGATGCGCTCGACGATGTCGCGCCGTTTGAGCTCGCGCCGCTGGCGGCGGGGATCGTGCTCGACAAGGGGTGGCTGACCGTCGGGCGCGGGATCATCGAGCGCGACGGCGAGCCGATCCTCGCGATCGGCCTGGCGGCGCTCATTCCGCGCGGGCTGGCGCTTGCGGCGTGAGATTAACGGGACGCTTACGCATTTCGGGCAAAGTCCGTCATAGCGTGCTCTAACAGGGTGAATTCATGAAAACCTGCCTCGTCGTCGACGATTCGAAGGTGATCCGCAAGGTCGCCCGCCACATCCTGGAGACGCTCAACTTTCGAGTCACCGAAGCCGGCGATGGCCGCGAGGCGCTCGATTCGTGCCTCGCCTGCGCGCCCGACGTCGTGCTGCTCGACTGGAACATGCCGGTGATGAGCGGCATGGATTTCCTGCGCGCGCTGCGCGACAGCGCGATCGCGAGCCGCCCCAAGGTGGTGTTCTGCACCACCGAAAACGGCATGGCGCACATCCGCGCCGCGATCGAGGCGGGCGCCGACGAATATGTCATGAAGCCGTTCGACCGCGAAACGCTCGAAAGCAAGCTTCAGATTGTCGGCATGGCCTGAGGGCGCGTGATGCCCCTGGCTCCCTCCCTCATCGCCGTACGCGCGGTCGACGACTCGCCACGGGTGCTGATCGTCGATGATTCGGCCGTGGCGCGCGCGGTGATCGCGCGGGCGCTGGAAGGCGGGCGCTTCATCGTCGCGGGCGCTGTCTCGAACGCCGACGCGGCGCTCGCGTTTCTGCGCGCGACACCGGTCGATGCGGTCGTGCTCGATATCGAAATGCCCGGGACTTCGGGGCTGGCGGCACTGCCCGATCTGATCGTCGCGGGGCAGGGGGCCAAGGTGCTGATCGTCTCGTCCGCTGCCGCGGAAGGCGCTGCCGCGACGATCGAGGCGCTCGCGCTCGGCGCGGCCGACACGCTGATGAAGCCCGGCGTCGGCGATTTCGCGGGGCGGTTCTCGGTTGCGATCGTCGAGAAGCTGCGCCGCCTGCTGGCGGTCGAAACCCCCGCCGAGACGCCGTTTGGGCTGTCGCCGCGACGCCCCGAATCCGATGGCGCCAGCGCTGCGCTCGCGACGGGGCAGGGGTTCGACATCGTCGCGATCGGAGCCTCGACCGGCGGGATCCACGCGCTCGCCAGCCTGCTGCGCGAGCTGCCCGTGTCGTTCCCGCTGCCGATCCTGATTACCCAGCATTTGCCGGGCTCGTTCATGCCGTTCTTTGCAGCCCAGGTCGCGATGATGGCGGACCGACCGTGCGACGTCGCGACCGATTCGATGCGGATCCGCCCCGGCCGGACGATCGTCGCGCCGGGCGATGCGCATATGCGCGTCGTCAGCACCGGCGACGGCGCCGCGATCCGGCTGACCAGCGAGGCCAGCAAGAGCGGCTGCATGCCCTCGGTCGATCCGATGTTCGACAGCGTCGGCGAGGTTTACGGCGCGCGCGCGCTCGGGATCGTGCTGAGCGGCATGGGGCGCGACGGGAGCGACGGCGCCCGCCGGCTGGTCGATCGCGGCGGGATCGTTCTTGCGCAGGATCAGGCGAGCTCGGTCGTATGGGGCATGCCGGGCGCGATCGCGACGGCCGGGCTCGCCAGCGCGCTGCTGCCGCCGGCCGAGATCGGCCGGATCGTCGCGACGCGGCGACGTCCGGCATGAGCGATGGCAGCGACGCGCTGAAGTTCAACCTGCCGTTCGAACGCGCTTCACCTGCGGGCACGATGGGCGTGCTGACCGCGATCCTCGAATCTCGCACCGGGCAGCAGCTCGGCGCGAACCGCGCGTGGCGGATCGAGACCGAGCTCACCCCGTTGATGCGCGACCTCGGGCTCGCTTCGCTCGAGGCGCTGGCGGTGGCGGCACAGCGCTCGCCGACGATTGCCGAGCAGGTCGCCGACGCGCTGCTCAACCAGGAAAGTTCGTTCTTTCGCGATGCCGCGGTGCTCGATCTGGTCGCGAGAGCGCTCGCCGCGATGCGCGTCGACCATCCCGAACGGCGGCTGCGGATCTGGTCCGCGGGTTGCTCGTTCGGCCAGGAGCCGTTGTCGCTCGCAATGCTGTTTGCCGAACAGCCGGCGCTCGCCGGGGCTGCGATGCCCGAGATCGTCGCCACCGACGTGTCCGAAGCGGCGCTCGCGCGCGCGCGCAGCGGGCGCTACTCGCAATTCGAAATCCAGCGCGGGTTGCCGATCCGGCGCATGGTCGAATGGTTCGACACCGATGGCACCGACTGGATCGCCAAGCCCGAACTCGTCCGCCGCATCGCGTTTCGTCGGATGAACCTGGTCGCCGGCGCGCTGCCGTCGGGGCGCTTCGACGTCGTGCTGTGCCGCAACGTCCTGCTATATCTGACCCCCGAGGATCGCCGGCAGATCCTTGACCGGTTCGCCACGATCCTGCAGCCCGGCGGCGTGCTCGTGCTGGGTGCGGGCGAGACCACAATCGGCCAGACCGAGGCATTCCAGCCGAGCCCGACGTATCGCGGCCTCTACGAACGCGACGCATCGAGCGTTTGACGAGCTCTGCTACCAGCCGTTGCTGACGGGGTTCCTTGTCGCGCGCGTCCGTGCTTAAGCTCTGGTTTGGCTTGCGTAGGGACCTCCCCATGACGATCATCGAAACGCCCTCGCCCAATTTCGACGACCGCTCGCTGCCGGTGTCGATGATCGTGCTGCACTATACCGGCATGCAGACCGGACAGGCGGCGATCGACCGCCTGCGCGACCCGGAAGCGAAGGTCTCGGCGCATTATCTGATCGCCGAGGACGGTCAGGTGCTGCGAATGGTGCCCGAGGACAAGCGCGCGTGGCACGCCGGCAAATCGTGCTGGCGCGGGATCGAGGACGTCAATTCGGCGAGCATCGGGATCGAGATCGTCAATCCGGGGCACGAATTCGGCTATCGCCCTTTCCACGAGGAGCAGATCGATGCGCTGATCCCGTTGGTTGCGGGGATCACCGAACGCCACGGGATCACGCGCGGCAACGTCGTCGGCCATTCGGACATCGCGCCGGCGCGCAAGCAGGACCCGGGTGAGCTGTTCCCGTGGAACCGGCTCGCCAAGGTGCGCCTCGCTTTGCCGCGACCGACCAAGAAACTGCTCGACCCGATGTGGGCCGATGCCGGCTTCCTCGTCGCGCTCGAGCGCTTCGGGTATGACGTGCGCGACAAGCTCGCCGCGGTCGTCGCGTTCCAGCGGCGCTTCCGCCCCGAACTGATCGACGGCGTGATCGACGGCGAATGCCGCAGCATCCTGCTCGCACTGCTGTTGCCAAAGCCGCAAGGGGACGACTAAGGAACGCGCAGCCAGAGGGTCGGGCGGCCGCGGGTATCTTTGGATACGCGAGGAAAGTCCGGGCTCCGCGGAACGACGGTGCCGGGTAACGCCCGGCGGGGGTGACCCCAGGGACAGTGCCACAGAGAGCAGACCGCCGATGTCCGAGCTTCCCGCAAGGGGGGCGAGGAACAGGCAAGGGTGAAAGGGTGCGGCAAGAGCGCACCGCGCGACGGGTAACCGAAGCGGCATGGTAAACCCCACCGGGAGCAAGATCGAATAGGGGTGGCACATGGGCCCTCCCAAAAAGTTTACTTTTTGGGGACCCAGAGAGCTTCGTTTCAGCTCGTCACCCGGGTTGATTGCTTGAGGCGGCGTGCAAACGTCGTCCTAGAGGAATGGTCGCCTAACCCCGTCGCATGGCGGGGGGGACAGAACCCGGCTTACAGACCCTCTGGCGCTTTTTCGTTTTCGACGCTTTTCATGGGCGTTTCACAAAAGCGTCATGGCGCTATCGCACCGCGATGCTTAGATGGCCCGCTATGGCGCGTACATCATCACGATCGGTCGACTGGGGTTTTCCGCGCTGGCGCGCTTATGGCGAGGCTGGCAGCGAGGCCGCGACCGTGCGGTTGTGCGATCGCCACGGCTGCACCGAAAAGGGCGATTGCCCCGCGCCGAAATCCCCCAACAGCCCGGAACGCTGGTATTTCTGCCAGGTCCATGCCGGCGAATACAATCGCGGCTGGAATTATTTCGAAGGCCTCAGCGCCGAGGAAGCCGCCGAGCGCGAGCGTGCCGAGACGCAGACCGCCGAAGGCTATACCGAATCGCGCCACAATCAGTGGGCGGGGCGCGGTGACGGCAGCCGATCGCGCGACGAGATGCGCGCGCTCGAAGTGCTCGAGCTCGAGGTGGATGCCGAATTCGACGCGGTGCGTGTGGCGTGGCGGCGGCTGGCCAAGTCGAACCATCCCGACGTCCGCCCCGGTGACAAGGAGGCTGCGGCGCGCTTCCTCGCGATCCAGGCGGCGTATGACGTGCTGAAAGCGGCCGAGGAGCAGCGCCAGTGGAAGCCCGAGGCTTGAAGACCGTCCGTTCGGACTGGGCGAACACGCTGCTGGTCTGCAAGAAATGTTCGAAGAAGATCGGCGGCGGGTTCGGGCCGAAGGGCAAGACCGGGCTCGCCAAGGCGCTGCGCGCCGAGCTTGACGTCGCCAAGGGCCGCAAGGGCTCGCTCGGCATTATCGAAGTGAAATGCCTCGGCGTGTGTCCGAAGGGTGCGGTGACGGTGGTGAAGGGTGCGGCACCGGGCGAGTGGCTATTGGTGCGCGAAGGTCTGCCCATTGCCGCGGTGGCCGCCGAGCTTGGGCTTGGGCTTGGCGCAGCGCCCGATAAGGGCATTCCGCGAGACTAGACGCTCCGGCGTCGCCACCTGGCATTCGTCAAGCGACCAAGCTGCTGCAACTGCGCTCGCACCTAGCGCCGGGTCTCTCCCTGAGCGGCGAGCGGGATGCGCTCGACGATCTGCCCGAGGCGGGTGCGCAGCGTCGTGAAGGTGGGCGTGTCATCCTGCGTCTTCCCGAGCCGGACGAGCACGAGCTTCTGATCGGGCGAGGCGATGACGAACTGGCCAAGATGGCCGAGGCACGACACCAACGAGGCGGGGCCGTGGCCGGGGAACAGCGCGGGTCGCCGATCGACCCCGCCGGGCCGGTTGAGCCAGAGCTGACCGCCATATTCGCGATTGTCGGGCGACGGCGTCTTCATGAAGGCGAGCCAGTCGGGCGCGACGATCTGCGTGCCGTCGGGCGCCTTGCCCGCGAGCAGCACGCTGCCGAGCCGGCCGTAATCGTCGAGCGTCATGTAGATCAGCGATCCGCCGATCTGCGTTCCCGCGCCGTCGAATTCGAGCCGAGCGCTGGTGATGCCCGCGGGGGCGAACAGGCGGCGCTCGGCGTACGCCTGGTAGGCGCGTGCCCGCGCGCGGGGATCGGTGCTTGTCGTCAGCGTGCGCGTGATGATTTCCGACAGGATCAGCGTCGTCAGCGAGCTGTATTCGAACTTGGCGCCGGGCCGGGCCTCGAGCTTGGCGCCGATCGCGCGCGCTGCCATTGCCTGCGATCCGCTGACGAACAGCACTTGGTTGGTGTCCGACGCTTCGACCGGATCGCCGACTTCGGTGTGCGCCAGCCCCGAAGACATATTCAGCAGCATCCGCAGCGTGATCGCACGGCGCGGATCGCCCGCTTTATGCCATTCGGCGATCGGCGCGGGGGCATCGAGCGCGAGCTTGCCGTCGGCGACGAGGTCTCCGACGAGTAGCGCGGTGACGGTCTTGGCCATCGACCAGCTGATGAAGCGCGTCGCATCGGAATAGCCCGGCGCATAGCGTTTCGCGACGACCTGCCCGTCGCGGAGCAGCAGCGCGGCGCGCGTTTCGCCGACATCGGCGCGGAACAGCGGCGCGAGCGGGCCTGGGTCAGGGGCGGCGACCGATCCGGTCGCGAGCAGTGCGCTCGCCAGCATCAGCCAATGGCTTTTCATTCGCATGGACGAAGACTAGGCTCGGTCGTGATGAATGCAAGACGCCTGATTCTTGGGTCGTTGCTCGCCATGGTGCTGGTCGTGGCGGGGGGCAGCTATGCGTGGGTGCGTGGCCACCGCGCCCAGCTCGAGCTCGGCGTCGGCTACGCCGCGCGAGTCGCGTGCGGGTGCCGCTATGTCAGCGGGCGGCCGCTCGGCGACTGCCACAAGGATTTCGAGCCGGGCATGGAGCCGATCCGGCTGTCCGAAGATCCAGCGACGCGCACCGTGACCGCGTCGGTCCCGCTGATCGCACGGCGCAGCGTGCGCTACGATCCGGTGCTCGGCTGCCAGCCGGAGCGCTTTACGGGGACGCCGCTCGTCGTGCCGCACTGAGCGCGCGCGGGCATCAGGCGTCGGCGTAGCGCGCGGCGGTGTCGCGGATCAGCGCGATCATGTTGGGAATGCCTTGCGTACGGTTCGAGCTCAGCTGGTTCTTGAGATCGAACGGCGCGAGCTCGGTCGGGATGTCGGTGGCGAGGATCGCCGCGGCGGGCTGATCCTGCACCGCCAGCAGCACGAGCGCGATGATCCCCTTGGTGATCGCCGCGTTCGAATCGGCGAGGAAATGCAGCGTGCCGTCGTCCTCCGCCATCGGATAGACCCATACCGAGGCCGAGCAGCCGCGCACCAAGGTCGCATCGGTTTTGAGTGCGTCGGGCATCGGTTCGAGCTCGCGGCCGAGATCGATGAGGAGCCGGTAACGGTCGTCCGCATCGAGGAAGCTATATTCGGATTCGAGATCGGCGAGGGTTTGCATGGGGGTTGCTATAGTCGCTTCGTGCTGGGTTCGTCACCTTTTTCGCCCCGCCCCTTCAGGGGAGGGGATGGGGGTGGGGGAGGTTTCACCGAGACCGCCTGCGCGCGATTCGCGGCACGGCCCCACCCCAACCCCTCCCCTGAAGGGGAGGGGCTAGAGGGTTACAGATCGACGCCCGCCGCGATCGCCTCGAGTTTGCGGATGCGCTCCTTGAGGTCGGCGATCTCGATCCGCGCGCTCGCATTGGGCAGCGGTTGCGCTGGTGTCGGATCGCCGAACGCGTGGAGTTCCTGCTGCTTGAAGGCGAGCCACCCGCGCCAGCCGGTCAGCGCGGCGCCGGTCAGCATCGCAAGCCCGGCGAGGCCGGCGGTGGCCATCGTGATGTAGAAGGTCGGGTCGGTCATCATCCCTGCTCCTGCAAAAAGGGTCATCGGTTAGGGCCGGTCGCGGAGCTTCTCGATCTCGCGATCGAGGCGGGCGCCGCTGTCGTTGTTGTCGGTGGCGAGGCGTTCGAGCACGGCGAGCCGCTCCTTCATCGCCCGCAGTTCGTCGCGCAGCCGGTCGTTCTCGGCCTGCGCTGCGGGATCGTCGCGGAAGCGGACGTCCTCGCCATGCTTGGTGTGGACCACGCCGTAGCGCGCCATCAGCACGCGGCCGAGCGTGACCACGACGATGATCGCGACGACCATTTCAAACGGGTTCATTTGGGTCACTCCTTCAAAAGGGTGGAACTGGACCGGCTTATTCGGCCGGGACGGCGGCTTCGCGAAGTTTGCGGCGGCGTGGGCGGTCGACGCTTTCGGTCGCCCAGACACCCCCCGCCGTGACGACGGCGAGCACGATAAAGAATGCGATCATGATATCCTCGGGGAGAAAGAGTTTGTTTGTAAAGAGTTAGTTGAGTGGAGCGTCGCGCAGGCGGTCGATTTCATGCGAGAGGTCGACGCCGCGGTCGGTGATGATCCGCTCGAGCACGCGGACGCGCTGTTCGAGCCGTTCGGTCTGCGCGGCATATTGCGCGGCCTTCTCGGCGACCAGCGTCGCCTCGATCTCCATGCGGCGCTCCTGATGGCGCAGCCACGGGCGGACGATGAAGATGCCGATCACGGCGCAGAGCGGGATGCAGATTGCGAAAATCGGGATGAGCAGTGCGATGGGGAAGCCCATGGCGGTATCCTTTCGGGGTCAGCGCAGCGCGTCGATTTCGCGCGAGACACGCTCGGCGGGATCGGTGGCGATGCGTTCGAGCACCGCGAGGCGCTCCTCGAGCCGGCTGACCTGGCCGTGCAGCTTGTCGTTCTCGGCCTTGAGCAGGTCGGTCTGGCGGGTCAGGCTGAGGTCGTCGCCGCGGTGGATCAATTCGCCCTTCTTTGTCTCGATCGGATAGCCGTGCTTGGCACGGACCCAGGTGTTCACGACCCAGGCGACGGGTCCGACCGTGATCGCCGCGACCGGGATCAAAAGTGCTAGGTTGCTCATGTGTTTTCCCCTGTTTGGCTTTGCCCCAAGCCCGGATCCGATCAGCGCAGGCTGTCGATCTCGTCGGCGAGGCGTGTGTTGCGGCTGGTGTACATCATCTCGATGTCGGCGAGGCGACGGTCGATGTCGCGGAACTTGCTGCGGACTTCGGCGGTCGAGCGCGTCGGGTTGGCGCGCACGCCCTGCCAGAACTTGGCGTCTTCGGCGCTATCGTAGAGGCCGAGCGGCTTCTTGTCGGCGACGCAGGCGATGATGATGTACGCCAGCAACACCCAGCCGCTGGTGACCAGCGTCAGCATCGCGGTGCCGACGCGGACGAGCGTCACGTCGATGCCGGTGTAATCGGCGATCCCCGAGCAGACCCCCAGCCATTTGCTGTTCTGCTTGTCGAGGTAGAATTTGGTGCGGCTGGCGGACATTTCAGTTCCTCCGTGCTGGATCATATGGGGTGGGCTCGGCGAGCGGCATGCTCGCGCGCCATTCGGGGTGATCGACGGCGATGATCCGTTCGACCGTGCCGAGGCGCTCCTCGAGCCGGCGGGCGAGCGAGTAGAGCTCGTCGAGCAGCTTCTCGTCTTCGTTGGTGATCTTGGGCGCCTGCCGCCACTTGGTGATGTAATGCAGGATCACCCAGGGCATCCCGATGAAGAGCGTGCCGCAGACGGCGATGGGGACGAGGACGTCCTCCACCTCAGCCGTCCTTTCCGACGCGGGCCTTCATCGCGGCGAGTTCGGCCTCGACCTTCTCGGCCGACTTGAGCTCGGCGATTTCCTCGTCGAGCGTCTTGGGCGGGGCGCCGAAGCCGGCGACCTCGGCGCGGCCCTCGGCCATGTCGACGCGGCGCTCCATGATCTCGAAGCGGCTGAACGCGTCCTGCATCTTCGGCCCGGCGTAGAGGTCGCGCAGCTTGAAGCGGTTCTGCGCGCTCTCGAGCCGCGTCGCGATCGAGTTCTGGCGGGTGCGTGCCTCGCGCAGCTTGCCGGTGAGCTTGGCGATGTCCTCTTCCGAGCTGCGCAGCGCCTCGTCGAGGACGCTGATCTCGCCGCTGAGCTGCCCGGCCATGTCGGCGGCCTTCTGCTTCTCGACGAGCGCAGCCTTGGCGAGGTCCTCGCGGCCCTTCGACAGCGCGAGCTCGGCCTTTTCGGTCCAGCTCTCCTGCAAGCTGCCGAGCTTGCTGATGTGGCGGCGCATTTCCTTCTGGTCGGCGATGGTGCGCGCGGCAGAGGCGCGGACTTCGACCAGCGTTTCCTCCATCTCGAGGATGATCATGCGGATCATCTTGGCGGGGTCTTCGGCCTTGTCGAGCAGGTCGGTGAAGTTGGCGGCGATGATGTCGCGGGTTCGGCTGAAGATGCCCATGATGTTACTCCTTCGAGGGTACGCAGATACTGGCGAGAAAACTCAGGCGATCGTGTGGATCGCGGCAGGGGCGGCAGTGGCCGGGCCGACGGTGCCGCCGATGGCGACCGACCCGATCAGGACGGTGGCGACGAGGGCGACGAAGATCTGGGCGACCGAGTTGCCCGACTTATATTCGCTGTTCATTTCGTATCTCCTTGACGGAAGTGCGGAGCCCCGTGGGGCGATGCCAACAGCTTTGCAGGGAGCGTGCCAGTTTTCGAAATGGCGGATTTGCGTGGGTTTGGGTGTGGTAGTTGAAAAACACACTTGCCAAGGCTTGGGATTTTACGCCAAGCGTTGGGAATGGAGCGAACGACCCAAGTGATCGGACAATCGGGCGCGTTTCTCGACGCGCTCGAACTCGCCAGCCGCGCGGCGGCGCTCGACCGGCCGGTGCTCGTGATCGGCGAGCGTGGGACGGGCAAGGAGCTCGTCGCCGAGCGCCTGCATCGCCTGAGCCCGCGCTGGGACCAGCCGCTCGTCATCATGAACTGCGCGGCGCTGCCCGAGACGCTGATCGAGGCCGAACTGTTCGGGCATGAGGCGGGCGCCTTCACCGGCGCGACCAAGACGCGGGCAGGGCGCTTCGAGGAAGCGCATCGCGGCACGCTGTTCCTCGACGAGCTCGGCACGCTGTCGATGGCGGCGCAGGACCGGCTGCTGCGCGCGGTCGAATATGGCGAGGTGACGCGGATCGGATCGTCGCGGCCGATGCGCGTCGACGTCCGGATCGTGGCGGCGACCAACGAGCATTTGCCCGACAAGGTCGCGCGGCATCAGTTCCGCGCCGATCTGCTCGACCGGCTGAGCTTCGAGGTGGTGACGTTGCCGCCGATGCGCGCGCGCGTGGACGACATTCTGGTGCTCGCCGAGCATTTCGGCCGGCGGATGGCGTCCGAACTCGGGCGCGACCATTGGCCGGGCTTCACCAAACCGGCGGAGGCGGCGCTGGTCGCGTACCAATGGCCGGGCAATGTGCGCGAGCTGCGCAACGTCGTCGAGCGTGCGGTGTATCGCTGGGATCTGGACGGGCCGATCGACGCGATCCAGTTCGACCCGTTTCACTCGCCGCACCGGCCGGCGACGATGGTGTCGCTTGCCGAGCCCAGCGCAGTCGCACCAGCGGCACCGCCCGTCGCAGCGCCGCCGTCCGCGGCAGCCGCGGAACCGATGGATTACAAGGCGCGGCTCGCGCGCTTCGAGTGCGAGATGCTGCAGACGGCGATGGCCGAGAACCGCTTCAACCAGCGCGCGACTGCCGAGGCGCTCGGCCTCAGTTACGACCAGCTGCGCCACGCGCTGAAGCGCCACGGGCTGATTTCGGGCGCGGCGACAGAATCGGTTGCGTAACGAGCGGGCGGGACCCATTTGCCGGGCCTGACGTTTGCGTATCGAGCTTTACAGGAGAAGACCCATGGCTTTCGAACTTCCCCCGCTGCCTTATGCCTATGACGCGCTGGAGCCGACGATCTCTAAAGAGACGATGACCTTCCATCATGACAAGCATCATGCGGCTTACACGAACAAGCTCAACGAAGGCGTCGCTGCCGACCCGAAGCTCGAGGGCAAGACGATCGAGGAAATCCTCGGCATGATCTCGACGCTGCCGCCGCTCGTGCGCAACAATGGCGGTGGTTTCTGGAACCACGACTTCTTCTGGAAGATCATGGGCCCGGCAGGTTCGACGCAGCCTTCGGGCGAGCTTGCCGAGGCGATCACCGCTTATGGCGGCCTCGACAAGCTCAAGGAAGATTTCAACACCAAGGGTGCGGGCCAGTTCGGTTCGGGCTGGGCGTGGGTGATCAAGGACGAGAGCGGCGCGCTGAAGGTCGTCTCGACGCCGAATCAGGACAACCCGCTGATGGACGACGCCAAGGACAAGGGCACGCCGATCCTCGCCAACGACGTGTGGGAGCATGCCTATTACCTCACCTACATGAACGACCGTCCGGGCTATCTGAAGGCGTGGTGGGACGTGGTGAACTGGGACGAAGCCGGCAAGCGGTTCGACGCGGCCTGAGCCACAGCGGCGGTTCAAACGATTGCAGTTGCACGCGGTGCAGGTGGTAGCGCGTACATTGCAGTTGCTAAGGATCCTGCTGCAGTGCACAAAGAGTGTGCCTTTCAGGCATCCTCTCCTAAAACTTTCACGGCCGGTCGAAAGACCGGCCTTTTTTTTGTTTGGGCGGCTGGTATAGCGAAATCGCTGTCGTAGCGCCGGATCAGAACACAAAAGACGGATGAGGGGCCGCCGGTCAAAACCGGCAACGGCGACACGATCGTGCGGGGGATCGAGCGAACGCGCTCTCCCCCGCGATTTGCAGGTATGGTCTAACTCTCCACGTCACCCCGGGCTTGTCCCGGGGTCTACCGTGTCGCACGCACTTCGGGCGCAGAACGGGCATCCCGGTGGACCCCGGGACAAGCCCGGGGTGACGCTCAGGTAGCTTAATCTGCGCGAATCACTCCACTGGTGGGACGGGCGGATCATCCTGCGTGTTGAAGCCGTGCTTCATCAGCATCGGGACATTGGCGAAGGCGAAGATCAAGGTCAGCGGGATCACGCCCCACAGCTTGAAGCCGAGCCAGAAGGCGTAGCTGAATTCGTGCCGGACGATTTCATTGATGACCGCTAGGAAGGCGAAGAACACCGCCCAGTTGATCGTCAGCTTGCGCCAGCCGGTCTCGTTCAAGCCGGGATAGGCAGCTTCGAGGAACAGGCTGAGCAGCGGCCGTCCGGTCACCAGGCCGAAGGCCAGGATTGCCGACAGCATCGCGTAGATGACCGTCGGCTTGATCTGGATGAATTCCTTATTGTGGAAATAGAGCGTCAGCCCGCCGAACACGAGCACCAGCGTCCCCGTCAGCCACAGCATGGGCGAGATCCGGCCCGAGCGGACGAGCGAATAGATCATCGCCGCGATGCTCGCGATCATGAACGCGGTCGTCCCCGCGATCAGTTTGACCATGTCGATCCCGGGCGTCAGGAAATTGACGAGGAAGAAGATCGCGATCGGGCCGATGTCGATCGCCAGGCGCTGCCCGGCGCCGAGCGGCTTCTTGGGGGAGGTAGGGGTCATTTGCGGACCCCTTCCACGCCCGCGATGATCCGCGCAACCTCGTTCGCGTCGAACGGGCGCAGATCGCCCATGCCTTCGCCGACGCCGATCGCGTGGATCGGCAGGCCGTATTGCTCGGCCGCGGCGACGAGCACGCCGCCGCGTGCGGTGCCATCGAGCTTGGTCATCACGAGCCCGGTGACGCCGGCATCCTTCTTGAACACCTCGATCTGGCTGAGCGCGTTCTGGCCGGTGGTCGCATCGAGCACGAGCAGGACGTCGTGGGGGGAATCGACGTTGAGCCGGCCGAGCACGCGGCGGATCTTCGACAGTTCGTCCATCAGCTCGCGCTTGTTCTGGAGGCGCCCGGCGGTGTCGACGATCAGCACGTCGATGCCCGTAGCGGTCGCCTGCTTGACCGCCTCATAGACGATCCCGGCCGCGTCGCCGCCTTCCTTGCCGCTGATGATCGGCACGCCGGCGCGCTCGGCCCAGGTGGCGAGCTGGCCGATCGCGGCGGCGCGGAAGGTGTCGCCGGCGGCGAGCATCACGCCGTAATCCTGTTCCTTGAGCAGATGCGCGAGCTTGGCAATCGTCGTGGTCTTGCCCGAGCCGTTGACGCCGATCACGAGGATGACGTGCGGGCGCGGGAAGCCGGTGATCTCGAGCGGCTTGGCGACGGTATCGAGCACCTTCTCGATTTCCTCGGCGACGACGAGGCGGATGCCGAGATCCTCCATGTCGCGCTCGAACACGCCGGTCGACAGGCGGTGGCGGATGCGCGCGGCGGTCTGCGGGCCGAGGTCGGAGGCGATCAGCGCTTCCTCGATCTCGTCGAGCGTCGCGCGGTCGAGCGGGCCGGTGCCGAGCCCGGCAAGATTGCCGAGCAGCCGGTCGGAGGTGCGCTTGAACCCGCCGAGGAGTTTGTCGTGCCAAGTGGGGGTCATGCGATGATCTCTTGCAACTGCAACGGATTTTCCTTCCCCGGCGAAGGCCGGGGCCCAGGAGAAATGGCGGATGTTGGTGAGGGCTGGACTTCCCCACGGCCGTTCCACGACTGGGCCTCGGCCTGCGCCGGGGAAGCGGGGAGGGGAATGGCGCGAAGCGTGCCGCCGTTGGTGTCGATGATGCGAACGGTCTGCACAACCCCGACTGTCCGCGTGTCGAAGCGCACCTCGGCGAAACCGGGCGTATGGCCGCGATCGCCCGGTCGCTCGACCAGCACGTCCTGCGTCGTGCCGATCAGCCCGCGCAGCCACACCGCCTTGCGCCGCGCGCCCGCTTCGCGGAGCAGCGCCGCGCGCGCCTTGCGGACGGGCACGGGCACCGCCGGCATCCGTGCGGCAGGCGTGCCGTCGCGCTCGGAATAGGGAAAGATGTGCGCGTGGACCACGTCGCACTCGTCGATCAGTGCGAGCGTGTCGGCGAACATCGCGTCGTCCTCGGTCGGGAAACCGGCGATCAAGTCGGCGCCGATCGTGATGTCGCCCCGCGCCGCCTTGAGGCGTTCGACCAGCGCGACGCTTTGGGCGCGCGCATGACGGCGCTTCATCCGCTTGAGAATCATGTCGTTGCCCGCCTGGAGCGAGAGGTGGACGTGCGGCATCAGGCGCGGCTCCTGCGTCAGCAGCGCGAACAGCCGATCGTCGATCTCAATCCCGTCAAGCGACGATAGCCGCAGCCGTTCGAGCGCGGGAACGTGGCGGAGGATCCGCTCGACCAGCTGCCCGAGGCTCGGCGCGCCGGGCAGATCGGGCCCGTAGCTGGTGAGATCGACACCGGTCAGCACGATCTCGCGGTGGCCCGCACCGACCAGCGCCGCGATCCGATCGATCACCGCGCCCGCCGGGACCGAGCGGCTGTTGCCGCGGCCGTAGGGAATCACGCAGAAGGTGCAGCGATGGTCGCAGCCGTTCTGCACCTCGACGAAGGCGCGGGCGTGCGCGGCGAAAGCGGGGGCCAGGTGCGGGGCGGTTTCGCGGACGCGGAGGATATCGCCGACGATCACCGGATCGGGGGCTGCCCACGCTTGCGCCGTCAGTTTCTCGGCGTTGCCGAGCACGCGGTCGACCTCGGGCATCGCAGCGAAGCTCGCCGGGTCGATCTGCGCGGCGCATCCCGTCACGACCAGTTGCGCCGATGGCCGCTCGGCACGCGCGCGGCGGATCGCCTTGCGCGTCTCGGCGACCGCGCCGTTGGTGACGGCGCAGCTGTTGACGACGACCAGATCCCGCCCGCCAACAAGCGCGCGGATCGCTTCGCTTTCGGCGATGTTGAGGCGACAGCCGAGGGAGATGATCTGCGGTTCGGGCATTGCGTCGCGATCTAGGGGGCGTGGGGCGGTAAGTCCATGGATCGCGCGTCGCGGCGGCGGAAGGGCGGGCGCGGGAGTGGGTCGGCCTAAGGCTGGCGTCGACCTCTCCACCGGCCGCCCCACCCCCAGCCCCTCCTTTTCAGGGAGGGCAGTAAGAGGTCAGCCCGCGCGGCGTTCGTCGGGCTCGCCCGCCTCGCTCGCCGCGTTCTGCAACAAGCGCCGCTCGGCGAGCAGTCGCCGCGTGTTGGCGATGCTCGTCGGGCGTCCGTAGAGATAGCCCTGGCCCTTCCCGCAGCCGAGGCCGCGCAGTCGCTCCTCGACCGCGAGATCCTCGATCCCCTCGGCGGTGATCGGCAAATTGAGGCTGTCGCCGAGCCGCGTGATCGCGGTGACGATCGCGGCGCTTTCGGTGTTCTCGGTCATCGACATGATGAAGCTCTTGTCGATCTTGATCCGATCGAACGGCAGCGCGCGCAAATGCGCGAGCGACGAATAGCCCGTCCCGAAATCGTCGAGCGCGAGCCGGATTCCCTGGTTCTTGAGGCTGCCGACGATCGATTGCGCGAGCGGGAGATTGTCGAACAACGCGGTCTCGGTGATCTCGATCTCGAGCCGACTGGCGGGGAAGCCCGTCTCGGTCAGCACCTTGATGATCTTCTGCGCGAGCCACGCATCGCGCAGCTGGCTCGGCGAGATGTTGACCGACAGCGACAGCGCCACGTCCCAGTCCTTCGCGGCGAGGAACGCCTGGCGCATCAGCGACAGCGAGAGATCGGCGATCATCCCGGTTTCCTCGGCGATCGGGATGAAGGTGTCGGGCACGATCAGCCCGCGCGTTGCATGTTCCCAGCGCGCCAGCACTTCGAACCCGCTCAGCCGGCCGGTTGTGAGATCGATCTGCTGCTCGAAATAGGGGACGATCTCCTGGCGCGGGATCGCGTTGCGCAAGCCCACTTCGAGCTCGTTGCGCGCTTGCAACTCGCGCTCCATCGACAGGTCGAACCAGGCGAAGCGGTTGCGGCCCGAATTCTTGGCGGCGTACATCGCGATGTCGGCCGAGCGCATCAGCGCGTCGATGCTCGCGCAATCGAAGTCCGAGCGGGAAATGCCGACCGAGACCGAAATATGCAGCTGCAATCCCTCGATCCGGAACGGCTGGGCGAGTTGGCTGACGAGCTTTTCGGCGATCCGCTCGACGGTCGCCGGGTGGGCCGCATCGAACAGGAAGGCGCACGCGAATTCGTCGCCGCCGAAGCGCGCGGTGAGCGCGACGCTCGGCATCGCCTCGGCGATCTGCAGCGCGACCTGCTGGAGCAGCGCGTCGCCGGTCGCATGGCCGTGCATGTCGTTGACCATCTTGAAATGGTCGAGATCGAGCATCAGCAGCGCCATCGCCTTGTTGCGCGCCTGCGCCCGCACGAACATCGCGGCGCCTTCCTCGGCCAGGCTGCGGCGGTTGAGGAAGCCCGTGAGCGGATCCTTGGCGGCGAGCATCTGCGCGCGCTCCTCCGCGGCGGTGCGGATCGTCACTTCATGCGCGAGCTCGCGGTGGCGGCGCCAGCCGAACAGGATCAGCGCGACGTTGAGCAGCAGCGCGATCACCAGCGTCTGGTCGGGCCCTTCGCCGCCGTAGAAATAGCGGCGGACGGTGGTCGACAGCACCGAGCTGCCAGTCCCGACGAACAGCAGGATCGAGGCGACCGTGATCGCGCCGTTGAGGATCTCGCGGCGTTTGGGCGGGGCAGAGCTGCCCGCGTCGCTTGGTTCGCCACGTATCTCGACCGTCATAGAAAGCTGTCCACCCCACACTGAACCTGTCTCTTCTCATGACAGCCGTGTAGATCGCGTTAAGCCCGACGGTTGCGCGGCGCATCGAAACAGCGTAGGGCACGCCGATCGTTCCTGCACTGGAGCGTAAGGGCTGCCCCATGGGGCTACGCCGGCCGACGAGGTTTCGTCCGCCGGCGTTCTTTGCGTTACGGTGCGGACGCGATGTTTTGGAAGGGTTTTTTCGGATGTTCGAGAGCCTGAGCGACCGTCTTGGCGGTGTGTTCGATCGGTTGCGGGGGCGCGGTGCGCTCACCGAGGCAGACGTGCGCGGCGCGATGCGCGAAGTGCGAGTCGCGTTGCTCGAGGCCGACGTCGCGCTGCCGGTGGCACGCGATTTCGTCGACAAGGTTACCGAAGCTGCGGTCGGCCAGAACGTCCTGCGCTCGGTCACGCCGGGGCAGCAAGTCGTCAAAATCGTCAGCGATGCGCTGACCGAGATGCTCGGCGCCGAGGCCGCCGAGCTCGAACTCGGCGTAACGCCGCCGGCGATCATCATGATGGTCGGCCTGCAGGGCTCGGGCAAGACGACCAGCACCGCGAAAATCGCGCTGCGGCTCGCCAAGCGGCAGGGCAAGAAGGTCTTGATGGCGTCGCTCGACGTCAATCGCCCGAACGCGCAGGAACAGCTCGCGGTGCTCGGCACGCAGGCCGAAGTCGCGACGCTGCCGATCGTCGCCGGCCAGCAGCCGGTCGATATCGCACGGCGCGCGGTCCAGGCGGCGAAGCTGCAGGGCTATGATGTCCTGATGCTCGACACCGCGGGTCGTCTCCACGTCGACCAGGCGCTGATGGACGAAATGCGCGCCGTCGCCGACGTCGCCAAGCCGAACGAAATCCTGCTCGTCGTCGACTCGCTGACCGGCCAGGACGCCGTCAACGTCGCGCAGAACTTCTCGGAGCAGGTGCCGCTCACCGGCATCGTGCTGACCCGCATGGACGGTGATGCGCGCGGTGGTGCGGCCTTGTCGATGCGCGCCGTCACCGGCAAGCCGATCAAGTTCGCCGGCATGGGCGAAAAGCTCGACGCGCTCGAGGCGTTCGATCCCAAGCGCGTTGCCGGCCGCATCCTCGGCATGGGCGACGTGGTCGGCCTCGTCGAGCGCGCGGCCGAAGCGATCCAGGTCGAAGACGCCGAGAAGATGGCTGCCAAGATGGCCAAGGGGCAGTTCGATCTCGACGACCTGCGCGCCCAGCTCAAGCAGATGCAGCGGATGGGCGGCATCGGCGCGCTGGCGGGCATGATCCCGGGCATGGGCAAGGCCAAGGGCATGGTCGATCAGGTGGGCGGCGAGAAGGTGCTCGTTCGGATGGACGCGATCATCACCTCGATGACCGCCAAGGAGCGGCGCAAGCCCGAGCTGCTCAACGCCAAGCGCAAGATCCGCGTCGCCAAGGGCTCGGGGACGACCGTGCAGGACGTCAACAAGCTCGTGAAGATGCATCAGGAAATGGCCAACGCCATGAAGAAGATCAAGAAGATGGGCGGCCTTGCCGGCATGGCCAAGATGTTCGGCGGTGGCGGCGGCATGGGTGGCCTCGGCGGTGCGCTCGGCGGAATGGGCGGGATCGACCCGGCCAAGATGCTGAGCGGCGGCGGGGGCGGTCTTCCCGGCCTCGGCGGCGGCCAGACCAAGCTTCCCCCCGGCTTCGAGAATTTGCTCAAGAAGAAATAAGTTCAACCCGATCAACAGATTAAAGCAAGAAGGTACTCTATCATGGCAGTCAGCATTCGTCTTTCGCGCGGCGGTTCCAAGAAGCGGCCGTATTACCGCATCGTCGTCGCCGATGCGCGCGCACCGCGCGATGGCCAGTTCATCGAGAAGATCGGCACCTACAACCCGCTGCTCGCCAAGGATGACGAGAAGCGCATCGTGCTCGACACCGAGCGTGCGACCTACTGGCTCGGCGTCGGCGCGCAGCCGACCGACCGCGTCGCCCGCTTCCTCGACGTGAAGGGTGTGCGCGAGCGCGCTGCCCGCAACAACCCGAACAAGGGCAAGCCCGGCGAGAAGGCCACCGAGCGCGTCGAAGAGCGCCAGAAGAAGCTCGACGATGCCGAGGCCGCCAAGGTCGCAGCAGCCGCCGCCGAGGAAGAAGCCAAGGTTGCAGCCGCTGCCGCTGCGGAAGAGGCCAAGGCCACTGCCGCTGCCGAGGCTGCTGAAGCCGCTGCCGCTGCCAGCCAGGCCGAGACCGAAGCTGTCGTCGCTACCGAAGTAGAAGCTGCGACCGAAACCCCGACCCCGGAAGCCGAAGCCGTTGCTGAAGCGACCTCGGAAGAAACCCCGGCGAACGGCTGATGCAACAGGACAACCCCGTCACGCTCGCCGTCATCATCGGCGCGCATGGCGTGACGGGGGAGGTCCGTCTCAAGGTCTTCACCGAGGACCTTGCCGCGTATACCGACTTCAACGGCGGCACGCTGTCGTTGAAGTCGGTGCGCCACGGCAGCAACGGCATGATCGCGCGGATCGCCGAAGTGACCGACCGCAACAAGGCCGAGGCCTTGCGCGGGACCGAGTTGACCGTACCGCGCTCGGCGCTGCCGCCGCTCGAGGACGGCGAATATTATCACACCGATTTGCTGGGCTTGCCTGCGGTTTCGACCACGGGCGAGGCGCTTGGCCATGTCGTCGCGATCGACGATTTCGGCGCGGGCGACGTGATCGAAATCGAACGGCCGTCCGAGGACGGCAAGCCGGGCAAACGCTTCATGATCCCGATGAACGCCGATGCCGTTCCCGAGTGGAATGCGGGAAAGCTTGTCGTCGAGGCCGGCTTTATCGTCTGAGCGGCTGTCGCTCATCGAGCAGGTTGCGGATCGTCGTCGCGGCGACGCCGGCTTCGCCCATGGCGTGGCTGATCTGGTCGAGCCCCTTCACGACATCGCCCGCCGCGAACAGGCCGGGGATCGAGGTGCGCTGGTGGTCGTCGACCTCTAGACAGCCCTCGTCGGTTGCGTTGGCGCCCGCCGCGACCGCCAGGTGCGAGCGGATCGTCGAGCCGAGCGCGGGATAGATGCTGTCGAAGCTGAGCGCGCCGTCGGGCGTGGTGACGACGATCTGGTCGCCCTCGACCTGGATCGGCGTGCAAGGCCCGTCGCGGTGGACGATGCCCGCTTCATCAAGCTTGGCGCGGCAGCTGTCGTCGAGCTCGTGCGCGCCGCCGGGGGCGATCAGCGTGACGTCGCGGGTATAGCCGCGCAGGAACAGCGCCTCCTTCATGCCGTGCGTGCCCGTGCCGACGATGCCGACGCGCTTGTCGGTGACCTCATAGCCATCGCAGATCGGGCAATAGCGGATCAGGCCGCGTTCGAGCGCTGCGTCGTGCACGGCGTCGTCCATCTTGGGGCGGAGGTTGACCACACCGGTTGCCAGCAGCACCGAGCGCGTAGGGAAGCTGCGGCCTTCGATCTCGACGGTGAAATCGTCGCCGCGGCGGACGATCGCGGTGACTTCTGCCTCCTCGCGCAGCGCGCCGAATTCGGCCGCCTGTTCGCGCATCAAGCGGAGCAGTTCGGTGCCCTTGATCCCGCCGGGATAGCCGGCATGGTTGTGCGTCCGCGGGATCAGCGCGGCGCGGCTGCTGCCGCAATCGAAGAGCCTGATCTTCAGATGAAATCGCGCGAGATAGATCGCGGCGGTAAGGCCGGCGGGACCGGCGCCGATGATGATGCAATCGTCCATGGCTGCGATACGCGCGAGAGAGCAGGGCGTTCCTTGACGGGTTTGCGGAATGTATATACGCCTTGTATATACGGAGTTTGAGATGGGCGACGAATACACTGCTAAAACCTTCAAGTCCGGCAACTCGGTCGCGCTGCGATTGCCGAAGGCGTTGGGCGTGAAGGAGGGCATGGAGATGAAAGTGCGTGAGGATCGCGGCAGCTTCATCGTCGAGCCGGTCAACATCCCCAAGCGTAAGTTCAATATCGATAAGGTCTGGGGTATCGGCCAACATCTCGACCTGAAGCCCATCGCGAGCGAAGATCGCGTTTTTGAGCATCGCACCTTGCTGTCGGACGATCCTGATTGGCTTGCGCCGGTCGAACCTGAAGCGTGAAGTATCTTCTCGACAGCAATATCATCATCGCAGCGATTTCGGCATCGAGTTCTCGGTTGCGGGAGCGGATGGCGATGTGCGACGAGGATGATATTGTTACGTCGGCGATTGCCTATGCCGAGGTCGCGCATGGCGCGATGAATGGCAAGCCGCCGCCGCTCGACATTATCGACGCGTTTCTGGAGAGCATCCCGGTACTGCCGTTCGATCAGGCATCGGCTCGGATTTATGCAGCGCTTCCCTTCGTTCGGGCAAGCTACGACAGGCTGATCGCGGCGCACGCTCTTGCTTGCAAGCTGACCATTGTCACCGGGAATGTCCGTGACTTTAAGGGTATTCCCGATCTTTGTGTCGAGGATTGGACGCTGGCATGACCTTCGCCGCGACTATCCTCACGCTCTACCCCGAGATGTTCCCCGGACCGCTTGGCCTGTCGCTCGCCGGCCGCGCGCTCGGTGAGGGCAAATGGAGCCTCGACGCGCGCAACATCCGCGATTTCGCGACCGACAAGCACAGCACGGTCGATGGCACGCCGGCGGGCGGCGGGGCAGGAATGGTGCTGCGCCCCGATATCCTCGCCGCAGCGATCGACAGCGTCCCCGCCGGACGCCCTCTGCTCGCGATGACGCCACGTGGGAGCCCGCTCACGCAGGCGCGCGTGCGCAGACTCGCCGAAGGTCCCGGCGTCACCATCCTCTGCGGCCGCTTCGAGGGCTTCGACGAACGCATCTTCGCCGCGCGCGAGATCGAGGAAGTGTCGATCGGCGACTATATCCTGTCGGGCGGCGAGATGGCCGCGCTCGTCCTGCTCGATGCTTGCATTCGGTTGCTCCCCGGCGTAATGGGCGCGGCTCACAGTGGCGTGGACGAGAGCTTCGAAACGGGGCTCCTCGAATACCCGCAGTACACCCGACCTTATGAATGGGAAGGGCGCACGATCCCCGAAGTGTTGCGATCGGGGGATCATGCGAGGATTTCGGCATGGCGTGAAGCCATGGCCGAGACCGAAACACGGCTAAGGCGGCCGGATCTATGGGAGCGCCATGAGGGTGCTCGGGTCCAGTCGCCCTCTGGCGCGCGACGAACGAAGAAGGACGCATGAGATGAATCTCATCCAGACGATCGAAGCCGAGAACATCGCCAAGTTTCTCGAGAACAAGAAGATCCCCGAATTCCGCCCCGGCGATACGCTGAAGGTCGGCGTGAAGGTGGTCGAAGGCGAGCGCACCCGCGTCCAGAACTACGAAGGCGTGTGCATCGCGCGTTCGAACAAGGGCATGGGTTCGAACTTCACCGTACGGAAGATTTCGTTCGGTGAAGGCGTCGAGCGCGTTTTCCCGCTGTATTCGCCGAACATCGACAGCATTGAAGTCGTCCGCAAGGGCGCGGTGCGTCGTGCCAAGCTGTATTACCTGCGTGGCCGCACCGGCAAGTCGGCGCGTATCGCCGAGCGTCGCGACACGCGTCCGGCCAAGACGGTCGCTGCCGCCGAGTAATCGGATCGCCAGCGCCGCAAGGCACAGGAAAGGGCGCGGGGATTTCGATCCCCGCGCCCTTTTTGTTTGGGCTTAGGCCTCGGCGCGGACCAGCGGCGCGTGGCGGTCGACCAGGATCGCGCTTGCCGCGTTCAGGCCGATCAGCTCGACGATCATCCCGTGGCGCCGCATCTTGGTGACCAGATCCTCGAGCGTGCCGACCGCGGTCACGTCCCACAGATGCGCATGCGTCAGGTCGATGCGCACGGTCCGCGCCGTATCGCGCAGGTCGAACTGATCGGCGAAGATCTCGGCGCTGGCGAAGAACACCTGCCCCGACACGGTGTAGCTGCGCGTATCGGTCGCTAGATCGAAGGTGGTCTCGACGCGGAGCAGCTTGGTCACCTTGAAGGCGAAGAATACGCCGCTGAGCAGAACGCCTACGCCGACGCCGGCGGAGAGATCGTGCGTCGCCACCGTCACCACGACGGTCGCGAGCATGACGACGCCCGAGACCTTGGGATGCCGCGCCAGATCGGCGAGCGAGCTCCAGGAGAAGGTGCTGATCGACACCATGATCATGATCGCGACCAGCGCCGCGACGGGCACCTGCGCGACCCAGGGCCGCAGCGGCACCATGATGACGAGCAGGAACACCCCCGCCGCGAGTGTCGACAGCCGCCCGCGGCCGCCATAGCGGACGTTGCCGACGGTCTGGCCGATCATCCCGCAGCCCGCGATCCCGCCGAACAGTCCCGCCGCGACATTTGCGAGCCCGAGCCCGCTGCACTCGCGCGCCTTGGAGCTGGCGGTGTCGGTGAGATCATCGACGACGCTCGCCGTCATCATCGATTCGAGCAGGCCGACCGTGGCCATCGCGAAGGCGTAGGGCGCGACGATCCGCAGCGTCGCCCAGTCGAGCGGCACGTTCGGCAAGGCGAACGCGGGCAAGGATGTGGGGAGCCGACCGAGATCGGCGACGGTGTGGATCGGCATCGGGAAGGCGATGCTGATCGCGGTCAGCACGACGATGCAGATCAGCGGCGAGGGGATTGCGGTCGTGATGCGCGGGAGGAGGTAGATGATCGCCAGGCCACCCGCGATCATCGCATAGGTGTGCCAGGTGACGCCGAGCATCTGCGGCACCTGCGCCGAGAAGATCAGGATCGCGAGCGCGTTGACGAAGCCCGTCCGCACCGAGCGCGAGACGAAGCGCAGCAGCACATCGAGCTTGAGCAGCCCGAACGCGATCTGGAGCAGGCCGGCGAGCACCGTCGCGTAGAGCAGGAATTGCAGGCCGTGGCCGTGCACCAGCGCCGCCGCGACGAGAGCGACCGATCCGGCGGCGCCCGAGATCATCGCTGGGCGCCCGCCGACAAAGGCGAGGACGATGCCGATCACGAACGAGGCGAACAGGCCGACTTCGGGGTCGATCCCGGCGACGAACGAAAAGGCGATGACTTCGGGGATCAAGGCAAAGGTGCCGACCAGGCCGGCGAGCAGATCGCGGCGGGCGCCACCGATGCCGCTGAACCATTCGGCGCGATACCGGGAAAGGGGAGTGCTGTTCATAAAAAAGTGTCCGCAGAAATCGCAGCTGCGCCGTCTCTCTGGAGCGGCGTCGAAATTTGGAGTGCGATGTGCGTTGTCCGGCGGATCGGCGGCCGGAATAGCCACCCGGATTTGCACCGGGTCCATGCGAGTGCGCTCTAGGTACTGCGGTTTGTGCTGCGGCGCAACACGGTGGGCCGCTAAAGGACGCGGAGGCCCAATTCTCCCAGCAACTGCCCGGCTTGCTCGCGTGAGATCGTCGCGCCGCGGAACTGGCGCGCGTCGACCAGGGCGATCCCGCCGAGATCGCAGCCGCGCAGATCGGCGCCGTCGAAGCGGCATCCCGCGACCCCTGCGTCGCGCAGGCTGCACGCCTCGAACACCGCCGCGCGGAAGTCGCTCTTGCGCAGATCGGCCTGGCCGAAGTCGAGCTTGCGCAGCATCTGTTTGCGGAAGGAGAAATTGGGCAGCTTGGCGTTGATCAGCAGCACTTCGTCGAGGCGCAGATCGAACGCCTTGGCGTCGGACAGGTCGGCGCCGGTGAGCTTGCAGCGTTCGAAGCTGGCGGCGGTCAGCGTGGCACCCCGCAGGCTCACGTTGTTGAGATCGCTCGCCTCGAAGCGCGCGTCGGCGAGATCGGCGCGAGTGAACTGCGCGAAGGCGGCGCGGCACGAGATCCACGCCGTCACCTCGAGCCGCGCGCCCGACAGATCGGCGCGGCGCAGGCTGCACCGCTCGAAGCGCCAGTGCGACAGATCGAGCCCCGACAGGTCGGCGTCGTCGAGGTCGCAGTCGAGGAGATGCTGCGGGCCGTTCGCGATGAGGCGTTCGAGATCGGCGCGCTGCAGCGGTTCTTCGCGCGACACGGTGGGGAGGGGGGCGGTCATCGCTCCTCCTAGCCCGATGCGCCGCGCAGCGCGACCTAGCGGAACGCGATCAGCTTGACGCTCTCGGGCAGCGGCGGGGTGGGAGCATCGGGATGGCCGAGACGCGCAGCGATCGCTTCGATGATCGGGGCGATTACCGCGCCGTCGGGATGGTGCCCGGCACCGCGGATCACCGCGCTGAAGCCGTCGCGCTTTGCGAGGAACGCGGCCTTGTGGAGTTCCTGGCCCATCGCGACGGGGACGGTGTCGTCCGCGAGGCCGTGGATCAGGAAATAGGGTTCGTCGAGCTTGGGCACCGCGGCGAGATTGTCGTAGCGATCGGCGATGAAGCTGCGGGCGAGCTTGGGTGCCATCGCGCGCAGGCCGGTGAAGGTGCCGATCGTCACCAGCGCGTCGAGCTTTTGCCGCATGGCGAGGCCGAACGCGACACCGCCGCCGAGGCTGTGGCCGACGACGATCACGCGGTCGCTGCCGGCAAGGCGCTTGGCCTCGGCGTAGAACGCGTCGGCATCGCGCCCGAGGCCGGCTTCGTCGGCTCGGCCGGGATTGCCCGAATAGCCGCGATATTCGGCGGCGACCACGCCATAGCCCGCGGTGATCAATGGTGCGAACCAGTCGAGCGAGCCCATCGCGCTCGACGCATTGCCGTGGAAGACGAGCAGCGTCGGCTGGCCCGGCCGCGGTGCGATTTCGGCGCCGGTGATGGCAAGGCCGTCGCTCGTCGTCAGCGTTACCCGCTGCGCGCTCGCAGGGAGCGGCGCGGCGGCGATCGGGGCGGTCGGCGCGGGGTAGATCCGGTCATGGATCAACTGGCTCGACACGGGGCTTGCCGCCGCGACGAGGAGCGCGGCGCCGAGCGCGACCAGACGGATACGTCTCTGTTGCATCGAATACCCTCGCAGCGCTGCTTTCCTTCCGAAAGCGGGATCGTGTAATGCTTGCATAACACACGCCATCGCGCTATACTTTTCGCGATTTGAGGCCATGGGGGGAAACATGTCCGACGTCGCGATCACCACTGCCGCCGAACCCGATGGCGCGCCGCGCATCGCGGTGCTCGATATCCTGCGGGGCGTCGCGATCCTCGGCATCCTGTTCATGAACATCAACGACATGGGGCAGTCGCTCTATGCCTCGTTCGACGACATCCGCCATCTCGGCTGGTCGGCGAGCGATCAGGTGGCGTGGTGGCTGCGCGAGGTGTTCGCCAACGGCACGGCGCGCTGCATGCTCGAGATGCTGTTCGGCGCGGGGATGGTGATCCTGACCGACCGTGTCGCCGAACGGGCGGGCGAAAGGGTCGTGCTGCGGCGTTATTATGTCCGCAACCTGATCTTGTTCGCCTTCGGGCTCGTCCATGTCTTCATCCTGCTCTGGCCTGGTGACATCCTGCACACCTATGGGCTGGCGGCGTTGGTGGCGTTCCTGTTCCGGCGGTTGCGGCCGCGGCTGCTGATCATAATCGGGCTGACGCTCGCGCTGTTCCAACTCGTCGGCGGCGGCTATTTCGGCTATTATCAGACGCTGCAGACGCGTGCGCAGGTCGCTGCGATCGAGGCCAAGGTCGCGGCGGGTGCCAAGCCGACCGCCGACGAGCGCAAGCTGCTCAAGAACAAGGCCGAGAAGACCAAGAAGCGCGCCGAGACCAAGGCCAAATCGCGCAGCGACATTGCGGCGGAAGACGCCGCGCGGACCGGCACCTTCGCGACCTGGGCAGCGGCGCAATGGCACAGCTTTCTCGACATAGAATCGCAATTTCTCGAAGTGCTGTTCGTCTGGGAGGCGGCGAGCGTGATGCTGCTCGGCGCGGCGCTCTACAAGCTCGGCATCCTGCAGGGGCGGCGGTCGCGGCGCTTTTATGTCGGGATGGCAGTCATCGCCTATGGTGTCGGGATCCCGCTCCGCATGATCGGCGCGCACGAGCAGATGCAGTTCGGCAACGGCCCCTACACCTTCTGGGCGAGCTACGAGATTGCGCGTCAGGCAATGACGCTCGGGCATGTCGCGCTGATCAACCTGCTCGTCTCGACCGTGTTCGGCGCGCGGCTGTTGCGGCCCTTCGTTGCGGCGGGGCGGACCGCGCTGTCGATCTACATCGCGCAGACGCTGATCTGCCTGTGGGTGCTGTATCCGCCGTTCGTCCTCGGCCTGTACGGCAAGATGAGTTGGGGGCCGCTGATGGTGACCGCGCTCGTGATCGACGCGGTGCTGCTGGTCGGCGCGAACCTGTGGGTGCGGCAGTACGACATCGCGCCGGTCGAATGGGCGTGGCGGTCGCTGGTCGAGCAGCGCGTGCTGCCATGGCGCACGCGTCCGCGCGCGCCGCAGGCCGAGGGCGCGCCGGCACTCGCCTAACGTCCCTTTACCTGGCGCGCGGGGCCCGCGATAAGCGCGCTCCACCGCCCGTCTGGGGCGCGACAGGGACTGGAGATGCGGGATGCGGGCGAGTTGGGCTTTTGCGGGCGTGATGCTCGCCTGTGCGGCGGTGCCGGCCATGGCTGCTGATCCCGTCGCCACACCGCTGACGCTGAAGGCTGTGTTCGGCAGCCCCGATCTCTCGGGCGTCCAGCCGCGCGGCGTCAAGCTCTCGCCCGATGGCACGCTGCTCACCTCGCTGCGCCCGCGCGCCGAGGAGAAGGAGCGCTTCGACCTGTGGGCGCGCGACACGCGCACCGGCGTCGAGCGGATGCTGGTCGATTCGAAGAAGGTCGGCTCGGGGGCCGAGCTGTCCGAAGCCGAGAAGATGCAGCGCGAGCGCGCGCGCATCGCGGGCTCGAAGGGGATCGTGACCTATGATTGGGCGCCCGATGGCAAGACGATATTGGTGCCGATCGACGGCGACCTGTATCTCGCCGGGCTCGACGGCACCACGCGGCGGCTGACCAACGCGCCGGGCGACGGCGCGCTCAACCCGGTGATCAGCCCGAAGGGGGGCTTCGTCAGCTTCGTGCGGGGGCAGAACCTCTTCGTCCAGCCGCTCGGCGGCGGCGATGCGCGCGCGGTCAGCAGCGATGGCGGTGGCACGGTGCATTGGGGCGAGGCGGAGTTCGTCGCTCAGGAAGAAATGGACCGGCGCACGGGCTATTGGTGGTCGCCTGCCGACAGCCACATCGCGGTCGAGCGTTTCGACGAGGCGCCCGTCGGGATCGTCACGCGCGCCGCGATCGGGGCGAACGGGACCAAGGTTTATGACCAGCGCTATCCTGCCGCTGGTACGCCGAACGTCGCGGTCGCGCTGTACGTGATGAAGGCGGACGGGTCGGGGAAGGTGAAGGTCGATCTCGGCACTAACCCCGACATCTATCTCGCACGCGTGGACTGGACGCCCGACGGCAGCGCGCTGCTCGTCCAGCGCGAGAGCCGCGACCAGAAGACGCTCGACATGCTCAAGGTCGATCCTGCGACGGGCAAGGCCACGGTGCTGTTCACCGAGAAATCGGGCACGCGCAGCTGGCTCAATTTGTCCGACGCCTATCGTCCTATGAAGGACGGGAGCTTGATCTGGCGGTCGGAGCGGACCGGCTTCGGCCATCTCTATCGCTTCGACAAGGGCACGTGGACCGCGCTGACCAAGGGCGACTGGGTCGTCCAGGCGCTGCTCGGCGTCGACGAGGCCAAGGGGCGGCTGTTCTTTACCGGTAATAAGGATGGCGTGCTCGAGCAGCACCTCTATTCGGTCGACATCGCGCGCCCGAACGTAATCACGCGCCTCACCGAAGCCGGCTGGTGGAACAACGGCACGATGGACGACGCCGCGACGCGGATGATCGTCTCGCGCTCGAGCCCGACGCAGCCGACGCAGGTCTATCTCGCCGACGTCGACGGCAAGCGGCTGTCGTGGATCAACGAGAATGCGATCAAGCCAGGGCATCCATACTACCCGTATCTCGCCAGCCACCAGCAGACCAAGTTCGGCACGATCAAGGCCGACGACGGTACCGAGCTCTATTACGAGATGATCACCCCGCCGCTCGAGCCGGGGAAGAAATATCCGGTCTTCTTCCAGCATTATGGCGGCCCCGGCACCGGGCAGCAGGTCACGCGCGGCTGGGGCGGCGCGTTGCCGCAGTACCTGGTGCAGCACGGCTATATCTATTTCCAGATCGACAATCGCGGCTCGTACAATCGCGGCAAGGCGTTCGAGGATCACATCTACCGCGCGATGGGGACGGTCGAGGTCGCCGACCAGCTTGCGGGCGCGAAGTTCATCAAGAGCCAGCCGTTCGTCGATCCGGCCAAGGTTGCGATCTATGGCTGGTCGTATGGCGGCTACATGACGCTCAAGATGCTCGAGGCGAACCAGGGCGTCTATGCCGCCGGCGTGTCGGGCGCGCCGGTGACGCAATGGGAGCAGTACGACACCCATTATACCGAGCGCTACATGGGCTCGCCGGTGGCGGACAAGCAGGCTTATCTTGCGTCGGACGCGCTCGGCAAGGCGCCTGACATAAAGGATCCGCTGCTGCTGATCCACGGTATGGCGGACGACAATGTGGTGTTCACCAACTCGACGGCGTTTGCGGCACGGATGCAGGCGACCGCGACCCCGTTCGAGATGATGTTCTACCCGGGTTATACGCACCGCGTCGGTGGGCCGGGGATCAGCGAGCATCTGTGGGGGACGATCCTGACGTTCCTCGATCGCAACGTGAAGGACAAGAAATAGGCCAAACCCTCATCCGTCATCCCCGCGCAGGCGGGGATCCATTGACACTGACGCACTCGATTTCGCGCGACCAGCCAATATGGATTCCCGCCTTCGCGGGAATGACGAAGGAGGGGGCTACCCTATGAGTCTTCCACTAGTCCCAGCCGCCCAGCTCCCATAAGGCCCGCCGCATGCGGTTCCTCACCACCTTCCACCTCTGGCCGTTCCTCGACACCGTCGTCAGCTACGTCGCGGCCTTCATCCTCGGCACGCTGATCGGTGCAGAACGCCAGTATCGCCAGCGGACCGCAGGCCTGCGCACCAATGCGCTGGTCGCGCTCGGATCGGCGGCGTTCGTCGATCTCGGGCAGCGGCTCGGCGGCGACGTCGAGTCGATCCGGATCATCGCCTATGTCGTGTCGGGGATCGGTTTCCTCGGCGCGGGCGTGATCATGAAAGAGGGGATGAACGTCCGCGGGCTCAACACCGCCGCAACCCTCTGGTGCTCGGCCGCGGTCGGCGCGATCGCGGGGAGCGACATGATCGCCGAGGCGGTACTGCTGACCGGCTTCGTCATCCTCGCCAACACGATGCTGCGCCCGCTGGTCGATGCCATCAACCGCATCCCGCTCGAGGGGCGCAGCGTCGAGGCGACGTATAGCGTGACGATCACCACCGACGCCGAGGACGCCGGCCCGATGGGCGACCTGCTGACCGAGCATCTCGAGACCGCGCAGCTGCCCGTCGCCGAACTCGACATCATCTCGCGTGGCGAGGACCGGGTGGAGATTGTGGCCAAGCTCGTCAGTACCAATATAGCGGTCAGCGAGCTCGATGCGCTGACCGATCATCTCGCAACGGTCCATGGAATAACCCATGCGACCTGGCAGGCGCGCACGCACGATTAGCAAAGCGATTGGACGCGCCGGCGTAATGTCGCTACGGGCGCGTTCCGAATTGGAGGAAGTTATGGGTTATCGGATCGTGGTCGCGGGCGCGACGGGCAATGTCGGGCGCGAAATGCTCAATATTCTGGCGGAGCGCGAGTTCCCGCTCGACGATATTGCCGTCGTCGCATCGTCGCGCAGCCAGGGCGACGAGGTCGATTTCGGCGAGACGGGGCGCAAGCTCAAGGTCCAGAATATCGACCATTTCGATCCGACCGGCTGGGACATGGCGCTGTTCGCGATCGGCTCGGAAGGGACCAAGATACACGCGCCGCGCTTTGCCGCGGCGGGTTGCACGGTGATCGACAATTCGTCGCTCTACCGCATGGATCCCGACGTGCCGCTGATCGTGCCGGAAGTGAACCCTGACGCGATCGCGGGCTATACCAAGCGCAACATCATCGCCAACCCGAACTGCTCGACCGCGCAGATGGTCGTCGCGCTCAAGCCCTTGCATGATTTCGCCAAGATCAAGCGTGTCGTCGTCTCGACCTATCAGTCGGTGTCGGGCGCGGGCAAGGCGGGGATGGACGAGCTGTTCGAGCAATCGCGCAACATCTTCGTCGGCGATTCGGCCGAAGCCAAGAAGTTCACCAAGCAGATCGCGTTCAACGTGATCCCGCACATCGACAGCTTCCTCGACGACGGATCGACCAAGGAAGAGTGGAAGATGGTGGTCGAGACCAAGAAGATCCTCGACCCAAAGATCAAGGTCACCGCGACCTGCGTGCGCGTGCCGGTGTTCGTCGGGCATTCGGAATCGATCAACATCGAGTTCGAGAACGAGATCTCGGCGGCACAGGCGCAGAAAATCCTGCGCGAGGCGCCCGGGGTGATGCTGGTCGATAAGCGCGAGGACGGTGGCTATGTCACGCCGGTGGAATGCGTCGGCGAATATGCGACGTTCATCAGCCGCGTGCGCGAGGATTCGACTGTCGAGAATGGCTTGTCTTTGTGGTGCGTTAGCGACAATCTGCGCAAGGGTGCCGCGTTGAACGCGGTGCAGATCGCGGAGTTGCTCGGGCGGCGGTATCTCAACAAGGGGGACTGATGATCGGACTCGGTTTGCTGGCGGTCGCGGCGGTGCACATGTGCCCCGTCGCGAATGCGCGCTACGTCCTGCGCAGCAATCCGGGTGTCACGCTCCATTTCGAAAATGCGCCGATCAACGACGACTGGCCGCAAGGCGTGGTGGTGGCTGTCCACGGCGTAAAGACCGGGCGCACCAGTTACTGGCTGCCTTGGTATGGCGGCACCGACGGTGGGCGCCACATCCGCGGGACCGCATTGATCGATCGGTCCAAAGATTTGGAGGCGCAGCGACGGGTGGAGCGCAGGGGAGACCTGGACTTCTTCCTCCTCGATTCCCGCTATCGCTTCTTGTCCAGCTTGCCCAAGCGCGGCAGCGCCGCGCCAGCGCATCTGCTGATCCCCAATTTGGATCTCTGGCATTTCTTCGACGCTGCCGGACAGCGTGACGACTCGCCGCGGGCCTTTTTCGACCTTGTGGGATGTCATCGGTCGACAGCACATGATCGGGGGAAGGACGCCATCCTGCCGTCTGTCGCATGATGCTCGGCTGCTGTGACGGTTCGGCGCGGGCACGCTCAGTAGACGCAGCCCGCGTGTCCGATCTGTATCACCGTCGGCAGCTTCGACGACCCGTCGCGCTACCGCCCGATGCAGCATTTCTCGCCGGAGACTTGGCACGCGGCATGGCTCGACACTAAGGACCTTCCGACGACGACGCGCGTGGCGGATAATCCCTCCACGGCCGATCGATGGATGAAAGCGCTTGGCAAACTCCCCGACTGAACCGCAGTTCTTCGAGAGCTTCGATGACACCCGCCTGGCATGGCGCGAAATGGGCGAGGGGCGCCCTGTCGTGCTGATCCACGGCTTCTTCTCGAACGCGACGATCAACTGGATCAAATATGGCCACGCCGCGAAGATCGCCGAGGCCGGTTTCCGCGTGATCATGCCCGATCTGCGCGCGCACGGCGACAGCGCCAAGCCGCATGATGCCGCCAGCTATCCGCCCGACGTGCTGATGCGCGACGGCTTCGCGCTGATCGAGCACCTCGGGCTCTCCGATTACGATCTCGCGGGCTATTCGCTCGGTGGGCGTACGACGATGCGGATGCTTGCCAATGGCGCGACGCCACGCCGTGCGGTGCTGTCGGGGATGGGGCTCGAGGGCATCCTTCACACCTCGGGGCGCGGGCATTATTTCCACAACGTGCTGACCAATCTCGGCAGCTTCGCGCGCGGGAGCAGCGAGTGGCTGACCGAGGCGTTCCTCAAGACCACGGGCGGCGATCCGGTGGCGTTGCTGCGGATCCTCGACACGTTCGTCGATACGCCCGCCGCAGCGATCGCGGCGATCGAGACGTCGACCCTCGTGGTCACCGGCGTCGATGACGACGACAACGGCTCGGGCGAGGCGCTCGCCGAAGCGATGCGGCATGCGACCTTCCGGTCGGTGCCGGGCAACCATATGAGCGCGGTGCTCAAGCCCGAGCTCGGCGCAGCAATCGCAGAGTTTCTCGCGGCTTGACCGGGCGCGGGATGCGGCACAGATTGCCGCATCACGCAAAACGGGGCTTTCCATGATCCGCACAGGTATTTCTTCGCTCGCGCTCGTTCTGGCGCTGGCGACCACGCCGACGCTCGCCGCGGCCGCGCCGGCGCCCGCTGCCGCGACGGCCGCACCGACCACCGCCGAGGCCGACGCCTTCGTCGCGCGTGCGGAAAAGGAGCTCGCGGATTTCTCGACCCCCGCGCAGCAGGCGGCGTGGATTAACGCGACCTACATCACCGATGACACCGATGCGATCGCCGCCAAGTTCGGCGCCGAGGGCACCGAGATGCAGGTCCGCCTCGCGCTTGAGGCCGCGAAATATGCGAGCCTGCCCGGCCTGTCGTTCGACACCAAGCGTAAGCTCGACTTGCTTCGCAACGGCCTGACGCTGCCCGCGCCGACCACGCCGGGTGCTGCAGCCGAGCTGTCGACGATCGTGACCAAGCTCGGCTCCGATTACGGCAAGGGCAAGGGCACGCTCGACGGGAAGCCGATCAACGGCAGCGACATCGAGGCGGCGATGGGCGAGGTGCGCGATCCCGCCAAGTCGAAGGAGATGTGGGTCAGCTGGCACGACGCCGTCGGCGCGCCGATGCGCAAGGATTTCGCGCGCGAAGTCGTCATTGCCAACCAGGGTGCGAAGGGGCTCGGTTATGCCGATGTCGGCGCGCTGTGGCGCTCGGGGTACGACATGACACCGGCGCAGTTCGAAGCGACCGCCGACACGCTGTGGAAGCAGGTCGAGCCGCTCTACAAAGCGCTCCACACCTATGTCCGCTGGAAGCTCAACGCGAAATATGGCGATGCGGTGCAGCCCAAAACCGGCGCGATCCGCGCCGACCTGCTCGGCAACATGTGGGCGCAGGAATGGGGCAATATCTATGATGTCGTCGCCCCGGCAGGCGCAGGCGATGTCGGCTACGACGTCGGCGATCTGCTGAAGGCCAAGCGCTACGATCCGATCAAGATGTTCAAGACCGGCGAGGGCTTCTATTCCTCGCTCGGCTTCAAGCCGCTGCCCGATACCTTCTGGGCGCGCTCGCAGATCGTCAAGCCGGCCGACCGCGAGGTCGTGTGTCATGCCTCGGCGTGGGACGTCGACAGCGTCAACGATTTGCGGATCAAGATGTGCACCAAGGTCAATGGCGACGACTTCGTCACGATCCATCACGAGATGGGCCATAATTACTATCAGCGCGCGTATAACGCGCAGCCCTTCCTCTACCGCAATGGCGCGAACGACGGCTTTCACGAGGCGATCGGCGATTTCGTCGCGCTGTCGATCACGCCCGATTATCTGGTCAAGATCGGCCTGCTCGATCCCGCCAAGGTGCCGAGCCCCGACAAGGATATCGGCCTGCTGCTCAAGCAGGCGATGGACAAGGTCGCGTTCCTGCCGTTCGGCCTGCTGATCGACAAATGGCGTTGGGGCGTATTCTCGGGCGCGACGCCGGAGGCGCAGTATGAGAAGAGCTGGAACGAGCTGCGGCTGAAGTATCAAGGGATCGTCCCGCCGGTGCCGCGCGACGAGACGCGCTTCGATCCGGGCGCGAAATACCATGTCGCGGCGAGCGTGCCCTATGCGCGCTACTTCCTCGCGCGGCTCTACCAGTTCCAATTCTATCAGGCGGCGTGCAAGCAGTCGGGCTGGACCGGGCCGCTGCATCGCTGTTCGTTCTACGGCAACAAGGAAGTCGGCGCGAAGTTGGATGCGATGCTCGCGATGGGCCAGTCGAAGCCGTGGCCCGAGGCGCTGCAGGCGTTCACCGGCAGCCGTGAGCTGTCGGGGCAGGCGATGGTCGAGTATTTCGCACCGCTCAAGGCGTGGTTGGACAAGCAGAACCAGGGGAAGCCAAGCGGATGGTAAGATATTGGGTCGCATCAGCAGCCTTGGCTGTCGCCGCGCCCGTGGTGGCGCAGACGACGCTACTCCCGGGCGAGACACTCCTGCAGATCCAGGCCGTCGGTGAGGCTTCGGCGCAGCCTGACCAAGCGACGATGTCGATCGGCGTCATCAGCACCGGCGCCACCGCGCGCACTGCGACCGACGCCAACGCGACGCAGATGGCGGCGGTCGTCGCCGCGCTGCGGTCGTCCGGGGTCGAGCCGCGCTTGATCCGCACCCAGCAGATCAACGTGCAGCCGCGCTTCGCGCGCAGTGGACCGAGCGATTATGAGGGACAGGCGCAGATCACGGGTTATGTCGCGCGCAACAGCGTCGGCGTCACACTCAACCGGCTCGCCATCGCACCGGATGTGATCGCGGCGGCTTTCGCGGCCGGCGCCAATTCGGTCAACGGTCCGAACCTGGCGCTGCGCGATGAAACGGCTGCGGTCGCGGAAGCGCGGCGTGATGCCATCGCAAAGGCGCGGGTTGAAGCCGAGGCTTATGCAGACGGGTTAGGTCTCAAGGTCGGCCGGGTGATCCGTGTCAGCGAGCGCGGCAACGTCGGATCGTCCGAGCTTTACGGCACGGGCATGCTGTACCGCGTCTCGAGCCCGGCGCCGCCGCTCGCCAGTGGCGAAATCCGCCAGCGGGCGACGGTGTGGATCGATTATGCGCTGACACCCCGATAGGGCAGGGAGCACTCAGTTCGGGATCGTCCCTTCATCGGCGATCCCGGCTTCGAACGACGCGCTTGAATCGGTGCCATCGGCCTGATGCGCGTGCTCGCCGGGGTTGAGCTTTTCGTCGCGCGGCGTGCTCGAGCGTAGCGCGAAGAGCGCGGCGGTGGCGGCGGCGCCGATCGCGGCGATTCCGCCGACGACGGTGGCCTTGCCCCAGCGGCTCCCTGACTTGGCGCGCGGCGTGGTTGCGGCGGCGGCAGGCGTCTTGGCAGGCGCCTTGCGCGCGGTCGCTGGCTTGCTGGCCGTCGCGCGCGTCGAGGTCGTCGGACGCGGCTTGGCGGGCTTGCGCGGGGCAGGGGCCTTGGCCGGGGTCGCCTTTACCGAGGCTTCAGCCGGCGTCTTGCTGGTGGCCGCTGCCTTGCGCGGGGTTGTGGGCTTAGCCTTGGCCGGCGGGGTAGGCTTGGTCGGCGTCGCGGATGCGTCCGCCGCCGGGCGCTTGGACTCGGTATCGGTCGGCTTTTTGGGCGGCGTTGCCATGGGGTCGTCCTTGTTCGTTGAGCTTGCGTAACGCACGAAGCCGCCGGGGTGTCCCCCAACGGGGCGTGGCTTAGCGGAAGGGGGGTTCGTTGAACGCGCGCAGCTTGCGGCTGTGGAGCTTCTGCCCCTCGCGGCGCAATTCCTCGCACGCCTCGATGCCGATCCGCATATGCTCGCTGATCGCGCGTTCGTAGAAGCGGTTGGCTTGCCCCGGCAGCTTCAATTCGCCGTGGAGCGGTTTGTCCGAGACGCACAGCAGCGTCCCGTACGGCACGCGGAAGCGATAGCCCTGGGCGGCGATCGTCGCCGATTCCATGTCGATCCCGACCGCGCGGCTGAGCGAGAAGCGCAGGGCGCTGCGCGAATATTGCAGCTCCCAATTGCGGTCGTCGGTGGTGACGATCGTGCCGGTGCGCAGCCGCCGCTTGAGTTCGTCGCCCGACTGGCCCGAGATCGTCTCGGCGGCGCGGGCGAGCGCGAGCTGGACTTCGGCGATCGCGGGGACGGGAATCACGGGCGGCAGCACGTCGTCGAGCACGTGATCGTCGCGCAGATAGGCGTGCGCGAGCACATAATCGCCGATCCGCTGGCTCGGGCGAAGGCCGCCGCAATGGCCGATCATCAGCCACGCCTCGGGCCGCAGCACCGCCAGATGATCGCAGATCGTCTTGGCGTTCGCCGGGCCGACGCCGATATTGACAAGGGTAATGCCGGTGCCGTCCGCCGCCATCAGATGATAGGCCGGCATCTGGTGCCGCCGCCATGCGCTGGTATCGGCGAGCGCCGCCTCGACATCGTCGCCCGCGCGCAGCAGCACGCCGCCCGCACCCGACACGCCGCTGTAGCGCGATGGTGTGCCGTCGGATCCAGGCGCGAGCTGGCTGAACGCCCAGCGGACGAACTCGTCGACATAGCGGTGATAGTTGGTGAACAGCACATAGCGCTGGACATGCTCGGGCGGCGTCCCTGTGTAATGCCGCAGCCGCGCGAGCGAGAAGTCGGTCCGCAGGCCATCGAACAGCGCGAGCGGGCGTACGCCGTCGCTGACGGCATAAAGGCCGTCGGCGATCTCGTCGCCGATATGCGCGAGCTCGGTTGCCGGGAAATAGCGAGCGAGCTCGACCGCGGAGACCTGGTCGAGGCTGAGCGCATGGCCGGGATCGATCACATACGGGAAAGGGATTTCCTGCCGCCCGGGGACCGCCTCGACCGTGACGTCGTAATCCTCGATCAGCAGCGTCAACTGTTCGGTGAGATAGTCGGCAAAGATCGCGGGCTTGGTGACGCTGATCGCGTAATCGCCTTCGGTCACCAGCCGGCCGAACGAGCGCATCGGCGTCGGCCGGTCGCTCCCGCCGCGATAGTGAAGGTGGATTTCGGGATAGGCGAAGCTGCCATCGTGGCGGCTTTCGGGGGCGGGTTGTTCGCCCGTCGCGAGATAGGCGGTCAGCGCCTGCTGAAGCCGCGCCACCGAGGCGCGATAGAGCCGATCGAGTTCGGCGACGATGTCGGATGCTTGCGTCATCCCAAAGGGCTAAACCGGGACCGTTACGCTGGCAAGTCGGCGCCACCCCGACGTTGGCCGGGATGGCACGCGATCTTCAGGCTGTCAGGCCTTCGCGTCGGTCTTCGTCGGCTCGTCATCCTTGGCGCGCAGCTTGCTCGCCCCGAACGCCGCACCGGCGATCGCCGCTGCTGCACCTGCCGCGATTCCGGCAGCGGCAAGCGGGTTGGCCTTGGCCGCGTCGACCGTCGCGGTAAACGCCTCGGTCACGGCGTCCTTGGCCTGCTCGAACAGACCTTCGGCCTGCTCGATGATCGTTTCGGTCGTGCTGGCCGCGGACTTGGTGAAATCAGTCTTGTGGTCGCTCATGGCACTGCCCTTTCCAATGAACTCATCCCTAGCAACTCATTGAGACGGGCCAGGTTCCGTGAGCGCGATCGGCGCGGCGTCGCGATCGCTCGCTTCGCCGCGACGAGGGTCAGATTTCGCTCAGCAGATGCTCGGCCGACGAGACTTCGAACGCGCCGGGGGCTTCGACGTTCAGCTGCTCGACGACGCCGTCATTGACCAGCATCGAATAGCGCTGGCTACGCTCGCCCATGCCGAACTTCGAACCGTCGAAGGTCAGGCCGACGGCCTTGGCGAAATCGGCATTGCCGTCGGCGAGCATCACGATGTCGCCAGCGTTGCTCGCCTTGCCCCATGCGCCCATAACGAAGGCATCGTTGACCGAGGTGAACGCGATCTCGTCGACGCCCTTGGCCTTGAGTTCGGCAGCCTTGTCGACGAAGCCGGGCAGGTGACGCGCCGAGCAGGTCGGGGTGAAGGCGCCGGGTACCGCGACCAGCGCGACCTTGCGGCCCTTGAAGAACTCGTCCGAGCTGATTTGATCGGGGCCATCGGCCGTGGCCTTGGTGAGGGTGATGCTCGGGATACGGTCGCCGACGCTGATCGTCATGGAAATCTCTCCTGTTGCGCCGCCCGGTGAAGAAAGTGCGAGCGGCGCGCCGTACGTCGTGCAGGCGGACGTGAATTTCAAGCGTGGCGAGCCGCGCGGCACGGGCCTATGTTCGTTGCATGGATCAAGCGACTTTCCTTACCGGCCAGTTTCTGCTGGCGATGCCCGGTATCGGCGACCCGCGCTTCGATCATGCCGTGATCGCGATGTGCGCGCATGACGCGGAGGGCGCGCTCGGCATCGGGGTCGGCACGGCGATCGAGGGGCTGGGGCTGCACGCCGTGCTCGAGCAGCTCGAGATCGATCCGGGCGTCGCGCCCGACGCCCCGGTGCATTTCGGCGGCCCGGTCGAGCCGCGGCGCGGCTTCGTGCTTCACACGCTCGATTGGGCAGGACAGGATACGATCGAAGTGGCCGGCGCGGCGGGTGCGCTGTGGGGGCTGTCGGGGACGATCGACGTGCTCAAGGCGATTGCCGAGGGCCGCGGCCCGTCGCGCTGGCTTGTCGCGCTCGGTTATGCCGGGTGGTCCGAGGGGCAGCTCGATGGCGAGATGACGCGGCATGGCTGGTTCAACGTCGCGGCAACGCCGGATCTCCTGTACGACGTCGCGGCCGACGCCCGCTGGGAGGCGGGTTTTGCGATTGCCGGGATCGATCCGCGCCTGCTGGTCAGCGAGGCCGGGCGGGCGTGAGACGGTTTTCCGGATTTCCGGGCAAGACATAAAGATATCTTTATATTTGATCCGGAGGCGTTTTGCGGGTAGGGGCGCGGCATCACACAACCGGAGATAGCCCCGTGGCCACCGTTCTCGACCGCCCTGCGAACGACTATGTCGTCGCCGACATCACGCTTGCCGATTTCGGTCGCAAGGAAATCAACATCGCCGAGACCGAGATGCCCGGCCTGATGGCGCTGCGCGAGGAATTCTCCGCATCGCAGCCTTTGAAGGGCGCGCGCATCACTGGTTCGCTGCACATGACGATCCAGACCGCAGTGCTGATCGAGACGCTGACCGCGCTCGGCGCCGACGTCCGCTGGGCGACGTGCAACATCTTCTCGACGCAGGACCATGCCGCTGCCGCGATCGCCGCGACGGGCGTCCCCGTGTTCGCGATCAAGGGCGAGAGCCTCGCCGACTATTGGAACTATGTCGGCGACATCTTCAACTGGGGTGCTGACACCGACGGCCAGACCGCCAACATCATCCTCGACGATGGCGGCGACGCGACGATGTTCGCGCTGTGGGGCGCCAAGCTCGAAGCCGGCCACACGATGGGCGAGCCCGAGAATGACGAGGAAGTCGAATTCCAGCGCGCATTGAAGGCGTTCGTGGCGAAGTATCCCGGTTACCTGACCGAGACCGTCAAGAACCTGAAGGGCGTTTCGGAAGAGACCACGACGGGCGTCCACCGCCTGTACGAGATCGCCAAGAAGGGCGAGCTGCCGTTCCCGGCGATCAACGTCAACGACTCGGTGACGAAGTCGAAGTTCGACAACCTCTACGGCTGCAAGGAATCGCTGGTCGACGCGATCCGTCGCGCGACCGACGTGATGCTCGCCGGCAAGGTCGCTTGCGTCGCCGGTTTCGGTGACGTCGGCAAGGGTTCGGCGCAGTCGCTTCGCAACGGCGGCGCGCGCGTGATGGTCACCGAAGTCGATCCGATCTGCGCGCTGCAGGCCGCGATGGAGGGCTTCGAAGTCGTGACGATGGAAGAGGCCGTGACTCGCGCCGACATCTTCTGCACCGCGACCGGCAATGCCGACGTCATCACCGCCGAGCACATGGCGGCGATGAAGCCGATGTCGATCGTCTGCAACATCGGCCACTTCGACTCGGAGATCCAGATCGCCGCGCTGTCGAACTATGAGTGGGACGAAGTGAAGCCGGGCACCGACCTAGTGAAGTTCCCCGACGGCAAGCAGATCATCATTCTCGCCAAGGGCCGCCTGGTGAACCTCGGCTGCGCCACGGGCCACCCGTCGTTCGTGATGTCGGCATCGTTCACCAACCAGACGCTCGCGCAGATCGAGCTGTGGACCAAGGGCGAGAACTACAAGAACGAAGTGTACGTCCTGCCGAAGCACCTCGACGAGAAGGTTGCAGCGCTCCACCTCGAAAAGCTCGGCGTGAAGCTCTCGCAGCTGACCCCGAAGCAGGCTGGCTATATCGGCGTTCCGGTCGAGGGCCCGTTCAAGCCCGACCACTACCGCTACTAAGGACGCGGCGCCCACGGGCGCCGCTCCAACAAAAAAGCCGCATCCGCTCAAGAGCGGGTGCGGCTTTTTCGTGTTCGCGATCCGGTCCCGGTCGCGCTGGGCGCGACCGGGCGGAGAATTACTTGGGCGTGACGATGCTCGGCCCGAGGTTGGCGATAACGTCATGCGCGTCGAATGCGCGAATGTTGTCCTTGGGCTTCGGACCCTTGCCGATCACGATCTCGGCATTGGCTTCGTATTTGTCGATCGTGTTGACGTCGATCCCGCGGTCGAAGAAGGGATCGCCGAAATACGGATCCCAGCTGCGCCAGCCGAAGCCGCGGCCACGATAGCGCCAGCTCGGGCCCCAATAGCCGCCACCGAACCCGCCACCATAACCGAAGCCGCCGCCATACCCGCCGATTCCGGGCGTGGTATAGGTGCGCGTCTTCTTGTCGACTTCGCGATCGGCGAAGACGAAATAATCGCCACCGTTCTGCACCGTCAGTTCGGCTGCGCGATACAGCAGATACTTTTCGACCGTGTCGCGCGCGGTGTAGCTGTTGCCCGAGAAGCTGACCATGAAGCGGTTCGCCTCGATCTGGCGATCGCTATAGCCCGAGCGTTCGAAGCCGCGTCCGACCGCGGGGCCATAGGTGGATTCGGTAGCGCAAGCGGACGTCAGCAGGGTGACGGCGCCGAGCGCGACCACCAGGGATTTTCTAAGCGTTGGGGAAGCTATCGGCATTTCGATCTCCAGAGGCGGTCCAGTGCGGCGAACCGTGCCGTGCGGGCCATGAAGCGCAGAACGATCGAGGTGGCGCAAGGCTCCGCCAATCTTCTGGTCGCGTCACCGATAGCGCGGGCCACATGAACCGCAACTGACGCGGCGATGACGAATGCGGAAATCCGTTCGTCGATGCGACGAACCGTTTTGTCGCAGCCGGGAACGGTATCTGGCGGTTCTCTCGCGCTGGCGCCGTCACGGTATCGAGAGCGATTGCAGGCGGGGGCGTCTTGCGGTCGGCTCGGGAGGATGGCCATGCGGATTGCGCTCGGGATTTCGTTGGGACTGATCGCCGCGACCATGCCGGTCGCCGCATCCGCCGCGCCGGCGGACGCGCTCGATTCGCCGCTGTCCACGGTCGTCGAACGGATGTTGCCGGTCGAGGCGAAACTCACCCCCGATTTCCGCGTGCGCACCGATCTGCTGACCACTTCAACAAGCATCAGCCCGCTTGGCGATCCTACAGGCCCGATGCAGCATCGCTTCGCGAGCTCGATGATCGATTATTATCCGCTCGGCGGCAGCGGCCTGCGGCTCTCCGCCGGCATGCGCTTCTTCCAGGTCGCCAATTTCCTCAAGGACGCCGAGAAGGCGACTGCTGGCCTGCTGTACAACCCGCGTCTGCCTGGCAGCGGCAATGCGGTGCGGACTGGCTTCAACCGCCACACGCCCGCCGCGACGGTCGGTTATACGGGCACCTTCAAGAACGCGCTGTTCGGGGTCGAGGTCGGCAGCCTGATCGGCAACGCCAATGCCAATTTGCCGCGCGCCATGGACCGGCTGAGCAACCGCGCGCGCGGCGGGATGAACCCGATCGCCAATGTGGTGTTCGGGCTGCGGTTCTGAAGTGGGCGATACGCCACCGTATGTGGGACTGAGGATGAAGACGATCTTGAATCTCGCGCTGGGCGTCTGCGGCGCGATGCTGGCACTTCCGAGCGTTGCGCAGGCCGGCGGCATCATGGGCACCGATGCCGCGCATTGCAGCTCGGGCAAGGGGCCGGCGATCCAAGTCAACGTGCTCGATCTCAAGGACCGCCGCGGGCAGCTCAAGCTCGAGCTCTATCCCGCGAACGACGCCGACTTCATGCGCTCCGACACCGAGCTCCTTGCCGAGGGCAAGGTGTTCCGCCGCGTGACCGTCGACGCGCCGGTCGCTGGGCAAGTCGCGATGTGCATCCGCGTACCGCATCCGGGGCGCTATGCGCTGCTGTTCCTCCATTCGCGCCGCGCGCAGGACAAGTTCGACTTCTGGCAGGATGGCGTCGGGCTGCGCAGCAACACCCGCATCGGCCGCGCGCGCCCGCCGCTCGCCAACGCGACGGTCGAGGTGGGCAACGGGGTTTCGGTACTCGATATCGAGACGCAATATCTGCGTGGACTCCGCGGATTCAGCCCATTGCGATAAAAGCGCATTACGGGCCTTGCGCGTTCGCGAAACCCGCTGCTATAGGCACGCCACTGCAGTGTTCCCCGATAGCTCAGCGGTAGAGTAGGTGACTGTTAATCACTTGGTCGTTGGTTCGAATCCAACTCGGGGAGCCATTTTCCAGCGCAGTGCGTGACCCGCAGCCTAACGCTTAGGCGCGGTCACCATCTCCCAGAAATCAATGTTTCGCTCCGCACTCGCCGCGATGCGTCGCGCGGGTCAGGCCGCGAATTGTTCCATCGTAATCCGATCGTCGAGCGCGTGCTCGGGATCGAACAGCAGTGTCAGCTCGCGCGTGCGGTCGATCATGATCTCGACTCGCGCGACATCGCGAATCTCGCGCTGATCGGCCACCGCGCTGACGGGACGTTTGGCGGGTTCGAGCACGCGCAGCGTGATCCGCGCCTTGTCGGGCAGGATCGCGCCGCGCCAGCGCCGCGGGCGGAACGGGCTGATCGGCGTCAGCGCCAGCATGTTCGAGCCGAGCGGCAGGATCGGTCCTTGCGCCGAGAGATTGTACGCGGTCGATCCGGCCGGTGTGGCGACCAAGATGCCGTCGCACGCAAGCTCGGGCAACACGATGCGGTCGTTGACGGTGACTTCGAGCTTGGCAGTCTGGCGCGTTTCGCGCAGCAGCGAAACTTCGTTGATCGCGGGGAGCGCGAAGCTTTCGCCGCCCACCGTCGTCGCGGTCATTGCCAGCGGCACCACCTTGAACGCCTTGATTCGCTCGAGCCGCGCATCGAGCCCGTGCGGGCGCCACTCGTTCATCAGGAACCCCACCGTGCCGAGGTTCATCCCGAATACCGGCACGACCGGCTTGCGCCTCTCGAGCATCGCGTGGAGCGTCTGGAGCATGAACCCGTCACCGCCGAGTGCGACGATCAGTTCGGCGTCCTCGACGGGAACCCAATCGTGTGCGTCGGACAGCATCGCGGCGGCGTCCTGCGCGGCCTGGGTCGGCGAGGCGACCAGCGCGCGGCGCGCGCCGGCCATGTTGGCGGAAACTGTCATGGCGCGTTCCCGCTGGTGGTGTGCGGCGCTGCCACGACCGCCGGCGCGAAGCCACGCACAGCGCGGGCCTTGCTGTCGGGACGGTCGGCAAGAACAGGCGCGCTGGTCATCTCGCTTGGAGCTAGGGCTTCGGATCGAGCGTCACAAGGGCGATTGCGGCGGTAACACCCTCTTCTTTAACCCAAGACGGCGCATTAGGGTCGTTGCATGACCGGTACGCCCAACGCCCCGCTTTTCATCCTGTCGTTCCGACAGCGCGACGAACTGGCGTCCTTGGCGGCGGGCGCTGGCTGGCAAGTCGTCGCCGCGCGCCGGGCGGGCGGGGCCGAGCGACGCTTCCTGTCGAGCGGCGCCGCGGTGGCAGTGATCGATGCGCGCGGCGCGCCGGCCGATGGGGTGGCAGCGGCACGCACGATGAGCGGCGCGGTCGAGGCGAATGGTGGCGCGCTGCTCGCTTTGGTTTCGCGCGGCGAGGCGGCGACGATCGCCGCGCTTTACGGCGCGGGGGCCACGCATTTCCTGGCGAGCCCGTTCAGCGAGGCTGAATTCCTCCAGGCGGTCCGCTTTGCCGCGCGCCATGCCGAGCGGATGGCGCGCGAATGGGCGGCAGGGCCGGTCTTCGCGCCGCTCGGCTGGCGCTACGATCTGATCAGCCGGACGCTCATTCTCACGCCGGGGCTCGCAGCTTTGCTCGCGATCGACGACGAGCCGAGCGTGCGCGCGATGCTGCGACGGCTCGACCGCGGTGATCGCATCGCTGCCGTGGCGGCGCTGCGCCGGGTCTCGGCCAACCGTCCGGCCACCGCCTTTGCGCATGATTCGGACCTGACGACGGTCGGGCGCGTGGTGCAGCATCTCCAGCTCGACGCCGATGGCGGGCGGATCGACGCCGTGGTCGAACCGCTCGGCAGCGCGCCCGAGCCGGCCGCCGAGCTGCGCGAATCGCTTGCCGGCGCGCGCGATGCGGGGAGCGCGCGGCGCTGGCTGACGCGGCGGCTCGCCGACGAGACCGGCGCGCCGCTCCACGCGATGCTGATCGCGCTCAATCGCTTCGACATGGTCAATACAGCCTATGGCCGCGCGACGGGCGACGCCTTGCTGAGCAGCGCGCAGAAGCGGATCGACGATGTCGTGCGCGACATGCTCGGGCGCGACGCGTTGATCGTGCGGCTCAGCGGATCGACCTTCCTGGTTGCGGCCCGCAGCATCCGGTTGCGGATCGATCTCGTGGTCGAGCGAATCGCGCACGCTCTGGCGCGCCCGTTCGTGACGGGCGATTCGATCGCCGTGCTCGGTTGCCGGATTGGGCTGGCCGAGGCCCTGCCGGACGATAGCGCGGCAAGCCTGTTGCGCCGCGTCAGCGAGGCGCTGGCCGACGCGCGCGAGTCCGATACCGCGACGATGCGCGTCGCCGACGCCGAGCAAGGCGATGCGCCGATCGACCAGCTTGCGGTCGAGCTCAACCATGCGCTCGAACGCGGCGAGATTGGCGTGCTGTACCAGCCGCAGGTGTCGGTCTCGACCGGGGCGATCGTTGGTGTCGAGGCGCTGGCGCGCTGGGAGCATGGCGTGCTCGGCACGATCGGCGCCGAGACGCTGTTCGCCGCGGCGGCGCGGGCCGATCTCGAGATTGGCCTGTCGGACCATATCCAGCGCGTCGTGCTCGCGCAGGCGGCGGCGTGGCCTGCGGCCCTGGCGGGCTTGCGCCTGTCGCTCAACCTGACCGCGGCCGACATCGCGCGGCCGGGTTTCGCCGACCTGTTTCTCGACCGCGTCGATGCCAGCGGCTTCCCGCGAACGCGGCTGACGCTTGAAATTACCGAGAGCGGGCTGATCGAGGATCTCGGCCTCGCCTCGGCGTTGCTGTCGGTGATGCGCGGGGCGGGGTGCCGGATCGCGATCGACGATTTCGGGACGGGCTATTCGAGCCTCGCCTATCTCAAGGCATTGCCGCTCGATTATCTCAAGATCGACAAGAAGCTCGCGCAGGACATTACCGGGTCGGCGCGCGACCGGATCGTGGTGCGCGGCGTGATCGACATGGCGCGCTCGCTCGGGCTGACGGTGATCGCCGAGGGGGTCGAGACGCAGCCGCAACTCGAGGCGCTGGCGGCCGAGGGGTGCCAGATCTATCAAGGGTTCCTGTGCGCCGAACCTATCTCGGTCGAGGCGCTCGAGGCGCTGGTCGCGCGCTAGCTGGAGGTACCGGAATGAAGCGCCTTGCCTTGGGAATGTTCCTCGCCGCAGCGCCGCTTGCGGCCAACGCGACTCCGCCAGCGCCCGTGGCGCAGCGTGCGCCGCAAGCCGGCGTCGAGGCGGCGATGGCCGATAGCGCGGCGGGCTGGAATGCGGGCGATCTCGCGCGCTTCATGGCGGTGTATTCGGATGCACCCGAGACCAGCTTCGTGACGAAGACCGGCGTGCTGCGCGGCAAGGCAGTGATGGCCGAGCGCTATCGTACCAAATACGACTTCGCCGACGTCGGCAAGCGCGGCGTGCTGAGCTTCGTCACGCTCGACTTCCGGCTGCTCGATCGCGGCCATGCGCTCTATATCGGCCGCTACACGCTGCGCGCCGCCGATGGCAAAGACCAGTCGGGGATGACGTCGCTGGTGTTCCGCAAGGAGCGGGCGGGGTGGCGGATCATCGCCGACCATAGTTCGTGACCCCATTGTTCCCCGGCGAAGGCCGGGGCCTAGCAGCGCGCCGAAGCTAAGCGGGCGCAACGCCCGATGCTCTTCCGCTTCGCTACTGGGCCCCGGCCTTCGCCGGGGAACCGACTGGGCAGGGCGCGTTACCCCGCCGCCTTCGCCAACCCCTTCGACAATTGCAGCGCGCCGTGTAGCCGCGCCTTGGGATCACCCCAGGTGCGCGTCACCACTAGCTTGCTGTCGGGCCGCAGGCGGGCAACGCCGTCGAGCTTGGCGACCCATGCCAGCAGCCCTTCGACGTTCGGCGGCTTGTCGTCGAAGAAGGTGACGAGCGCGCCCTTGGGGCCGACGTCCATCTTGGCGACGCACGCCTTCTTGGCGTTCATCTTGATCTCGATGATGCGGATGAGGTTCTCGGTCGGTGCGGGGAGCTTGCCGAAGCGGTCGATCAGCTCGGCGGCGAAGGCCTCGACCTGGTTCTGGTCCTCGAGATCGTTGAGGCGTCGGTACAGCCCCATCCGCAAATCGAGATCGGGGACATATTCCTCGGGGATGAGGATCGGCGCGTCGACCGTGATCTGCGGCGAGAAATCCTTCGGGCGCAAGCGCTGGCCGCCGGCCTTGGCGTCCATGATCGCTTCTTCCAGCATCGACTGGTAGAGTTCGAAGCCGACTTCCTTGATGTGCCCCGATTGCTCGTCGCCGAGCAGATTGCCCGCGCCGCGCTGGTCGAGATCGTGGCTGGCGAGCTGGAAGCCCGCCCCCAGCGTATCGAGATCGCTCAGCACCTTGAGCCGCTTCTCGGCGGTCTGGCTGAGCGTGCGGTTCTCGGGCGTGGTGAGATAGGCATAAGCGCGCGTCTTGGCGCGCCCGACGCGGCCGCGCAGCTGATAGAGCTGCGCGAGGCCGAAGCGGTCGGCGCGGTGGATGATCATCGTGTTGGCGCTCGGGATATCGAGCCCGCTTTCGACGATCGTGGTCGAGATCAGCACTTCGAACTTCTTGTCGTAGAAGGCCGACATCCGCTCCTCGACCTCGCTCGGCGCCATCTGGCCGTGCGCGACGACGTAGCGCACCTCGGGCACGTGATCGCGCATGAACGCCTCGATCTCGGGCAGGTCCGCTATCCGCGGGGTGACGAAGAAGCTCTGGCCACCGCGATAATGCTCGCGCAGCAGCGCTTCGCGCAGCACGACCGGGTCCCACGGCATGATGTAGGTGCGCACCGCGAGGCGATCGACCGGCGGGGTCTGGATCACCGACAGCTCGCGGATGCCCGACATCGCCATTTGTAGCGTGCGCGGGATCGGCGTGGCGGTCAGCGTGAGGACGTGGACGTCGGTCTTGAGGCCCTTCAGCCGTTCCTTGTGCGTCACGCCGAAGCGCTGCTCCTCATCGACCACGACGAGCCCGAGCCGCTTGAACTCGATCCCCTTGGCGAGGATCGCGTGCGTGCCGATCACGACGTCGATCGTGCCGTCGGCGAGGCCCGCCTTGGTCGCCTTGGCCTCGGCACCGGGGACGAGCCGCGACAGCCGCCCTACGTTGAGCGGGAAGCCCTCGAAGCGCGCGGTGAAATTGTTGAAATGCTGGCGCGCGAGGAGGGTGGTCGGGCAGACCACCGCGACTTGCAGCCCGGCCATCGCTGCGGCGAACGCACCGCGCAACGCGACCTCGGTCTTGCCGAAGCCGACGTCGCCGACGACGAGCCGGTCCATCGGCGTGCCCTTGAGCAAATCGCCCATCACGTCCTCGATCGCGCGGTCCTGGTCGTCGGTTTCCTCGTACGGGAAGCGATCGACGAAGGCGGCATAGCCGCTGTCGCGATCGATCGTCTCGGCGGGGCGCAGCGCGCGCTCGGCCGCGGTGGCGATGAGTTCGCCCGCGATTTCGCGGATCCGCTCCTTCATCTTCGACTTGCGGCGCTGCCAGGCTTCGCCGCCGAGCCGGTCGAGGCTCGCGCCTTCGCTGTCCGAGCCGTAGCGGCTGAGGACTTCGAGGTTCTCGACGGGGACGAAGAGCTTGTCGCCGCCGGCATAGGTGAGGGCGACGCAGTCGTGCGGGGCCTGGCCGACGGGGATCGAGGTCAGGCCCTCGTAGCGGCCGATGCCGTGGTCGGCATGGACGACGAGATCGCCCGGCGTGAGCATCGCCAGTTCGGCGAGGAAGGCGTCGGCCGATTTCTTGCGCTTGGCGCGACGGACGAGGCGGTCGCCGAGCATGTCCTGCTCGGTGAGCAGCGCGACCTGCGGGCTGGAGAAGCCGTGATCGAGCGGGAGGATGATGAGCGCGACCGTCGCGCCATGTCCTCCCCGCCCGCTTGCGGGAGGGGTTGGGGGTGGGCTCGCGCTGTCTGCGCCAGCTGACTTTGAGGGCGCGCGCCCACCCCCAGCCCCTCCCGCAGGCGGGAGGGGGGCAGAAGGAGCAGAAGCGCCGAGCGCCTCTTGCCACGTGTCCACCAGCTTGAGGTTCGTCGCGCCGTGATCGCGCAGCAACCCCGCCAGCCGCTCGCGCGCGCCCGCCGAATAGCTCGCCAGCACCGCTTTCCGCCCATCGCGCTCGAGCGTGCGCAAATGATGCACCACCGCCTCGTACACGTTCGCGCCATTCGCGCGCTCGGCCCCGAAATCGCGCGGGCCGTCGACGCCGAAGTCGAGCACGCTCGCGCTCTCGGGCTCGTGGAACGCGGTGATGCGGTGCGCCGGCGCCTCGTCGAGCCGCGCCGCGAAATCCTTGGCGGTGAGATACAGCGCATCGACCGGCAGCGGACGATAGCTGCCGGGGTCGCTGACCTGCGCCTTCACCCGGTTGGCGTGGTAATCGGTGATCGCCTCGAACCGCTGCTCGGCCGCCGCGACCGAGCCTGCATCGCGCAGGATCACCGCATCGTCGCCGAGATGGTCGAACAGCGTCGTGAGCTTGTCCTCGAACAAGGGAAGCCAATGCTCCATCCCCGCGAGCCGCCGCCCTTCCGAAATCGCCTGATAGAGCGGATCGCCCGTCGCGGTCGCGCCGAAGCGCTCGCGATAGCGCGCGCGGAAGCGCTTGATGCTGTCCTCGTCGATCAGCGTTTCCGAGGCGGGCAGCAGGATGAAGCCGTCGACGCGCCCCGTCGTGCGTTGGTCGGCGGGGTCGAAGGTGCGGACGCTCTCGATCTCGTCGCCGAAGAAATCGAGCCGCAGCGCGTGCTCCTCGCCGCTCGGGAACAGGTCGACCAGGCCGCCACGGACCGCGAATTCGCCCGAGTCCGCCACGGTTTCGACGCGGACATAGCCGTTCGCCTGCAGCTGCGCGGCGAGCTTGTCGCGACCGATCCGCTCCTTGGGCGCGAGCTTGGCGACGAGCTGGCGGATGCGGAACGGCGTCAGCGTGCGCTGCGCCACCGCGTTGACCGTTGTGAGCAGGAGCTGCGGGCCCTTGATCGGCTGCTGCAGCCGGTGGAGCGTCGCCATGCGCTCGGCCATCACCCGCAGCGTAGGGGAAGCGCGATCGTACGGGAGGCAGTCCCACGCCGGGAAGGTCAGGATCTCGAGCTCGGGCGCGAAGGTCTGCGCGGTCGCGGCGATCGCGCGCATCGCAGCTTCGTCGGGCGCGACGAACACCGCGCGCGACTTGGCGGCGCGGGCGAGGTCGGCGAGCAGCCACGGCTCGAACCCGGTCGGCACGCCGGCGAGCGTCAGTGGGGTCTTGGCGGTGAGGATCGTGTTGAGGTTTGGCATCGGTACTTTCGAGGTCCGTCACCCCGGCACACGGCCGGGGAACGAGAGACTATTCCGCGATCGGCACGTAGTTGAGCGCCTGCAGCGCCTCGAGGATCGATCCGCGATAGCGCTCGGGGCAGGTATCGGTCCCGATCGCCCACGCCATGATGTCGACGTCCTGCTCCTCGAGCAGCTCCTCGACCAGCGTGAGCTCGGCACCGTCCCAGCCCACCGAGCGCGCATCGAAGAAGCCGCCGATCAGCAGATCGGCTTCCTTGGTGCCGCGGTGCCAGGCGCGGAAGCGCAGGCGTTTCAGGCGGGTCTCGCGGTCCATGCTCGCTCCATACAGAAATGCCCGACACCGACCGACAGCGGAACGCTGGCGGCGGAAGCCGGGTGGGGGTAGAGGACCCAGATAGTCATGCGACCCGATATCCTCAATCCATTGTTCGCCGAAGTCACGGCGCTGAAGGGCATCGGCCCGGCACTCGCCAAACCGCTCGACCGGCTCGGGCTGTCGCGCGTCGTCGATGTCGCCTTCCATCTGCCGACCGGCTGGGTCGATCGTCTCGCGCGTGAAGAGCTCGACATGGCCGATGCCGGGCGGGTGATCGCGATCACGCTGACCGCGCAATCGTACCGCTCGAGCGCGGGGCGCGGGCCGACGCGGGTCCATGCGACGGATGCGGTCGGCAACGTCGTCAGCCTCGTCTATTTCGGCGGGAATTCGGGCTGGGCGAAGAAGTTGCTGCCGGTCGGCGAGCCACGCCGCGTGTCGGGCCGGCTCGAAATGTACGGGCAGGATCTGCAAATGGTCCACCCCGACTATGTTCTCCCGCTCGAGGAAGCCGGCGACACGCCCGAGCGCGAGGCGATCTATCCGCTGTCGGAGGGGATGACCTCGAAGCGCCTCGGCCAGCTCGCCGCGCAGGCGATCGAGCGCGCGCCAGACCTGACCGAATGGATCGAGCCTGGGTTACTCGCCAAGCAGCAATGGCCCGCCTGGCGCGAGGCGCTCGCGCGGATCCACGCCGATCCCTCCGACGCGATGGCGCGCGAGCGGCTGGCGTATGACGAGATCTTTGCCAACCAGCTGGCACTGATGCTTGTGCGCCAATCGTCGCGGGCAAGGCGGGGACGGGCGCTCGCAGGGACCGGTAAGCTGCGCGATGCGCTGCGGCTGCCTTATGAGCTCACCGGCGCGCAGGCGCGTACCGTGCGCGAGATCGAGGGCGATCTCGCCCAGCCGCAACCGATGCTGCGCTTGCTGCAGGGCGATGTCGGCTCGGGCAAGACGCTTGTCGCGACGCTCGCGATGCTCGTCGCGGTCGAGGCGGGCGCGCAGGCCGCGTTGCTCGCGCCGACCGAGATCCTCGCGCGCCAGCATTACGAATCGCTGCGCCGCACGCTCGCCGGGCTGCCGGTCGAGGTCGCGGTGCTCACCGGGCGCGACAAGGGCAAGGTGCGCGAGGCGACGCTGATGGGGCTCGCCGCGGGGACGATCGACATCCTGATCGGCACACACGCGATCTTTCAGGAGGCGGTCGCCTACAAGGATCTCGGGCTGGTCGTGGTCGACGAACAGCACCGCTTCGGCGTCGCGCAGCGGATGATGCTCCAGGCCAAGGCCAAGGCTGCACCGCATTTGCTGGCGATGACCGCAACGCCGATCCCGCGCACGCTGACGCTCGCCAATTATGGCGAGATGGATGTCAGCCAGCTCGACGAGATGCCCCCGGGCAGGCAGCCGATCGAGACGCGCGTCATTTCCGAGGACCGCCTCGCCGATGTCGTCGATGCACTCGGCCGACATTTGTCGGATGAGGGCCAGGCATACTGGGTCTGCCCGTTGGTCGAGGAAAGCGAGAAGAGCGACATGGCCGCCGCCGAGGCGCGCGCCGAGACGTTGCGTGCACGCTTCGGCGACCGCGTCGGGCTGGTCCACGGCAAGATGAAGCCCGCCGAGAAGGACGCGGTGATGAGCGCGTTCTCGGCCGGGCAGCTCGGCGTGCTCGTCGCGACGACGGTGATCGAGGTCGGGGTCGACGTACCTAATGCGACGCTGATCGTGATCGAATATGCCGATCGCTTCGGGCTCGCGCAGCTCCACCAGCTGCGCGGTCGTGTCGGGCGCGGCTCGGGCAAGTCGAACTGCCTGCTGATCCGCGGCGGCTCGCTCAGCGAAACGTCGCGCGCGCGGCTCGCCTTGATGCGCGAGACGACCGATGGCTTCCGCATCGCCGAGGAAGATCTGCGCTTACGCGGGGCAGGGGAGCTGCTCGGCACCAAGCAATCGGGCGAGGCGGGCTTTCGTTTGGCCACGCCCGACATGCTGATGACGCTGCTCCCGGTCGCGACCGACGATGCGCGGCTGCTGATCGACCGCGACGGCGGGCTCGAGGGTGCACGCGGGCAGGCGGCGCGCACCGCGCTTTATCTGTTCGAGCGCGATGCGGGGGTTGCGCTGCTGCGGTCCGGCTGAGCGCTACTTCGCCTTCAACAGCACCGCGAGCAGTTCGTAATATTCGGGCAGCGGGATCGCCACGTCGAGTTCGCACCCGATCCGCCCGCCCAGCGCCCAGCGAATCTCGGCGACCACCACCCCGACCACCGGAAGCGTGACACGGAGCCGATCGCCGACGCCGTAGCTCAGGTCGCACCGCGCCATCAGCCCAGCGGCCGAGAGATTCACGATCAGCAAGGAGAGTTGCCGCGCGTCGGGCCCGAACGCCCGTGCGCGGTAATGTACTTCGTCGCGGACGAGCGTCCGGCTCTCCGTTGTCGCCAAGTCCAACGCCTTACCCATTACAAGCCCCCTCTTGGGTGGCCTCGACGCTAGGGCCGCGGGTGTGAAGCAGTACGGAACGAACCCGCTTAACAGCGGATTACCCGAACTGTGGCGCAATCAGCCGCGGACGAGCAAGCCGTGGTTCTTTTTGCCTGCCGCGATCCGCACCGGCGCATCGCCGACGCTGACGATCATCGCTTCGTCGCTGACCTTGTCTGCACCGACGCGCGCGCCACCGCCCTTGATCAGCCGTTTGGCCTCACCCTTCGATGCGGCGAAGCCCAGGCCGATCAACGCGTCGACGATGCCGATATCGCCGCTCACGGTGAAGGTCGGGAGCGAGCCGCCTGCCGCGCCTTCCTCGAAGGTCCGGCGCGCGGTCTCGGCCGACTCGATTGCCGCGGCTTCACCACGGCACATCGTGGTCGCGGCGTTGGCGAGGACGATCTTGGCGGCATTGATCTCCGCCCCCTCGAGCGCCTCGAGCCGCGCGATCTCGTCGAGCGGCAGATCGGTGAACAGCCGCAGGAAGCGCCCGACGTCGCGGTCGTCGGTATTACGCCAGAATTGCCAGTAATCGTAATGCGGCAGCTGGTCCTCGTGGAGCCAGACCGCGCCCGACATGGTCTTGCCCATCTTCCCGCCATCGGCGGTCGTGATGAGCGGGGTGGTGATGCCGAACACCTCGGTCCCGTCCATCCGGCGCGAGAGCTCGATGCCGTTGACGATGTTGCCCCACTGGTCCGACCCACCCATCTGGAGGCGGCACCCGGCGCGGCGCGACAGTTCGAGGAAGTCGTAGGCTTGGAGGATCATGTAGTTGAATTCGAGGAACGACAGCGATTGCTCGCGGTCGAGCCGCAGCTTGACCGAGTCGAACCCGAGCATCCGGTTGACCGAGAAGTGCTGGCCGACATCGCGCAGGAAGGGGATGTATTCGAGCTTGTCGAGCCATTCGGCATTGTCGAGCATGATCGCGTCGCTCGGCCCGTCCCCAAAGGTCAGGAAGCGTTCGAAGATGCGGCGGATCGAGGCGACATTGTGTGCGATCCCGTCATGGTCGAGCAGCTTGCGCGCTTCGTCCTTGAAGCTCGGGTCGCCGATCTTGCCGGTGCCGCCGCCCATCAGCACGATCGGCTTGTGCCCGGCCTGCTGGAGTCGGCGCAGCAGCATGATCTGCACCAGGCTGCCGACATGGAGCGAGGGCGCGGTCGGATCGAAGCCGATATAGCCCGGCACGACCTGCTTCGCCGCAAGCGCATCGAGCGCCGCCGCATCGGTGGTCTGGTGGATATAGCCGCGGGTCGACAGCAGGCGGAAGAGATCGGAAGTGTGCTCGGTCATTCCGCGCGCATAGCCGATTTTTGCGTTCGTTAAATCCCCGGCAATTGCCGTTGCGGATCGACCGGGGTGCGGCCCTTGCGCATTTCGAAATGGACCTCGGGCCGGCTCGCCGCGCCCGAATCGCCCGACAGCGCGATCGTCTGGCCGCGCTTGACCGCCTGGCCGCGCCGGACGAGCAGCTGGCTGGCATTGGCATAGACCGTCGTCCAGCTCGATCCATGCTTGACGATCACCAGGCCGCCGAGCGTCGGAACCCCGCTGCCGGCATAGGCAACGACACCGTCGGCCGAGGCGAGGATCGGCGTGCCGAGCGGCACGGCGATGTTGACGCCGTTGAACTTCTCGCCCGAAGCGCCCGGGCCGAAGCGCGTGATGATCTTGCCGTGGACCGGCCAGGCGAAGCCGCTCGTCAACTGCGCCGGTTCGGCGAGCGCTTGCGTCGGCGCGAGCACCCGGCGCGGTGAGGCGGTCGGCTGGGCGGGGCGCTGGTTGGCGGCGAGCGCGGGCTCGCTGCCGGTGAGGATATCATCGATGTCGAGCGTGAAGGCGGCGGCGCGCTCGGCCGCCGAACTGCCGCCAGCGGTACCCGGGATCAAAACGCGCATCCCGACGCGCAGCGTGTAGGGCGCGGTCAAATCGTTGGCGGCGATGATCCGCGACCAATCGACCGCATAGGCGCGCGCGATCGCGATGCCCGTCTGGCCCGCGCGCACGAGATGATAGCGCCCGCCCGGGATTGTCAGCCGCTGGCCGGCGCGCACCACGAAGGGCGCAGGCAGCTGGTTCGCGCGCGCGATCGCTTCGGATCCGCCGCCGGTACGATCGGCAATCGCGCGCAGCGTGTCGCCAGGTCGGACGAGATAGGTGGTCGTATCGATCGTCGCGGCATCGGCGGTGACGGGGCGGGCTTGCCACGCCGGCAAGGGCGCGGGGAGGGCGGAGACGCGCTCGTCGATGCGGCGCGGTTCGTAGCGCTCGGGCTGTGTATCGTCGCGCGGGCCGGTCCGGTCGTCGCGCCACGCCGTATCCTGGCGATCGCGCGGCGGTCGGTACCCGCGGTCGGGTCGGTCGGGATTGGGAATACACGCGCCGAGCGTCGTCAACAGCAGCATTGCCGCCCAGCCGTATTCCCTGCCCCGCACCATCCCCGTCCCCCTGATCGCCCCGACCGTTACGTATAAAGCTGGTTAAGCATAGCGAGCGACGCGTGATGTGTCAGGTCGAGATGCAAGGGCGTCACCGCGATGAACCCGTCGGCCACGGCTTCGAGATCGGTGGAATGCGCCGGCGTGTCGATCGGCGGACCGAGCGCGAACCAGTGATAGTCATAGCCGCGCGGATCGCGATTGGTGACGATCTGCAAGCGGCCATAGTCGCGCAGGCCCTGTTGCGCGATCCGGATGCCCTTCACCGCATCGGCCGCGCCTGCCGGGAAATTGACGTTGACGAGCGTGCGCGGCTCGAGGGGTGCATCGATCAGCGGGCGCAGCACGCGCTCGCCCCATGCCGCGGCGGCATCGAACGGGACGGTGTCGCCCATGCCCTGCTTGTCATAGACCTGGCTCAGCGCGATCGAGCGAACGCCCGCGAGCGCGCCCTCCATCGCCGCCGAGACGGTGCCCGAATAGGTCACGTCCTCGGCGAGATTGGCGCCGCGATTGACCCCCGACAGGATCAGGTCTGGCTTGTGATCGGCCATGATCCTGGCGAGCGCCATCATCACCGCATCGGTCGGCGTGCCCGCGACGGCGAAGCGCTTCTCGCCGTGCTGGCGAACGCGGATCGGCCGGGTGAGCGTCAGCGAATGGCCCGCGCCCGATTGCTCGTCGGCGGGGGCGACGACCCACACATCGTCCGAGAATTTCGCGGCGATCGCTTCCAAGATTTTGAGGCCGGGGGCGTGATAGCCGTCATCGTTGGTGAGCAAGATGCGCATCGGATCTCTTTCAAATTCGAACCAACTCCCGTTTGTCCTGAGCTTGTCGAAGGGCTGCTCGCCACACATTCCGAAGTGTGTGTGGCGAGCAGTGCTTCGACAGGCTCAGCACGAAAGGTTTGGGTCAGTGCTTGGGCTCCAACCGCGTCACGCCGCCCATATACGGTAGCAGCGCCTCCGGCACCGTGACGCTGCCGTCCGGATTCTGGTAATTCTCGAGCACCGCGACGAGCGTCCGCCCGACCGCGAGCCCCGAACCGTTGAGCGTGTGGACGAACTCGGTCTTCTTCTCTCCCGCCACACGGTAGCGCGTGTTCATTCGCCGCGCCTGGAACGCGCCGGTGTTCGAGCACGAGCTGATCTCGCGATACGCGTTCTGGCCCGGCAGCCACACTTCGAGGTCGTAGGTCTTGCGCGCGCCGAAGCCCATGTCGCCGGTGCACAGCAGCAGCTTGCGATAGGGCAGGTTGAGGCGTTCGAGGATCGTCTCGGCGGCGCGGACCATGCGCTGGTGCTCGGCCTCGCTGTCGTCGGGGCGCACGACGCTGACGAGCTCGCATTTCTCGAACTGGTGCTGGCGGATGAAGCCGCGCGTGTCGCGTCCGGCCGCGCCCGCTTCGGAACGGAAGCACAGCGTGAGCGCGGTCAGCCGCAGCGGGAGCGCGCTTTCATCGAGCAATTCGCCCATCACGCTCGCAGTCAGGCTGACTTCGCTCGTCGGGATGAGCCAGCGATCGTCGGTCGTGCGAAAGCTGTCTTCGGCGAACTTCGGCAGCTTGTCGGTGCCGTACATCGCCTCGTCCTTGACGAGCACGGGCGGGTTGCATTCCTCATAGCCATGCTCGCGCGTCTGGACGTCGAGCATGAACTGGCCGAGCGCGCGGTGCAGACGCGCCATGTCGCCGCGCAGGAAGGTGAAACGCGCACCCGAGAGGCGCGCGCCGGTCTCGAAATCCATGCCGAGCGCAGGGGCGAGATCGGCATGTTCGCGCGGCGTGAAGTCGAAACCGCGCGGGGTGCCCCAGCGGGCGACTTCGACATTCTCTTCTTCGCCCGCGCCGTGCGGGACATCGTCGGCGGGCAGATTGGGGATGATCTCGAGCGCGGCCTTGAGCTGTGCCGCGACATCCTTTTCCTCGGCCTCGATCGCGGGCATCCGCTCCTTCAACGCGGCGACCTCGGCCATCAGGCTGGCGGCGGTGGCGTCGTCCTTCTTGGCCTTGGCCGCACCGATCGCCTTCGAGGCTTCGTTGCGGCGCGCCTGGCCGGTCTGCGCGTCGGTGATCAGCGCGCGGTGGCGCTCGTCGAGCGCGACTAGCCCGGCGGCGAGCGGCGACAGCCCGCGACGCGCGAGCGCGGCGTCGAAGGCGGCAGGGTTTTCGCGGATCGATCGGATATCATGCATGGTCGCAGGCTATGCCCAGCCTGCCGCAAGCGCGCAACCCGCGCGGCACGCGGCGCGTTGCCAGAGATACCACCAACCATAAGAGGCCGACGCCCATGCAGATTCCCCACAATGCCGTCGTGCTCGTCGCGGATGGCCGCAAGTCGCTGTTCCTGCGCAACGAGGGCGACGCGACGCATCTCAACCTCGTCGTCGAGCGCGCGGTCGAGCAGATCAATCCGAGCGACGGCGAGCAGAAGGCCGATCATGCCGGACGCTCGTCGTCGAGCGTCGGTGGCGGCCACAATTCGATGGCCGAGGTCGATTTCCACCAGCAGGAGGAAGACCGCTTCGCCGCCGACACCGCCGCGCTGCTCAAGAAGCGCGCGCTGGCGAACGATTACGACCAACTGTTCGTCATCGCGCCGCCGCGCACGCTCGGTGAGTTGCGCAAACATTATCACAGCGAGGTCAGCGCGCGGTTGAGCGGCGAGCTCGACAAGGATCTGACCGGCCATCCGATCGACCAGATCGAAAAGGCGCTGCAAGCCGCCTGAAACAAAACGGGCTCCCGCGATCGTCGCGGGAGCCCGTTTGTATTCGCGCGATCAGCCGGTCAGGCGGCGATGGCGTTCCGCTTGGTGAAGCGCTTGCGCGCAACGAGCGCCGCTGCCGCTGCGCCGAACAGCAGGACCATCGGCGGCGCTGGCACTGGTGCGGGCGGGCCGTCGGGATTGCCGGGGGTGCAGTTCGCGCCGCAGCTCGAGCTGCCATAGCTGCTGCTGGCCCAATTGCTGCTCGAATTCCAACCGTGGCTGCTCGATCCATAGCTGCTCGAGCTGGCCGACGAGGTGCTCGTGCTCGATCCGTTCGACGAACTTGCCGACGAAACATTGCCGCTCGAGGCCGAGGAGACGTTGCCGCTCGACGAGGTCGACGACGAGGAGGCCGACGAAACGTTTCCGCTCGAAGAGGTCGATGACGAGACATCGCCGCTGCTGCCGCCCGATGCCGAGGAGACGTTGCCGCTCGACGACGATCCGCCCGTCGACGACGTGCTCGACACGGTCGCGCCGCCGGTGCTGGTCGAGGATCCGCCGCTGCCGCCCGACGACGATGTGCTGGAGACTGCACCACTCGACGTGGAGGAGCCGCCGGTCGAGGTCGAGGAGCCGCCGGTCGAGGTAGAGGAACCGCCGGTCGAGGTCGACGAGCCTCCAGTCGAGGTCGACCCGCCGCTGGTGGACGAACTGGTCGAAGATCCGCCCGACGATACGTTGACGACGGTGCCGCTGCTGCCGGTCGACGTCGACGAGATCGTGATGTTGCCGCCGCCTCCGCCGCCACCGCCGCCACCGAAGAAGCCTCCAGCGAAGAAGCCGCCGCCGCCGCCGAAGCCGCCGCCGATCACGGCTGGGCCGAAGCCGCCCGGCGACCCGTTAAAACCGTTGAACGCGGGCGGCAACGGGATCGGTGCGCCCTGCGTCGTCACCACGACCACCTGCGGTGGCGGGGTGGTACGCGTCGTCGTCACGACTCGACGGACCCGGCGCACCGAGGCCACCGCCGTCTTGCGTACGATTCGCTTGGTCTTGTGAACATAGGCCGTGCGGGCCCGAGACGAATCCGCGACATGCACCGCGCCGCCGCCGACGATCGCGCCGCCGCACGCACAGGCACACAGTTTCGCCAAGGCCATCCGCACCGACATATCGCCACTCTCTCTTTACCGTTAAATCAATACTCTATGGCGTTCCACGGTAAGTTTCGCCACGTCGCTTTATCGGGTAAACGGCAACAAATCGTTACGTTCAAGCGCGTTCCCCACCTCACAACCCTTAATCCACGATTTTGTCACATTCGCAAAGGTTGATTGTGAGTTAACGTTTCGTCTTGGGACACAGGCGCGTTCGCCGCTCGCACGGCGCCGATGCGTGTTCGGGTGGGTGCGGGAAAAGCACATCACGCGAAGCAACGGAAGAAGATCGCATCGGATTGCTTGTGGAGCTTCAAGGGCATGGCTATAGGCCCGCACGACGTGAGTTGACCCGGGGGCGGACCCACGATGCGTTCGGCATCGTGCGGCTGTGGGAGAAAATGGGATGGCGACGGTCTTGAATCGACACGATGACTCCGCGAAGTTCGCAGTGCCGCCCGTCGGCGGTGATGACGGCTACCGGCCAAGCGCCGACGAAGAGTTCATGAACCCGCGGCAGCAGGCGTATTTTCGAGCCAAGCTGCAGGGGTGGAAGGACTCGATTCTGCGCGAGGCAGCAGGAACGCTGTCGCAGCTCCAAGTCGATACGCTGCGCGAAGCCGATCTCACCGATCGCGCGTCGAGCGAGACCGACTGGTCGATCGAACTGCGCACGCGTGATCGGCAGCGCAAGCTCATCTCCAAGATCGAAGCGGCGATGCGGCGAATCGACGAAGGCGAATATGGCTATTGCGAAGTGACCGGCGAACCGATCTCGCTCGCCCGGCTCGAGGCACGGCCGATCGCGACGATGACGGTCGAGGCGCAGGAACGCCACGAACGCCAAGAAAAGATCTCGCGCGAAGAGTGATCTTCCGCATCTGTTAAGTGGTTCGATACATTTCCCCGGCTATCACGATCATAACGGAGGCCGTAAGTTTCAGGCGATGGATCAATATTCCCACGATCCCCTCAGCGCTCCCGACGAGGATGGCGCCCACAACCGGCAGGAGTCGCGCGACAGCCTGTTCCTGATGGCGGATTTCCGCGTCGTCGGTGGTAGCGAGGTTCGCCCGCTCCGGGTGCGCAATCTGTCGGCCGGTGGCTTGATGGCCGAACTCCAGGGTGGGCTCGAACAGGGCCTGCGCGTCGAATTCGATGTGCGGGGAATCGGCTGGGTGCCCGGGCAGGTCGCTTGGTCGGCGGCCGGGCGCATTGGCGTGGCGTTCGACCAGCAGATTGATCCGCTGCTGGCGCGCAAGCCCGTCGGGCAGGGGGCGCAAACACCAACCTTTGTAAAGCCGATCTTCGGTCGCCCGCTTCGCTGAGGCGATCGATCGGCGGGTAAGCGGACCCGGACGCGCTGCGCCCGGGCCCTGTGGCGTCAGATTTGCGCCAATTCCTGTTTGATCCTGAGCTTCTGCTTCTTCAGCGCGGCCAGCGTGACGGCGTCGGGCAAGGGACGCTGCGCTTCGGTGGCGATCTGTCGATCGAGGACTGCATGCTTGGCCGTCAGGGCCGAATGATGCGCGGTCTGCATGGATGCGTACCTCCTTCATGAGCTGCTTGGGGGAGCGAATAGAACCATGCTTGAGGTTAATTGTCTTCCCTCATTTTGCGGGATCGCGACGCGCGCACCGAATTGCGCGACCGGTCGATTTTATCCGTGTCGCAGCGCCGCGATTTGCTAAGACGGGGCAATCGAGCGGGGACCGAATGGACGACAGCCTTATCGCAAAGCGCCTCGAGGTGTTACGCGTCGAACATCGAGATCTGGATTCGGCCATAGGCGCGCTGATCGACAGCGGCTCGGCGGACCAGCTCCAGCTTGCGCGGTTCAAGAAGCGCAAGCTGCGGCTGCGCGACGAGATCGCGCTGCTCGAAGACCAGTTGATTCCCGACATCATCGCCTAGGTCCCCAGCGTCTGGCGCGCCGCTCCGCTTTGGGACATGCCGCCGCAAATCTGCGATGGACGCGCTACCTTTGCGCCTTCGATTATGGCTAAGGTCAGCGATGCGAGTAAATTGGCACGACTTACGGATGCAGCGGCGCGTGATCGACACGTTGTATATTGATGCGATGGTGCTGGCCGACGAAGCCCGCAGCTATTTCGATGAGGGCGGGCGCGCCGATCGCGAAGCGCTCGATCCGATGGCGCGCGTCGCCTTCTCGTGCGAATCGCTCAAGGTCACGACTCGCTTGATGCACATCATCGCCTGGCTGCTGACGCAGCGCGCGGTCGAGGCGGGGGAAATGCTGCCGCGTGACGCGCTCGATCCGTCGCGCCGGCTCGGCACCGCGCCGGTGACCGATTCGGTGGCGCTCGTACAGATGCCCGAATCGGCGCGCACGCTGATCGCGGCGAGCGTGGAATTGCATGGCCGCGTCGCGCGGCTCGACGATGCCAGCGCGGGCGTAGACCTCGAGATCGAAAGCCCGGTGCGATCGCTGCACCAGCGGCTGGCGATGGCATTCTAGCCCGCCGAGCGAGACGGCGAGGAGCGGGGGGCCGGATCCGTCCGGCCCCGGTCGTTCAGAGCTTCAGCCGCTCGCGCGCCGCGCGGTACTGCGCTTCGAACCGGTCGACCATCGCCGCGACCGACTCGACGCGCTCGATTACGCCGATCCCCTGGCCCGATCCCCAGATTTCCTTCCACGCCTTGGGCTTGGCGCCGTTGCCGGTGCCGAAGTCCATCGTCTTGAGATCGCCCTCGGGCAGCGCATCGGGGTCCATGCCCGCCGCGACGATCGAGGCGCGCAGGTAATTGCCGTGCACGCCGGTGAACAGGTTCGAATAGACGATGTCGGCGGCCTTGCCCTCGACGATCCCCTGTTTGTACGCGGCTTCCGCATTCGCCTCGAGCGAAGCGATGAAGGGTGAGCCCATATAGCCGAAATCGGCGCCCATCGCTTGCGCCGCGAGGATGGCGTCGCCCGTCGCGATCGAGCCTGACAAGGCGAGCGGCCCGTCGAACCACTGGCGGATTTCCTGGATGATCGCGAAGGGCGACAGCCGCCCAGCGTGCCCGCCCGCGCCGGCGGCAACCGCGATCAGCCCGTCGGCGCCCTTTTCGATCGCCTTGCGCGCGAAGCGGTCGTCGATCACGTCGTGCAGCGTGATCCCGCCCCAGCTGTGCACCGCGGTGTTGAGATCCTCACGTGCGCCGAGCGAAGTGATGACGATCGGCACTTGCCACTTCGCGCAGGTCGCGAGATCGGCCTCGAGCCGCTCGTTCGAGCGATGGACGATCTGGTTGACCGCGAACGGCGCCGCCGGGCGCTCGGGATGGTCGCGGTTATGCGCCGCCAGTTCCTCGGTGATGCGGTGGAGCCATTCGTCGAGCATCGCTTGCGGTCGCGCGTTGAGCGCGGGGAAGGATCCGACGATCCCCGCCTTGCACTGCGCGATCACCAGTTCGGGACCCGAGATGATAAACAGCGGCGAGCCGATCAGGGGAAGCCGCAGCGACGAGAGGAGGGGCGGTGTGCTCATGTCCGTTTCATAGCGCAACCGAAAGGACTGTCCAGCGGCCTCGATTTGCCTCGCGTGCAGAAAGCCTTATGGCGCGCAAATCCCCGTTTGTTTCCGGAGTAACGAAGTGAAGCTCACCCTTGCCGCCGCGCTGTTGCTCGGAACCGCGACTCCTGCTTTCGCCGTCGGGCAATTGCCCAGCGGGATCGCGCCGGTTGCCTATGACATCACGATTCGCCCCGACGCCAAGGCGATGACCTTTTCGGGCGAGGAAACGATCAGCATCGCGGTCGCCAAGCCGGCTCGCACGGTCGTGCTCAACGCCGCCGACCTCAAGATTTCGCGCGCGATGGTCGACGGGGCGGCGGTGCCCTTCACGATCGACACGACCAAGCAGCAGCTGACGTTGACGCTGCCGACGATGCTCGCCGCGGGGCAGCACCGTGTGCAGTTCGCGTGGACGGGGACGATCAACACCTCGGCCGCGGGCCTGTTCGCGATCGATTACAGCAACCAGGACGGCTCGTCGTCACGGCTGCTGGTCACGCAGTTCGAGGCGCCCGATGCGCGCCGCTTCGCGCCGATGTGGGACGAGCCCGGCTACAAGGCGACCTTCAAGCTCAGCACCGTCGCGCCCGGCGACCAGACCGCTTTCTCGAACATGCCCGTCGCCAGCGTGACCAAGCAAGGCGACGGCACCAAGCTGTACCACTTTGCCGAGACGCCGAAGATGTCGAGCTATCTGCTCTTCCTCGGCATGGGCGATGTCGAGCGCAAGACGGTAATGGCGGGCAAGACCGAGATCGGTGTCATCACGCGCCGCGGCGTCGTCGACCAGGGCGATTACGCGCTCGAATCGGCCAAGCGTTTGCTGACCTATTACAACGACTATTTCGGCCAGCCCTATCCGCTGCCCAAGCTCGACATGATCGCCGGCCCGGGCTCGAGCCAGTTCTTCGGCGCGATGGAAAATTGGGGCGCGGTCTTCTATTTCGAGCCCGAATTGCTCTACGACAAGAAGCGCGCGACGCAGAGCGGCAAGCAGCGCATCTACACCGTCGTCGCGCACGAGATGGCGCACCAATGGTTCGGCGATCTCGTCACGATGAACTGGTGGGACGATCTCTGGCTTAATGAGGGTTTTGCCTCATGGATGGAGAACAAGTCGAGCATCGACCTCAACCCCGACTGGTTCGCCGGCGCGACCGCGGTGGCGCAGGATCGCGAAGGCGCGCTGCAGGTCGATGCGACCGGCGCGACGCATCCGATCATCCGCCATGTCGAGACGGTCGACCAGATCGGCGAGGCGTTCGACGGGATCACCTATGCCAAGGGGCAGGCGGTCATCGGCATGATGGAGTCGACGCTCGGCCCAGACGTGTTCCGCGACGGCATTCGCCGCTACATGGCGAAGTACAAATACGGGAACACCACGACCGATCAGCTGTGGGCCGAGCTTTCGGCCGCCGCAGGGCGGTCGGTCGCCGACGTCGCGCATGATTTCACGCTCCAGCCCGGCGTCCCGCTCGTCACGATGACGGGCGCGCGCTGTGTCGCTGGCAAGACGCAGGTGACGCTGACGCAAGGCCGTTTCGGCTATGACGCGACCGCCAAGCAGTCGCTCGACTGGCATGTGCCGTTGACGCTCGGTGTGGTCGGACAGCCGGTGACGCGCGCCGTGGTGCGCGGGGCGAAGCCGACGACGGTCAGCGTGGGCGGCTGCGGCACCGTCGTGCTCAACCGCGACAAGGGGTCGTATGCGCGCGTGCTCTACAGCCAGGCTGGGCATGACGCGATCGTGCGCGACTTCGGCACGCTCGCACTGACCGATCAGCTCGGCACGCTTGGCGACGATTTCGCGCTCGCCAAGGGCGGCAACCAGAAGCTCGATCGCTATTTCGCCGATGTCGCGGCGGTCGCGCCCGATGCGAACCCCTTGCTGTGGCAGACGATTGCCGGGCAGCTCGCCGACCTCGAGGGCCGCTTGCCCAAGGGCGCGGCGAAGGACGCGATGCGCGTGCGAGTCCGCGCGACGCTTGCTCCGGCGATGCAGCGTGTCGGCTTCACCGCGACCAAGGACGAATCGCCGCTCGTTGCAACGCTGCGCGAAACGCTGATCGCGGTGCTCGGCCATCGCGGCGACCCTGCGATTGCGGACAAGGCGCGCGGCTATGTCGCCGCATTGGCGACCAACCCCGATGCGATCCCGGCGGCGATCCGTCAGCCGATCCTCGGCACGTACGCGACCAATGCGACGCCGGCCGAATGGGACGCGCTGCTCAAGCTGACGCTCGCCGAGAAGAATCCGGTGGTGAAGAACGGCTATGTCCGCTTGCTCGGCGCGGCCGAGGACGATGCGCTCGCGCAGCGCGCGCTCGATCTTTTGACCACCGACCGCTTCACTGCGCCGCAAAAGGCCGGTTTGCTCAAGGCGGTGGCGGGCGGCCATCCCGACATGGCGTTCGACTTCGCGCTTGCGCATCTGCCGCTCGTCAACACGCTGGTCGAGACGAGCACACGCGCCGGCTTCGTCGCGAGCCTGGGCGCGGGGTCGGACGATCCGGCGATGCCGGGCAAGATTACCGCGTTCGCCGCGGCCAATCTGCCGCCAGCGGCGCGTGGCGGTGCCAAGGCGATCGTCGCTTCGATGGCAGCACGGCAGATGGTGAATGCCCGCATCCGCGGCGACATCGCGGCGTGGGCGACCGGCGGACAGTAAGCGGCATGCGGCTTCCCCGGCGTAGAGCGCCGGGGAAGGGGGGTATTCAGTCGATCCGCGTGAGCCCGGCGGCATATTTGCGACCATTCGCGACATAATGCTCGGCCGAGACGCGCAACATCGCCTGCGCGGCGTCGTCGAGCGTACGGACGGCGCGGGCAGGTGAGCCGACAATCAGGCTGCCAGGCGGGAACACCTTGCCCTCGGTCACCAGCGCGCCAGCGCCGACGATCGATCCTTCGCCGATCTCGGCGTGGTTGAGCACGATCGCGCCCATCCCGATCAGCACGCGGTCGCCGATCGTGCAGCCATGCAGCACGGCGTGGTGGCCGATCGTGCAGTCTTCGCCGATGGTAAGCGGGGCGCCCGGGTCCGAATGGCACATCGCGCCTTCCTGGATGTTGCTGCGCGCCCCGACGATCATCGGCGTATTGTCGCCGCGCACGACCGCGCCGAACCAGATGCTGACATCGTCGCCGAGCCGTACGTCGCCGATCAGCTCGGCGCTCGGCGCGATCCAGGTCGCTTCGCCCAGTGTCGGGCGGAGTCCGTCGATTTCATAAAGCGGCATGGCGATCCTCATGGGTTGTGCAGGCATCGTGCACATCGATTGGCGCGGTCGGCAAGCCGCACGCCGTTTTATGCAGCCGGTTCCGCGGCTTGATCCGGCTCAAGCACATATAAAGACACGCATTTCTGCGGACCTCGGCGCGTGCACGTGGCGTTGATACGCTATTGCAACCCAGAGGAAGACAACATGGCCATCAAGTTTGCCGGAACGATCAACGCCCTCAATCGCGGTATCGCCTCGACCAAGCCCGACAAGGGTGGCGACATGATCGAGGATTGGGAAGCCGCACTCGCGGATATCGACACGCCGGGCGCAAAGGGCATTCTTCGCGACCTCGCGTCCTTACGCAAACAGCTCGAGCGCGCAGCGCCTGATGCCGACCGAGTGCACGCATTGCTCCATCGTCTCGGCGAGGCGACGACGCGGATCGCCGAGAAGGCCGAGACCAATCAGGAAAAGCTGAAGACGCTGGGCGAGGCACTGACCGAGGCGGGTGAAGATCAGCCCGACGAGGCAGAGGATGTTGCCGCCGCGGCGTCTCCTAAGCGTGGTCGCGCTAAGGCCTGATCATAGGGGGCAGGGGGGACCTGCCCCGACTTGCTCGAGCGGTCGGAAGGCGTGGAATGCTCCGCAGGCCGCGCATCTGACATCGCCGTAGCTGTGCAGAGCCCGCGGAGATCCCAGGATTTCCGCGGGCTCAGCGCGTGTTTGAAAGAAAATTGCAAAAAACCGTTTGACCGAATCAAACACCCCGACTAGAGACCACTCCACCGCAGCGACGGACCGGACGGTTCGCTTCTGCAGTCACCAAATTGTCGGCGCCGAGGGGCTCTTTGAAAAGAGGGCGTTTCCTTAGCGTCGGTATTTTGCGCTCTTTGACATTGTCGGTTTAGATGAAGGGACATGTGGGCGGCGGCTCCGGGTCCAACGTTTTCAAGGCGTTGGTAATTCGGTTAAAGCTAAGTCGTTCTCATATGTCCTTCACGTATCCATACGTAATGGACGGTCCATGCGGTTTTCGAACTGCGCGGGTCGTCTGAAAGA
>NZ_JBEPNG010000012.1:0-74291 GCF_040546165.1 Sphingomonas sp. UYEF23 | reverse complement strand
CAGCTCAACGAGCGGCCGAGAAAAACCTTGATGTACCAAACGCCAGCGGAGAAGTTCGCACAGAGCGTTGCGTCGATCGGTTGAACCCACCGTGGAAAGCGGACATACGCCTGCCCCCTAATCGGTTCGCAAACACGCCTCGCTCCACCCGCGCGACAAAGACACCGAAAGATCGCAGCGAGCAATATCGGTAAATATCGACCTCAACATTCTTGCATCTCGTGCGACCGCCGGGTCTTTCGGGTTAGCGCGGTAGCGAGCAGTGTGGCTTTCAAGAAAGTAGGCGTAACGACTGATCTCTTTGTCACACTTGGCGACTATCGCGGTCGCCGCATCGAACGGGACAAGCTTGTGAGGCCGATGCTTCGCCAGACATTGGTCCATCCAATACACCGGCGATGGCGGCTCATACTGAGTGCAACTTGCCAGCAGCAAAAATGAAAAGGGCAAGCAGCGCGTCATTCTCGAAATTTGTCACCATCCTTGTCGGCGTTCAATCGCGAATGACCGACTTTGGGCGAAACACGCCAACCCCGTCCCCCCTCCACCCCTCACCTCCGATGCCCGCTCATCCCCGCCCCCGCATCGGCAGCAAACCGCGCGTTCCAAATCGTCGCGCTCGCCGAGACCGCGGTCACCACCCAGAACGCCAGCGTGAAATCTCCCAGCCGCGGCAGCGTATGCCCGCCCCCCAACATCCCGACATGCAGCGACGCAGCCCCGACGCAGATCCCGAGCGACAGCATCAATTGCTGGAAGGTCGCGTAGAAGCTCGTCGCCGAGCTCATCCGGTCGCTCGGGATCTCGTCATAGGCGATCGTGTTGTACGCCGAGAATTGGAACGACATGAAGAACCCCGAAACCATCAGCACCCCGAAGATCAGCGGCACCGGCCAATCGGGCCGGAACAGCCCGCACACCGCATAGCCCGCGCTCGCGCCGAGCCCGCCGATGATCAGACTGCGCCGAAATCCCCAACGCCGCAGGATGCGCGGCGCGAGCCCCTTCATCGCGAGCGACCCGATCGCCCCCGCGACGGTGATCGCGCCGCTCGCCGCCGCGGTCATGCCGAAGCCCAATTGCAGCATCATCGGCAGCAGGAAGGGCTGCGCGCCCTGCGTGATCCGCGTCAGCGATCCGCCGATCAGCGACAGGCGGAAGGTCGGCACGCGCATCAGCGACAGATCGAGGATCGGATCGGCACGGTGCCGCGCATGGCGGATGTAGAGCGCACCCGCGACACAGCCGATCGCGATCAGGCCGAGCGCAAGCGGCAGTTCGCCCGTCCGACTCGTCATCTCGAACCCGAACAGCAAGCAGCCGAGCGCCACGCCCGACAGCACGAATCCCCACGGATCCGCTCGCACCGGCGTCTCGGCGCGCACCTCGCCGATATAGCGCGTCACCAGGAACACGCCGAGCAGCCCGATCGGCAAATTGAGATAGAAGATCCAGCGCCAGTCGAGATAGGTGACGATCGCACCGCCGACCGGGGGTCCCAGGATCGGCCCGATCAGCGCGGGCATGATCAGCCACGACATCGCCGAGACCATGTCCTCCTTGGCGACGCTGCGCAGCAGGACGAGCCGCCCGATCGGGATCATCATCGCGCCCCCCAGCCCCTGCAGGAAGCGCGCGCCCATGATGAACGGCAGGCTCGGCGCGACCCCGCACAAGGCCGATCCCGCGACGAAGATCAGGATCGCCGCGCGGAACACGGTGCGCGATCCGAAGCGATCCGCCAGCCGCCCGCTCGCCGGGATGAAGATCGCGAGTGCGAGCAGGTACGAGGTCAGCGCCGAGCTCATATTGGTCGCGGGCACCTGGAAATCGCGCGCCATCGTCGGCAGCGCGGTGGCAAGGATCGTCGCGTCCATCTGCTCCATGAACAGCGCGCAGGCGATGATCAGCGCGACCAGCCGGTAATTCTTGGGCGTATGATCGACCGCGTTGTCCTCGCGCGCGACCTGCGCGATGTCGCCTGCGGCGGGCAGGATGCCGTCGCGGATTTCGCTGTTGATCGAGGCGAGGCCCCGGCGGCGCAATCTCATAACAGGTCCGAAGGCTTTGGTTCAGCGCGACGCGGCGGGAGGGCTGAAACCGGATGGATGGGCGCTCCGATGCCAGCGCTTGATCGGCTGGTCGGGTGGTCGGCGGAAGCGGCTATGTGGGCTTCGCTGCGCGTTGCTGCAACGGCGATGTGAGGCAGGGTCCTGTCCGCCCCGCCGCCCCAACGCCCAACGTGCTGGACTCGATCCGCTATCCTTACGCGGCGTCCGAGTCCTCCCGCCGTCACCCTCGCGAAGGCGAGGGTCCCGCTTCTTCTTCTCGCACCGGGCCAGGCAGCGGGATCCCCACCTTCGCGGGGATGACGGCGGGATGGGGAGAGCCGTGGACGGTGCCGATCCCCACCACGCGCTTGCCCTTGGTCCGGCTGGTCAGATGAAACTGCCGACACCGATCGCACCGATAGCTCCGCAACACGAGCCCCGACGCCGCGATCGCCTCTACCGCCGCCGCCTCGTCCGCAAAGCGCCGCTTGCGTTGGCAGACGCTGAGCTTGGTGCGCGTCAGCGCGGCTTCTTCGGCTGCGGCACGCCGCTCACCCAGAAGATTCCGCCGGGCTGGAGCGTGATGACATATTGCCCCTTGTCGTCGCACTCGGCGATCCACACCGCCTTGCCCTCGATCGGCGCGTGCTTCTCCATCCGCACGATCTTCTGGCAGGTGTACCCCCCGTCCCGAATCGCGCGGAACATCGTCGTTTGCTGGAGCGACGGCGAGAGGGCGTCGATCTTGGCTTCCATCGGATCGTGCGTCGCGACGGCCGCGGGCGCGCTGCTGCCCGTCGGGCTGCCATCGCACGCCGCCAAGCTCACCGCGAGCAGTGCCGCGAGATACATGCGCTTCATCGGTTCGCTCCCAAGTCTCAAATCCCGCCGGCCACGACGCTGCGACCGGTCGCCTCCAACGCCTGCGTCAGATCGGCGATGCAGCGATCGGCGAGTGCCGCATCGGTCGCGCGCACGACGAAGTTCGCGCCGGTGCGCCCGTCGCGAAAGAAGGGGTAACTGCCGATCGCAACGCCTTCATGGCTCTTCTCGGCCTGGCGCAGCACGTCGGCGACCTCGCTCTCGGCGACCCAGCAGCCGATCGTGCGCGACAGCACCGGCAGCCCGCCCTCGAGCGTACCGGTCAACGCATCGAGCATCCCCGCAGTGATGTGCGGCACCCCCGCCATGATGAAGATATTGCCGACGCGGATCCCCGGCGCGCCAGACATGCGGTTCTCGATCAAATCGGCCCCCTCGGGCACGCGCGCCATCCGCTTGCGCGTCTCGGTCAGCCCGCCGCGGCTCGCGTAATACGCGTCGAGCACAGCGACGGCCTGCGGATGGAACACAACCGGCACGCCGAGCGCCTCGGCGATCGCATCGACGGTGATGTCGTCATGCGTCGGCCCGATCCCGCCGGTCGTGAACAGATAATCGTTGCGTTCCCGCAAGATATTGACCGCCTCGACGATCGCCTCGGGCTTGTCCGCGACGATCCGCACCTCGGCGAGGCGGATCCCCTGGACGTTGAGCCAAGTCGCGATCTGCGCGACATTCTTGTCCTGCGTTCGGCCCGACAGGATTTCGTCGCCGATCACCGCGAGCGCGGCCGTCCAGATGCGTGTGGTCATGCCAACAGCCATAGCCCCGCCACCGCCCCCTCGCAAAGCGAAAGCGATTTCGCTATATCGTCCGGCATGACCGATTATGTAACCGTAACCGCCGACGCCCCCACCGGCCGCACCGGCGCGATCAAGCTCTATGGCCGCGATGCGTTCGACGGAATGCACGCCGCGGGCAAGCTCGCCGCCGAAACGCTCGACATGATCGTGCCGCACATGGTGCCCGGCACCTCGACCGCCGAGATCGACGACATGGTCCGCCGCTTCATCGTCGAGCGCGGCGGGATTCCCGCGACGCTCGGCTATCGCGGCTATACGCATTCGAGCTGCATCTCGCTCAACCATGTCGTGTGCCACGGCATCCCGAGCGAGAAGACGCTGAAAAGCGGCGACATCGTCAATGTCGACGTAACGCCGATCCTCGACGGCTGGCACGGCGACAGCAGCCGGATGTATCTGATCGGCGACGTGCCGATCAAGGCGAAGCGGCTCGTCGAGGTGACCTATGAATGCCTGATGCTTGGCATCGAGCAGGCGAAACCCGGCAACCATCTCGGCGATATCGGCCACGCGATCCAGCGCCATGCTGAAAAGCACCGCTACGGCATCGTCCGCGATTTCTGCGGGCATGGCCTGGGGCAGCTGTTCCATGACGCGCCCGAGGTCGTCCATGTCGGCAAGCCGGGCACCGGCCCCGAACTCAAGCCCGGCATGATCTTCACGATCGAGCCGATGATCAACACCGGCCGCGCTGACGTGAAGCTGCTCGACGACGGCTGGACCGCCGTCACGCGCGATCGCTCGCTCTCGGCGCAGTTCGAACATTCGATCGGCATTACCGAGACCGGCTGCGAGATCTTCACGCTCAGCCCCGGCGGGTTCGACAAGCCGCCGTATTGAGGGGTGCCGCCCTATTGGGTCGCAATCACGTGGAGCGAGGCCTTGCCCCCCGGCACGGCCTGCACCGCGACCCGACTGTCCAGCGTTGCGAGCTTCCCATGTCGGCTCGCAGCCAAGGCAAGGAGATAGGTGTCGGTCAGCTGCGCCGAGGTGAAAAGCTTCGCGCCGGTGACGTGCCGCTCGTCCAGCAGGGAAATAGCATCCGGCCAGAACACATGGCCGGGTAGCGCACACAGACTCGCCAGCACCGGCACGACCGCTGCAGGCGAGCCCGGCGTATTCGCGTAGCGCGGATGGCCGACGATCCGCAGCACGCCGTTTTCGGTCAGCGGACACGTTGCCCATGCGGCATGCCCGGTCTCCGAAAACCAGCGATGCGCCACGTCGTGGTTGACGTGGCGGCGGTCGATCAGCGCGATCAGGACATTGACGTCCAGCAGATAGGTCATTCGAGCTCGTCGCGGAGCGAATTGACCATCTCCATCGTGATGACCGCGTCGGGATTGTTCACCGGCAGCAAGACAAATCCGTTGCGCATCGTCTGCGACGATCCGTCCGAGCCCTCGGAGCGCAACGACCGCCGCGCTAAATCCGACACGACCTCCCCGATGCTCCGCCGCTGCTGCCGCGCGAGATCGCGCGCAACCAAGAGAACGTCGTCATCGATAGCCAGGGTCGTGCGCATTCCGCTTCATACGCTACAGCGCATCACGCATCAAGCATCGCGCATCTGGTGCTGCAAAAACCGGCAGCCCGGCGTCCCATGTACAGGCTTTGGGCAGCGACGAGCCGTTTGTGAGGACTCCCCCCAGCATTTCCGCCCCTCGCGCGGCTGGCACGGTTGTTGTAAGGTCACCCGGCATAGCGGGAGGCGGAGCAAGCGTGAAAAAGATCGAGGCGATCATCAAGCCGTTCAAGCTCGATGAAGTGAAGGAAGCGCTGCACGAAGTCGGCGTCAGCGGCATCACCGTGACCGAGGCCAAGGGCTTCGGCCGCCAGAAGGGCCATACCGAACTCTATCGCGGCGCCGAATATGTCGTCGACTTCCTCCCCAAGGTGAAGCTCGAGGTCGTCGTCGAGGACGCGATGGCCGACCGCGTGGTCGAGGCGATCGCCGCCGCCGCACAGACCGGGCGCATCGGCGACGGCAAGATTTTCGTCATTCCCGTCGAAACCGCGTTGCGAATCCGCACCGGCGAGCGCAACGAGGACGCGATTTGACGCAACGCAACATTCCGTGACAGCGTAAGCATCCGGGCGACACACGATTCCCGAACCACTCGGGCAGACTATTCGAAAACGAAAGGCGTGGGGACTATGGCTAAGGCAGCGAATACGGCCAGCGACGTACTGAAGATGATCAAGGAGCAGGAGATCGAGTGGATCGACCTGCGCTTCACCGACCCCAAGGGCAAATGGCAGCATCTGACGATGGTCGCCGGCGTCGTCGGCGAAGACGAGCTGACCGACGGCTTCATGTTCGACGGCTCCTCGATCGAGGGCTGGAAGGCGATCAACGAGTCCGACATGATCCTCATGCCCGATCTCGACGCGATCTGGACCGACCCCTTCTCGGCCACCCCGATGCTGATCCTCGTCTGCGACATCGTCGAACCCTCGACCGGCGAGCTCTATGCGCGCGATCCGCGCTCGACCGCCAAGCGCGCCGAGGCGTATCTCAAGACCACCGGCATCGGCGACACGATCTTCATCGGCCCCGAGGCCGAGTTCTTCATGTTCGACAACGTCCAGTTCGAGAACAGCTATTCGACGAGCTATTACAAGATCGACGATATCGAGCTGCCGACCAACACTGGCACCAGTTATGACGGCGGCAATCTCGGCCACCGTCCGCGCGCCAAGGGCGGCTATTTCCCGGTCGCGCCGGTCGACAGCGCGGTCGACATCCGCGGCGAGATGGTCTCGACCATGCTCGAAATGGGCCTCCCCTGCGACAAGCATCACCACGAAGTGGCGGCAGCCCAGCACGAGCTCGGCCTGACCTTCGGCACGATGACCGTCACCGCCGATCGCATGCAGATCTACAAGTACGTCTGCCACAACGTCGCGCAGGCCTATGGCAAGACCGTCACCTTCATGCCCAAGCCGATCAAGGAAGATAACGGCTCGGGGATGCACACGCATCTGTCGATCTGGGACAAGGGCAACCCGCTCTTCGCCGGCAACGGCTATGCGGGTCTCTCGGACATGTGCCTGTATTTCATCGGCGGCATCATCAAGCATGCCAAGGCGGTCAACGCCTTCACCAACCCGACGACCAACAGCTACAAGCGCCTGGTCCCGGGCTATGAAGCCCCGGTGCTGCTCGCTTACTCGGCACGCAACCGCTCGGCGTCGTGCCGCATTCCGTACGGCACCGGCCCCAAGGCGAAGCGCGTCGAAGTGCGCTTCCCCGACGCGATGGCCAACCCGTATCTGTGCTACGCGGCGCTGTTCATGGCGGGCCTCGACGGCATCCAGAACCGCATCCACCCGGGTGAGGCGATGGACAAGAACCTCTACGACCTTCCGCCCGAAGAGCTCGCCGAGGTTCCGACCGTCTGCGGTTCGCTCCGCGAGGCGCTCGATTGCCTGGCCGCCGATCACGACTTCCTGCTGAAGGGCGACGTGTTCTCGAAGGACCAGATCGAGTCGTATATCGAGCTGAAGATGGAAGACGTGAAGCGTTGGGAAATGACGCCGAGCCCCGTCGAGTTCGACATGTACTACAGCTACTGAGGCGCGGCCACGACCGCGCCGGTGGGGACAAGGCGAAGCCGAAGTCCCCACAGGAGCTGTCGGCCGGCCTCGCCATAGCGAGGACCGACGACGTGGCTTTGCCACGGCGGTGATTATGGGAGAGGGCGCTCGGAGGGATCCGGGCGCCCTTTCTATTTCGGGGGACCGGTTAATTGCCACGCATTGGCATCAAGGGCGCGTGGCGCAAAACTCGAACGCGGCGCTTGTTCGGCCGCCATCAGCAGACGTCATGGGACGAAGCTAAATTGAGGCGGGCGCCCCCACGCAGCCAGTGGGCAGCTTGCATTTTGCCGCTATAGCAAGGCACTCTTTTAGGGCCTTGCCGTCCGTAATCAGGGTCAGTTTATGTAAACGAGCCGTGGCGAGTGCACGGAAGCGATCAATTGGCGGTGTCGTCCCGAACAAGCGGGAACCACCGTGCGCCTCGATCAGTGCTGCGGCAGCCTTACTCGCAGCCACGTCAATTGCGAGATACTTCTTAAACGAGATTGCCTGCAGGTCTTGATAGACTGGCGGATCATTCTCTTTGAGTTCACTGCTGACGGGCTTCAGGATAAGCATGTCGCCAGACTCAATCGCGGAAATCACAGCATTTCGGACGCTGTTTTGAGCTGTCGTAAGCGCCGTTCGAAGACCATACGTATCGATAACATACGTTGCCTTGGGCTTGGCTGTTGGCGAAGCCACTACTCAGACTACTTCAAACAGCTCGTCCTGATACTTCCTTTTCAGGCCGCACAGTCGATATATGTCTAAATCATCCAGGAGTCCGCGCTCGCGTGCTTGACTAAGCAACGAGATGAATCGAGTCCCGTATGTAGTTCGCTTAGTCTGCAAAGGATCCGATTGACCGCCACTCTGACCGTCAGTTGTGTCGCCTGGCGGCACAACTCCATTGAACTTGCTTCGCCAATTCGTATAATCAGCAGAAGTTACGTAGCCAATCTCGACTAGACGTCGTACCAAAGCCTCCTGACTGATGCCGAGACGTTTAGCAAAGCGCCGAATGTTGTCGTGCGCGGTGGATGCGGGATACTTAAATCGCTTAATCGCATCGTTTATGAGGCGATCAGGTGCCAGCAGATAGGCCGCGAATTTATTGCAAAATCTTTCGACCTTATTTTTTAAAATCGATGGGTTGGATGTGCCTTCTGCGCGGAGCAGAACGTGGCAAAATTCGTGAGCAAGTGTGAAAAGCTTTCGCGCTTTGCTGCTGCTGGTCGTATTTATAACGATGGTGTGCGGCCCACCGGGCACGTGTGCGTAGATGCCCGCAGCCTCGTCGGTCCCGAAGGATCGATGTAATACCAAGACTCCTAGGTTTTCTATAAAGCCGCGTAAGCTGACATAAATAGTATTGGCATTAGCTGCATCTAATTGATCCTCCAAAGAAAGACCCCAGCGCTTCCGCCACTTCTTCGCTAGCTCAATTGCTTCTTCGTCCGTGTAATGAGTGTTTATAAGTGCAAGGCTAGGGTCGAGCTCACTTCCTAAACTCAATGATGCGAGCGCACCTGAGATACGCTCTACATAAGCGATCGCTTCGAGCGTTCCCTTTTTAAACCGGCTAATATGAGGGGTTGCTGTTCGAAAATCGATTGCCGCTAACAGCGGTGGAATTCGGTCGCCAAAGAAAGCCTCAACTGGAACCGCGAGCTGGGCAGCGATCGCCGCAACATCTTCGTCGCCTAGTTCACCATCGATCTCGACTGCACGGCGTAGATCGGTTGACGCCACTCCCGCCCGCGTAGCGAGGGTAGTCAACGGCAGACCGCGGGCGCTAATTACACCCTGAAGAGCAATCTTGGAGAGCTTCACGTGTATTTCGACTTTGGACCGTTGTTGCTCAAGCTGGGCTCTCTGACGTTCGCTCAGCTTGCGAACGTGCAAACCGTAGGAATTGGACTGTATCTTGCGTTGGCGGCAATTCAAGCCGTTACGGAGGGCGGCGTCGCTGCCCTGCGACGGCGGGCTAATACGCTGGAGGCTGCGATAGCATCCGCCCGAAAGCAGCTTCTTCGAGGCAAGGCGAGCAGCATTCTCACCGACGTAGGCGGACTAGAAATGGGGTTTCAGCGGGTGAACCGCACCGTATTATATGCCGTCTTCGTCCTTTTTACGGTCAGCGTTGCGGCGTTCGGACTTTGCACAATTTGGCAGGATGACAAAGCAACCGCGATTTGCGCGTTAGCAATAATGGGCTTTTACCTCCTGCTGCCCGTCGTGATATTCCTATCAATCGGACTTTATGTGAAACGGCGCTGTGCCGTAATTGATGCAAGGATCACAACGTTACAAACAGAATATCTCACTGCCGCGCTCGGCGACTGACAATCCTTAAACCAACATGCTTGATTCGCCTGCTCTCGTATCGCGAGCGGCAGCCATACGTATTAATGATCCGCCGCAAATAGAAAGCCGCCCTGGCACCCCTTTCGCAAGCGTTCGTGCTTTAAAATTTGTAACACCCGAAGTTGCCACTGTCCTACAAGCGCCGATTATGCCATAGTAAAGGTTGCTCTTTCCAATCGTCGAAACCCGCCAAGCGCCCAAAAAAACGGGATCGCCGCCGGATCACTTCACCAACCACCGATCATCACAAAATCGGAAACGATCGCGAGAGTAAACACCACGTCCAGGGGTCAATCGAGTCAACCACCCCTCGGTTCGTCGCACTAACGCACCCCCACAATCTCCCCCCCCGGGGGGAGAAAATCCCCCCGCCCCGCGTTCCTCCCCCAACCCCCGGGAGACCCGCAAATGCCGCTCAAAGCCATCGCCATCAACTGCACGCTCAAGGCCGAAGCCAGCGAAGCCTCCTCGACCGACGTGATGCTGGGCCTGCTCAAGACCGCCTTCGCCGAGCGCGACGTCGAGCTGACCGAGACGATCCGCATCGCCGCGCACGACGTGAAGCCCGGCGTCAGCTCGGACGAAGGCGATGGCGACGCCTGGCCCGCGATCCGCAGCAAAATCCTCGCCGCCGACATCCTCGTCTTCGGCGGCCCCGTGTGGATGGGCCAGCTCGGCAGCGTCGCCAAGCGTGTGCTCGAGCGGATGGACGCCTTTCTCGGCGAGACCGACGATCAGGGCCGGATGCCGAGCTATTCGAAGGTCGCGGTCGCGGCGATCGTCGGCAATGAGGACGGCGCGCATTTCTCGACCGCGCAGCTGTTCCAGTCGCTCAACGACACCGGCTGGACGATCCCCGCGGTCGGTGCGGTCTATTGGGTCGGCGAGGCCTATGGATCGGTCGACTTCAAGGATCTGAAGGAGACGCCCGAGATGGTCGCCAAGACCGTCAAGATGGTCGCCGGCAATGCGGCGCATCTCGCCGGCCTGCTCAAGGCGACGCCCTATCCGGGCTGAGCCCCCGATTCAGCCGGGGTATGGCAGGTCGCGCCATTCCCCCGGAGCGATGCCGTCGAGCGACCATTCGCCGATCCGCCAGCGTACCAGCCGCAGCGTCGGATGGCCGACCGCCGCGGTCATCCGGCGGACCTGGCGGTTACGGCCCTCGGCGATCGTCAGCTCGATCCAGCAATCGGGCACGCTCTTGCGGAAGCGCACCGGCGGGTCGCGCGGCCACAAGGCGGGCGGGTCGATCCGCCGGGCCTCGGCGGGGCGCGTCATCCCGTCGGTGAGTTGCACGCCGCGGCGCAAATGGTCGAGCGCGGCGGCATCGGGTTCGCCCTCGACCTGGACGAGATAGGTCTTGGGCAGCTTGAAGCGCGGGTCGGCGATCCGCGCCTGCAACCGCCCGTCGTCGGTCAGCAGCAGCAGCCCCTCGCTGTCGCGGTCGAGTCGCCCCGCGGGGTAAACATGCGGGACAGCGACGAAATCGGACAAGGTGCGCCGCACGGCGGAAATATTTGCATCGGTGAATTGCGACAGGACGTCATACGGTTTGTTGAGCGCGATCAAGCGCGTACCGGCCGCGACCGGCTTGCGGTCGGGGCGAGCCACGGATCGCGGCGACGATCGCGCCCGCGCGCCGGTGGCAAATTTTTCAGACTTTCGCTGCACGATTGGCCTTATGAGGATCTACCCCCCGCTTGACCAGTTCCATCGGCTGCACGCCGACGTGCTGACGCTGCTCGATCGGGCAAAGCCGTACTTGAGCGGTCGCGAGGCCGGGGCCTGCGTTGTGCTCACGCCGTTCCGCACCGAACTGACCGCAGCGCTGCACGCGCTCGACGCCTATACCCAGCGCGCGCTGTTCAGCTCGATCCTGAGCGCGGGCGGGCCCGACGTCGCGACGGTGTGGACGCTCAAGGCCGAATATATCAAGCTCGGCTTCGACTATCAGGACTATCAGCGCAAATGGGCCGGCGTCGACATCGACGCGCACTGGGCAGAATATCGCCTCGCCGGGCTGGCGATGATGCGCCACATGCGCGAGCGGGTCGGCGCGCTCAACCAGGCGATCAGCGCGCTGTGCGAGCGACACTTCGATGCCGCGCGCGAACCCGCCACGGTCGACTGATCACACCGTCAGCACGCTCGCCCCGCGCGTCTCGCCCGCCTCGAGCGCGCGATGCGCCGCCGCCGCATCCTCGAGCGCGAAGGTCTGGCCGATCTCGGGCGTGATCGCGCCGCTGCGCAGCATCGCGAACAGCCGCTCGGTGCCCGCAAGCCGTTCCTCGCGGGTCGCATAGTAACTGAACAGCGTCGGCCGCGTGACGAACAGCGAGCCCTTGGCCGCAAGCACGCCGAGTTCCACCCCCGTCACCTTGCCGCCGGCATTGCCATAGCTGACGATCAGCCCGCGCGGCGCGGCGCTCGCCAGCGACGACTCCCAGGTTGCCATCCCGATCCCGTCGAGGATGATCGGGACGCCCTTGCCTTGCGTGATCTCGCGCACGCGCGCGGCGATGTCCTCGTGCTTGTGGAGGATGACATGGTCCGCACCTGCAGCCGTGGCTTGCGCGGCTTTTGCCTCGCTTCCGGCAGTCCCGATCACGGTCGCGCCGATCGCTTTCAGCCAGCCGACGAGCAGATGCCCGACGCCGCCGGCTGCCGCATGGACGAGCACGGTCTGCCCCGCCGCGACCTTGGCGCAGCGCTCGACCAGGAATTCGGTGGTGCAGCCCTTGAGGAGCAGCGCGGCGGCCGTCCGGTCGTCGACATCGTCGGGCAAGCGCAACAGGCTGGCAGCGGTGACGTTACGCGCCGTCGCATACGCACCGAGCGCGGGGCCAAAGGTGCCGACCCGGTCGCCGGGCGCGAAGTCGGTGACGCCCTCGCCCACTGCCTCGACCACGCCCGCCGCTTCGGACCCGAGCCCGCTCGGCAGCGTGGCGGGATAGACGCCGGTACGATAATAGACGTCGATATAGTTAAGGCCGACCGCGGTGTTGCGCATCCGCACTTCGCCGGGGCCCGGATCGGGCAGATCGACATTCACCCACTCGATCACGTCGGGGCCACCAATTTGCTCGAATCTTGCGGCACGTGCCATGCGTCGTCTCCTCGCGGGAACAGCTCAACCGACGATCTGCGTTTCGGGTTGCAACCGATCTCGCAGCGCGCCATCTACCCCTCCTAGCAGAAACCAGAAACGTGGAGAGCGGCGATGAAGAGCTATCTCAAACAGTATATCAACGGTGCCTGGGTCGAGAGCCAGGGCGGCACGCGGCACGACGTGATCGACCCCGCGACCGAACAGCCCTGCACCGAGATCACGCTCGGCACCGCCGCCGACGTCGACGCCGCGGTCGCTGCCGCACGCACCGCGTTCGACAGCTATTCGCAGACGACCGTCGCCGAGCGCGCGGCGCTGCTCGAGCGGATCATCGAGGAGTACAAGAAGCGCATCCCCGACCTCGCCTTCGCGGTGAGCAGCGAGATGGGCGCACCGATCGGCTTTGCGACCGCGGCGCAGGTTCCCGCCGGGCTCGGGCATTTCATCTCGACCTTGAAGGCGCTCAACAGCTTCGAGTTCGAGCAGAAGCTCGGCCGCGCCAAGGTGGTGCACGAGCCGCTCGGCATCGTCGCGATGATCACGCCGTGGAACTGGCCGCTCAACCAGGTGACCGCCAAGGTCGCGCCGGCACTGGCGGCGGGCGACACGATGATCCTCAAGCCCTCGGAGGAATCGCCCGGCTGCGCGGTGATCCTCGCCGAGATCCTCGACGCGGCGGGTGTCCCACCCGGCGTGTTCAACCTCGTCAACGGCGACGGCAAGGGCGTCGGTTCGGCGCTGTCGGCGCATCCCGATGTCGACATGGTGAGCTTCACCGGATCGACCCGCGCGGGCATCGCGATCGCGCAGTCGGCCGCGGCGACGGTCAAGCGCGTGCATCAGGAGCTCGGCGGCAAGGCGGCCAATCTCGTGCTCGAAGGCGCAGATCTCGCCGCGGTGCTGCCGCCGACCGTCCAGGGCGTGCTCGCCAATTCGGGGCAGAGCTGCATCGCCCCGACGCGGCTGCTCGTCCACACCAGCCAGGTCGCCGAGGCAACTGGCATCGTCAAGGCGATGATGGAAGGCACCGCAGTCGGCGACCCCTCGGTGATGGGCGCGCATATCGGGCCCGTCGTCAACAAGGCGCAGTACGAGAAGATCCAGGGGCTGATCCAGTCGGCGATCGACGAGGGCGCGACGCTCGTCACCGGCGGCACGGGTCGGCCCGACGGACGCAATTCGGGATATTTCATCAAGCCGACGCTGTTCACCGACGTGACGCCCGAGATGCGCATCGCGCAGGAGGAAGTGTTCGGCCCCGTCGCGACGATGATCGCCTACGACACCGAGGACGAGGCGGTGAAGATCGCCAACGGCACGCCCTACGGCCTGTCGGCGACGATCTCGGGCGATCCTGCCAAGGCCGCCAAGGTCGCGCCGCGGCTGCGCGCCGGGCTCGTCACGATCAACTCGTGGAGCCCCGACGGCAACGCGCCGTTCGGCGGCTACAAGCAATCGGGCAACGGTCGCGAGAACGGCAAGTTCGGCCTCACCGACTTCATGGAAGTGAAGACGGTGATCGGCGAGCCGGCCTGACGCGCATGACACGCCGCATCGACGTGCTGATGCCGGTGAGCGGCAGTCCGTACGATGCGGCGGCGGCGGCGGCGCTCGCGCCATACCGTGCGGCGTTTGCCGCTGCGGGCATGGCGCTGGCACCGCGGCCGTGGGATTTGGGCCCCGGCGACGGCGATGCGGCGCTCGCGCTGTTCGCCTGGGGCTATCATTTCGACGTGGCGCGCTGGGACGCGGTGCTGGCGGCGTGGCCGGAGGAGCGGCCGCTGTTCAACCCGCCTGCCCTGCTCGCCTGGAACACGCGCAAGACGTATCTGCTCGCGCTCGAGGCGGCGGGGATCGCAATCGTCCCCAGCCGCTTCGGCCGCGCGGACGAGGCGAGCGTCATCGCCGCGTTCGACGCGTTCGGGTGCGACGCGTTGGTGGTGAAACCGCAAATCTCGGCAGGGAGCCACGAGACCATCCGCGTAAAGCGCGGTGATCGCGTCGCCCCGCAAGACGCCGCGATCATCCAACCCTTCCTCCCCGCGATCGCCGAGGAAGGCGAACTGTCGCTCTTCGCGATCGACGGCACCTTCAGCCACGCCGCGCGGAAAGTCGCGAGCGGGGGCGACTTTCGGATCCAGCCGCAATTCGGCGGCCGCTTCAGCCGTTACGCGCCCGATGCCGAAGCGCGCGGCGTGTTCGACGCGGTGCTCGCGGCGCTACCCGCGCGGCCGCTCTACGCGCGCGTCGATCTGCTGCGCAGTGCTAACGGCAAGCTCGCGTTGATGGAGGTCGAGGCGATCGAACCCGATCTCTATCCCGACATCGCGCCCGAAGTGCCGGCCCTGCTCGCAGCCGCGCTTGCCCGCCGGATCGGGGCGCGCGCTCAATAATCCTTCGACACGCGGACGTTCGCGGTCTGCCGGCCAAGCGTCGAGACCGTCGACAGCAGTGACAGCCAGCGAGTCACCTGGAACTCGACTCGCGTTGCGGAATAGCCCGCGCCGTCGGTGACGATCTCGGCATAGAAGCGCCGCGTGATGTACTTGCCCGCGGCGACCGAGGTTTTCTGCCCGGTCGTAGGGTCGGCCGAGACGATCCGCAGCCGGTCGAGCCCGGCAACACGCCGCACCGCGTTGATCGGATCGAGCCCGCCCTTGCCGTTCTGCAATGCCGCCACTGCCGAGGCCAATTGCAGCGCCTCTGGGGCCGACAGATTGGTGATCGAGGTACCGAACAACAGCCGCGAGAGCAATTCGTCCTGCGGCAGCGCAGGCACGCTCGAAAAGGTGATCTCGGGCTTGAGCGCGGGTCCGGTAACGTTGATCGACGCGGTCAGCCCGGTCGTGTTGGCGTTCGCCACGATATCCAGCGCGGGGTTGGCGGGCACTTCGCCCGCGAACAGGATTTTGCCACGATCGAGCGCGAAGGTTCGCCCGGCAAAGTCGTAATTGCCGCGCACCAGATCGGCGCGCCCGGTGATCGCCGGATTGTCGGGCGCGCCACCGATCTGCAGATCGGCCGACCATTCGCTGCGCAAGCCGAGCCCGGTGACGAGCACCTGGTTCGGCGCGCGCGCGCGGATCGCGAGCGTCCACGGCATTCGCGGCGCATCGTCGTCCTGCCCGCCATCGGGCAGATTGATCTCCCGGATGTTGAGCTGCGGCAAGGCGGTCGCCGCGCTTGCCTGGCCGAGCCGATAGCGGCTCTTGTCGAGCCGGAGATTGCCCGAGATCGTACCCCCTGCGCCGTCCGACTGGAAGCGCAGGGGCCCGGTGACGGTCGCGCCGATATCGTCGCGTGCGATCATCACGGCATGGTCGGCCTCGACTTGAAGATCGAGCCCGAGCCCGTTCTTCGCCGCAAAATCGAACACGCCGGTGCCCGTGACATGCCCGCCTTTGCCCGCATCGGCGGCGAAGCGATCGAGCGTGAGGCGCGATCCGCCGAAGCGGCCCGTCGTCTGGACGTCGGTCAGCACCGTGCCCGTCGTCGTGCTTTCGATCTTCGCGCCCTTCGCTTGGACGACGCCCTTGATCTGCGGATTGGCGACCGTCCCGCCGACATCGGCGCCGATCGCCACCGGCCCGGTCAAGTCGAACAGTTCGATCCCCGTAAGCCGCCAGACAGTGTCGGCGGGCCCGTCATAGCGCAACTGCGCGAACAGACCGGCATTCTGCACGCGCTGCGCGAGGTCGTCGCCACCGGGCAGGGTCAGCAGCATCTGCGCGCGGCCGACCGACTTGCCCCCCGTCTCCGCAACCGCGCGTGCCGCGATCCGATCGCGCGACAACAGCCCCGAAATCCCGACATCGACCGGACGCGACGAGACGATCAATCCCGAGCGCGTCAGCCCGCGCACCGTCATGTCGATCTTGCCCGTCGGCGCCGCGCCACCGCCTTGCGTGTACGACAGGCTGCCCGAGGCGTTGCCGCCGAGCCCGAGCCCGGGATAGCCGATATCGAGGATCGACAGCGGCATCCGCGCGACCGTCGCGGCAAGCTCGCTCGAGGCCCGCGTAAAGCGTCCCGAGACCTTGGCATTGCCGCCCGAAAAGGTCAGATCGGTCGACGCGAGCCGCCAGCCGTCGCCGTCGCGCGTCACGACCGCGGGGGTGACGAGCGTCAGCGGGCGACGGTCGAGCGTTCCTTGCGCCGAGACGACATAGCGATCGGGCGCGACTTGCGTGACCGACTGGATATCGAACGCGCGCCCCTGCGACCCGGCGATCGACGCGGTGATCGTCCCCGTCCCGCCGCGCAGCTTCGCTCGCGCGGCGAATCGCCCAATCACTAGCGACCGCCGCCGCAACCCCGCCCCCGTCAGATTGGCGTCGATCGACGTGCCGGCCGGATCGAGCAACGCCACCAGATCGAGATGCCCACGCCGCAGCACGAAGGCATTGGCGAGTTTCGCCGCGGTCGCATCGAGATGCGCCTCGATCTGCTGGTTGCCGCCGACCGGACGGAACAGCATAGCGCCCGCGAGCCCCCCACCGGCGACGTCGAGCTTGCCGTCGAACCCGCCGGGGACGATTCGCAGCGGTCCGCTGGCGTGCGTCCCGCTCACCGCGAGATCGGCGATCGCGATCGTCCCGTCGCCGCCCTTTGGCAGCAGGATCGCGCCGTTGCCGCTGAACGGCCCCAGCCGCGAATCGCCGCGCGCGGTAAACGCGAATCCCGCATCGGTCGGGTCGAGATGCGCGACGACGTTCGCCAGCCCCATCGTTTCATTGGGCCGCGCGAACATCAGGTCGAGCGTCGGATGGTCGATCTTGCCATCGAGCTTGAGCGTCAGCGGGCCATAGGTCGTCTGCTGCCCCGCGCCCTCGAAATGGAAGGTGCCATCGCGCCGCCGCACGCCGTTGCCGGTGATGCGGAGCTGCGGCGCGGTCAGCACGAGGCCGTTGAGGTGGAGCAGCCCGTCGGGCGTGCGCTCGAGCCCGGTGACGATCCGCGGCAACCCGCCGCCGAGCGAGCGAAAAAAGGCGTTTTCGAGCGTGATCATCTGCGCGACACCCTGCCCGACGACGCGCGTCCCGCGCCCGCCGGGCCCCGGGACCACCTTGAGCGTCGTCTGCACGTCGACCACGCCGAGGCCCGGGATGCGATAGCGCCCGAGCCCGCCGTTGAGGCCGATGTCATAGCGACCGTCGCGCAGATCGAGCAGCAGGTTGATCCGCCCGTTGAGCTGGTCCGAGGTCAGCTTGAGATCGTCTCCGAGCACGAGCTGCGGCGTCACGCGCAGCACGCCGTCGATCGTCAGGTTGCGCAGGATCCCGCCGGCGACATCGCCGACGCCCGTGACGCGCGCCGCGGTCGCGCGGATCGGCACGAGCACGGGTTGTTTCGAGAAATGCCCACGCCCCGCCGCGCGGAAATCCTCGAACCCCGTATCGTCGAACGCGAAACGCTGCGCGGTGAGGCGATAGTCGAAGGCCGCCGTCGCGAAGCGGCCGTCGAGGATCGCACGCAGTTCGATCGCGCGGCCAGTCATGTTGGGGAAAAGCGCGTTCGGGCGCGTCAGCACGGCGTGGATGCGCAGGTTGCGGAACGCGCTTGCGGCCAAGTCGAGCGTGCCGTCGCCCGACACATCGAGCGAGTCCGAGCGCAGCGACAGAGTCCCCTTGAGCTGACGTTCGGCGAGCGTCGCGGCACCGTGGACGAGCACGCGCGGCACCGTCAGTCGCTGGAGCTTGCCGTGCGCCAGCGGCGCCGGGACGAGCACACCCGACACGGCGTAGCTGCCCGCGCGATTGGTCAGCGCGAGATCGGCGAGCCGCGTCATGCCGACGTCCGCCACCATGCTGCCGCGCCACGCCGCCCAGCTTCCCTTGCCGGCGAGGTCGAGCGCGATCGGCTTGCCGAACCCCGAAAGCTTGGCGAGCACCCCGCGCGCCGTCCCGCGCACGCGCGCCATCGCTTCGAGCCGATTGCGATCGGGCTCGGCGTCGAGATGGAGCCGGATGTCGTCGCTCCCCGCGACCACCGCCGCGAGATCGATCAGGGCGCGGCCGCGGTGGACATCGGCGCGCGCGCGCAGTCGTGCGGTCCGCTCGACGCCTGCCAGCGCGGGTGCGACGACCAGCCGGTCGACCGCAAGGCGGCCGACATGGATATCAAAGCTTGGCAGGATCGGCCCGGTGTTGAGGGTTGGCCGCGTCTGCGGCAGCCGTGCGAGCGACGCCGAGGCGATCCGCAGGCTGGTGATGTCGAGCCGGTTGTCGAGCCAGTGGAGCGGCGACCAATCGAGCTCGGCGCGTGGCGCTGCAAAGAACACCCCGCGCACATCGCGCACCCGCACGTCGATCAGCGTCGCGCGGCCATAGATCGATCCCTCGATCCGCCCGATGCTGTAGCGCAACCCATTCGCCGGCCGCAGCGCACCGATCCGGTCGGTGACGAAGCGATGCCCCATGCCGGTGTCGATCAGCCCGAGAACAACGACGACGAGCACGACCAGCGCGGCGAGAAGCGCGAACACGACTCGCCCCAGCGCGCCGTGCGGCTTGACCGTCGCGATCGGTGCCGCGTCGGCAGCGTGTTCGACGGGCGGCGCGGCTTCGCTCAAAACGCCTGCCCCAGCGAGACATAGACCGCGACGCGCGGATCGCCCGGCGCGGGATTGACGGGCGTGCCGACATCGATGCGGATCGGCCCGAAGTTGGAATAATAGCGCACGCCGAGCCCCGCGCCGTAGCGCAGCGCGCCGAGGCTCGGCAGCAGGCCGGTCGAGATATTGCCGCCATCGAAGAACGGCACGACCCCGAAATTGCCGAATGTCTTGACGCGCGCCTCGATCGAGAATTCGGCGAGGCTGCGTCCGCCGACGGGGTCGTTGTTGGGATCGCGCGGGCCGATGTCCTGATAGCCGTAGCCGCGCACCGACGCACCGCCGCCCGCATAGAAGCGCCGCGACGGCGCGATCGCATCGCGCGGCGCACCCGCGATGGTGCCGAGCCGGATTCGCCCGGCAAGCACGGTGCCCTTGGCGACGCTCTTGTAGGCGCTCGCATCGACTTGCATCCGCGCATAGCCAAAGGCTTTGCCCTCGAGCGAGATCTCGGGCGACAGGCGTCCGCTGAGGCGGAAGCCGCGCGTCGGATCGAGCAAGTCGTTCGACCCGTCATAGCTCAGCACGCTCGGCAGCGCGCCGATGAAATAGGTTCGCCGCCGCGGCGCGCCGGTGTCGAGGATCACGTCGCGCTCGTCCGAGGCGACGAGTTCGGCGCCGAGCGACCAAGTCCATTTCTTCTGGAAGAAGATGTTGGTCTGGCGCTCGAGGCTCCCCGACAGCGACACCGTGCGTGCTTGATAGGCGTTGCGCTTGACGTTCGAAGCGACGGTCTGGAAGGTCAGGATCCGGTCGCGCCCGTTAAAGTTATTGCGGCGGAACGTGGCGCTGGCCGATTGCTCCTGCGTGCCGAGCACCCCCGCCAGCGTCAGCGCGCCCTCGGGCGGGAAGAGGTTGCGGTTGGTCCAGCTGAGTGCCGCGCGCGCGCCCTCGCCGGTGCCATAACCGAGCTCGCCGGCGATGGTGTGCTTTGGCGCGGGCTCGAGCCCGACCGCGATGTCGACCGTGCCGGGTTCCTTGCCCTCTACGGGTGTGATCTTGACGCTCGACACCAGGCTGGTCTGGACAAGCGCACGGCGCAGATCGGCGAGCGCCGAGGCGTCGAACGGCTGGCCGGGCACGAAGCGCGCAATGTCCTGGACGTGGTCGGCATCGAAGATCGCGCTGCCCGAGGTCATCGTGATCGCCCCGAAACGGCGCGCGCCGCCGGGGACGACGGTCAAGTCGAGCGTCGCGGTGTGCGCGGCCCGATCGACCACGATCTGCGGATCGCCGACGATCGCGAATGGGAAGCCGCGATCGCCGATCGTGGTGCGCAGACTCGTCTCGGCCGCCAGCACCGCATCGACATTGACCGCGTCGCCCGGGTCGAGCCCGAACGCCTCGCGCAGCGCTGGTGCCTTTTCGCCTGCCGCATCGACCCCGGCGACCGTCACCCCGCCGAAGGTATACAGCGTGCCGGGTTCGGCATCGAGCACCACGAGCGGCCGCGCCGCAGGCTCGACGCGTGTCCCGACTCGCGCGTCGTAATAGCCTTCGCCGCGCAGCAGCGTCGTCAGCAAGGTCGCATCCTCGCGCGCGCGGCGGTCGAGCTGCGCGGCGTTGGCGGGTTGCCCGTCATTGGCCTTCAACGTCGAGAGTTGCACGAAGCGATCGCGCAGCAGCGTGCTCGCCACGCTGTCGATCCCGTCGATGCGGTAGCTGTAGCGCGTCTCGCCGGTCATCGCGGTCGGGGTGTCGGCGACAACGGGTTCCTGCGGCGCTTTCGACAGATCGGGCCAGTCGACCCCGAGCCCCGGCAACGGTGCCATTGGCGATTGCGGATCGAGCGGGAGCGTCGGCTGCGGCCCCCGATCGGCGGGAGACGCGATCGGGCTCGCCGACGGCCGCGTCTGCGCCGCCGCCGCGCCGCAACCGACACACCAAAGAATTCCAGCGGCCGCCCGATACGCGCGCCGCCGCCCGACCGATAACGACATACGCCGTCCTAGCCCGGCTGCCGGGCGAACGACAGGGGTTTAGCGCGCGCCCGGCGGCGCAATCAGTGAATCGTGCCGATCGCGCGGTCGAACGAGAGCAAGGCGATCAAGCGCTCGATCTGCCGCCAGCGGCAGAAGTGCAGATAGTTGCCGAGATCGCGGCTGCGGTTGGCGCGCGCGGCGGCCTCGAGCCCCGCGTCGCCGCCGAAGACCGTGATAAGATCGGTCGCGTGCGTCACTTCGGTGCAATCCGCGAGATAGGGAACAACCATGCACTCTCCGCACGTTACGCGACCGCGGGCTTGCGGACACGCGCTCGCTTCACGGTTCGTGCCAGTCCGCGACATCCCCCTAAGCCCGCGCCTGACAAAGGTTAACGCCTCCCCGCGCGCCGCCCCAAGGCTCCCAGCATGGGACGCTGGCGTCCTGCGGCGGGACATGGCACAGCGCACGACATGGTCCGCTCATCCCCTCCCCGCACCCCGCTTGCCGGCGGTGCGCTCATCGCGATCGGCGCGATCGCCGGAACCGGCATCGGCCTGTTCATGCCGCTCGGCCCGACGCGTGGCTTCCTGATCGGGCTTGGGGTCGGGGTGGCGATCTCGCTCGTCATGTGGCTGCGCGACCTGCGGCGCTAACGCAGCGCGCGCGACAGCCAGACCACGCGGCCGATGATCGCGGCGGCAGTCGTGGTGATCGGCGGATAGGCCGGATTGTCGCTTTCGATCAGCATGCCATCCCTGGCCTTCGACACGCGCTTGACGAGCACGACGCCGTCGAGCCGCAGTACGAAGATTGCTGGCACGGTGCCCAACCGCGTGTCGCGTTCGTCGATCACGATCTGGTCGCCATCGGCGATCGTCGGCAGCATCGAATCGCCCCGCGCGCGCAGCATCGCCGCATCCTTCGCGCCGAGCCGCAACGATTCGAGCAAGCGCGGGTCGAGCAGCATCGCCCCCTCCCCCGGCGCATCGCCGCTGAGCGCGCCCGGCCCGGCCGACGCCTCGACATCGAGCCGACGGATCGCCGCCATACGCGGAACCGCGACGCCGCCGAGTTCGGCCGCATCGACGCGGAAATAGGCAGCGAGCAAGGCGCGGTCGCGCTCGCCCAGATCGCGTGGCGTGCCGCGGCGGACATATTGCTGGAGATACGCCTCGTTGCGGCGAAGCATCCGCGACAGCGCGGCATAGCTGACGCCGTGCGCGTCGATCAGCGCGGCGAGCCGCGCGCGAGGATCGGAAGCCTCCATCGTCGCCATGATAGCCATAGGAATTTTCCTAGACAAGTTGGAAAATAGAACGGATCGTGAACACCAAGCCCATCGGCGCCGACGAATCGCGAGGAGACCGCCATGTCCGTGTTGCAGAAGATCGACCGTTATCTGAGGGCGAGCGCGATGCCGCCAACCACGTTCGGGCGGCTCGCCGTGCGCGACCCCCGCCTCGTGCGCGACTTGCGCCGGGGCCGCGAACCGGGCGCCCGTATGGTGCGCCGGATCGAGGCGTTCCTGGCCGACCAGCGGGTGTCGCGGTGAGCCGCGGCCCCGATGCCGCGACGCTGCTGCGGCGCGCGCTCGAACGCCATGCCGATGCGGCCGGATGCGATGTCAGCGTGTGCGTGGAGGAATCGACCCGCTGGGCGAGCGCGACCTTTGCCGGCGCGCGTCACACCGTGGCGCTTACGCTGCCCGACGATCCGACGGGCGGACTATGGCTAAAGGCGCTCGCCGAGGCAGACCTGCCGATTCGCGGGCATCTCGTCGCCGACATCGTCATCCTGTCGGCCACTCGGCATGACGAAGAGCTCGTGGTAGCACTCGAAGCGCTGACCGTCGAAGTTTGACCGATGCGCCCGTCACCGGCGATTGCGCGAGTCAGCGCGGATCGGTCGCCATTTGCCGCAAGCTGCCGAGCGCCCCCTCGATCGTCTCGGGCGAGGCCGCAGCCGGGTCGCGGCGGCCGACGACGCGTTCGAGCCGGTCGAGCAAGGCGTGGATCGTTTCCGACGGATCGCCCGCGCTCTCGGCAGGGCGAGCCGGACGCGAGATCGGGCTGGGCGTGCGGCGCGCCGGGACGGGAGCGTCGATCGGGCCGAGCGGGAAGGTTTCGAAGCGCTCGCTCGGATCATAGGTCTGGCGACGTGGGAGCGGCAGCGGCAGCGGCAGCGGCGCGCTCGCCACCACGTCAGGCTTGGGCTGGTCGTCGGGATCGGACGCCAGCACCCCAGGTTCGCGCAGGAAGCTTGAATCATAGGCCGAAAGCGGCTCGTCGAGATCAACCGGCAGCGGCCGTTCGACCAGCGGCGCAACGTCGTCGGCATCGAGATGCACCGGACGTGCGCGGACTTCGAGGAACGGCGTGCCGAGATCGGTATTGGCAAACAGCGGACGGCGCGCCGGCGCATCGGGATGCGCGTCGGCGCGACGCAGCACGGGGGCGTTGTCGCCGTCGGAAACCGGGCGGCGCAGCGCGATCGTGCGGCCGCCGAAGGTCAGGAACAACGCGAACCATGCGAGAACGCCGACACCACCACCGCACAGCAGCACCAAAGCGGCGCGCGCGGTGAGCCCCAAGGGCGGTTCGGCTGCCGAGATCACCGCGGCGATGCCGCTATCGACCACCATCGATTCGAGCAGCGCTGTCGGGATCAGCGCAAACATCGCCGCGGTCAGCACCCCGATTATCCCCGCGACGAGCGGGGCCAGCGGGAGGGTCAGGCGTTGAGGATTGGAGGAGACGGCCATGCACTCTGATCTGCCATACTATCAGTAAGTTTTTGGTAAACGGGAGCGTAACGCGCCACGTTAACGGCCCAGTTACGCTCTGCCTCGACAAAAGTACGCCCGCGCTCGCGGCGGCCTTCCCAGCTCCCACGATCCGCGAGCAGATCGGCGAGCGATTGCGCCATCGCGCTTGGGTCGCCGGGCGCGAACAGCGTGCCCGTCTCGGGATCGCTGATCAGCTCGCGGTGCCCGCCAACGTCCGACGCGGCGACGAGTCGGCGCTGCGCCATCGCCTCAAGCGGCTTGAGCGGCGTCACCAGATCGGTCAGCCGCATCTTCTTGCGCGGGTAGGCCAGCACGTCGATCACGCTGTAATAGCATTCGACCTCGCCGTGCGGCACACGCCCGACGAAATGAATCTGCGCCGCCACCGGCGATGCCGCGGCTTGCGCGCGCAACACCGCCTCCATCGGACCGCCGCCGACGAGCACGAGATGCGCTTGCGGGCGCGCAGCGACCAGGGCGGGCATCGCCGCGATCAGATCGTCGAGCCCCTCATAATCGTAGAAGCTACCGATGAAGCCGATCACTTCCTTGCCCGTCACGCCGAGCGTTGCGGCAAGCGCGGCGTCGTGCGGCAGCGGCGTGCCGAACATCGCCAGATCGACGCCGTTGGGCGAGACGATCAGCTTGCCCGGATCGATCCCGCGCGCGATCAGATCGTCGCGCAATCCCTCGCAGATCACCGCGACCGCATCGGCGCGCTTGACCGCCCAGGTCTCGAGCGCGCGAGTCGCACGATAGCGCAGCGAGCCCTCGCGCCCCGTCCCGTTGCCGACCGAGGCGTCTTCCCAGAAAGCGCGGATCTCATAGACCAGCGGCAATTTGTATTTGCCCGCGACGCGCAAGCCGGCGAGCGCATCGAGCACGGGCGAATGCGCGTGGAGGATATCGGGCTTGAACTGCTCGACCACCTCGCCGATTCGCTTGGCGAAGGCCGCGATCTCGCGCAGTTCGCCGAACGGCGGGGGCAAGCGCTTGACCGCAGCGGTGCGGTAGAAGTCGATGCCATCGACGCTCTCCAGCCCTGCCGCTGGCGATGCATGCCGCGGCCCGGTGACTGCGGCGATCGTCCAGCCGCGTCGCATCTGGCTCTTGAGGATCGCGCGGGTGCGAAAGGTGTAGCCGCTTTGCAACGGCAGGCCGTGATCCAGAAGATGAAGAATACGCATGCTATCGCCCTAACGCACGAGTGCTTAACGGAGCCTCAACTTGAACGCACGTAGAGCGGCTGTGCCCGTTCGGGCCACCCGGCGATAGGGCGGATGCGAGCAGCGGAAAGGAGCGCGACGGCATGATCGACAATCTCGCGCTGGCGATCAGCCACGGCCTGATCGCGCTGACGATCTGGCGGCTGCTGCGCCGGCCCGATCTCGACCGCGAAAGCGTGCCCGGCGAGGCCCCCGCCCGAAAGCGGAAGGGCCGCCCGCTTGCGTGATCTCGTCTTCGTCGCCTTTCTCGCCGCCTTCTTTGCGGCGGGGTTTCGCCGGCCGTTCATCTTTGTCCTTGCCTATGTCTATATCGACGTCGTCGCGCCGCAGCGGCTGACGTATTTCCTGCTCAACAGCATCCCGATCTCGCTCATCGCGGTGGTGCTTTCGGTTGGCGGATGGCTCGTGGCCGATGACAAGACCGGCACGCGCGTCGCGCCGCGGCAGGGCCTGATCGTCGTGCTGATGATCTATTGCTACTGCACCACGCTCACCGCCGATTTCCCGGTCGAGGCGCTCGATAAATGGGGCTGGGTATGGAAGTGCCTGGCGTTTGCCGCCTTCCTGCCCTTCACGCTGCGCACCAAGCTCCGGATCGAAGCGCTGCTGCTGGTGATGGTCGCCTCGGCGGCATCGATCATCATCGTCGGCGGGATCAAGACGATTGCGAGCGGCGGCGGCGGCTATGGCTCGCTCAACTTGATGGTGTCGAACAATTCGGGGCTGTACGAAGGCTCGACCATCTCGACGGTCGCGGTCGCGATCATCCCGCTGATCCTGTGGTTCACGCGGCACGGCACGATCTTCCCGCCCGACTGGAAGGTGAAGAGCTTCTGCTATGCGCTCGTCTTTTCGTGCCTGTTGATCCCGGTCGGCACCTCGACGCGCACCGGATTGCTGTGCATCGGCCTCGTCGCGGTGCTGATGCTGCGCGATGCCAAGCGCAAGGTGCTGTATCTATGCCTGCTCGGCGTGGCGGGGATGATCGCAGTGCCCTTCCTGCCCTCGTCGTTCACCAACCGGATGAGCACGATCAGGACCTACAAGGGCGACGAATCCGCCTCGACGCGGCTCGCGGTGTGGGGCTGGACCTGGGACTATGCCAAGGAGCATCCGATGGGCGGCGGCTTCGAAATGTACCGCCAGAACAAGATCCGCTACGATACCGAACGCGTCGAAGGGACCGCCGCGAACTCTACCGTCGACCGCCATTTGACGGTCGATCAGGCCCGCGCCTTCCATAGCGCCTATTTCGAGATGCTCGGCGAACAAGGCTTTCCCGGGCTGATCCTATGGCTTTCGATCAGCCTGATCGGCATTTTCCGGATGGAAGTGCTGCGCCACCGCTATCGCAAGGCGGCAGCGGATATGGCGTGGGTCACGCCGCTCGCCGGCGCGTTGCAATCGGCGCATATTGTCTATCTGCTCGGCGCGGCGTTCATCGGCATCGCCTTCCAGCCGTTCGTCTACATGCTGATCGGCGCGCAGATCGGGCTCGATACCTATCTCGCACGCAAGCGCGCCGGCGCGCCGTGGCAGCCGCGCCGGGCGGTGCGAACGGTCGAACCCGCGTCCGCCTGATGTCGGCCCCCGCCCCAACCGCCGCCGTCCACCGCCACGAACTGCGCGCGCTGACCGGGATGCGCGGGATCGCCGCGTGGTTCGTCGTGCTCTATCATATTCGGCTGTCGCTCGACTGGCTGCCGCCAACGCTGCTGGCCGTGTTCGCCAAGGGGTATCTCGCGGTCGATTTCTTCTTCCTGCTTTCGGGCTTCGTGATCTGGCTGAGCTGGAGCACGCGGCTGCGGCACGGCGGGGTCCGCGCGGTGCCGTCCTTCCTGTGGCGCCGGCTTGCACGGATCTGGCCGTTGCACACCGTCGTGCTCGGCGCGACGCTCGCGCTGGTGCTCGCGCTTGCCGCGACCGGGCGGCACGACGCGGCGCATTACCCTTATGCCGAACTGCCGCTCCATGTCCTGCTGATGCAGACATGGGGGTTCACCGATCGCCTCGCATGGAACGATCCGAGCTGGTCGATCAGCACCGAATGGGCGGCGTATCTGCTGTTCCCGCTCGTCGCCTTCGCGCTCGACTGGCGGCGCATACCGAGCTTGGGCGTGGTCGCCGCGATCGTCGGCTTGCTTGGGCTGTTGCACGTCGCCATGGCGGGATCGCCGACGCTTGGATCCGAGATCTGGACCTACGGGCTACGGCGCTGTCTGATCGAATTCGCGGTCGGCGGCGCGCTGTGCTCTTTATGGGAGCGGTGGCGCGATGCACCGATCGTGCCTGCGCTCGTGGCGATCGGCTGTACGGTGGTGGCGTATGCCGCAAAGCTATCGGGCCAGCCCGAGACGCTGACGGTGCCGGCCGCCTTTGCTGCCGCGCTGCTGGCGCTCGCCCTTACCTCGGGACTGCGCGGCAACCCGCTCGAAATCCCCGCGCTGCACTATCTCGGCGAGATCAGCTACGCGACGTATCTCAGCCACTTCCTGCTGTTCGTCATCTTCAAGCTCGCCTTGGTCGACGACGTACACAGCATCGCCCCGGTCCTGGTCGCGCTGTATCTCGCGCTCGTCCTCGGCACGTCGGCGGCGCTCCACCACTTGGTCGAGCGCCCCGCGCAAAGCTGGATGAACCAAATCCCCGCCCGCTTGCGGCGAGCGAGGATCTCGGGTCAGGCGTCTTCCAGCTCTTCCTGAAGCGCCGCGAGGATCGCCTTGTTGAAGGCAGGAATATCCTCGGGCTTGCGGCTGGTGATGAACGATCCGTCGACGACGACTTCCTCGTCGACCACATCGGCGCCGGCATTGGCGAGATCGGTGCGCACCGACGGCCAGCTCGTCATGCGGCGACCGTCGACGACATCGGCCTCGATCAGCAGCCACGGCGCGTGGCAAATCGCGGCGATCAGCTTCTCGTCGTCAGCGAATTCCTCGATGATCTCGATCGCGCGGTCGTTCATCCGCAGCGTGTCGGGGTTGGCGACGCCACCCGGCAGCAGCAGCGCGGTGTAATCCTCGGTATCGACGTCGTCGAGCAGCATGTCGGGGGTGATCGTGTCGCCCTTCTCGTCATGGTTCATGCCCTGGATCGGGTCCATCTTCTCCGAGGCGAGCGTCACCTTGACGCCGGCGTCGAGCAGCGCCTGGCGCGGTTCGAAGAGTTCGACTTGCTCGAAACCATCGGTTGCGAGAATGAGCACGTGGACGTTTGAAAGATCGGCCATGGGGAGTCTCCGGCTAAGTGTTCCGGCGGCTTAACCATCGGGAGGGCCAGCCCGTTCCGGAACGTTGCGATGGCCCGTGCATTCATAAGGGCCATGACGAAGCTTTCTTACCACGACGACAGTGACCCTGGTATTACACGCAAGGCCGTGCGCCATGGCTGGGGCTATTACGATGTCGATGGTGCGCGCATCACCGATCGCGACGAGATCGACCGGCTGAACGCGATCGGCCTGCCCCCCGCCTATCGCGATGCATGGTACTGCCCGAGCCCGACCGGCCATATCCAGGCGGTCGGCTGGGACGAGAAGGGTCGCAAGCAATATCGCTATCACGTCGATTTCCGCGAGACGCAGGAAGCGGCCAAGTACGAGTTGTGCGCGCCCTTCGGCCATGCGCTGCCCAAGCTGCGCACACGCGTCGCCGCCGACCTCGCCAAGCGCGGGATCGGCAAGGATACCGCGGTCGCGGCAGTCGTCCGGCTGCTCGATCTCGGCAAGGTCCGCATCGGCAACGAAGGCTATGTGAAGGCGAACAAGAGCTTCGGCGCGACCACCTTGCGCAAGCGCCACGCTGCGCTGAAGGGCCAGTCGCTGAAACTCCAGTTCAAGGCCAAGTCGGGCAAGCTCCGCGTGCTGACGATCACCGACGGATCGCTCAGCCGCTTCGTCAAGCGCTGCCAGGATCTCCCCGGGCAGCACTTGTTCCGCTGGGTCGACAGCGACGGCGAGGCGCACCCGGTCACCTCGTCCGACGTCAACGCCTATATCCGCGAGGCGATGGGCGCCGATTTCACCGCGAAGCATTTTCGCACGTGGAGCGCGAGCGTGCTCGCGTTCGAGGCGCTCGCCGGCGCGACTCACGACATCAGCCTCAAGACGATGTTGCTCCCCGTCAGCGAAGCGCTCGGCAACACGCCCGCGATCGCGCGCAAATCCTACGTCCACCCCGCTTTGCTCGCGCTCGCCAAGGACGGACAGTCCGCGTTTCGCGCAACACTCCGCCTGCCGCGCAGCACGCAGCATCTGAGCCGCGCCGAACGCGGCTTGCTCGCTTTCCTCGAACAGGGCACGCCGCCGTCTTCCGCGAAAGTCGCCTGAGAAGTTTTAAATGACCGTCAAGAATAGCACTTCGATCCTGCCGCCGATCCGCGTCCAGGATTTCGACGAACAACTCCGCAGCCTGATCGGCACGACCTATCGCTGGGCCGCGACACATTGGCTCCAGCTCATCATTGCTGTCGGGATGGCCAGTCTGCTCGTGTTCGCGATGCATTTCGTGCGGCGTATCGCGCGCAAATACTGTGCGCACCCCAGGCAATCGCGACGCTGGGGCGCGATCGTCGCGCGGGCGGTGCTGGCGACGGGCAACACCTTCATGGTGGTGGCGGCGGTCAAGCTCGTCAGCGCGGGCAATTTCGCCGGCACGCCGCAAGAGGTGCGCGCGACGATCAACTTCGTCTGGATCCTCACCGCCGGCTATCAAGGCGCGATCTGGGCGCGTGAGATCATCATCGGTGCGATCGAATATCGCACCGCCGACGAGCATTATTCGGGCGAGGCGATCGGCAGCGCGATGGGGATCATCCGCATCCTCGTCGGCTTTGCCGTGTTCGCGATCGCCGCGATCGTCGTGCTCGACAATCTGGGGGTCAACGTCACCGGCCTGATCGCGGGTCTCGGCGTCGGCGGCATCGCGATCGGTCTGGCAGCACAAGGCATCTTTGCCGATCTGTTCGCGGCGCTGGCGATCATCTTCGACCGCCCGTTCCGCCGCGGCGACGCGATCAGCTATGACAAATCGTCGGGCACGGTCGAGGCGATCGGCCTCAAGTCGACGCGCATCCGCGGCGTCACCGGCGAGGAGCGGATCGTCGCCAACAAGCAGCTGCTCGAGAAGGAGATCATCAACAACACGCAGCGCGAATATCGCCGCGTCGTGTTCACGCTCGGGCTCGTGCAATGGACGCCGATCGAGACGCTCGAGGCGCTGCCGACGATGATCAAGGCGGTGGTCGAGGACAAGGGCATGAAGTTCGTCCGCGCGGGCTTCACCACCTTCGGCGCGAGCAGCTACGATTTCGACGTCGAATTCGATTCGCCGAGCGCTGCGTTCCAGGAATTCTACGACGCGCGCCATATGGTCGGGCTGGCGATCATCCGCTGCCTCAACGATGCGGGGATCAGCCTCGCTTATCCCACGCAGACGAGCTTCACCGCCGCGCCCGACGGCGAGATGGTGCTGCCGTATGCCGCGACCGACCCGCGCCCGGCTGCGGAGAAGGCCGAGCCGACGCCCGTCCCCGCCCACCGCCAGGGAACGGGCGCGACGCCGAGCGACTCGGCGGTCGATGGCGATTCAGGCCACAGCTAACCCGCCGTCACCCCGGCCTTGTGCCGGGGTGACGTAACGGCTCAGATCCCGCCTTCGTCCAGGCTCAGCAACGTCGCATTGCCGCCCGCGCTGGTCGTATCGATCGACACCGCGCGCTCGACCACGAAGCGGTGGAGGTAATGCGGCCCGCCCGCCTTTGGGCCCGTCCCCGAAAGCCCCTCGCCGCCAAACGGCTGCGACCCGACCACCGCGCCGATCATCGAGCGGTTGACGTAGAGGTTGCCGACTTGCGCCAGCGCCTCGGTCTCGTCGGCAGCGCGCGCGATGCGGCTGTGGAGCCCCATCGTCAGGCCATAGCCCTTGGCGTTGACCGCCGCGATCGTCTCCGCAAGCTTGCCCGCCGGCCATGTCGCGACGTGCAGGATCGGGCCGAACCATTCCTGCGTCAAATCCTCGATCCGATCGAGCTGCACCAAAGTCGGCGGAACGAAGAGCCCCTCGGCGGGCGCGTCGAGCGTCTTCACCACACCGGCGCGCGCGCGATACGCCATCAGCTTGTCGTACGCCGCCTGGTCGATCACCGGGCCGACATCGGTCGCCGGATCGGCCGGATCGCCGAGCCGCAGCGTGTCCATCGCGCCTTTCAGCATCTCGATCGTCGTGCCCGCGATCTCCTCCTGCAACAGCAGGAGGCGGAGCGCCGAACAGCGTTGCCCGGCCGAGCGGAACGCCGATGTCACCACGTCCGCCACGACTTGCTCGGGCAGCGCGGTCGAATCGACGATCATCGCGTTGATCCCGCCGGTCTCGGCGATCAGCGGGACGATCGGACGGCTGTCGTCCTCGAGCAGCGACCGCGCGATTTTCCGCGCGGTGGCGGTGGAACCCGTAAAGGCCACGCCCATCACGCGCGGATCGGCGGTGAGCGCGGCGCCGACTTCGGGGCCGCCTGGGAGCAGGATCAGCGCGTCCTGCGGCACACCCGCTTCATGCGCTAACTCGACTGCGCGCGCGGCGATGCGCGGCGTCTGCGGCGCGGGCTTGGCGACGACGCTGTTGCCCGCGACCAGCGCGGCGACCGTCTGGCCGAGGAAGATTGCGAGCGGGAAGTTCCACGGCGCGATCGTCGCCCACACCCCGCGCCCGTCGAAGCGCAACACGTTGCGCTCGCCGGTCGGCCCGGGGAGTTCGATCGGCTGGAGACCATCGCGTGCTTGCTGCGCATAGTAGCGACAGAAGTCGACCGCCTCGCGCACTTCGCCGAGCGCATCGGGGATCGTCTTGAAGGCTTCCTGGACGCAGATCGCCATCAGTTCGTCGCGGTGCTGCTCGAGCAAGTCGGCGAGGCGATCGAGGCACGCGGCGCGCTGGGTGACGGGGGTGGCCGACCAGGCTGGGAACGCCGCATGCGCACGCGCGACCTCATCTCCCCTCCCGCTTGCGGGAGGGGTTGGGGGAGGGAAGTGCGAAACGGTCGGAGTCGCGCCTGAGGCACGCCCCTCCCCTAGCCCCTCCCGCAAGCGGGAGGGGGATTCGACCGCCGCAACCGTCTCGCGCAACACCACCCGGTCCGCCAGATCGAGCCCGGCGCTGTTCCGCCGCCCCGCGCCGAAGAGATCAACCGGCAACGGAATGCTCGGATGCCGCGCGCCGCCGACCGCGGCAATCTTCGCCACTGGGTCCGCGAGGATCTCCGCCTCGGTCAGCCGCTCGTCCGCCAGCTGATGCACGAAGCTCGAATTCGCCCCATTCTCGAGCAACCGGCGCACCAGATACGCCAGCAAATCGCGATGCCCGCCGACCGGCGCATAGACCCGGCAATGATAGCCATTCTCGCGCACCATCCGCTCGTACAGCCCGTCGCCCATGCCGTGCAGCCGCTGGAACTCGAAGTCGCGGCTGTTGCCGGCCCACTCCATGATCGTCGCGACCGTCAGCGCATTGTGGCTGGCGAAGGCCGGACGGATGTTCGGCGCATCGAGCATGTCGCGCGCCACCGCCAGATACGACACGTCGGTCGCCGCCTTGCGCGTGAACAGCGGGTAATCCGCCAGCCCCTCGACCTGCGTGCGCTTGATCTCGCTGTCCCAATAGGCGCCCTTGACCAGCCGCACGTTCATGATGCGATCGAGCGCGCCCGCCCACGCAACCACCGGCCGCGCGCGCTTGCCGTACGCCTGCACCGCCATGCCGAAGCCGTCCCAGCCCTTGAGGCTCGGCAGCGCGGCAACGGTGCCGATGATGTCGAGGCTCATCTCGAGCCGCTCGCTCTCCTCGGCGTCAACGGTCAGCGCGATGCCCTTGCTCGCCGCCTGCAACGCAAGCGCCTCGAGCATCTCGGTCAGCGCCGGCACGCACTCGTCCCAGCGCGACACTTCGTAGCGCGGGTGCAGCGCCGACAATTTGACCGAGATCGAATGCCCCGCCGCCGGATCACGCCCGACCGCGTCTACGGCATCGGTGTAAGCGCGGAAATAGCGCTGGGCGTCGTCGTGCGTCCGCGCCGCCTCGCCGAGCATGTCGAAGCTTGCGGTAAAGCCCTTGTTCTCGGGCTTGCGCATCCGCTTCATCGCTTCGTCGATGGTGCGGCCCATCACGAAGATCTCGCCCATCATCCGCATCGCCGCGCCGACCGCCTGGCGCACGAACGGCTCGCCCGCGCGGCTGATGAGACGGCGGAGCGAACTCTGCGTCTGCCCGTCGCCGACCAGCGCACGGCCGACCACCAGCCCCCAGGTCGCCGAATTGACGAGCGTCGAGTTCGACTTGCCCGTGTGCGCGCGCCAGTCGGCATCGCCGAGCTTGTCGGCGATCAGCAGATCGGCGGTCTCGGGATCGGGCACGCGCAGGAACGCCTCGGCGAGCGACAGCAGCGCCACACCCTCGGACGAATTGAGCCGATACTCCTGTAGAAACTGGTTCACCCACCCTTTTCCCTGCGCCGCGCGCAGGTCGGCGAGCAGGCCCAGCGCATGTCCCATTACGCGCTCGCGCGAATCGGGCGTGAGCGCGGCACGGTCCAGAAGCGACTTTAGAACATCGGGTTCGCTCGCCCGGTGCAAAGCGCCCATGGATTTGCGGGCTGTGGACGCTACGTCAAAGGTCATGTTCCGGTTTCCGGTCAGGGTGAGACTTGCGCGCGGCGTGCGTGAGTGCCATTTGCCAGCGCGACGTCGCCTATGCGACGAATTTGCTTTCAGGGGAATGCCGTGACGACCGTTACAGCTCAGGAAATGACCGGCCGGATCGGCACCGAACAGGTGTCCGACTGGGTCGAGGTCAGCCAGGAGATGATCGACAAGTTTGCAGATGCAACGGGCGATCATCAGTTCATCCACGTCAACCCGGCAATGGCGGCGATGACGCCGTTCGGCGGGACGATCGCGCACGGCTTCCTCACGCTGTCGCTGATGCCGCTGCTGTCGTCGAAGATCATCGATCCGGTGACGATCGAGGGTGTGAAGATGGGGATCAATTACGGCGGCAACAAAGTCCGCTTCCTCCAGCCGGTCCGCTCGGGCAAGCGCGTGCGCGGTCGCTTCAAGCTGCTGAGCTTCGAGGAGAAGCGCCCGGGCCAGTGGCAGCAGACCAACGAATTCACGGTCGAGATCGAGGGCGAGGAAAAGCCCGCGATGATCGCCGAATGGATGTCGCAGATTTTCGTTTGAACGGTCGCGGCCTTTGGCCCTCTCCCGCTCTTCGCGGGAGAGGGTTGGGTGAGGGCCTTCTTCTCGTCGACGCCAGAAAGAGAAGAAGACCCTCACCGACTGCGACTAGGCCCGCTGGAAGACGGCGGACCAAGTCTCCGTAGCCTCTCCCGCGAAAGCGGGAGAGGCGTTGCAAGAAGGAAGAAACTCATGCGTTCCGCCGTCATCGTCTCCACCGCCCGCACCCCGATCGGCCGCGCGTACCGCGGTGCCTTCAACAACACCCCCGCCCCGACGCTCGCGTCGCATTCGATCCGCGCTGCGGTCGAGCGCGCCGGGATCGAGGGTGGCCTCGTTGACGACGTCGTATTCGGCTGCGCGCTCCAGCAGGGCCACCAGGCCGGCAACATCGCGCGCACATCGCTGCTGCGCGCCGGCCTTCCCGTCACCGTGCCGGGCATGTCGGTCGATCGCCAGTGCGCCTCGGGCCTGATGGCGATCGCCACCGCCGCCAAGCAGATCATCACCGACAACATGGACATCACCATCGGTGGCGGCGTCGAGAGCATCAGCCTCGTCCAGACCCCGCAGATGCGCGTCGCACCCGATCCCGAGCTGATCGCGATGCACAAGGACGTCTACATGTCGATGCTGGTCACCGCCGAGACGGTCGCCAAGCGCTACAATATCAGCCGCGAAGCGTGCGACGAATATGCGCTCGAATCGCAGCGCCGCACCGCCGTCGCGCAGGCCGCCGGCTATTTCAATGCTGAGATCGTCCCGACCAGCGCAAGCATGGCCGTCACCAACAAGGAGACCAAGGAGGTCACCTACAAGGACGTCACGCTGTCGAAGGACGAGGGCAATCGCCCCGAAACGACGCTCGAGGGCCTGCAGGCGCTGCAGCCGGTGATGGGCCCGGGCATGAACGTGACCGCGGGCAACGCCTCGCAGCTCTCGGACGGCTCGTCGGCGTCGGTGCTGATGGAAGAGAAGATCGCCTCGCAGCGCGGCCTCCAGCCGCTCGGCCGCTATGTCGGCATGGCGGTTGCCGGCACCGAGCCCGACGAGATGGGCATCGGCCCTGTCTTCGCGATCCCCAAGCTGCTCGAGCGCTTCAACCTCAAGATGGACGATATCGGCCTGTGGGAGCTTAACGAAGCGTTCGCGGTGCAGGTGCTGTATTGCCGTGACAAACTCGGCATTCCGAACGAGCTGCTCAACGTTTCGGGCGGGGCGATCTCGATCGGTCACCCGTACGGCATGACCGGCGCGCGTGCGACCGGCCACGCGCTGATCGAAGGCAAGCGTCGCGGCGCGAAGTATGTCGTCGTGACGATGTGCATCGGCGGCGGCCAGGGTGCGGCCGGGCTGTTCGAGGTCCTGTAATTGAAATAGGCGCCGGATTCGGCTATATCGGCTTTGGCGATGTCATAGGCGCCTCTCATAACGAGCCCCGGTCGTGTCAGCGGCCGGGGCTCAATGCGTTTGGGGCTCGGCTGTCAGACCGAGCCCCGCCCGTGCACCCTAGTCTTTGCGGGCTACCTCGATGATCTTCAGGACTAACGTCCCGAAGGCGAAGAGCACGCCCAGGATCAGGCACAGATCGGCGACCGTCATAGGTACACCTCTCATCTAGGCGGCCGAATTGCCGCCAACGATGTGAATAATATCGATTTTTGCGGTCCGCAAATGTCGACAGAGCTAACCGCAGTCAGCGGGTGAAGCAGCATGAGATAATCCTCTAATGCTCAGCGGCGCGCGACCGTCATTCACCGCCGTTCATTGCCTAAGATGCGCGGCAACCAACCGCGCGTTCCGTCGTTTCTCTCCCGAACCATCCTTCAGGAGAAACCCACATGGCCGACACGCACGAAATCACCCAGACGCTCTGGAAGAAAATGGCCGACAGCCCGTTCCTGATGGTCGGTCTGGCCGATGGATCGTCGCACAGCGAGCCGCTTACCGCACAGCTCGACAAGGATCTGGTCGACACGCTGTTCTTCTTCGTCGGCAAGGACAATCGCCTGATCGGCGGCGGCAAGGTGATGGCGCAGTTCGTGTCCAAGGGTCACGATTTCTTCGCCTGCATCGCCGGCACGATCGCGCAGGACAATGATCGCGCGATGATCGACAAGCTGTGGAACAAGCAAGTCGAGGCCTGGTTTCCGGGCGGCAAGGAAGATCCCAACCTCGCGCTGCTGCGCTTGAAGATCGACAATGCCGAGCTGTGGGAAACCGACATCTCGCTGTCGGGCCGCCTCAAGATGCTGTTCGGCGGCACGATCAAGTCCGACGAAAGTGGCAGCCACGCCGTCGTGAATACGACCGCAGCCTAACCAAAACATTTCGGCCCTGTCTTCACCGAAGACAGGGCCGATCCAGTACTGGCGATGAAGCGTGCGGCGTCAGCCGTGCGCTTTCATCCATTCCTCGACCACCGGCGCGACCTTGTTGCGCCACTTCGAGCCGTTGAAGATGCCGTAATGCCCGGCGCCCTCGGCCATGTAATAGCGCTTCTTGTCCTCGGGCAGGCTGGTCGCGATCGTCAGCGCAGCCTTGGTCTGGCCGAGCCCCGAAATATCGTCCTTCTCGCCCTCGATCGCCAGGATCGCGATGTCGGTGATCGCGGCAGGGTCGACCACACGCCCGCGGTGCGTCATCGTGCCCTTGGGCAGCGCGTGATCCTGGAACACGACGTCGATCGTCTGCAGGTAGAATTCGGCGGTCATGTCGCAGACCGAGCGATATTCTTCGTAGAACGCCTTGGTCGAGTCGGCCTGGAGGTCCTCGCCCTGGACGAGATGTTTGAACAGCTCGTAATGCGACATCATGTGGTTGCCGAGGTTCATCGACATGAAGCCAGCAAGCTGCAGGAACCCCGGATAGACGCGGCGACCCGCGCCTGGATAGTTGCCCGGGATCGTCGCGATCACATTCTGGCTGAACCAGCTGTGCGGCCGCTCGGTCGCCAGCGTGTTGACCGCAGTCGGCGCCTCGCGCGTATCGACCGGACCGCCCATCATCGTCAGCGTCTTGGGGCGGCACGGATTGTTGTCGGCGCTCATCACGCAGGCAGCGGCATAGCACGGCACCGACGGCTGGCAGACCGCGAGCATGTGCGTGCCCCCCTGCCCTTCGTTCGCGCCGATCGCCTCGAGGAATTCGATCAAATAATCGACATAATCGTCGAGATCGAACTTGCCGTCGCTCAGCGGCACGAGCTTCGCGTCGCGCCAATCGGTGATGTAGACGTCGGCAACGGGCAGCATCCGCTCGACCGTGCCGCGCAGCAGCGTCGCATAGTGTCCCGACATCGGCGCGACGATCAGCAGCTTGGGGCCGCCCTCGATACCGACACGCCGGAAGCGTTTGAGTTGTCCGAAGGCTTTGCGCAATACCACGTCTTCGACAATCGCCACCTCGGCGCCGTCGATCGTCGTGCTGTCGAGCCCGAAGGCGGGCTTGCCGCGGGGTGCCGCGGCATGCGCGAACACCTCGAGCGCGGAGCCGAGCACCGCCCCCCCGCCGAAATAGGCAAAGGGATTGGCAGGGTTGCTGAGCAGTCCGGCACTGAAATCGGCCATGGCGCTAGCGCCTGCCAGCATCGACTTCTGCATTTCGTAAGCGTTGTAGAGCATACCGGACTTTCTAGCAGACAATCGTAAATGTCAAAATACTGTCTATGCTGCGCTGCGGCAAACAGCAATGCCGGGTTTGCTGCAATTCCGTAGCGGATTGAGGCAGGGTCTGGCGCCTGCTACGCACCGCAGATGGTCGAAACACAACCCGCCGCCGTCCCGATCGATCCTCCCGTCGCGCAGCCCCGGCCGAGCGGGCGAAAGCTCGCCAGCCTGGCGATGGTGTGGCGCTACACCTCGCGCTATCCGCTCCAGCTCGCGATCGCGCTGGTGGCACTGCTCGTCACGTCGACGACGACGCTCGCGACATCGTGGAGCATCAAGTCGGTGATCGACCGCGGCTTCACGCACGGCGCCGGCGACATCGCGCATATCGACCATGTCTTCTACGATCTGCTCGGCCTCGTCGTCGTCCTCGCGATCGCAACCGCGATCCGCTTCTACTTCGTGTCGTGGCTCGGCGAACGCACCGTGGCCGACATCCGGATCGCCGTTCAGGCCAACCTCCTGCGGCTCGCGCCGCGCTGGTTCGAGGAGAACCGTCCGTCCGAAGTCGCCTCGCGGCTGACCTCGGACACCGCGCTGATCGAAGGTGCGGTCGGCACGACGGTGTCTGTCGCGCTCCGCAACGGCCTCACCGGGATCGGCGGCGTGATCCTGCTGTTCGTCTTCGCGCCGAAAATGGCCTTGTCGATCGTGATCGGCGTGCCGCTGATCATCCTGCCGATCATGCTGCTCGGCCGCCGCGTGCGCAGCCAGTCGCGCGCGAGCCAGGACCGCATCGCCGATATCGGGTCGATGGCGGTCGAGACCTTCACCGCGATGAAGATCGTGCAAGCCTTCGGCCAGGAAGCACGCGAGGAAGCGCGCTTCGCCTCCGCGGTCGATCGCAGCCTCGATGCCGCCAAGCGCCGAATCGCGACGCGCGCGATCATGACCGCGCTGGTGATGGGGCTGCTGTTCGGCGCGGTCACGCTGCTGATGTGGTCGACCGTCGGCGATGTCGCCGCCGGGCGGCTGTCGGCGGGGTCGCTTGCGGGCTTCCTCGTCACCGCGACGCTGGTGACGGGGTCGTTCGGCTCGCTGACCGAAGTCTATGGCGATCTGCTGCGCGCCTCGGGCGCCGCCGAGCGGCTGTCCGAGTTGCTCGCCGAAGTCCCCGAAATCCGCGCGCCTGCGCAGCCGACCACGCTTCCCGTGCCCGCGCGCGGCACGCTCGAATTCGATCATGTCGAGTTCCGCTACCCGACGCGGCGCGATGTCGCCGCGCTGCACGATTTCTCGCTATCGGTGAAACCCGGCGAAACCGTCGCGATCGTCGGCCCGTCGGGCGCTGGCAAGACCACCTTGTTCCAGCTGATCCAGCGCTTCTACGACCCCGAGGCAGGCAGCGTGCGCATCGACGGCGTCGACTTGTGCAACGCCGACCCCGCCGAGGTCCGCGCCCGCATCGCGATGGTGCCGCAGGAGACGGTGATTTTCGGCGCGTCGGCTCGCGACAATCTGCGCTACGGCCGCTGGGACGCGCCCGACGACGCGCTGTGGGCGGCTGCCGAGGCGGCCAATGCCGCCGAATTCCTCCACAAGTTGCCCGAAGGGCTCGACACCTTCCTCGGCGAGGGTGGCGCGCGGCTGTCGGGTGGCCAGCGCCAGCGCGTCGCGATCGCGCGCGCGCTGCTGCGCGATGCGCCGATCCTGCTGCTTGACGAAGCGACCAGCGCGCTCGATGCCGAGAGCGAGCGGCTCGTCCAGGAAGCGCTCGAGCGCCTGATGGCAGAGCGCACCACGCTCGTCATCGCGCATCGCCTAGCGACGGTGCGCGCCGCCGAGCGGATCATCGTGATGCGCGAGGGCCGGATCGTCGAGCAAGGCAACCACGCCGCGCTGATCGGCGAGAGCGGCCTGTACGCGCGACTCGCGAGCTTGCAGTTCAGCGAAGCGGCGTAAGTCCTCTGACTCCCCTCCCGCTTGCGGGAGGGGCACCTTCTACTCCCCTCCCGCTTGCGGGAGGGGCTGGGGGAGGGCATGATCCGAGGCGACCGCGCGGACGGACGGGCCCTCCCCCGACCCCTCCCGCAAGCGGGAGGGGAGAGATATGCGCGACTTCGACATCATCGTTTATGGAGCCACGGGTTTCACAGGCCGCCTCGTCGCCGAATATCTCACGCAGAGCGGCGCACAGCGCTGGGCGATGGCGGGCCGCTCGCTGTCGAAGCTGCAGGAAGTCCGCGACCTGATCGGCGCCCCCGCCGACACCCCGCTCGTCACCGCCAATTCGGATGACGCCGCCAGCCTGCGCAGCTTGTGCGAACGCACCAAGGTCGTGCTCACCACGGTCGGCCCATACCAGCTCTACGGCAATGACCTCGTCGCGGCCTGTGCCGAAACCGGCACCGCCTATGTCGACCTGTGCGGCGAACCAGCGTGGATGCGCCACATGATCGACGCGCATCACGAGACCGCCAAGCGCACCGGCGCGCGGATCGTCTTCTCCTGCGGGTTCGATTCGATCCCGTTCGATCTCGGCGTGCTCGCGCTGCAGGACGCTGCCAAGGCCAAGTTCGGGCATCCGATGCCGCGCGTGAAGGGCCGTGTGCGGAAGATGCAGGGCGGCGCGTCGGGCGGCACAGTCGCCAGCCTCAAGGCGACGCTCGCCGCCGCCGCCAAGCATCCCTCGATCCTCTGCCTGCTCATCAATCCGTTCGCGCTCACCCCCGGCTTCGAGGGGCCAGCACAGCCCAAGGGGCTGCTCCCCGAATATGACCGTGCGATCGAAGCATGGGTCGCGCCCTTCATCATGGCGCCGATCAACACCAAGAACGTCCACCGCACCAACTTCCTGCTCGGCGAGGCGTATGGCGCCGACTTCGTCTATGACGAAATGATGGTCGCGCCGGGGATCGGTGAGATGGGCAAGGCCGCCGCCGAGGCGATCGCGCGGATGAACCCGCTCAGCAGCGACAAGGGCCCCAAGCCCGGCGAGGGCCCCTCGCCCGAGGAACGCGACGCAGGCTTCTACGACCTGCTCTTCATCGGCGAAGGCGCGGGCGGCGAGCGGATCGACTGCGTCGTCACCGGCGACAAGGATCCCGGCTATGGCTCGACCAGCAAGATGATCGCCGAGACGGCGTTGTGCCTGGTCAAAGATGTTGCGGGGGGAGGCGGCATCTGGACCCCGGGCGCGCTGATGGGGAAGGTGCTCGCCGACCGCTTGCAGGCGAAAGCGGGGCTGACCTTCCGCGCCGGATGAGCTCGCGCCGTCGCCCCGGCGCAGGCCGGGCCCGCTCGGATGCGCGCCCCGCCCGAGCACGCCCCAATCGGGCCGGCCCCGGCCTTCGCCGGGGCGACGATGGTCGGTCGGCCGCTAGCGCTTCTTCCCCTGGTGCCGGATGTTCGTCGGGCGCCCGCGATGCTTGATCACGCGCTTCGGGCGGCGCTCGTCGCTGTCGACGCGCGCGCCCCTGCCCTCGACCATCTCGAAGCGTAGCGCCCCCGATACCGGGTTGGCTTCGGCCAGCCGCAACGGCAGTTTCTGCCCGCTGGCATAGACCGTCCCGCTCTGGTCGCCGATCAGCGTGCGGCTGGCTTCGTCGAAGCGGAAATATTCGCCGCCGATATCGCGCACCGGCATCAGCCCGTCGCCGCCGATGCCCTCGACCGTCGCGAAGAAGCCGAAATTGGTCACGCCGGTGATCCGCGTCTCGAGCACCTCGCCGACCTTTTCGCTCAAGAACGCCGCGACATAGCGGTCGATCGTGTCGCGCTCGGCCTCCATCGCGCGACGTTCGAGCATCGAGATGCTCTCGCCGATCTTCCCCATCGCCGCGGCTTCGCCCTCGGTCAGCCCGCCCGGCCCGAGATCATAGGCCGCGACCAGCGCGCGGTGGACGAGCAAATCGGCATATCGCCGGATCGGCGAGGTGAAGTGGCCGTAGCTGCCGAGCGCGAGCCCGAAATGGCCCATATTGGCGGGGCTATAATACGCCTGCGTCTGCGTGCGCAGCACTTGCTCCATGATCTGCGGGCGTTCGTCGCGGTCGATCACCTTGTCGAGGATGTGATTGAAGGTGCGCGGCTGGACGACCTGGCCGAGCGCAAACTCGATCCCGAAGGTCTTGAGATAGTCCTTCAACGCGACGAGCTTCTCGCGGCCGGGCTGTTCGTGGACGCGGTACATCACCGGCGCCTTCTTCGCCTCGAGCGCCTTGGCGGCGGCGACGTTGGCGGCGATCATGTAATCCTCGATCAATTTGTGCGCATCGAGCCGCTCGCGCGGCGCGACCGAGAGGATGCGGCCCTTCTCGTCGAGCATGACGCGGCGTTCTGGCAGGTCGAGATCGAGCGGCGCGCGCGCGGTGCGCGCCTTGTTGAGCGCGTGCCAGCACGACCAGAGCGGGAGAAGGGCGGCGAGAATTTCATCGCTGCCCGAATCCCCCTCCCGCTTGCGGGAGGGGTTAGGGGAGGAAGCAGGAGAGGAAGAAACGGCGGCAGCGTGATGCGCATCCACCATCGCCTGCGCATCCTCATACGCCAGGTTCGCCGCAATCCGCACCACCGCGCGCGTGAAGCGCCACGACTTCAGCGCCCCATCCTTCCCAATCCGCAAATGGCACGCCAGCGCCGCGCGATCGACGCCCTCCTTCAGCGAACACATCTCCGCCGACAAACTCTCCGGCAGCATCGGCACGACCCGGTCGGGAAAATACACGCTATTGCCGCGCCGCCGCGCCTCGCGATCGAGGCTAGCCCCCGGTCGCACGTAGAACGACACATCGGCAATCGCGACGATCGCCTTCCACCCGCCATCATTGGCGGGATCGTCATCGGGCGCCGCCCACACCGCATCGTCATGGTCACGCGCATCGGCCGGGTCGATCGCGACGATCGGCAGATGGCGCAGATCCTCGCGCTTGTCGCCGAGCGGCTGCGCGGCCACGCGCACCGCCTCGTCGAGCGTCTCGGACGAGAACACGTCGGGAATACCAAGCTTGTGGATCGCGATCAGCGAGAAGCTGCGCGGCGCGAACGGATCGCCGAGCACCTGCGTCACGCGCACCGTGATCCGCGGCGGCCGTCCCGCCATCTCGGCAAGCACCAGATCGCCGACCTGCGCCTCGCCCGCGTCGGACACCTGGAACTCGCGCCGCTCCTTCTTCTCGACGCCTTGCAGCCAGAGCGCCTTGCCCTCCTGGCGCAGCACGCCGAGCACCAGCTCCTCGCCCTTGGGCAAGGTCTTCATCGGATGCGCGATCAGGCCCTGTCCGGCCTCCTCGGTCCGCGCCAGCACGCGGTCGCCGACGCCGAGCGCGCCATTCTTCTTCTCGCGCACGCGCAGCTTCGGCGCGGGGGTGGCGGCTTCCCACCGCTCGGGCACCGCCCAGACGTTGCCGCTGTCATCGACATCGACGATCCGCAGCACCGTCACCTTGGGCACCCCGCCCATCTTGTGAAACGCGCGGCCGGGGGCGCTGTCGATCAGCCCCTCATCGGCCATGCCCTTCAACAGCGCTTTCAGCAAAATCTTGTCCTGCGCGGTCAGCCCGAAGGCGCGCGCGATCTCGCGCTTGCCCGCAGGCACGTCGCTTTCGGCGATAAAGGCGAGGATCTGGTCGCGGCTGGGCAGACCGGGGGTGCGCTTGGTTGGCTTGGGCATCGGATCAGCGATACGCCACCCAGCGCCAAACGGCAAAGGGCGCGGCGTCCGACCCGGACGCCGCGCCCTCCGCCCCCCAGTCTCAGAACTTCTGCGAGAAGCCGACCTTGGCGGTGAAGCCGAGCGGGTTCGCCGTGAACGGATCGTAATTCTGGTCGAGCCGCGCGAACGGCGGCGCCTTGTCGAAGATGTTGAGCGCCGACAGCGTCAGCGTCGACCCCGTCCCGCGCAGCGACAAGCGATAGGTCGCATCGAAGGTCGCAAACGGCTTGATATTCTTGCCGCCGGTGACCGAAGCCCCCGCGAGCGCCCCGGCATTGGGACCGAAGATCGCGGTCCCGCGCTGGTCGGTATAGCCGTCGATATAATTGTACTGGACGCGCAGGCTGTGCCCGCCGACCGCTCCCTGGACATAGGCCGTCCCCTTGATCTGCGGGATCGGATACGCGGTCGTCTGATAGTTGAGCAGGCCAACGCCATCGAAGGTCGGCTGGACGACGACGCCCTCGACCGTGATGTCCTTGGTCTTGTACTCGATCACATAGGTACCGCTGCCGCCGAACTCGAGATTGGCCGCACCGAGCCCGAAGCGATACGCCGCCTGCAGATCGAGCCCCGACGTCGTGACGTTGGCGCTGTTGATCGTCTGCGTGCGCAGCCGCTGGACGTTGCCGATGCCGCAGCCGGCCCCCGTGAAGGTGAAGCGTGCCTGCAACGCGGCAAAGGCCGCATTCCCGCAATTCGCGGTGCCGGTCGCACCGAACAGCGCATTGACCATGCCCTGGATCGGCTCGCCCTCGATCGGGCCCTTCAGCTTGTAGCGATAATAATCGAGGCTCGCGCTGAACCCGCCGCTGTGGAGCAGGATGCCTGCGCTGTAGGTCGTCGCCTTTTCGGGCGAGAGGTTGGGGTTGCCGTTGATGTCGACCGCACGGAACGACGTCCCGATGATCTGCAGCGCGGTCAGATTGCCCGACAACTGCTGCGCCGGAGGCCCGCGGAAGGTCGTGCCCGCGCCACCGCGCAGCGCGAGCCAGTCGGTCACTTGCAGCCGGATGCGGCCTTGCGGATTGAAGGTCGAGCCGACGCGCCCGCCATAATCCTCATACCGCGCCGAAAGCTGCAGGTTGAGCCGGTCGAGCAGCGGCACTTGCAACTCGCCGAACACCGCCTTGATGTCGTTGCTGGTCGAAAGATTGGCATTGGTGCCGAGGAAGCCGAGCGCGCCGGTCTGCTGCGTGCACGTCGCCGCCGGGTTGAGCGGCGAGCCCGGGCATGGATTGACCGCGATGTTGCTGTCGTTGTTGTACAGCACCGAATAGTCGTTGCGGCGATATTGCGCCCCGACCGCGAAGCTCAAATCGCCGCCGGGTAGCCGCAGCCCTGTCTTGCCGCTGAGCACGAGATCCCCGACGAGCAGCCGCGTGGTGTAGCGCGTGTTGGTCGTGCGGAAGAAATTGTCGAACGTCGGCAGATCGTTGATCAGGCCCGCGCCGGGGGTCAGGCTGAACCCGGTAGGATTGCGCGTTCCGGCATAATTGGGGTTCGCCGCATTGCTCACGCCGTTCGCAGCGACCGCGGTCGAGAACGGGTTGAAGAAGGTGCAGCCGTTGGTCCCGGCGAGTGCCGTGATCTGGGCCGTCGACAGGCCGGCGCGCGACTGCGGCGTGGCATAGGCGCAATTCGCCCCGCCAAAGCCCGCCAGTGCGTTCTGCAGCAAGTCGCCGAACGTGTCGGTGCCTTCGCTTTCGCGATAATATTCGGAATAAGTGAAGCCACCGGTCAGATTGAGATCGGGGGTGACATCATAGGATAGATCTGCGGTGAAGCGCATCTCTTCCGACACGCGCTTCGAGTATGCCGAGCCGCGGTCATCGCCATTCCGGCCGCGGAACAGCGGATTCCCGCCGAGCAAGGCCGGCCGGAACAGCACCGGGAAAGCGATCGCCGGGGCAAGCGGCACGCCGCCCGCGGTGACGCAGCCCGATGCCGCCCCATAGAGCGTGCAATAATCGCGCAGCGCCGGGGCATAGGTCGGGATGACGAACAGCCCTCCCCCGCCGCTCGCCGCGTTCACCGACGGCGGCAAGGTCGGCAGATAGGTCGGCGAGGTGGTGATCCGCGTCGAGCTGTAGCCGTACAGCGCGCTTGCCGAGAATTTGAGCGTGTCGGCCAGCTGGATCGACGTGTCGACATAGGCCTGGAGGCGATCCTCGGGCTCGACCAGATTGCCGAACTGGCCGTAATTGTTGAAGCAGCGATCGGTCGTCGATCCGGCCTGGCTGCGGAAGCCGCCAAGGCCCTCGCACCCGAGGTCGCGGACGAAATTGGCGGTCCCGCCGAACCCGAAATTGCCCGGATTGCCGCCGCCGGTATAGCCGCCTTGCGGATTGTTCGCATAGGGTTGGACCGTGAAATCGCGATCGGTCGTGCGCAATTCCGAGCGGTGCTGATAGCCGACCGAGGCGAGCACATGCAGCGGGCCACTATTGTGGCCGAAGCTCAGATTGGCGGTGTAGTCGCCCGACGATCCGCGGATGTAGCGATAATCGCCCGAGGCGAGGAAGCCCTTCTGGTCGGTGCGGGTGATGAAGTTGACGACGCCGGCGATGGCATCCGACCCATAGGTCGCCGCCGCGCCGTCCTTGAGCACTTCGACGCGGCCGATCGCACCCGACGGGATGAGGTTGACGTCGACGATCGGGATACCGCCGCCGACCGCGACGAGGCGCTTGCCGTTGAGCAGAACGAGTGTGCGCTGCGGGCCGAGGCCGCGCAGATTGACCGAGGCGACGCCTTCATTGCCCTGGCTGCGGCTGTCGAACTGGTTGGCATCGCCGATCACGCCGCTCGAGGTCGGCAGGTTCTTGAGCAAGTCGACCGCGCTCGGCGTGCCCTGGCGCGACAGTTCCTCACTTGAAATGACATCGACCGGAATGGCCGCGTCCTCGGGGGTGCCGCGGATCAGCGATCCGGTGACGACGATATCGGGGCCGGTCTGTTCGTCGGCGGGCGCACTCGGTCGCGGCGCCCCCTCCTGCGCCGCGACAGGCGAAGCAAGGCCGATCGACAAGGCAAAAAAGGCACACGACGTCAAATGCCGCGAACGAGGCATAGCATCTCTCCCCTAAAGGTCAGAGCACTGATCGGCTCCGTACCCGAAGCTCGAAGTGACTCCGAAACGGCCCTAATGTCAAGCCGGATATGCGCGCAAATCGCCGCATTAGCGCATAAGTACTAACCCCTAAGGGTCCCCGCTCGGGCCGCGACGGCCAGAACCGATTCTCGAAACACCCGCGTGGGAGACGATCCGAACCAGGGTCGCACCGCGCCGCATTGCAAAAGGGCGGCGCCGCTTCCACGTCAGGAAGCCGGCCACCGCCCTTTATCGTTGCAGGTCTGATGGATGCGGACGCGACGCGGCGCGCCCGCGTTGCGGCTCAGTAGCCGTTCAACCGCGCGAAACGCTCGCGGTGGAACGCCGCATTGCCCCACATCGCTTCGAGCACGCGCGCGCGCTTGATGTAGAAGCCGGCGTCGTAATCGTCGGTCATACCGATCCCGCCGTGGAGCTGGATCATCTCGCGGCTGACGAGATGGAGCGTGTCGCTCGCCACCGCCTTGGCGAGGCTGACCGCCTGGTCGATGTCGGATCGCCCGGCATCGATCGCCTCGAGCGCACCTTCGACTGCCGAGCGCATCAGCTCGAGCTCGGTGAACATCTTCGCCATGCGGTGCTGGAGCGCCTGGAAGGTCGAGAGCTGCTGCCCGAACTGGACGCGCGTCTTGAGATAATCGTTGGTGGTGTTGAACGCCTGTTCGGCCATGCCGAGCATCTCGGCGCACACCGCCGCGGTCGCGCGATCGATGACCTGCGCGGTCAGCGAGGCGTCGCCCAGTTTCTCGGCGGGCGCGGCGTCGAACGTCACCTGCGCGTGGCTGCGCGAATCGGCCATATGGCGCGGCGAGCGCGTCACGCCAGCGTCACCCGCGACGAGATACAGGCCATCGACCGCCGCGACGACGAACACGCCCGCACTGTCACCCTCGGCGACGAACGCCTTGGTGCCGCTGAGCTTGCCGTCAACGACGCTGGTCGCGATCTTCGCTGGATCGTGGACGGGCCCCTCGTCGATCGCGAGCGTCGCGACGACCGCGCCGCTGGCGATTTGCGGCAGCCACTGCGCCTTCAGCGCATCCGACCCGCCCATCAGGATCGCGGTCGCCGCCGCCGAGGTCGACGCCAGAGGCGACGCCGCGAGGTTGCGACCGAGCTGTTCGAGCACCAGCCCGAGCGAGAGATAGCCGAATGCCGTGCCGCCATGCGCTTCGGGGATGACGATGCCCGGCAGGCCCATCTCGCCAAGCGTCGCCCAGGCCGCGGGATCATACCCCTCGGCCGGCGCCGCCGCGCGCATCTTGCGGAACGCGCTGACGGGCGATTGCTCGTCGGACCATTCGCGCACCATGTCGCGGAGCATCGTCTGTTCGTCGTTGAGTACGGCCATCGCGCTATCCCCTCGTCTGAATGGAAAACGGGGGAGGATGGCTTCAGCCATCCTTCACCCCGCCCCTCTCCGGCCCGCCGCGCGTCACACGCGGCAGCCTATCCTTGCATTACTGGTGGTCGAGCATCCCGAGGATGCGCTTCGAAATCACGTTGTTCTGGATCTCGGTCGATCCGCCGTAGATCGACACGGCCTTGCCCCACAGCCAGGTGCGCGTCTGCGTCAGCTCGTCCTCGCTGAAGCCCTCGCCTTCCCAGCCGAGCCCGGCCATCCCCATGATCTCGATCGACAGTTCGGCGCGATCCTGCGTGATGCGCGCACCGACGTTCTTCATGATCGAGGTGGCGGCCGACGGACCCTGGTTCGATTTCGCCTCGAGCGCGGCACGGCGCAGCGTCAGCGCGAAGGCGCGGCTGTCCATCTCGTGCCGCACGATCCGCATCCGCAAATCGCTGTCGGGAACGCGGCCCTTATCATCCTCGCCGCGATATTCCTTGGCGAGCTTCCCCATCGGCTTGCCCGCGAACAGCCGCGATGCGCTGCCGCCGCCCGACAGGCTGCTGCGCTCGTGCTGGAGCAAGCGCGTGCCGCTTTCCCAGCCCTGCCCCTCGCGTCCGACAAGGTTTTCCTTGGGCACCTTCACGTTGGTGAAGAAGGTCTCGCAGAACGGCGACTGGCCCGAGATCATCGCGATCGGCCGGACTTCGACGCCGGGCGCAGTCATGTCGAGCAGCAGGAAGCTAATGCCGCCATGCTTCTGGCTCTTGTCGGTGCGGACGAGCGCGAAGCATTTGTCGGCCCATTGTCCTCCGCTCGTCCAGGTCTTCTGGCCGTTGACGATATAATGGTCGCCGGCATCCTCGGCGAAGGTCTGGACGTTGGCGAGGTCGGAGCCGGCATTGGGCTCGCTATAACCCTGGCACCAGCGCACCAGCCCCTTGGCGATCGCGGGGATATGCTCCTGCTTCTGCGCCTCGTTGCCATATTCGAGCAGCGTCGGCCCGAACATCATCACGCCCATCCCGCCGATCGGGTTCCACGCGCCAGCGCGCGCCATTTCCTCGTTGAGGACACGGATCTGCGCCTTGTCGAGCCCGCCGCCGCCATACGCCTTGGGCCAGCTCGGCACGCCCCAGCCCTTCTCGCCCATCGCCGCCTGCCATGCGGCCTGGTCGGGCGAAAGATCGGTCGGGCCTTCGAGCACCGACAGGCTGATGTCGTGACCCTTCAGAGATGCCGGGAAATTGGCGGCGAGCCATTCGCGCACCTCGGCGCGGAACGCGTCGAGCGGGGCTACTGGAGCGTCGAGTTCGGGCGCGGTTGCCATGAAAGCTATCCTTTCAGAAAGAATCTGAAGATCGGGTATGGCGGCGCGATACGACAGAATGAAGCCGATGGGAAGAGCGATTGATGCGATCGGCATGCGCATATCCTCTCCCGCAAGCGGGAGAGGCAACGGAGACTTGGGTCGCGCTCCTTCAGCGTGGCCCTAGTCGCAGTCGATGCGGGTCCTTCTTTTTCGCCCCCGGAAGCACGCAGGCAGAAGAAGACCCTCACCCAACCCTTTCCCGCAAGCGGGAGAGGGCTAAAGCGACGACGACCGACGCGAGAAGCGGTGTTTACCCTGCTCCAAATCGCGGTAAGCTCTCTCCAGAGGGGGCTTGTCCGATGCCGTTCGCCAACCGCGCCGTGCCGATCGTGCTCGCGGCCGTGCTGATCGCCACGATCGGCTTCGGCATCGTGCTCCCAGTGCTACCGGCGCTGATCACCCGGCTCGGCCATGTCGGAATCGACGATGCCACCCGCATCGCCGGCTATATGCTCGTCGCCTTCGCGCTCGCGCAGTTCGTCGCGGGGCCGGTGCTCGGCAATTTGAGCGACCGGTTCGGCCGCCGCCCGGTGCTGATCGCCTCGATGCTCGCCTTCGGTGCCGACTACGCGCTGATGGCGCTCGCCCCGACGCTCGCCTGGCTGTTCCTCGGCCGTGCGATCGCGGGGGTGGCGGGCGCGGTCTATGGCCCGGCGTCGTCGGTGATCGCCGACGTCACCCCGCCCGAAAAGCGCAGCGCGGCGTTCGGCTATGTCAGTGCGGCGTTCGGCATCGGCTTCGTGATCGGCCCCGCGCTCGGCGGGCTGATCGCCGGGCTCGGGCCGCGCGCACCGTTCATCGCCGCCGCGATGCTCGCCTTCGCCAACGCCGCGGCAATGGCGTTTGCGATGCCCGAGTCGCTCGCGCGCGAGCATCGCCGCCCGTTCCGCTGGCGCGACGCGCATATCGTCGGCGCGTTCAAACCCCTGTTCGAGACTCGCAGCGCGATCCCGCTGCTGATCGTCTGCGTCCTGTGGCAACTCGCGCACATGGTCTATCCCGCGACCTGGGCGTTCTGGGCGACGATTCGCTTCGCCTGGAGCCCCACCGCGATCGGGCTGAGCCTTGCCTATGTCGGGCTGGTGATGGCGCTGGTCCAGGGCCTGCTCGTCGCACCGGTGATCGGGCGGATCGGCGACCGGCGCGCGCTCGTGATCGGGCTTGCGACGGGGGCGAGCGGCTTTCTCGCCTTCGCCTTCATCACAGCGGGATGGCAGGCCTATGCGATCATGCTGCTCGCCGCGCTGTCGGGCTTTATCGGGCCGGCGATCAACGGTCTGCTGTCGCGGATGGCGGGGCCCGATCGGCAGGGCCCGTTGCAGGGCGGGCTCGCGAGTCTGGGCAGCGTCGCCGCGATCGTCAGTCCGCTGCTGATGACGCAGACGCTCGCCGCCGGGGTCGAGCACGGCTTTCCCGGCGCCGCCTTCCTGCTTGCCGCAGCGCTTGCGGCAAGCGCGCTCGGCGTCGTCGCTTGGAAAGTGTCGAACCGTGCGCCGGCTGCGACCGCGGCAGTTGCGGACGCGTAACGGCTCTCCCATCTGAGGCGCGACACCATAGGAGCAAGCGCATGATCGACCTGCATTATTGGCCCACCCCGAACGGCCACAAGATCACGCTGTTCCTCGAGGAAGCCGGGGTCGAATATCGCATCGTGCCGGTCAACATCGGCGCGGGCGCGCAGTTCCAGCCCGATTTCCTCAAGATCGCCCCCAACAACCGCATGCCCGCGATCGTCGATCATGATCCCGCCGGTGGCGGCGCGCCGATCGCGATCTTCGAATCGGGCGCGATCCTGCTCTACCTCGCCGACAAATACGCAAAGTTCATCGGCACCGACCTGCGCAGCCGCACCGAGACGGTGCAATGGCTGATGTGGCAGATGGGCGGCCTCGGACCCATGCTCGGCCAGAACCACCATTTCAGTGGCTATGCGCCCGAGAAGATCTCCTACGCGATCGACCGCTACGTCAACGAGACCAACCGGCTGTACGGTGTGCTCGACCGGCGGCTCGCGGGCCGCGACTTCATCACAGGTGAATATTCGATCGCCGACATGGCCTGCTACCCGTGGATCGTGCCGTACGAGCGCCAGGGCCAGACGCTCGAGGACACGCCCAATCTCAAGCGCTGGTTCGACGCGATCGCCGCGCGGCCCGCGACCGTCGCCGCTTATGCCAAGGGCGCGGCGATCAGCGAGAACAAGCCGATGACCGAGGAAGCGAAGAAAGTGCTGTTCGGGCAGACCGCGAAGGTGCTCGGGTAAGACGCCCCCCCGCGGCCTCAAGCCGGGGGGACCGGAAGCGTTACGCGCTGGCGCTCGGGCGGGCACTCGCCCGGGCATGCCAGTCGCGCAACGCGCCCAGTTCCTCGGGCACCGCGATCCCCACGAACCCCGCGAAATCGATCGTCGTCAGCAGCACGATATCCGCGATCGAATAGTCCGCTCCGTCGAGCCATTCGCGTCCGGTCAGCACTGTATCGAACTCGCGCATCGCCTCGAGCACGCGCGGCCGTTGCGTCTTGCCATAATCGGGGAATTGCGGCTTTACGACGCGCGCGGTGAAGGGGTGGGTGTGCAGCCACACCTGCGTCAACGGCGACCCCATCCGCAATTCGACGCGCCGCAGCGCTTGCTCGACCGCAGCCACGCCGCGCGCGCCTTGGCCGAACATGGCGGGCTTGGGATGAAGACATTCGAAGTAGCGACAGATCGCGATGCTCTCGGTGATCACGCTGCCGTCGTCGAGATCCAGCGCAGGGATCTGCCCGAGCGGATTGACCTTGAGGAACGCCGCGCCCTTATGCTCCATGTCGCGGATCGACAGCGTCGTGCTCGGCACGCTCAAGCCCTTTTCGGCAAGATAGATCCGCACGCGCCGCGGATTGGGCGCCGGGTTGGCGGCGTCGTAGAACAGCATGATGGCATCCCCCCAAATCTCTTTTCGAAGATCGCGTATGGCGTTTTTCCGTCAGCTAGACTAGCGAATCGAAGCCATGGACTTGCAAAAAGAGACACGATGACCGCTGCCGAGATGCTTGCCGGCGACTTCGCCGCGCTGCCCGACCTGATCCGCGCGCACGCCGCCGAGCAAGGCGACAAGGTCGCACTCGCCGAGGCCGACGGCGAGCTCGATTATGTCAGCCTCGACGCGCTGATCGACCGCATCGCCGCGGCGCTCCAGCGTGACGGCGTGGCACAGGGTCAGGCGGTCGCGATCGTCGCCTCGGCGAGCATCGATTATGCCGCGGTGTTTCTCGGTGCGCTCCGCGCCGGTTGCCTCGCGACGCCGCTCGCGCCATCGGGCACGCCCGAGAGCATCGTCGCGATGATCGCCGATTGCGCCGCGCCGATCACCTTCGTCGATGCCGACGCCGCGACCGCGCTCGCCGGACAGCACATCCCCGGCAAGCTCGTCCGCCTCAAATCGCTCGGCAGCTGGCTCGCGCCCGAGGGCGCGCACCACGCGCCCGTGACGATCCGGCCCGAAGACGGCTTCAACATCATCTATTCGTCGGGCACCACCGGCACGCCGAAGGGCATCGTCCAGAGCCACGCGATGCGCTGGGCGCATATCAGCCGCAACGAAGCCGCGGGCTTTGCGAGAGCGGTGACGATGATCGCAACGCCGCTTTACTCGAATACCACGCTCGTCAGCTTCCTGCCGACGCTCGGCTGGGGCGGCACCGTCGTGTTGATGAAGAAGTTCGACGCACGCGGCTATCTCACGCTCGCCGAGCGTCACCGCGCGACGCACACCATGCTCGTGCCGGTGCAGTATCAGCGGCTGATGGCGCTCCCCGATTTCGACAGCTTCGACCTCGCGAGCTTTCGCTTCAAGACCTGCACCTCGGCGCCCTTCTCCGCCGCGCTGAAGGCTGACATCCTCGCACGCTGGCCCGGGCTGCTCGTCGAATATTACGGGATGACCGAAGGCGGCGGCACCTGCCTGCTCGTCGCGAACGGCTTTCCCGACAAGCTCCATACCGTCGGTCGCCCGATCGAGGGCCATGACATCCGCCTGATCGACGACGACGGCAACGAAGTTCCGCAAGGCGAGATGGGCGAAGTCGTCGGCCGCTCGCCGGCGATGATGACGGGCTATCACGGCCGCAGCGATGCCACCGCCGCCGCCGAATGGTACGACGCCGAGGGCAACCGCTACATCCGCCACGGCGATGTCGGGCGCTTCGACGCCGACGGCTTCCTCACCTTGCTCGACCGCAAGAAGGACCTGATCATCTCGGGCGGCTTCAACATCTATCCGACCGATCTCGAGGCGGTGCTGCGCACCCATCCCGCGGTCGCCGATTGCAGCGTGATCGGCGTTCCGTCCGAGGCGTGGGGCGAAACGCCGGTCGGCTTCTACGTGCCGCACACCGGGGTCGATGCGAGCATCGCCGAGATCCTCGACTGGACCAACGGCCAGCTCGGCAAGACGCAGCGGCTGTCGGCGCTCCACGCGATCGACGAATTGCCGCGCAGCGCGATCGGCAAGGTGCTCAAGCGCGACTTGCGCGATCGTCTGGCGGAGACCGCAGCATGACCCCGATCCGCGAGATCCTCGCTGCTGCCACGCCGATCGAGGGCGGCTTCCGCGCGCAGATCCCGAGCGACTGGCTGCAGGGGCGCACCGCTTATGGCGGCCTGTCGAGCGCACTCGCGCTCCACGCCGCGCAGGGGATCGAGCCCGATCTGCCACCGCTGCGCTCGGCGCAAGTGTCGTTCATCGGCCCGCTGTCGGGCGACGTGCGCGTCACCGCGACCAAGCTGCGCCGCGGCCGCACCGCCGCCTTCATCCAGGCCGATATCGTCTCCGACGCCGGGCTCGGCTATCGCGCGGTGTTCGTGTTCATGGCCGAGCAGCCATCGCGCGTCGCGCTCAGTGGCGGGCTCGCCGCCACGCTGCCGCCGCCTGCCGCAGATGCGAAACTCTATACCGGCCCCGACGAATTCTTCACCGGCAACTTCAACTTCCTCGATCTCAAGGCCGAAGCGCCGGGCGAGGCCGAATGGCTGCGCTGGGCGCGGCTGCGCGATTATGCGGGGATCGACCCGATGGTCGAAGTGCTCGCGCTCGCCGACGCGCTCCCGCCCGCGGCGTTCAAGCTGTTCGGCAAGGAGTTCGTACCGCTGAGTTCGGTGACGTGGATCGTCAATCTGCTCACGCCGACGCCCGCGACGACCGACGGCTGGTGGCTGCTCTCGGCAGAGTCGCAGCATGCGGTCAACGGCGGATCGAGCCAGACGATGATGCTGTGGAACGCCGACGGCGTGCCGATCGCGCAAGGCATGCAGAGCGTCGCGATCTTCGGATAGGGCGCGCCGCACCGCCTTCTCCTCCCCTCCCTGGAAAGGAGGGGTTGGGGGTGGGTCGGCCTAATGCTGGCGTCGACCTCTCCACGGGCCGACCCACCCCCGGCCCAGCGTTGGGTCGGTCGTGCCCCCGGCACGACCTGAACAGTGCGGGGCACTGTTCACCCAACGCTCTTCCAGGGAGGGGAGAAGCGTTGCGACAAATTGCGACACTTTGCCGCATCTTCCGGCACAGCGACGCGACAGATCCCCGCGCATAACCGGCGTCAAGGAACGGCGCCCCGCCCAGCCAGCACAGGAGTTTACCGCCATGTCCCTCACGCGCTTCTTCGTCGCGACGACGGTCGCCGCGCTCGCCACCGCCGCTGCGGTGGCACAAGGCGGCGGCGGCATGTTCCGCACCGCCGACAGCAATGGCGACGGGCTGATCTCGCGCGCCGAGGCCACCGCCGAGGCGACCACGCGCTTCACCGCGATGGATGCCAACAAGGACGGCTTCCTCACCGCCGACGAAATGCAGGGCCCGGGCGCCCGCATGATGACGCGCGGCGACACCGACGGCGACGGCAAGATCTCGCGCGCCGAATTCCTCGCGCAGGCCGATACGCGCTTCAACCGGATCGATGCCAACAAGGACGGCCAGATCTCGCGCGAGGAGCTCACCGCCTGGATGGACCGCGCGCGCGCGATGCGCCCCGGCGGTCCCGGCGGCCGCGCCGATCCCGCCGACGCGATCGCGCCGCCACCGGCGCCCCCTTCCCCCGCGCCAGCCGCGCCGGGCAACTGATCCGGGCCTTTTCCCCTTGGCCCGGACGCCGGGCGAGCCTCCCCCCTGCTCGCCCGGCATCCCCTTTCAAGAGCGCCACACCATGCTAAGCAGCGAACCGATGGGAGACACGCCGCATCTGTTGCTCGTCGACGACGAACGCTCGATCCGTGAACCGCTCGCGCAATATCTGACGCGGCAGGGTTTCCGCGTGACTCAAGCCGGCGACGCCGAGGGCGCGCGCGCACGGATGACGGCCTATGCGATCGACCTCGTCATCCTGGACATCATGATGCCCGGCGAAGACGGCCTGTCGCTCACGCGCCACATCCGCGAGAGCGGCGAAGTGCCCGTGATCCTGCTCACCGCGCGGACCGAAGAGACCGACCGTATCGTCGGGCTCGAAATGGGCGCCGACGATTATGTCGTGAAGCCGTTCTCGCCGCGCGAGCTGGCGGCGCGCGTCAAGGTGATCCTGCGGCGGGCGGCGGCGGGCGGAACGCGCCAGCATGCGCCCGAAAGCGGATCGTTCGCCTTTGCCGGCTGGGTGCTCAAATCGGGCGAGCGCACCTTGGTCGACCGCGAGGGCGTGTCGGTGCCGCTCTCGACCGGCGAGTACAACCTCCTCCACGCGCTCGTCACGCGCCCGCGCCAGGTGCTGACGCGCGACCAGTTGCTTGATTTGACGCAAGGCCGCGAGGCCGCCGCGTTCGACCGTGCGATCGACAACCAGATCAGCCGGTTGCGCCGCAAGATCGAGGCCGACGCCAAGGCGCCCGAGCTGATCAAGACGGTGTGGGGTGGCGGCTACACGCTCGCCGCCGAAGTGACGCGCCTTTGAGGATCACGCGCCTGCGGGCGATCCCGCGCAGCCTGTCGGGGCAGATGGCGCTGCTCATCGCGATCGCACTGTTCGTCGCGCAGGCGATCAACTTCACGCTCGCGCTGCAGGACCGTCGCCGCGCGCGGCTCGACCAGGCGACCGGGCCCGTAGTGACGCGGATCATCGATGCCGACGAGCGGATCGCCGCGGGGCGCCGCGTCGGCGGCGGTTCGGGTTGGAGCCGGATCCATCTCGCGCCGCGCTCGCCGATCCAGCCTGGCGGCGAGCATGTCGCCGAAGTCGAAACCGCGCTTCGCGCCGCGCTTGCCGAGGCCGGGGTCAAGGCGTCGCGCATCCAGACGCAAGTCCTGCCGATCCAGCGCAACGATCCGCGGCTGCGCTATGTCAGCGCACAGCGCGTCGAGCGTCTGCTGCGCGGCGGCGCCGAGCTGCAAGTCGCGGTCGAGCGCCCGGGCGGACAGTGGTTCGTGCTCAACCTGCCGTGGACGCGCGACGATTCGGATATCTTCTGGCGGTTGATGGCGCAGACCGCGATCCTCTACATCGTCGTGCTGGTGCCGTTGCTGTGGGCCGGGCGGCGGATCTCGCGGCCGTTGCGCGGGCTTGCCGAGGCAGCGCGCAGCTTCCAGCCGGGTGCTACGGCCGATCCCGTCCCCGCCGCCGGGCCGCAGGACGTGCGCGACGTGATCGCGGCGTTCAACGCGCTGCGCTTGCGCGTCACCGCGATGCTCGACGAGAAGGACCGGATGCTCGGCGCGATCGGGCATGATCTGCGCACGCCGCTCGCCTCGCTGCGCGTCCGCGTCGAATCGGTCGATGACGATGCCGATCGCGCCAGAATGGCCGAGACGATCGCCGAGATGAACCGCATGCTCGACGACATTCTGTCGCTCGCGCGGCTCGGCCGCCCGAGCGAGCCGCCGACAGAAGTCGATCTCGCGGCTTTGGTCGATGCCGTCGTCGAGGATTTCCGCGAGATCGGCCACGAGGTCGTGTTCGAGGAAAGCGAGCGCATCCGCATGCGGCTGCGCCCCGGCCTGATGCGCCGCGCGCTGCGCAACCTGATCGAGAATGCGCTGAAATATGCCGGCGCGGTCGAAGTCAGCGTCACCGCGAGCGCGCAGTCGGTCGCGATCCTGGTGTGCGACCGTGGCCCCGGCATTCCCGCCGACCGCCTCGGCGACGTGTTCGAGGCGTTCACGCGGCTCGAGACGTCGCGCAACAAGGCGACCGGGGGCATCGGCCTGGGTCTCGCGCTCGCCCGGACGATCGTGCGCGATGCCGGCGGCGACATCACGCTCGCCAATCGCGACGGCGGCGGGCTGGTCGCCCGGATCACGCTCGCGCGGTGATCAGCGGCGTACGCCGCCTTGCGCGGGCCAGCCGAGACGGGCACGGTTGATCCAACCAGCCCGCGCCTGACCTTCGCCGCGCCGCCCATCCGGTGCCGCGACGCGCCAGGCGACAGGGTGTCAGGGTGTCAGGGTGTCAGGGTGTGGAGCGTGTGTGCGATGTGGCTGTTCGACCGGTTCGCGAAAAATCTCGTCAAGCGCGGCGAACTGACGATCATCGATGCCGATGGCACGCGTTATCACTACGGCACGCCCGATCCCGCGTTCCGCCCCGTCACGCTGCGCTTCGCCGACAAGAACGTCGCGACCTATATCGCGCGCCATCCGCGGCTCGGCGCGGCGCTCGCCTGGATGGACGGGCGGCTGCTCGTCGATAACGACGACATCGCCGGGATGATCGACCTGATCCGCGGCAACGGCCGCTGGGAAGACGGCCGTAGCACGATCGGCACCAAGAACCCGGTCAAGCTCGCCTGGGCGGCAAGCACCGCGCGACTGCGCCAGCTCAACCGCATCGGCAAATCGAAGGAGAACGTCGCGCACCATTACGATATCGGCGACCGGCTCTACGATCTCTTCCTCGACGCCGACCGGCAATATAGCTGCGCGTATTTCACCGACGAGGACAATACGCTCGAGCAAGCGCAGCTCGACAAGAAGGCGCATATCGCCGCCAAGCTGCAGCTACGGCCGGGCCAGCGCGTGCTCGATATCGGCTGCGGTTGGGGCGGGATGGCGCTGTATCTCAACCGCGTCGCCGACGTCGACGTGCTCGGCATCACGCTGTCCGAAGAACAGCTCAAGACCGCCCGCCGCCGCGCCGAGGAAGCCGGCGTCGCCGATCGGGTGAAGTTCGAGCTGATCGACTATCGCGAGTTGACGGGCCGCTTCGACCGGATCGTCTCGGTCGGGATGTTCGAGCATGTCGGCGTGCCCAATTATCGCACCTTCTTCCACAAATGCCGCGCGCTGCTCGAGGAGGACGGCGTGATGCTGCTCCATACGATCGGGCGGATGGGCGGCCCGGGCCAGACCGATCCGTTCACCGCGAAATATATCTTCCCCGGCGGCTACAATCCGGCGCTGTCGCAAATCGTCGGCGCGAGCGAATCGGTCCGGCTGATCGCGGCCGATGTCGAGACGCTGCGCGTCCATTATGCGCTGACGATCCGCCACTGGTATGATCGCGCCGTCGCCAACCGCGACAAGATCGAGGCGATGTTCGATGCGCGCTTCTACCGAATGTGGGTGTTCTACCTCGCCGGCGCGATGGCGGCGTTCAAGCATGGCGTCATGTGCAACTATCAGGTGCAACTGATCCGCGACCGCCGCGCGCTGCCGCTGACGCGGGGGTATATGGCGGAGGCTGAGGCAGGGTTGCAGGCGGGTGAGGTGAAGGCCCCGGAGCCAGTTTTGCGCTGATCGGGAGACCACACGCCCCCTCCGCCGTCACCCCGGGCTTGTCCCGGGGTCCACCGGGATGCACCCATGGCCCCGGCATTTCACGCCCCATGGTGGACCCCGGGACAAGCCCGGGGTGACGGGTATGGACTGCGCGAAAGGCTCGCGTCCGCCGACTAAGCGACGCCAGTCACCGCGACAGCAACCACCTCGATCGCCTCGTCCTTCCCCGCAAAATCGACTCGCTCGCCGACCTCCGCGCCGATCAGCGCACGCGCGAGCGGGGCCTGATACCCGATCTTGCCCGCCGCCGGATCGGCTTCGTCGCCGCCGACGATCTCGACGCTGCGCTCGACGCCGTTGAGGCGATACGTCACGCGGCTGCCGATCCCGACTTCACCCTCGGCCGCGGATGCGACGACCTCGGCGGTCGTCTGGCGCGTGTGCCAATAGCGCAGCTCGCGCAGCACCGCATCGCGGTCCTCTCCCGACGCCGCCGCCACCGCCGCCTCGAGCTCGACGACTTTCGCCCCGATCAGCGCCAACCCGCGCGGCGTCACCAGGTTCGGGCCCGGCGCGATCGGCCGTTCGAACTTGGGTTCCAGATGTTCTTCGTCGCTCTCGCGGCGGAAGGCGACGCTCATTCAGGCTCTCCACAGGCTTTGTTGCACAACGTCTTGGCGGACACTTGGGTGCAACGCAACAATCTGCTACGGGCCGCCGATGCTGAATATCAATGGTATCACGGTGCGCCTCGGTGGGCGCGCGATCCTCGACGGTGCGAGCGCGGCGCTGCCGCCCAAGAGCCGCGTCGGCCTGATCGGGCGCAACGGCGCGGGCAAGTCGACGCTCATGAAGGTCATGATCGGCCAGCTCGAGCCCGATCTCGGCGAGATCGAGATGCCGCGCGGCACGCGCATCGGCTATATCGCGCAGGAAGCCCCCTCGGGCACGACCACCCCGGTCGAGGCCGTGCTCGCCGCCGACACCGAGCGTGCGTCGCTGCTGGAAGAGGCCGAGACCTGCCAGGATCCCGACCGCATGGGCGTGATCTATGAGCGCCTCACCGCGATCGACGCCTACACCGCCCCTGCCCGCGCCGCGCGGATTCTCGTCGGCCTCGGCTTCGACGAGGAAATGCAGGGTCGTCCGCTCGATTCCTACTCCGGCGGCTGGAAGATGCGTGTCGCGCTCGCAGCACTTCTGTTCTCCGAGCCCGATTTGCTGCTGCTCGACGAGCCCTCGAACCATCTCGATCTCGAAGCGACTTTGTGGCTCGAGAACTTCCTCAAATCTTATCCGGCGATGATGGTCGTCATCAGCCACGAGCGCGATCTGCTCAACAATGTGGTCGACACGATCCTCCATCTCGAGGGCGGCAAGGTCCATCTCTACACCGGCGGTTACGACAGCTTCGAGCGCCAGCGCGCCGAACGCGTCGCGCAGCTCGCCGCCGCCAAGGCCGCGCAGGATACGCAAAGGGCAAAGCTCAGCGAATATATCGCCAAGAACTCGGCCCGCGCCTCGACCGCCAAGCAGGCGCAGAGCCGCCAGAAGATGCTCGCCAAGATGCAGCCGATCGCATCGATGGCCGAGGATCCGACGCTGTCGTTCGAATTCCCGAGCCCCGAAGAACTCCGCCCGCCGTTGATCACGCTCGACATGGCGGCCGTTGGATACGCGGAAAAGCCGATCCTCCAGCGGCTCAACCTGCGGCTCGATCCCGACGACCGCGTCGCGCTGTTGGGGCGCAACGGCAATGGCAAGACCACGCTCGCGCGCCTGCTCGCCGCGCAGCTGCCGACGATGGACGGCGCGATGAACGCCAGCGGCAAGATGCGCGTCGGCTATTTCACCCAGTATCAAGTCGAGGAACTCGACGGCGACGACACCCCGCTCGAGCACATGACGCGGATGATGTCGGGCAAGACCCCCGGCGCGGTCCGCGCGCAGCTCGGCCGCTTCGGCTTCTCGGGCGTCAAGGCGACGCAGAAGGTCGGCAAGCTGTCGGGCGGCGAACGCGCGCGGCTCGCGCTCGCGCTCATCACGCGCGACGCACCGCACATGCTGATCCTCGACGAGCCGACCAACCATCTCGACGTCGATGCGCGCGAAGCGCTGGTCCAGGCGCTCAACGCCTATGACGGCGCGGTCATCCTCGTCAGCCACGACCGCCACATGGTCGAACTCACCGCCGACCGGCTCGTGCTGGTCGATAACGGCACAGCGAAGGAATATGCCGGCAGCATGGAGGACTACATCGCCTTCGTGCTTTCGGGCGACGGCGGCGGCGAAGGCGCCAAGACCAAGGCCGCCAAGAAGGACGACAAGCCGCAGCTGAGCGCCGCCGCGGTCGCGCTGCAGAAGAAGGCGCACGAGGCCGAGGCGCTCGTCGCCAAGCTGACCAAGCAGCGCGATGCGATCGACCGCGCAATGCTCGATCCGAGCACCGCCGAAGCCTGGCTCGCGCGACTGTCCCCCGCCGATCTGGTCAAGCAACACGCGCAGATTTCGAAGAAGCTCGACACTGCCGAAGCGGCTTGGTTCGAGATCAGCGAGTCGCTGGAGATGGCAGCCGCTTAACCTGGCTTGTTTACCTTTCTTTACGGAATGATAACGATCCTGCCTGCGAAAGGCGGGAATCCTCCCGTCGTGTCGTCTATCGATTGACGTAGATCATGTTCGGGGAGGCACCACCTATGAAACTCTCGCCACCACTGCGCGCGCGGCTCATCGCAGCCCGGCTCGATATCGCAGCACGCAGCGGCGCCAGCACGCGCGATTGGTCCGACGATCAGAGCCTCTCGGCGCTGAGCCTCGTCGCTGGCGGCCACAGTGTGGCGGATGCGGTGGCGATCGTGCTCGGCGACGCCGTGCTCGAGGATGGCCTGGTCGATTACAATCCGGGATGCGCGTGGATCGACTTTGCGCTCGCCAAGCGCAAGCGCACTCCGGCCGAAGTCGAACGCATCGTTTCGCAATGGGAGAGCCAGAGCTTCAACCAGCCCGAAATCACCGCAGCGCACGTCGTCGATCTCGGACGTTCCACCGCAGCGCAGACCGGGCGCGCCTTGTTCTGATGGTGCGGGCGGTCGGGCTCGAACCGACACTCCGATTAAGGAACGGGATTTTGAGTCCCGCGCGTCTACCAATTTCACCACGCCCGCTTGGCCGATCGAGGCGGTGCACCCGCACCCGTTCGGCGAAGCGCAGGCCTATAAGCGACGCGTCCGGCGATTTCCAGCGCGATTGTTGCAGAATGTCGGCGCGCTCGATCATGACAGCGAATTCACGCGAGTCGCGCGGCGCGTTGCTCGTAGAAGGCACGGCTTCGCTCTCACCCGGAACCGTCTCATGGTCGAAGCTGTCGACGCAAAAGAACTGATCGACGACGCCATCGAGCGCGCCGAGGCCGAACGCGACGCGGGCGAGCGGGTCGAGCGCGCCGCCGAACGCACCTTCCGCGACCGCGTGTCGCTGATGGTCGGCGGGTTTGCGGTCAGCTTGGCGGTGATCCACATGGCCGCGGCGGGCAGCGCGCGCGAAAGCCTGTTGAAGGGCATCGAGGCGTCGGACACCTTCGCCTATATGCAAGCCAAGATCGTCCGCGAGACGGTGCTCAAGACCGCCGCGCACGGCGTCGGTGGCGCTCCCGCCGATCGGCGCGACTGGGCCGCCGAGGCCGCTCGCCTTCGGGCGCCCGACGCAGCGGGCCACGGCATCGGCCAACTCCAGGCCAAGGGCGATGCCTTGCGCGCGGAAGGCGCGCATGCCGCGCGCGCCGGCGAAGGCTATGAACTCGGCGAGACCGCACTCCAGCTCGCGATCGTCCTGCTGTCGATCGCGCTGATCGCGCGCTCGCGCCCGATCGTGTTCGGGGCGGCCTGCCTCGCGGCGATCGGCGTGGCGACGGCGATCGCGACAGCGTTCGGCGTCACCTTGCCGTGGGTCGCCTAGCCGCCCGGATGAAATCCGCGTCACGAAGCGCCCGGAAGGCTTTGGCGGCGGCGGCGAGGAGAATGTCGTGATCAACAATTGCGGCGATGACGACGACGATCGCGGCAGCTGGTGAACGCAACGGCGCGCACGCTTTGGCTTTGGCGTCGCGCGCCGCGATGCGGTACCCGACCCGCATCTCATCCCCCGGAGCACCCTGATGGCCGAACGGACCGACGCAGAGCACAATGCCAAGATGGCGCGCATCAAGGTCGCGCGCGACAAGCTCGTCGAAAGCAAGACGCAGGAAAAGGGCCTGCTGATCGTCCACACCGGCAACGGCAAGGGCAAGACCTCGGCCGCGCTCGGCATGGTGGTCCGCGCGATCGGCCACGGGATGAAGGTCGGCGTCATCCAGTTCGTCAAGGGCGCGTGGGAGACGGGCGAGAAATCGGTGTTCGACCGCTTCCCCGACCTGATCGAATTCAAGCCGATGGGCGAAGGCTTCACCTGGGACACGCAGGACCGCGCGCGCGACATCGCGGTCGCGCGCGAAGGCTGGGACGAGGTCAAGCGGATGATCGCCGACCCGTCCTATGCGATGGTGGTGGCGGACGAGCTCAACATCATCCTGCGCTACGACTATCTGCCGGTCGAGGAAGTGCTCGAAGTGCTCGCGGCGAAGCCCGCCGACACGCACGTCGTCGTCACCGGCCGCAACGCGCCGCAAGCGCTGATCGACATGGCCGATCTCGTCACCGAGATGACGCTGGTGAAGCACCCCTTCCGCGAGCAGGGCGTGAAGGCGCAAAAGGGAATCGAGTTCTAGGAGCTCCCCCCACGTCACCCCGGCCCTGTGCCGGGGCCCACCGTGCCGCGATAGCTGCGGGAACAGGCTTGGCCTCCCGGTGAACCCCGGGACTAACCCGGGGTGACAAGGCGCGGCGCAGCGTCAGCGCCGCAGCGCCGCTGCCCGGTCCACCGCCCGCACCTGCGCGGCAAGCGACGCGACCGCATCGGCAAACGCCGGGCTGCCGCACACGGTTTGCGCCTGCTCGATATACAGATGCCGTGCCGCCGGCACCGCGGTATCGAGCAAGGGATGATGCAACGCCGCCGTCCCGCGATCGGCAACCGCGCGCGTCCCCGTCTCGAGGATCAGGAAATCGGGCCGCGCGAGCGCCATCTCCTCGAGCGACAGCTGCGACAGCGCCGGCCGCCCGAGCCGCCCCGCCAGATTGACCAGCCCGACCCGCGCGAACATCTCGTCGACGAGCGTTCCCGTCCCCGTCAGATACCCCTGCCGCTGATAATAGGCCGCGACGCGCCCCCGCCCCGGCGGCGGCCCGACCGCCGCGAGCGCGCGCCGCATCTGCGCGATCATCCGCGTGCCGCGCTCGGGATGGCCGACCGCCGCCGCGAGCGTGGTGACCGACGCCTCGATCGCCGCCACCCCCTCGCCGCGCGGCAACTCGAGCAGCGTCAGCCCCTGCGCCTTGAGCGGCGCGAGCACCGCGCGCGTCTGGAACGGCGCACCGATCACCAGATCGGGCCGCAGCGCCATCACTTCCTCGGCGCTGCGATGCGTAAACGGCAGGTCGCGCGCTTGCCGGGCGATTGCCGAAAGCTCGGGATCGCGCGCCCATTCGGTCAGCGCGACGATCTGGCCCCGATCCGCCAGACCGACGAGCAATTGGTCGGCGCACAGATTGAGCGAGACGATCCGCCGCGGCACCGGTGCGGGACGCGCCGCGCCCAGCAGCACGAGGCTTGCGAGGGCCAGCACGATCCGAGAGCTCCGCACGTTCGATTTCCTTCGCTTTCGCTCGCCGCCCGGCTACGGCTGGGACGAGGCGCCCCGACCATGCGCGACGGGCCCGACCGATCCTGAGCGAGGTCTGCCGTGCCGAACCTTCTGCCCGCGCGCAATGCCGTGTGGCTTCTCCCGCTGCTGCTGGCGCTCGCGATCGTCGCGGGGATCGCCTCGCTGCTCGTCGGGCCGGCGCAGCTGTCGCTCGCCGCGCTGTGGGCCGCGCTGACCGGCCACGGCGATCCGATCGTCCGCGCGATCCTGTTCCAGCTCCGTTTACCTCGCGCCTTGCTCGGGCTGCTGGTCGGCGCAATGCTCGGCATGGGGGGCGCGTCGATGCAGGGCTATCTGCGCAATCCGCTCGCCGATCCGGGGGTGCTCGGCGTGTCGGGCGTCGCGGCACTCGGCGCGGTGATCGCGATCTACTGGCAATTGGCGACCGCGCATCCGTTCGTGCTGCCGCTGCTGGCGATCACCGGCGGCTTGCTGTCGCTGCTCCCGCTGATGTGGCTGTCGCGGCGTGGCGAAAGCACGCTGAGCTTGATCCTCGCAGGGGTCGCGGTCGCGACGGTGTCGGGCGCGGGGATCAACCTCGCGCTCAACCTCGCGCCCAACCCGTTCGCGGCGATGGAGATCACCACCTGGCTGCTCGGCAGTCTCGAGGATCGCAGCTTCGGCGATGTCTGGATCGCGCTGCCGTGCGTCGTGATCGGCATGACGTTGCTCTTATGGGACGGTCGCGCGCTCGACGCGCTGTCGCTCGGCGAGGATGCGGCGCGCACGCTCGGGGTCGATCTCGCGCGTGTCCGGCTGCGGCTGATGCTCGGTATCGCGATCGGGATCGGCGGCGTCGTGGCGGTCGCGGGGAGCATCGGCTTCGTCGGGCTGATCGTCCCGCACCTCGTCCGCCCGCGTACCGATCGCAGCCCGTCGGCGATCCTCATCCCCTCGGCGCTCGCCGGCGCGGCGCTGCTGACGCTCGCCGATCTCGGCACGCGACTCGTTCCGACGTCGGCGCCGCTCAAGCTCGGCGTGCTGACCGCGTTCCTCGGCGTGCCGGTGTTCCTCCATTATTTGCTGCGGGAGCGCCGCTTGTGGTGACGATCGCGACCCAGGCGCTGTCGGTCGAGCTCGGCGGACGTCGCGTGCTCGACGCGGTCGACGTAACGCTCGAGCACGGCGCGCTGATCGGCGTGATCGGCCCCAACGGCGCGGGCAAATCGACGCTGGCACGCGCGCTGCTCGGGCTGCTGCCGCCCGCGGCGGGGCGCGTGACGATCGACGGCACCGACGTGGCGACGCTCGGCAGCGCCGCGATCGCGCGCCACATCGCCTATCTGCCGCAAGCCTATGCGCTGCACTGGCCGCTCAGCGTCGCGCGGCTCGTCGGACTCGGGCGGTTGCCGCATCTCGGGCCGTTCTCGCGGATTAGTCTGCTCGATCAGGCCGCGATCGACGCCGCTTTGCGCGATACCGGGACCGCGCATCTCGCCGATCGCACCGCGACCGATCTGTCGGGCGGCGAGCGCGCGCGCGTCATGCTAGCGCGCGCGCTTGCGACCGGCGCGCCGGCGCTGATCGCCGACGAGCCGCTCACCGCGCTCGATCCGGGGCATCAGCTCGACGTGATGGCGCTGCTCCGCGCTCAAGCCCGCGGTGGCGCGCTAATCGTCGTGGTGCTGCACGATCTGTCGGTCGCGGCGCGTTTCTGCGATCGCTTGCTCCTGCTCGACACCGGTCGCCTCGTCGCCGACGGAACGCCCGATGCCGTGCTCACCGATGCAGCGCTCGCGAGCGTCTATGGCATCACCGCCTGGCGCGGGACGACGGGGGAGCAACCGCTGCTGCTCCCGTACGAGCGGATCGACGCGCCGACCCGCGCGCACTGATCTCGCGCAGCCCTTGCCAGGACGCCGCCCCTGCCCGTTCGGGCTGAGCCCGTCGAAGTCCCCCTCGCCGACGCGCACGGAGGGGGGCAGACACCTTGCGCTTTACGCCGCGCCGCCGACCGTCTGCTCGATCACCCCGAAGATCGGATGATGCTTGTCGTCCTCGGCCCAGATCCGCACGGTGTCGCCGGCCTTGAGGAACCCCGTGCTCGGCGCGCCGCCAACGATCGTCTCGACCGTGCGCAGCTCGGCCAGACACGCATAGCCGACCCCGCCCGCGCTGATCGCCTTGCCCGGCCCGCCATCGGCGTCGCGGTTCGACACGGTGCCCGACCCGACGATCGTCCCCGCCCCCAGCGCGCGCGTCTTCGCGGCGTGTGCGATCAGCGTGCCGAAATCGAAGGTCATGTCCGCCCCCGCCGCGACGCGCCCGAACGGCTGCCCGTTGAGATCGACCATCAGCGTGCGGTGGAGCTTGCCCTCCTGCCACCAGTCGCCAAGCGAATCGGGCGTGACGAACACCGGCGAGAAGGCGCTGGCAGGCTTCGACTGGAAGAAGCCGAAACCCTTCGCCAGTTCACCCGGGATCAGGTTGCGAAGCGACACGTCGTTGGTCAGCCCGATCAGCCGCACTGCCGCCAGCGCGTCCTCGCGGCTCGCGCCGAGCGCCACGTCGCCCGTCACGACGACGACTTCGCCCTCGAAATCGCAGCCCCAGGCAGCGTCCGCCAGCGGGATCGCGTCGCGCGGCCCCAGGAACCCGTCCGACCCGCCCTGATACATCAGCGGATCGTGCCAGAAGGTCTCGGGCATCTCGGCACCACGCGCCTGCCGCACCAGCGCGACATGGTTCACATAGGCCGAGCCATCGGCCCATTGATACGCGCGCGGCAACGGCGCCGCCGCCTTGTGTTCGTGGAAGCGCTGCATCGGGATCGTCTCATGCTCGAGGTCGATCGCGAGGTTCTGCAGATCGGGCAGCACGCGGTCCCAATCGTCGAGCGCCGCCTGCAGCGTCGGCGCGATGTGGCCGGCATCGGCGTACCAGGCGAGATCGTTCGATACGACGACGAGCTTGCCGTCACGCCCGGATTTGAGGCTGGCCAGTTTCACATGCGCTCTCCTACAATTTCGCCGACCATAGCCCCCTTCGTCATTCCCGCGAAAGCGGGAATCCCGCTTTCGTGCGGATGACGCCAGGGATTGACGCTCGCGTAAAGACACCGCACACCGTCAAAAAACGCGTTGCAACGTGAAACCTAGGAGAGTCCGAAATGTCCTCGCTCGACACCGTCGCCGGCCGCTTTGCCTATACCGAGGATCATGAGGCGTTCCGCCAGACCGTCCGCCAATTCCTCCAGAAGGAAGGTGTGCCGCACGTCACGCAGTGGGAGGAGGACCGGCTCGTCCCCAAGGATTTCTGGCGCAAGGCGGGCGAGATCGGCATGCTCTGCCCGACCGCGCCCGAGGCGTATGGCGGGCTCGGGCTCGATTTCGGCTATAACGCCATCGTCGACGAGGAGATGGCGTATAACGGCGTCCCCGCGGGCTTTTCGCTCCAGTCGGACATCGTCGCTGGCTATATCGAGACCTATGGCTCCGAAGAGCAGAAGGCGCAGTGGCTCCCCAAGATGGTGTCGGGCGACGTGATCACCGCGATCGCGATGACCGAGCCGGGTACCGGGTCCGATCTTCAGGCGATCCGCACGACAGCGAAGAAGGACGGCAACCACTACGTCATCAACGGCTCGAAGACCTACATCACCAACGGCCAGAACACCGATTTGACGCTCGTCGTCGCCAAGACCGATCCCGACGCCAAGCCCGCCTGGAAGGGCATGTCGATCATCCTCGTCGAAAGTGACCGGGCAGGCTTCAGCAAGGGCCGCAAGCTCGACAAGATCGGGCAGGAAGCCGCCGACACCTCGGAGCTGTTCTTCGAAGACGTCCGCGTGCCGATGACAAATTGCCTCGGCGAAGAGGGCAAGGGCTTCATCTATCTGATGAGCCAGCTGCCGCAGGAACGCTTGTCGATCGCGGTGTCGGTGCAGGCGTCTGCGCAAAAGGCGTTCGACGAGACGGTCGAATTCACCAAGACGCGCAAAGCCTTTGCCGGCATGGTGTTCGATTTCCAGAACACCCGCTTCGTGCTCGCCGATCTCAAGACCAAGCTGCAGGTCGGCTGGGCGCATCTCGACTGGGCGATCGCGCGGCATTTGAAGGGCGAGCTCACCAACGAGGAAGGCGCTGCGGCCAAGCTGTGGCACACCGACCTGCAATGGGAAGTGATGGACGCTTGCCTCCAGCTCCACGGCGGCGCGGGCTATATGAACGAATATCCGATCGCGCGGGCGTGGCGCGCCGCGCGCGTCACGCGGATCTTCGGCGGCACCAACGAGATCATGAAGGAGTTGATCGGGCGCTCGCTGTAACGGGCGCCACCATCAGTGCTGCGTCTGCAGATAGGCGATCACGTCGGCGCGATCGAGCGGATCGGCCAGCCCGGCAAACCCCATCGCGGTGCCGGGCACCAGCCGCTTGGGGTTGGTGAGCCAGGCATCCATCCGCTCGGGCGTCCAGCGCCCGCCGAACGCTTGCAGCGCGCCGGTATAGGGAAAACGCGGCCGGCGGTTGGCAACTTCGGCGCCCATCACCCCGAACAGGTTCGGCCCGCTCCGGTCGGCGGCGTCGCGTCCGATTGAATGGCACGCGCTGCACTGACCGAACACCGTCTCGCCCGCCGACGCGCTCGCGACGCGCAACAGCGCCGCGGGCGAAGGTGAAGGCCCGGCGGAGCGACGGCGCGCTTCCTTGTCGTCGCCCGACGAACAGGCGGTCAGCACGAGCGCGACGGCACCTACCAACAGCGCCGGGCCAGACCGCCTCACGCCGACAACCTCCGCGCGCGATCGCTCAACCGCGCGACCGCGGCGGCGTGGATCCCGGGGGTCGTCGCAAGCACGCCGAACGCCTGCGCACTCGGCGTGTTGAAGACGAGCGGCGCGCCGAACGCGTCGGTCACGCTCGCGCCCGCTTCGGCGGCGATCAGTGCCGCCGCCGCGATGTCCCATTCATAGCCCCAGCGCAGGGTGGCCACGAGATCGGCCTCGTCCGCCGCGACCATCGCGATCCGCAAGGCGATCGAATTGGGCTTGGCGACCACGACGAGATCGCTGTCCACCTTGGGCAAACCGTCGGTCGGCACGCGCGACCCGCTGAACTCGCGCCGGTCACCAACGCGGATCGGAACGCCGTTGCGTGTCGCCCCCTGACCCAAGGCCGCGCGGAAAATGTCGCCGCGCGCGGGCGCATCGAGCACGCCGATCGTCACGCGGCCCTGTTCGACCAGCGCCACCGACACCGCCCAGCCATCGCGCCCGCGGATATAATCGCGCGTGCCGTCGATCGGATCGACCACCCACACCCGCCCGCAGGCAAGCCGGTCGGCATTGTCGGCGGTCTCCTCGGACAGCCATCCCGCATCGGGCAACAGCGCCGAGAGCCGCGTGTGGAGCAGCGTGTTGACGTCGAGATCGACCTGGCTGACCGGATCGTTGGGCGCCTTTTCCCAGCGATGGAAATCGGTCCGCCAATGCCGCAGCGCGAGCGCGCCCGCCTCGGCCGCGACCGCCGCCACCGCATCGGCGAGTTTCGCGTCAGCCACTCGCCACCGTCATCCCGTCGATCCGGATCGTCGGAACGTTGATCCCGTAGCGGAATTCGAGGTCGTTTGCTGGCATCAGCTCGCGGAACATGTCCTTCAAATTGCCCGCGATCGTGAATTCCGCGACCGGCCCGGTGACGACGCCATGCTCGATGCGGAAGCCCGCCGCACCGCGGCTATAGTCGCCCGTCACGCCGTTGACGCCCATCCCGATCAGCTCGGTGACGAGCACGCCGCTCACGATGTCCGCAATCAGCGTCGCGGGCGGAACGTCGCCCGCCGCCATGTGGAGGTTGCTCGTCGACACGCCCGGCGCACCGCCGACACCGCGCGCGGCGTGCCCCGTCGGCTCGAGCCCCAATTGCCGCGCCGATGCGCTGTCGAGCAGCCAATTCTCGAGCATCCCCGCCTCGATGATCGCCATCGGCGACACCGGCAGCCCCTCGCCATCGAACGGCCGCGAGCGCAGCCCGTGCGGGAGATGCGGATCGTCGAGCACGGTGACGCCGCTCGAAAACACTTGCGTGCCGAGCGCATCGAGCAGGAAGCTCGTCTTGCGCGTGATCGCCTGGCCCGCAATCGCGCCGATCAGATGCCCGAGCAAGCTCGACCCGACGCGCGGATCGAACACCACGCTCATCGGACCGCTGGCGAGCCGTCCGGGATTGACGCGCGCCACCGCACGGTTGCCGGCGCGCGTGCCGATCTCGGTCGGATCCTCGAGCGCGCGGCGGTGGCGCTTCGAGCTATAGGCGTAATCGCGCACCATCGCGCCGCCCTCGCCGGCGAGCACGCTCGCCGACAGGCCGTAGCCGGTCGTCGCATAGGCCGCAGCGAAACCGTGGCTGGTGGCAAGCGCCCAGATCGAGCGCGCCGCGCTCGCCAATCCGCCTTCGCTGTTGGTGACGCCGGCGACCGCGCGCGCGGCATCCTCCGCCGCTTGCGCCGCATCGCGCAAAGCGCTCGGCGAGGCTTCCTCGCCGCCGTGCGCGAGATCGTCGAGGTCGAGCAGTGGCGGCGCGCCGTGCATCAGCCGGTCGGCGGGGGCGAGCCCGGCCCAGGCGTCCTCGGGCGCCTCGCGCGCCATCGCCACCGCGCGCTCGACCAGCGCCGCGAGCGCATCGACCGACAGGTCCGAGGTCGAGACGCTCGCCGAGCGCTTGCAGACGAACACGCGCAAGCCGAGCTCGGCGCTTTCCGATCGCCCGACATCCTCGAGCGCACCAAGCCGGACGGCCACATCGAGCGAGGTATCGGCGGCATAGACCGCATCGGCCGCGTCGGCGCCCGCTGCCTTGGCACGAGTGACGATATCGGCGGCGCGATCGCGGGCTTGGTCTGGGGTCAGCATAGCTGCGGACTTAGGTGCGGGCGGCCACGCGTGCAACCTTCGCTGCTCCCCTCCCCTTCAGGGGAGGGGCCGGGGGTGGGTGGAGCAGCGCCGGAGCGGGCTCGATGCCCGCTCCGGCGCTTCGGACCGGGCGAAGCCTCCGCGGCACGACCCCACCCCCGTCATCCCCGCGAAAGCGAGGGTGACTGACGTAGGTCAATACGGCCACGGCGTCCCGACGACGACGCACGCCAGAAACACCAGCAGCCCGGCAAACCGGTTCGAGCGAAACCGCCGCAACGCCCCCGCGCCATCGTCGGGCGCCAGCGTCGCCACCTGCCACACGAAATGCCCCGCCACCGGCAACAGCGCGACGAGCGCCAGCGCATCGGGCCGCAGCACCCAGATCGCCGCCGCCCACAACACCAGTGCTGCGGCGTAGAACAGACCGACGCCCAGCCGCACCCGCCGCCCCATCCGCAGCGCCGACGATCGCACGCCGATCAGCGCATCGTCCTCGCGGTCCTGCAGCGCATAGATCGTGTCATAGCCGACCACCCAGCAGATCGACCCGGCATAGAGCAGCAGCCCCGGCGCGCTCAGTGCGCCCGTGACCTCGCTCCACCCGACCAACGCCGCCCACGAAAAGACCAGCCCGAGCCAGATCTGCGGCCACCAGGTGATCCGCTTCATGAAGGGATAGGCGGCGACGGGCGCAAGGCTCGCCACCGCAACCACCGCCGCAGAGAGGCTGAGCTGCAGCAAGACGACCAGCCCGATCAAGCTGAGCAGCACCAGCCACACCCACGCCGCCTTCAGCGACACCGCGCCGCTCGCCAGCGGACGGCTGCGCGTGCGCGCGACTTGCCGGTCGAGATCGCGGTCGACGATATCGTTGAACACGCACCCCGCCCCGCGCATCGCGATGCTGCCGAGCAACAGCCACAGGATCAGGTCCCAGCGCGTCACCGCGCCGCCTGCGAGCGCCACGCCCCACGCGCCCGGCCAGAACAGCAGCCACCACCCGATCGGCCGGTCGAACCGCGCGAGCAGCGCGAACGGCCGCGCGGCGGCAGGGAGCAGCCCGACGAGGCCGCGATGCTCGGTATCGGGGGTGAGGTCGGCGGGGAGGCGATCAGCGGAGGTCATGGCACCCGCTCATACGCGTGCGGAAAGATTGCGGAAACGCTGTTGTGCGACCGCTCGGTCCGCGTACCGCGAGGGACAGCCGCCTCGACTTCGCCATCGTCGGCCGCGATACTGCGCCATCCCACTCCCGGACCGGACATACAGGCGGACAGCATGGTACATCTCTCCGTCGCGATCGGACGGTTCTTCGAAGCCTTGCTCTGGGCACTCGCGCGCGGCATCGGCGTGATGGCCGGCTGGGCGATCCTGGCGGCGCTGACGCTCGGCGTGGTGACGCTCGGCGTGCGCGCGGTGTGGCGTCGGCGGTAATCTCGGGCGCGTGGCGTAATGGCTGGATGTGGTGGAACGGCCCTAACGCCTATACGTCGCCCCGGCGCAGGCCGGGGCCTCCCTTGTGGTGCCCCACCGCCCGCCAAGCCATTCCAAGGCCCCGGCTTCCAAAAGGGAGACGGCCGAGCGAAAGTCCGAGTCTGGTGGAAACCAGACATTGCTCCGTCCGAGTATTTCCGTCATCGTATGTGCATGGTTTCTTCTGGCAGAGCCGCTGACGAAGCGATGCGCTCATCCCTTATGGGGTGGAGCAGTCTGATCCTAATTCCCGGGATGCTTTTTGTTTTTGGGCTGATCTACGCCGTTTCGCCCCGCCATATACTACCGTCGCAGTCGTGGGCGAACGGCACCTACATCAACGCTTGTTGCGCGCCCCTGCTTTTGCGTGATGGAAAAGTCACGACAGCTAACAGGGCGACGAATTACGTCGTGTCAGAGAGCAAGTTCGGAAATCAGATTACCGTTGCCGCTGGTATTGGTGTTCGTAATGGAGCGGTCGAGTTCGGCGGAAATTACGTGTTCGTGCATTTCAACAGGGACAGCACCGCGTTGCCAGCCATCGGAAATCCGACATCGCTTCACGTCATTGGCTTGGATGATAGCCGCGACTACGTGTTCGAACGACGCGGCTAGTCACGATCTACTGGCGCAACGGAATGACCGCAAATGGGCGAAAGCGGACCTAGGCTGTGAACCCATAAATCAGATCGTCAGCCAGTCGGGCTTTTCTTCGGCTGGTCCGTTCCAGCCCCAGTCTGCGAGAACGTCCTGCATTTCA
>NZ_JBEPNG010000011.1:0-87623 GCF_040546165.1 Sphingomonas sp. UYEF23 | reverse complement strand
TTCGGCGTTGGGGGGGGTGGGGCCCGGGGGGGGGGGTGTGTTGGTGTCCGGCCCCCCCCCCCCCGCCCCCCGCGCCCCCCCCCCCCCCGGGGGGGGGGGGGGCCCCCCCCCCCCCCCCCCGGGTCTCACCGAGACCAACGGCCGCAGTCACTTCCCCACCCCAACCCCTCCCCTAAAGGGGAGGGGCTAAGACGAAATCAGCCCTCGGCGGTATCCGCGCCGTCGGCCGGCCGCTCGAACCATGCCTCGACCTCGCCCGACAGCTTGAGCGTCAGCGGCTGGCCATGCCGATCCACCTTCTTGCCGAGCGCGACGCGGATCCAGCCCTCGGAGCGGCTATATTCCTCGACGTCGTGGCGCTGCTGGCCCTTGAAGCGAATGCCGATCCCACGCGCGAGCGCGGCCTCGTCATAATGCGGGCTGCGCGGGTTGGAGGACAGGCGGTCTGGGGTCTGATCTGTATCGGTCATGGCCCGGGCTCATGACGCAAAAATCGCCCCCACGCCAGACACGAAAACGGCGCGGAACCGAAGTCCCGCGCCGCATCGCCTCGCGCAGTCGCCAGTTTAGCGGCAGACGCGAACGTTGACCGGACGATCGTAATAGCCATCCCAGCGACGCTCGATGAAGCAGCGCTGCTCATAGACCGGCTCGGCATAATAGCCGCTGTAATACCCGCGATCGCGGTAATAACCGTCATTGTAATAGCCACCGCGATAGTACCCGCGGTCGCGGTAATAGCCACGGTTGGAGTTCGACGCGAGCGCTGCGCCGACGGCGAGCCCGGCAATCCCGGCGACGATCGCGGTGCCGCCACCGCCGCCGCCACGATAATAGCCGCCATGGCCACGATAGCCGCCCCAGCGCTGTGCTTCGGCGGGAGCTGCTGCGGTCAATGCGGTCGCGCCAAGGGCAAGGCCGAGACCGATCTTCTTCATCAGGTGGTTCATCTCGTATCTCCTCATTCCAAGCATTCCCCGTGCATCGCCAAATAACGCATCAGCGGGCTAGCTTGTTGCAAGCTGTAGGCGAGTCGGCCTGAACGGGTCTGGAATGCGCCATTTATGGGGCGTTCACCAAGCGCCAGGCACCATGCAGCCCGCGATGGTTGCACCCGTCGCATCGCGCTGTATCGCCAGGGTCTCGGCGCGCGCCGCGCGGGCGAACGACAACAAGGTTGGATGCGATGCGGTTTCGAACGAGTCTTTTGGCGCTGGCGATGGCAGGTACGGGGATCGCCGCGGGCGCCTCCCCCGCGGCCGCGCCGCGCGAGCCAGCGGTGGTCCGCGTGCGCTTCGTCACCGCGGCCGGGCCGATCGTCGTCGCGCTCGATGCGCGCCGCGCACCGGGGACGGTCGCCAATTTCCTCGCCTATGTCGATGACGGCCGCTTCGAGGGCACCAGCTTCTACCGCGCGACGCGGCGCAAGACTGCGCCCAACACCGGCTTCGTCCAGGGCGGGATCGGCACCGATTCGCACCGCATGCTCGGCGTCGTCCCGCTCGAGCCGACTAACAAGACCGGGATCAAGCATCTCGACGGCACGCTCTCGATGGCGCGCTACGAGCGCAGCGACTCGGGGTCGGGCAACTTCTCGATCATGGTCGGCGCCAATCCCTCGCTCGACGCGCGACCGGGGTTCATCGGCTATGCCGCGTTCGGGCGCGTGATCGTCGGGATGGATGTGGTCAAGCGGATGCTCGCGCGGCCGACGCTGCCCGGCGGCGACGGTGCGTTCAAGGGGCAGATGATGGCCAAGCCCGTCACGATCGTCCGCGCCGAGCGGCTCGACGGCGTCGCCAAGCCGACCGGCGGGATGAAGGTGTGGCAGATGCTGCGCGGCGTGAAACGCTGAGCGGCACGCGCCGTCAGCCGCGCCAGCCGGCACCCGCCAGGACCGCGCCATCGCCGACCGCGCGGCGCACGCTGCCGCGGCTCCACGCGACGAATGCCGATTCCTCCATCGGCGCCGCGATCGCATAGCCCTGCATCACGTCGCAGCCGATGATGCGCAGAATATCGACTTGCGCTTGCGTCTCGACCCCTTCGGCGACCGCCTCGCAGCCGAGCGCGTGGATCACGCCGACCACCGCCTGCGCGATCATCCGCGCGGCGGCATCGTCGGCGACGGGCGCGACCAGACTGCGGTCGAGCTTGATCCGGTCGATCGGCAGCGCGCGCAGCCGCGAGAGGTTCGAATAGCCCGTACCGAAATCGTCGATCGCGATCGTCGCGCCGGCGGCGCGGAGCTGCACGATCGCATCGAGGACGTCGTCGCTGCACTGCATCGCCAGCGTCTCGCTGATCTCGAGCTCGAGCAGATGCGCGGGGGCGCGGGCGCGGTGGAGCGCGGCGCGCAGCCCGTGGAAGAAGCGCGCATGATCGATCTGGCGCGGAGAAACGTTGACCGAAAGCCGCTGCTCGATCCCGATCCGCCCCCAACGCGCGATCGTCGCGGCGACCGAATCGACCACCCAGTCGCCGATATCGACGATCATCCCGGTCTCCTCGGCGCAATCGAGGAAGGTCAGCGGCAAGCGCAGCCCCTCGCGCGGGTGGCGCCAGCGGAGCAGCGCTTCGGCCCCGACGATCCGGCCGTGATCGACGCTGATCTGCGGCTGGAAGACGAGCGCGAATTCGTCGCGGTCGATCGCTTCGCGCAGATCGCCCTCGAGCGTCGCGCGCGCGGCGATGCGCGCGGCGAGCTCGACGCTGAATGGTTCGGCGCGCCCGCGTCCGCTGCCCTTGGCATGGTACATCGCGGCATCGGCGGCACGCATCAGCTCGGTCAGCGTCACGCCGTGTTCGGGGCACAGCGCCATGCCGATCGACGCGCCGATCGAAACGTTGGCGCCGCCCAGGTCGAACGGCTCGGCGAGCGCGCGCAGAATGTCGCAGCCGATCTTCGCGGCATCGCCGGCCGCGCCGATCGCTGGGAAGAACATCGTGAATTCGTCGCCGGCAAGCCGGCCGATCAGCGGCGGCACGCCGTCGGGCTCGCGAGCGATGCTGTCGGCAACGGCGCGCAGACGGTTGGCCACCATGCCGAGCAATGCGTCGCCACAGGCATGCCCCATCGTATCGTTGACCACCTTGAAGCGATCGAGATCGATGAAGAACAGGCCGCCGCGCGTGTCCCGCGCGGTCGCGGGCGGCGTCGCGAGCATTCGCTCGCACGTCGCGCGGAAGTTGCTGCGGTTGGCGAGGCCCGTCACCGGATCGAACATCGCCAGGCGCTGGACGCCGTCGAGATGCGCGGTCATTTGCGTGAACAGGCTTTCCATCGCGCGCGCGAGTTGCGGAACGTTCTCGCCGATCTCGGGCGGGATCGCGCTGGCGAGGTCGCCCTCGGCGGCATGCGCCAGCCGTTCGATCGCGGCGTCGATCGCGCCGGCGGTGCCGGCGATGCTGCGCTCGGCCGAGGCCCAGCACATCGCCGCGCAGACCACCGCGGGGATCAACGCCCGCGTCAAATTATCGAGCTGGACGCCCCCCGCCGACGTCGCAAGCACCGCGAGGAAGAAGGCGACAGCCCCGGCGCAAATCGCAAAAACGACCGCGCGACTCTTGAGCGTGACCTCGTCCATTGTAGCAGTGCGCGACTCCTGACCCGATCGTTTGCGCGGGCTTGGCAGGACCTTCGCAGCAAAAGGTTAAGAGTTTTGTGATGCCCGCAAACGCTTGAGGACAATATACAAAGCCCCCGCCCCGCCATGCCGCGGATGCGCCCCGCGCACCGCCGCGATCGCTGCGGAGTGGCGCGATCCGGCGAGCCAGTCGCCCGTCGCTGCGCGGATCGCACCGCGCGCATGCGGACGTTCGCTCGCCGGGCGCGGCGGCTTGCCGGTAACGAGCAGGATCACACGGTCGCCGGCGCGGATCGCGGCATCGAGCGCGGCGTCGAGCAGGTCATAGGCCGAGTGCAGCGTATGGCCGTGGAGGTCGATCGTGCGGTCGGGCGAGACGAGCCCGCGCGACAGCTGGCGATCCCAGCTACCATCGAGCGTGTTGCCGGGCGGCTTGGGGGGCGCGGCGATCGAAATGCCCTTGCGGCCAAGCGGCGGGACCGAGCCGACCGTCCCCTTGCCGAGCAACGCGCCGAACGATGGGAGAGGTTTTTCGGGGATGCGCATCGCGGGAACGGGGCGACGTTCGACCGGCGCGACCGGGACCGCCTTGGCGGCGGGCGCGACCGCGCGCAGCGGGCGGACCCCCGCCATCACGCGCGCCCACAGCGCGGCTTCCTCGGGACGGAGCGGGCGCGATCCCACCCCTGTCAGCCCGCCGTCGCAGCACCCAGGCGCTGCAGCGTGCCGACCGGCAGCAGCAGGAACGCGGTGCCGCGCGCCGCCATTCCGCCCGCCGTCGCCGCCGCATCGGCGCCTGCGCCCCAGAAGGTGTCGATCCGGTTGGCGCCCTTGATCGCGCCGCCGGTATCCTGTGCGATCCACAAGCGGCTCGCATCGGCGCGGTCCATCGACAGCAAAACCGGCGCGCCGAGCGGCACGAAATGCGGATCAGCCGCAGCACTCACCCCGCCCGTTACCGCAATGCCGAGCGCGCCGAGCGCCGGCCCGGTCTGTTCGCGGAAGAACACGTAGCTCTTATTCTCGCGCATGATCGCGCGGCCCTCTTCGGGATGATCGTGCAGCCAACCGACAATGCCCTGCATCGAGCTCTGCCCGGGCGCGAGCAGCCCGCGCTGCTTCATCAGCGCGCCGATGCCGGTGTAATCGCGGCCGTTCTGGCTCTCATAGCCGATCCGCATCACCGACCCGTCGGGCAGCCGCAGCCGGCCCGAGCCCTGGACTTGCAGGAAGAACAGTTCGATCGGATCGGCCGCCCAGGCGATGATCGGCGCACGGCCGTCGAGCGAGCCCTGCTCGATCGCGGTGCGATCGTCATAGGGGACGAAGCTCTTGCCCGCGACACGACCGCGGATCTTCTTGCCCTTGAGCGTATCGCTGAACAGGCCGAGATCGACATCGACGAGGTCGGACGGACGCGCGTAGATCGGCACCTCGTACCCGCGTCGCCGATCGCGCGAGCCGCGGATCTCGGGCTCGTAATAGCCCGTCGCGAACGCCTTGCCGTCGCCGACTTGGACTGCTTCGAAATATTGCGCGAAGAACGCGCGCGCCCCGCCGGAACGGACGCTTGGCGCGGCGGCGCACGCCGGCTGCCAGTCGGCGCCCTGCGTCAGGCCCGTGGCGTCGGTGCGGCGTTGCAGTGAGGGGCAAGTCGCGCGGAAGGCGACGAGCGCGCGCTCGGCCTGCGCATCGTCGATCGGCAAGCTGTAGAGCGGCGGCCCGGCGATGACGCCCGCGCTACGCGCGGTCGGCCCGGGCGCGGTGACGGCCTGGGTCGGAGCGATCGGCGTTGCCGGTACGGGGCGCCGGACGGGAGTCTGCCCGTTGCCGATAGCGCGGGGGCGTTCGACTTGCCCACCGCCGCAGGCCGCGAGGAAAAGCGCCAACGCGGTTACGCCAACGGACTTTCCGTACCGAAGGCCGGAAAGCGAACCCCGAACGTCCCCCCGCACCGCGATCACGCCTCGTCGGTGTCGGCGAGCTTCCAGTTCGGATCGCTGCTCTTGAGCGTCCGCGCGAAGGTCCAGGCATCGTGCGTCTCGACCGCGTCGCTCATCGAGCCGGCGATGACGGTGTTCTCGGCATCGCGCGTGACCGCAGCGATATCGGCGTCGAAGCGCACCGTGATCCGCGCAACCTTGCCCTCGAGCGTCGCGTCGGAGATCACCGCGCGTTCGATCGAGACCAGACGATTTTCAAGAACATGGCCCGCGGTGTTGCGCGCTTCGATCGCAGCGACGAACGCCTCGCGCACGTCGTCCTCGGCAAGCCACGCGAGTTCTTCCTCGTCGCCCTTCCAGAACGCCTCGAGGATCATGCGATACGCCGCCTTCGATCCATCGAGGAAGCGCGCCACGTCGAACGACGAGTCGCCGGCGATGATCGCGCGGATGCCGGCCTCGGCCTTGGGCTCGACCAGCCGGCTGACCGGCTCGCGGCTTTCGCCGGCGATTTCGGTCGGGCGTTGCACCAGCGTCAGCGGCGCGCGGTCCTCGGCGGGTTTGGGCAAGGGCTGCTCATGCCCGGTGCGCTTGCCGAGCACCATGTACAGACGCAGCGCCAGAAAACCGGCGACCATCGCGAGGATAACAATCAGGAACACGCGGCCTCCAGGGCTTTCACTAGACACGCTACATAGGCATAAACCGCCGCTGTTTCAAACGACGTGATTGTACGCGGTGCCCGTCAAAGCCGTGGGGCCTCGGTTGAACTCGGTCCCACCCCCTGCTAGGCGCGCGCCTTCCATGCCACAACGCTGTGGCGACTATACGGCCAAAGCAAGGACGAGTTCCATGAGCGAGCAGGATGACGGCTTCATCACCACCACGGTCGACGGCGCGCCGTTGGCAAATGGGGCCGATACGACCCCGGCGGCGGGTCTGATCTCGCAATATGTCAAGGACTTCTCGTTCGAGAACCCCAACGCACCGGCGATCTTCCAGAACCCGACGCCGCCGGCGATCGACGTCCAGTTCAACATCGCCTCGGCGCAGGTCGGCGAGGACGTCTATGAAATCGTCCTGCGGATCGAAGTGAAGGCCGAGGCCGAGGGCACCGTCGCGTTCCTGGTCGACCTTTCCTATGCCGGGCTGTTCGGCTTGCGCAATTTCCCGCTCGAGCATCTCCAGCCGTTCCTGCTGGCCGAAGCGCCGCGGCTGATCTTCCCGTTCGCGCGCCGCGTGCTCGCCGATGCGGTCCGCGACGGCGGCTTCCCGCCGCTGCTCCTCGAGCCGATCGATTTCGGCGCGGTGTTCCTGCAGCAGCAGGAAGCCGGCGAAGCCTCGGGCGCGTTCGGCACGGCGTAATCTTGCCGCGTCACCCCGGGCTTGTCCCGGGGTCCACCGCGCCGCACACTCTCCGCCGATCGGCGCGCGGCCCGGTGGACCCCGGAACAAGTCCGGGGTGACGAAATGGGTGTCGGGCTGATGGCGCAATGAACCTCGTCAAATCCCTTGGCTCGGTCGGCGGGCTGACGCTCGTCAGCCGGGTGCTCGCCTTGCTGCGCGATTCGCTCGCCGCACGCTATGTCGGCGCGGGGTTCGCATCGGATGCCTTCAACGGCGTCGCCTTCCGCTTGCCCAACATGTTCCGCGCGCTGTTCGCGGAAGGCGCCTTCTCCGCCGCGTTCATCCCGCTGTTCAACAAGAAGGCCGCGGGTCCCGAGGGCCTCCCCGCCGGCTATGCCTTTGCCGAGCGCGCGCTGGCGGTGCTGCTGCCGGTGCTGATCGTCTTCACGGTGGCGATGCTGCTCGCCGCCTGGCCGATCACCTATCTGCTGTCGGGCGGCTTCGCGCGCCAGCATCCGAGCCACGCGCAATTCGCCTTCGCGGTCATGCTCTCGCGGATCACGCTGCCCTATCTGGCGCTGATCTCGCTCGCCTCGCTGCTCGGCGGGATCCTCAACTCGCTCGACAAATTCTGGGTCAATGCCGCCGCGCCGATCCTGCTCAACCTCGCGATGATCGGCGGGCTCTGGTTCTTCCACGGTGCCGACGAATATGAGACCGCACGCGTCCAGGCGATCTCGGTCACGGTCGGGGGCGTGCTGCAACTCGCCTGGCTGATCCTCGCGTGCCACCGCGCGGGCGTCGACATGCGGCTGCGCATGCCGCGGCTCGATGCGGATGTGCGCGAGATGCTGCGCCTCATCGTCCCGGCCGCCGCGGGTGCGGGCGCGTCGCAGATCAATCTGCTGATCTCGACCTCGCTTGCGGGCAGCCTGCTGGCGTCGGGCTCGATCACGTACATCTATTATGCCGACCGGCTCAACCAGCTCCCGCTCGGGCTGATCGGGATCGGGCTCGGCACGATCCTGCTGCCGACAATTTCGCGGCTGCTGTCCTCGGGCCAGGACGCGGCGGCGATGGAGACGCAGAATCGCGGGATCGAGCTTGCGCTGTTCCTCACGCTTCCCGCGACGATCGCCTTCCTCGTCGCCGCCGAGCCGATCGTCCGCGGGCTGTTCGAATATGGCAAGTTCGGCGCGATGGACGCCAAGCGCTGCGGCTGGGCGCTGAGCGCCTTCTCGATCGGGTTGCCGTCGTACGTGCTCGTCAAGGTGCTGACGCCGGGCTATTACGCGCGCGGCGATACGCGGACGCCGGTGCGCTATGCGATGATCTCGATCGCGGTCAATATCGTCGGCAACCTCGTGCTGATCCCGCTGATCGGCCATGTCGGCCCGCCGCTCGCGACCGCGCTCGCCTCCACCGTCAACGTGGCGATGCTCTACCGCACGCTCGCCGTACGCGGGCATTTCGTCGCCGATGCGGGGCTGCGTCGCAAGGTGCCGCGGCTACTGCTGGCAGCACTGCTGATGGGCGCGACGATCTATGCGTTCGAGCAATGGCTCGATCCGTATCTCGGCGGGCCGCTGATCGTGCGCTACGGCGCGCTCGGCGTGCTGGTCGGCGCGGGCGGCGCGGTCTATGGCGTGGCGTGCTTCGTCACCGGCGCGTATCGCATCGCCGACATCAAGGCGCTGCTGCGCAAGCGCGGCGCGACCTCACAACCCGTTCAGGAATAACCCATGCGCGTTCTCTCTGGCATCCAGCCAACCGGCAACCTCCACCTCGGCAACTATCTCGGCGCGATCCGCCAGTGGGTGGCGATGCAGGATGCGATGGCGGCGGGCGACGAATGCCTGTTCTTCCTGGCGGATCTGCACGCGCTGTCGCAGCCGGTCGTGCCGGCTGAGCTGAACGCGCACACCACCGAGATGGCGGCGACGCTGCTCGCGTGCGGGATCGACCCGCAGCGCTCGATCCTGTTCAACCAGGCACGCGTGCCGGCGCATTCGGCGCTGCACTGGATCCTTGGCGGCACCGCGCGGATGGGCTGGCTCAGCCGCATGACGCAGTGGAAGGACAAGGCCGGCAAGAAGGGCGAGACGCAAAGCGTCGGGCTGTTCACCTATCCCGTGCTGCAAGCCGCCGACGTCCTGCTCTATCAGGCGACGCACGTGCCGGTGGGTGAGGACCAGAAGCAGCATCTCGAGCTCGCACGCGACATCGCGGTCAAGTTCAACAGCGATTATGGCGACACCTTCACGCTGCCCGAGCCGTTCATCTCGAAGGCCGCACCGCGCATCATGAGCTTGCGCGATGCAAGCGGGAAGATGTCGAAGTCGGACCCGAGCGATGCGTCGCGGATCAACTTGGTCGATTCGGACGAGCTGATCGCGAGCAAGGTCCGCAAGGCCAAGTCGGATGCCGACGGGCTGCCGGGCGAGGTCGCGGGGCTCGCCGAGCGGCCCGAGGCGAAGAACCTCGTGACGATCTATGCAGCGCTCGAAGGGAGCACGCCGGACGCGGTGCTGGCGCAGTTCGCGGGACAAGGCTTCGGCGCGTTCAAGCCTGCGCTCGCCGATCTGGCCGTGGCGACACTCTCCCCGATCCGCGAGCGGCTGACGGCATTGCTGGATGATCGCGCGGCGGTGAGCGCGGTGCTCGCCGACGGCGCGGCGCGTGCGGCAGTGCTGGCGGCGCCGACGCTTGCAAGGGCACAAGCGGCGGTGGGGCTGCAGGTCTAGGCGGCGAACGGGTTGCGGATCGTCAAGCGGCCGTCGATGACGAGGCCGTCGTGCATGTCTTCGGACCAGAGCGTGTCGCAATCCGCCAGCAGTGCGGCGGCGACGATCGCGGCATCGTAGAAAGCGATCTTATAGCGCCGCGCGAGGCGGCACGCGGTCTCGTGCGTTTCGAGATCAACTGGCACAAGGCTCAACAGGTCTTTGAGTTCGTCCAAAAGCGCATCGAGATCCGGCCACGGCATCTTGAACTTGCGACGCCCAACGTTTACGACTTCGTTGAGGGCCTGGACGCTGATGGTACCGCCGTCGGCCACCAGATCGCGGGCCCGCGCGGCCCTTTGGTCATTGACCGAGACCAGATACAGCAGAACGTTGCTGTCAAATGCGCTACCGGGCATTTGCCTCTTCGCGATCGAACTTGAAGTCTTCGGGCATCCAGCCCTGAAACCGTTTCAAGCTTTCCAGAACGTCCTCGCGAGTCCGTTTACGGCGGATACGAAGCGACCCGTTCTGAACCCGGACGTCGAGCTCCTCGCCAAGCTCTACCGCGAGCGCCTCGACCATTTCCTTGGGCAAACGGACCGCGAAGTCGTCGCCCCACTTCGCCAACTGCATCGCCTGTCTCCGAATACGGCCTTGGCCATACCGTAATTTCGGCGCGCTCGCTATCCCTCGAGCTCGCGCAGCAGCACGCGCACCGCGGTGTCGATCTCGCGATCGGTGTCGCGCAGTTCCTCGATCCGACGGACCGCGTGGATCACCGTCGAATGGTCGCGCCCGCCGAACTTGCGCCCGATCTCGGGGAGCGAGCGCGTCGTCAGCCGCTTGGCGAGGTACATCGCGATCTGGCGCGGGCGCGCGACCACCACCGCGCGGCGCGCCGACACCAGATCGACCGGCTTCAATTCGAAATGCGCCGAGACCGCCTTCTGGATCTCGTCGATCGTCACGCGGCGTTCCGCCCCGCGCAGCACGTCACCAAGCGTCGCCACGGCAAATTCGAGATCGACCTCGACCCCGGTGAGCTGCGCATAGGCCACGACCCGGTTGAGCGCGCCCTCGAGGTCGCGGATGCTCGCGGTGATGCGCGCGGCGAGCAGGTCGAGCACGTCGCCCGGCACCTTCGCGCCGGGCATGTCGAGCAGCTTGCGGGTCAGCACCGCGCGGCGCAGCGCCAGGTCGGAATTCTTGATATCGGCGACGAGGCCGCACGACAGCCGCGACATGATCCGCGCCTCGACCCCGTCGAGCCCCTGCGGGCAGCGGTCGGCCGAGATGACGAGGCGTTTGCCCGCGCCCATCACTTCGTTGATCGTGTGGAAGAACTCTTCCTGCGTCGAATCCTTGCCGGCGATGAACTGGAGGTCGTCGACCAGCAGCAGATCGGCCGAGCGCAGCCGCAGCTTGAAGCTGTGCGTGTCGCGGCTGCGCAGCGCCTGGACGAAGTCGAACATGAAGCGTTCGGCCGACATCATCAGCACGCGCGCCTCAGGGACCGCAGCAAGGTAGGCGGCGCCGATCGCGTGCATCAAGTGGCTCTTGCCCTGCCCCGTGCCGCTATGGAGGAAGAGTGGGCTGAAGCGCGGCACGCCGGGCTCGGCGAGCGCCTTTGCGGCGTTGAACGCGACGCGGTTCGACGCATCGACGACGAAGCGGTCGAAGGTGAAGCGCGGGTCGAGCGTCGGACGGTCGGCGATGACTACTGGCTCGGCCGGCGCGACGGGCGCGGGCGCTGGCTCGGCCTTGAGCACGGGCGTCGGCGCCGCCGCCATCCCGGTCTCGATCGCCACGCTGCGGACGCTCGGCACCAGCGCGCGGAATTCCTGCAGCAGCCGGTCGCCGTAATGGTTGCGCACCCAGTTCGTCATGAACGCCGACGGCAGCGTCAGCCGTACCGTCTCGCCGTCCCCGCCCGCGACAAGCGCGATCGGCTTGAGCCATTGATCGAACAACCGCACCCCGGCCGATTCGCGCAGATGTGTCCGCACCGTGTTCCAGGCGCGCGCGACCGTATCGGCCTGCCCGCCGGCAAAGTCGGTATCGTGCGCGTCCCCCCCCCTGTTCACCGTCAAGACCACGCCAAAACCTTTGCATTGCGAGCTGCGGGAGACCCCGCACCGCTGAAATTACGACAGACAAACATCCCCCCAGGCGGAATCACGATCCGTCTGACGCTTGCCATTCAAAGTAGGTCGCGAGCCAGAAACACCGCTCGCGGCGGAGGGCCATTTATGAAGATCACAGCGAGTCGAGCAAGGCCCCGACCTGTCACATTTTCTAAATATACCCGGTTGACTCGGATTGAGCGAAGGTTTCGCGTCGAAAATCTCACAAGCCTATGAAATCAGGACGTTTCGTCAGTGACACTTTGATGAAGGTTCTGCGAATCGCGGTAAACTGCGCCTTTGCCGTTTGGACGGTCAAAAGCGTTCGCGCAACGTTCCTTGATAGGGGTTAAGTCGACACTGCGAGACCCATCGCCGCGTCGAAAAGCGTAAACCACGACAAAAAGCCCGCCGGACCTGTGTCCAGCGGGCGATCAGCCGTTGCGTAACCCGATTGGGATTAAGCGAGCGCGGTGAGACGCTTCGTCAGGCGCGAGAACTTGCGGCTCGCGGTGTTCTTATGCAGCACGCCCTTGGCGACGCCGCGCATCAGCTCGGGCTGAACCATCGCCATCGCGGCGGTTGCAGCAGCCTTGTCGCCCGCTTCGAGCGCAGTCTCGGCCTTCTTGACGAAGGTGCGGATGCGGCCGGTACGGTTGCCGTTCACGATGGTCCGCGCGGCGTTACGACGGATGCGCTTTTTCGCCTGTGGCGTGTTCGCCATGAAGCCCTCTGATCTGTAAATAAGAAAGGGCGGGAGATAGCTCCCGGCCCCGGAAGCCGTGCGCCTTACGCAGAACGGGGGGGTCGGTCAATCATTTCTGGCATTTCGGGCACCAGAAAGTCGAGCGGCCGCCTTCGGCATAGCGCTCGACGGTGCCGCCGCAGCTGCACGGCTCGCCCTCGCGGCCATAGACCGCGAATTGCTTGGAGAAATAGCCGAGCTCGCCGTCGGGGCGGGCGTAATCGCGCAACGACGAGCCGCCTGCGTCGATCGCCGCGAGCAAGACCTCCCGAATCGCCGGCACGAGTCGCGCGAGCTTGGCGCGCGAGACGGTCCCGGCGGCGCGCTTGGGCGAGATTCCCGCGGCGAACAGCGCTTCGCACACATAGATATTGCCGAGCCCCGCAACGAGTCGCTGGTCGAGCAGCATCAACTTGATCGAGGCGATTCGCCCGGCGAGCTTGGCGTGGAGATAGGGCACGGTCAGTTCGGGGCCGAGCGGTTCGGGGCCGAGCGCCTTGAACGCGGGGAAATCCGCAAGCGATTCGGTCGGGAGCAGATCGACCGAGCCGAAGCGCCGCGGATCGTTGAGCGCGAGGCGCTGAGTCGCGGTTTCGAGAATCAAATGGTCGTGCGGCAGCAGCTCGGAGGGATCGACTCGCCAGCGCCCCGACATGCCGAGGTGGAAGATCATCGTGTCGCCGCGATCGGTCTCGATCAGCCCGTATTTCGCGCGGCGCGACAAGCCCGTCACGGTCGCGCCGGTCAGCCGCTGCCCGAGATCGTCGGGAAACGGCCGCCGCAGATCACCGCGACGGGTCTGCACCAGCGTGATGCGCTGGCGCTCGAGCACGGGCCGGAGCCCGCGCACGGTGGTCTCGACTTCGGGAAGTTCTGGCATCCCCCGTCCCTGCCCGCTTCCATGCCGGCAGCGCAAGCGGGCGCGCTGACGGAAACAATCAGGCGCTCGTCGGGACGAAGACGCGCTTGGACCGCGGGTCGCTGGATTCACGCGAGACGATTTGTCCGAGCTGCAACGCAGCGGTTTGCGCCGCCGCTTTGCTCGGCTAGAGCGTGCGACATGAACGATCCAAACTCTGGCACCGTCTCCTTCGGCTACGAAGACATCCCCGCCACCGAAAAGACCGCGCGCGTCGGCGGCGTCTTCTCGAGCGTCGCACGCAGCTATGACATCATGAACGATGCCATGTCGGGCGGGATGCACCGCGTGTGGAAGGACCGCTTCGTGCGCCGCGTGAAGCCGCGCGACGGCGAGCAGATCCTCGACATGGCCGGCGGCACCGGCGACATCGCCTTCCGCCTCGCCGAATCGGGCGCGAGCGTGACGGTCGCCGACATCAACCCGCAAATGCTCGAAGTCGGCGTCGACCGTGCGGCGAAGCGCGGGATCGACGGCCTGGTGTGGACCGAGGCGAATGCCGAGACGCTGGTCTTCCCCGACCGCTTCTTCGATGCCTACACGATCGCGTTCGGTATCCGGAACGTGACCGACATCCCCAAGGCGCTGCGTGAAGCGAACCGCGTGCTGCGGCGTGGCGGGCGGTTCTTCTGCCTCGAATTCTCGACCACGCTGTGGCCGGGATTCGCCGACGTCTATGACGCCTATTCGCACAAGCTCGTCCCCAAGCTCGGCAAGCTGCTCGCGCAGGATGAGGACAGCTATCGCTATCTGATCGAATCGATCCGGCGGTTCCCCGACATGCCGACCTTTGAAGGCATGATCCGCGATGCGGGTTTCGTGCAGACGGGGGTCGAGCCGATGCTCGGCGGGCTGGTCGCGATCCATCACGGGTGGAAGATTTGATGGGGGGCGAATCAAAAGCCCCTCCCCTTCAGGGGAGGGGTTGGGGTGGGGCCGTAACAGGTGCTGCGCTCTGCGAGGCGTCCCCCACCCCCAACCCCTCCCCTGAAGGGGAGGGGCTTACGATATGACCGCGCCCGCAACCCACGTCTGGCGCCTGCTCAAATGGGGCCGGATCCTCGCGCGCCACGGCGCGCTGAGCGGCATCGAGCGCGATCAGAACACCCCGCTGCCGATCCGTCGCCTTGCGCGAATCGCCCGGATCGGCGCGCGCGTTCCAGCCGTGCCGCGCTATGCCGACGCGCTCCAGGCGATCGGCCCCGCCGCGATCAAGCTCGGCCAGACGCTCGCGACGCGCCCCGACATCGTCGGCGAGGCGGCGTCGAACGATCTGATGCGGCTCCAGGACGCGCTCCCGCCCGTCCCCTATGAGACGATCCACGCCGCGATGACGCGCGCCTTCGGGCGCGATCCGGCCGAGCTGTTCGCCTCGATCGATCCCGTGCCCGTCGGCGCCGCGTCGATCGCGCAAGTCCACCGCGGCGTCACCACCGATGGCCGCACCGTCGCGATCAAGGTGCTGCGCCCCGGCGTCGAAGTCGATTTCGCGCGCGCGATCGAGACCTATCAATGGGCCGCGGCGCAAGTCGAAGGCTATGGCGGCGAACTCGCACGGCTGCGCCCACGCCTCGTGATCGAAACCTTCAAGCGCTGGACCGCGCGCGAGCTCGACTTGCGGCGCGAGGCCGCCTCGGCATCCGAACTCGCCGACGCGATGACCGCCGAGCCCGATTTCCTGGTGCCCAAGATCGATTGGCAGCGCACCACCGGCAAGGTGCTGACGCTCGAATGGATCGACGGGATCAAGCTGTCGAACCGCCCCGCGCTGGTCGCGGCGGGCTATGACTTGCCGCTGCTCGCCAACACACTCGTCCACGCCTTCCTGCGCCAGGCGATCGCCGAGGGGTTCTTCCATGCCGACATGCACCAGGGCAACCTGTTCGCGCTGCCCGGCAACAAGATCGCCGCGATCGACTTCGGCATCATGGGGCGGATCGACCGGCGCGCGCGCGTCTGGCTCGCCGAGATCCTCTACGGGCTGATCACCGGCAATTATAAGCGCGTCGCCGAAATCCATTTCGAGGCGGGCTATGTCCCGCCGCACCACAGTGTCGCCGAGTTTGCGACGGCGCTGCGTGCGGTCGGCGAGCCGATGCGCGGCATGTCGGTCAAGGATATGTCGATCGGGATGATGCTCGACGGGCTGTTCAACATCACGCGCGACTTCGATATGCAGACGCAGCCGCATCTGCTGCTGCTGCAGAAGACGATGGTGATGGTCGAAGGCGTCGCGACGAGCCTCGATCCCGAGATCAATCTGTGGGACGCAGCGTCACCGTTCGTGCGCGAATGGATCCGCACCGAGCTTGGCCCCGAGGCTGCGGTCGCCGACCGGTTGGTCGAGGATTTCCACACGCTCGCGCGACTTCCCGACTTGATCCGCAACATTGAACGGCGCTTCCCCAATCCGCAGGGAGCGCCGCCCGAGCCCCCCTTGCGCGAAATCGAGGTCGTGCGGATCGGCGGCGGCTGGCGCTATGCGCTCGTCGCGGTGCTGAGCGCGGGTGCCAGTCTGGGTCTGGGGTGGATGCTGTGGGGGTAAGGCGGCGCCTCCGCTCGCCGCGGCGCGACGCGCTGGCGTGAGTCCACGGCCGCCCTTCTGGCTGGCCGAGCCATCGCGCTATGCCGCGCTGTCGCAACCGCGCGCGCGGATCGCCGCGGCTTTGCTCGCGTTGCTGCTGCTCGCGACGCTGCTCGCGCTCGCCAGCCCCGGGCCGCCGCCGGTGAGCCACACGCCCGCGTCGCGCGCCGACGACCAACGCGACGTCATGCTGTACGAGACGATCGTCCAGGGGATCCGCGGCGGGGGCGATTATTACAGCGTGACCGCACAAGCGCTGCGCACCGGCGACTATCCGATGCGCCCGTTCGTGACCTTCCGCTTGCCGACGCTCGCGGTCGTCCAGGCCGCGCTGCCGCGCCTTGCGACGATGACGCTGCTCTACGCGCTCGTCGCTGGCGTCGCCTATGCCTGGTACCTGCGGCTTGGCGGCGTGTTCAATCGCCCCGCGCCGCGCCTGATCGCGCTTGCGCTGCTCGCCAGCGGACTGATGGCGTTCGTGCAAAGCGATCTCGTCGCCTTCCATGAGATCTGGGGTGGCCTTCTCATCGCGTTGTCGCTCGCGGTACGGCGCGAGGACAAATGGATCGAGGCGGTCGCGATCGGGCTGATCGCGATGCTGATCCGCGAGACCGCCGCGCTCTATGTCGGGGTGATGGTGCTGTTCGCGCTCGCCGAGGGGCGGCGGCGCGAGGCGATCGGCTGGGCGGCGACGCTCGGCGTGCTCGCGATCGTCGTCGCGCTTCACGCGCATGCCGTGGCGATGGTGGTGCGCGAGACCGATCCCGCCTCGCCCGGCTGGGCCGGGCTGCTCGGCTTTGGTTTCTTCGTGAAAACGATGCAGATCTCGACCGCGCTCGATCTTGCGCCGCTGTGGATCGCCGCGCCGCTCGTCGGGTTGGCGCTGTTCGGCTGGTCGGCGTGGCGCAGTCCGCTTGCGCTGCGCGCGCTCGGCGTATTCGTCGCCTATGCGCTGCTGCTGGCGCTGTTCGGGCGGACCGACACCTTCTATTGGGGACTGATGATCGCCCCCACGCTCCTGATCGGCCTGGCCTTCGCGCCCGACGGCCTGCGCGACCTGATCGCGGCAGCGCGCGAGCCGCGACGGAAAATCATCGTGACGCGGGTGACGCGGTGAAGATCCTGCTGATCGTTGGCGGCGGGATCGCCGCGTACAAGGCGTGCGAGCTGATCCGGCTGTGCCGCAAGGCCGGGATCGGCGTGAAATGCGTGCTGACCGCGGGCGGCGCGCATTTCGTCACGCCGATGACGCTTGCAGCCTTGTCCGAGAACCAGGTCTATACCTCGCTGTGGGATCTCAAGGACGAGGCCGAGATGGGGCATATCCAGCTCAGCCGCGAGGCCGATCTGGTCGTCGTCGCGCCCGCGACCGCCGATTTGATGGCGAAGATGGCGGGGGGAATCGCCGACGATCTTGCGACCACGCTGCTGCTCGCGACCGACAAGACGGTGCTCGCGGCGCCCGCGATGAACGTGCGGATGTGGCAGCATGCCGCGACGCGCCGCAACGTCGCCACGCTGCGCGGCGACGGGATCACCGTGCTCGAGCCCGACGAGGGTGCAATGGCGTGCGGCGAATTCGGCCCGGGGCGGTTGCCCGAACCTGCGGCGATCTTCGCCGCAATCCAGGTGGCACTCGCCCGGTGAGCGCGCTTGCCGGACTGCATATCCTCGTCACCGCCGGCCCGACGCACGAGCCGATCGATCCGGTGCGCTATCTCGCCAATCGCTCGTCGGGGAAACAGGGCTTCGCGATCGCCGCCGCGCTTGCCGCGCGGGGCGCGCGCGTCACGCTGATCGCGGGGCCAGTGACGCTCGCGACGCCCGCCGGGGTGACGCGAGTCGATGTCGAAACCGCGCTCGAGATGGAGGCGGCGGTGGCGGCGGCACTGCCGGTCGACGCGGCGGTGCTCGTCGCGGCGGTCGCCGACTGGCGCGTCGATAGCGCGGGGCAGAAGATCAAGAAGGGCGCGGGCGGTCCGCCGGTGCTGCATCTCGTCGAGAATCCCGACATTCTTGCGGGGCTAGCGCGCAGCCCGCTGCGGCCGCGGCTCCTGATCGGCTTCGCGGCCGAGACCGAACATGTGATCGACCACGCCACCGCCAAGCGCGTGCGAAAGCAAGTCGACTGGATCGTCGCCAATGACGTGTCGGGCGATGTAATGGGCGGTTCGGCGAACACGGTGCATATTGTCACCGCCGACGGTGTCGAAAGCTGGGAGCGGCTGCCCAAGGGCGAGGTCGCCGAGCGGCTTGCCGAGCGGATCGTGGCCGCCCTGACGCACTGACGGGGCGCTTCGCGGTGCGGCGCACCCCTTCCGTCACCCCGGCCCTGTGCCGGGGCCCACCGCGCAACCGCCACAACGGCCAAGGTTCGCGGCACGGTGGACCCCGGCACAAGGCCGGGGTGACGGTTTGTCCGGGGGGGGTCCCCCAAACCCTTACAGGTCGAGCTTGCCCTTCAACTCGTCGATCCGCTTCGACGCATCGGCCTTGCTCAGATCGGGGCTTGGCGGCTCGACATGCGCTTCTTCGCTGAGCGTGGTCAGATACGATTCCTGCGCGCCGGTCATCGGGTCACCGCCCGAAACCCACTGGTCGGGGTTCTTCTCGGTGTTCGATCCCGGATGCTCGTCGAGCTTCGGATTGTGCGGGGTGTCGGCCATGGGATACTCGCATGTTTCTGGTATGTTCTAAACCACCGAGACGCCGCACGGTTCCGTTGCACGCGGCAGGCTTCGACACCGACTGCCAGACTTGCTAAGGCCGTCCGCATGCATACGCCTGCCACGCCGCCGATCACGATTGCGCTCAAGCGCTTGCCGCACGGCGAAGACTTGCCCCTGCCCGCGTATGCGACCGATGGCGCCGCCGGGCTCGACGTCGTCGCCGCCGAGGCGTTGACGCTCGCGCCAGGCGCGCGTGCCGCGGTCGCGACGGGGTTTGCGATCGCGATCCCGCATGGCTTCGAGGTGCAGGTGCGCCCGCGCTCGGGGCTCGCGCTCAAGCATGGCATCACGTGCCTCAACACCCCCGGCACGATCGACAGCGATTATCGCGGCGAAGTGAAGGTGATCCTCGCCAATCTCGGCCAGGCGCCGTTCGAGATCGCGCGCGGCGACCGGATTGCCCAGCTCGTTCCGGCCCCGGTTCAACGCGCGATCCTCGACGAAGTCGCCACGCTCGACGATACCGAGCGCGGAACCGGGGGCTTTGGATCGACCGGACGATGATACTTTTCATGCTGCTGCTGCAGGCTGCGGAGCTTCCCGCGGTCCCCGCCGACTGGGCGACGCTCGCGCCGCTGCCCTATGTCGCGGCGCCACGCCTCACGCCGCAATTGACGAGCTTCGTCGCGAGCGAGATCACCGCCAATCGCTGCCCGATGGCCAAACCCGCCGACGGGCATTACGTCGTCAAGGTCGACGTCGCGACGCTGGTCGGCGCGGACGGGATCGTCCGCCGCACCGTGCCGCACGCGATCAACTGCCCGACGGTCGAGCAATATGCCGCGGGTCTCGTGACGGGGTTCGCGCGCGGCAACCTCGCGCTGCGCGCCGGGACGACCGACCATTGGTACCGCGCGACCATCGTGTTCGACTGGCGCGGATGACGCTCTCCGACGCCGAGCTCGAGCGCTATGCGCGCCATATCGTGCTGCGCGAGGTCGGCGGGGCGGGACAGCTTGCGCTCAAGGCGGCGAGCGTCGCGCTGATCGGCGCGGGCGGGATCGGCAGCCCGGCGATCCAGTATCTCGCCGCAGCGGGTGTCGGACGGCTCGTGCTGATCGACGACGATACGGTCGATCGCTCCAACCTCCAGCGCCAGACGCTGTTCGGCGAAGGCGACATCGGCGCATCGAAAGTCGCCGCCGCGGCCGATGCGGCACGCGCGATCAACGCGCATGTCGTGATCGACGCACGCTCCGCGCGGCTGACGCCCGCCAATGCCGCCGATCTGCTCGGCGGGGTCTCGGTCGTGCTCGACGGCAGCGATTCGTTCGCGACGCGGCTTGCGGTGTCCGATGCGGCGCACGCGCTGCGCATTCCCTTGGTGTCGGCCTCGGTCGGGCAGTTCGAAGGGCAGCTAGGCGTCTATCGCGGCTGGGAGCCGGACAAGCCCTGCTACCGCTGCTTTGTCGGCGATGCGCGCGACCGGGCGGGCGACAGTTGCTCCGAGCAGGGCGTGCTCGGCGCGATGGCGGGCGTCATGGGCAGCCTCGCCGCACTCGAGGCGCTCCGCGCGATCGTCGGCTTCGGCGAGGACACGGCGGGCAAGCTGCTGCTGGTCGACGCGCTCGCCTTTCGCTTTCGCACGATCGCCTTGCCCAAGGATCCCGGCTGCCCGGGCTGCGGTTAGCAGCACCTTAAGGGTGGCACGCTAGGACAGTCTCATGAAACGCGCGCGCATCCTCGTCATCTTCGGCACCCGCCCCGAAGCGATCAAGCTCTTCCCGGTGGTCGCTGCGCTCAAGGCGGTGCCCGGGCTCGACGTGCGCACCTGCGTCACCGCGCAGCATCGCGGGCTGCTCGACCAAGTGCTCGCGATCGCCGGGCTCACCCCCGACGTCGATCTCGATTTGATGGAGCCGGGCCAGTCGCTCGACCGCCTCACCGCGCGGTTGCTCACCGGCCTGGGCGACGTGATGGACGCCGAAAAGCCCGACCGCGTGATCGTCCAGGGCGATACCGCGACCGCGATGGTCGGTGCGCTCGCGGCCTATTACCGCAAGGTCCCGGTCAGCCATGTCGAGGCGGGCTTGCGCTCGGGCGACATCTACCAGCCCTGGCCCGAGGAAGTGAACCGCCGCATCGTCGCGCCGATCGCCGACCAGCATTTCGCGCCGACGCAGACCGCCGCCGATGCGCTGCTGCGCGAGAATATCGATCCGGCGATGATCCATGTCACCGGCAACACCGTGATCGACGCGCTTCACGCGACGCGCGCGAAGCTTGCGGCGGACCCGTCGCTCGCCGCCGGGCTCGATGACATCGCGACACGCTTTGCGGGCAAGAAGATCGTGCTCGTCACGACGCACCGGCGCGAGAATTTCGGCGGCGGGATGGACAATATCGCGCACGCGCTCGGGCAGATCGCGAAGCGCGGTGACGTTGCGATCGTCTTCCCGATGCATCCCAACCCCAATGTCGTCGAGGCGATGAACCGCGTGCTGGGCGACCGCCCCAACATCGCGCGGATCGACCCGCTCGATTACCCGCACTTCATCCGTGCGCTCGGCCTGTGCCATATCGCACTGACCGATTCGGGCGGGGTGCAGGAGGAAGCCCCCGCACTCGCCAAGCCCGTGCTGGTGATGCGCGAGACGACCGAACGCCCCGAAGGCGTCGCCGCGGGCACCGCCAAGCTGATCGGCACCGACCCGCAGCGGATCGTCGCCGAGGTCACCACGCTGCTCGACGACCCCGCCGCCTATGCCGCAATGGCGCGCGCGCACAATCCGTTCGGCGACGGCCATGCGAGCGAACGGATTGCCAGCATCGTCGCCAAGGGCTTTGGTGTGGCGACGTCGTGAGCGCACGCCGCGTTTCCGAAATATCAACGCTCCGCGCGCATGAGCCGGAACGTGAGCAAGTAAAGGCGCAGGATCGATGATGTCGCACGCTGACCTGAAGGTCGTTGTCGTTGGTCTGGGCTATATCGGCTTGCCGACCGCTGCGGTGATTGCGCGGACGGGGGCGAGCGTGCTCGGCATCGATGTGTCGGCGCATGTCGTCGAGACGGTCAATTCGGGCAAGGTGCATATCGAGGAGGTCGATCTCGACGGGCTGGTTTCAGGTGTCGTCGCGCGCGGCACGCTGCGTGCGTCGACGCAGATCGAAGCCGCCGACGTGTTCGTCATCGCGGTGCCGACGCCGTTCGCCGCCGATCATGCGCCCGATATCGGCTATGTGCTCGACGCCGCGAAGTCGATCGCGAGCGTGCTGAAGGCCGGCGACGTGGTGGTGCTCGAATCGACCTCGCCGGTCGGCACGACCGAGAAGGTGCGCGATCTGCTCGCTGAGCTGCGCCCCGATCTCAAGGTGCCCGGCAAGAGCAACGGCGACAGCCCCGACGTCGCGATCGCCTATTGCCCCGAGCGTGTCCTGCCCGGACGAATCCTCGTCGAGCTGATCGACAATGATCGCGTGATCGGCGGCATCACGCCGCGCTGTGCGCGCAAAGCGCTCCAATTCTACCGGCGCTTCGTGCGCGGCGCGTGCGTCACGACGACGAGCCGCGCCGCGGAAATGACCAAGCTGACCGAAAACGCCTTCCGCGACGTCAACATCGCGTTTGCCAACGAACTCAGCCGCGTCGCCGACACGATGGACGTCGATGTGTGGGAAGTGATCCGCCTCGCCAACCGTCATCCGCGCGTCAATATCCTGTCGCCCGGCCCCGGCGTCGGCGGGCATTGCATCGCGGTCGACCCGTGGTTTCTGGTCCATGCCGACCCCGCCAACACGCCCTTGATCCGCACCGCGCGCGAAGTGAACGACGCCAAGATCGACTACGTCGTCGAACGCGCCGAGGCGATGGTCGCGGCCAATCCCGGCGAGCGCGTCGCCTGCCTCGGCCTCGCGTTCAAGGCCAATATCGACGATTTCCGCGAGAGCCCGGCGTTGAAGGTGGCGCTCGCGCTGGCGGCGCGCTTCGGCGACCGGCTGTGTGTCGTCGAACCCTATACCGACACGCTCCCGCCGAGCTTCGATGGCAGCGGCACGACGCTGATCGACGTGGACAGCGCGATCGAGACGTGCGGGATCATGATCGTGCTGGTCGACCACGACGTCTTCAAATCGGTCCCGCTCGACGAGCGCGCCGACAAGCACGTCTATGACACGCGCGGCATCTGGCCCGATCAGCCGCGCAGCGTTCCGCGCGGCGAAGCGTTACGAATGGCGAGCTGACGCGCGTGGCCGCCGACCCGCGCGGTTGCTGCGAGTCGGGTCGCGATGAAAGGTCCCACGAGTGCTGACGACTGCCCCCCGCCCGCCCAGCGGACCACCCGAATCGCGCGCGTATGCGATCGGCGACGTGCATGGCCGGCTCGACTTGCTCGACACGCTGCTCGAACAGATCGCGGCGGATCGCCAGGCCCGGCCCTGCGCGCGCGAATTCCTCGTCCTGCTCGGCGACGTGATCGATCGTGGTCCCGATTCGCGAGGGGTCGTCGCGCGGCTGCGCGGGCTCGATGACCCGACGCTCCACACGGTCATCCTGATGGGCAATCACGAGGAAATGCTGGTGCGCGCGCTCGGCGCGCAGCCGCAGCGGCTGCGCGACTGGCTCAAATTCGGCGGCGCCGAATGCGTCGAGAGTTACGGCGTCGATGCGGGCGACGTCGCCGAGCTCGATCCCGCCGCCGCCGCCGCGGTGATCCGCGCTGCGATCCCACGCGGCGATCTGGCCTTTATCGATGGTTTTGCCGACAGCTTCCGCTTCGGCGACTATCTCTTCGTCCATGCCGGCATCCGCCCCGGCATCGCGCTCGAGCATCAGCGGACCGGCGACCTGCGCTGGATTCGCGAGGATTTCCTCGACAGCGAGGCCGCGCATCCGCTGTTCGTGGTCCACGGGCATACGATCAGCGAGGGCCCCGACGAGCGAGCCAACCGGATCGGGATCGATACCGGCGCCTATGCCAGTGGCGTGCTGACCGCGCTGTGCATCGAGGGCACTGGGCGACGGTATCTAGCGACTGGGAGCTGACAGCGGGCCATCGCTCAGCTGAAGTGCCAGGCCCTTTCGTTACCCGGGCCTTGTGCCGGGGCCCACCGGGCAGCGTATACTCCGCAGACAGCATGTGCGTCTCGGTGGACCCCGGGACGAGCCCGGGGTGACGAAGCGTTGGTGCCGTGGATCGCCGCTAGCGCAGCAGATCCACCGCGAACGCGCGCACCGTTTCGCCGATATCCTCGCGCCCGATCGCGACCGATAGATTGGCGGTGACGTACCCGGCCTTGTCGCCGCAATCATAGCGCTTGCCGTCGAAGGTCAGCCCGTGGAACGGCTGGTCGCCGATCATCCGCGCCATCGCGTCGGTCAGCTGGATCTCGCCGCCCGCGCCCTTCTCCTGATTTTCGAGCACGCGCATCACCTCGGGCTGGAGGATGTAGCGGCCGATCACCGACAGATTCGACGGCGCGGTGCCCTTGGCCGGCTTCTCCACCAGGCCCTTGACCTCGGTCAGCGCGCCATTGCGCACGCCGGGGGTGATGACGCCGTACATGTGCGTCTGGTCCTCGGGGACTTCCTGCGCGCAGATAAGATTGCCACCGACCTGCATATACGCATCGACCATCTGCTTGAGGCAGCCTGGCTTGCCGAGCATGAAATCGTCGGCGAGCAGCACCGCGAACGGCTCGTCGCCCACGATGTCGCGCGCGCACCACACCGCATGGCCAAGCCCCATCGGCTCCTGCTGGCGGACATAAGCGACCGCGCCCGGCGCGAGACGCGTCTGATCGAGCACGTCCAACGACTTGCCGCGCGCCGCCATCGTCGCCTCGAGCTCATAGGCGATGTCGAAATGGTCCTCGATCGCGGACTTGCCGCGCCCGGTGACGAAGATCATCTGCTCGATCCCCGCTTCGAGCGCTTCGTCGACCGCATATTGGATCAGCGGACGATCGACGATCGGCAGCATTTCCTTTGGCATCGCCTTGGTCGCCGGCAGGAAGCGCGTCCCAAGCCCGCCTACGGGAAAAACGGCCTTACGCAGGGGTTTAATCGGCATCGATGTCTTTCGAATTCAAAGCACTTGGTACGCTTGATACGCCGCGTCCGACGCCAAGGAAAGCAACGACGCGCAGTCCGTTGCGGAGCGCTCAGGGCGCGGCGGGCGCTGGCGCGGCAGCCTGTTGCTGCATCTGCTGGAATTGCGCGCCGGAGACGAAATCGAGCAGTTCGATATCGAACGCCAGTACCGATCCAGCCGGGATCGGCCCGGTCGCCCGATCGCCATAGCCGAGGCTCGGCTTGATCCAGACGCGGTATTTCGCACCCTTCGGCATCAGCTTCAACGCTTCGCTAAAGCCCGGGAGGACGCCGGAAACGGGCATCGGCGTCGGGCGTGCGCTCTGGTCGAAGGTCGTGCCGTCGATCAGCTTGCCGACATAATTGACCAGCGTGACGTCCGCATCGGTTGGCTTGGCGGGGCCGACGCCGGGGGTCAGCACGCGATATTGCAGGCCCGACGGCGTCGTCAAGACGCCGCGCTGCTTGCCGTTGCTGGCGAGAAAGGCTTCAGCCGGGTTCAGCGGCACGGCCGTCGCAGCGGGCTTCGCCTTGACCGCACGGTGCACCACCTTGTGGGTGGCCGCGTGCAGTGGCGCCGCTGGGAGAAGAATCGCGCCGATCACGCCGGCAATCGCGAGGTTGCGCATCTCAGCGGCCGGTCGGCGGTCCGCCCGCGCCCGGCGGCATGCCACCGGCCCCACCCTGCTGCTGCATCATCTGTTGCTGCTGCTGGATCTGGCGATAGGTGCTCATCGGGATGAATTCGAGCATCTCGACATCGAAGGCGAGCGTCGAATTGGCCGGGATGCCGGGAGGCGATTTGTCGCCATAGGCCAAGGTCGGCTTGAGCCAGATGCGATACTTCGCACCCTTGTGCATCAGCTTGAGCGCTTCGCTGAAGCCCGGCACGACGCCCGCGACGGGCATCGGGGTCGGCTGCTGCGACTTGTCGAATACCGTGCCGTCGAGCAGGCGGCCTTCATAGTTGACCAAAGCGACATCGTCGTCGGTCGGCGACGCGCCGGTCCCCGGGGTCAGTACCTGATACTGCAGACCAGACGGCGTGGTCATGACGCCCGCCGCACGCGCGTTGCGCGCCAGGAAGCTGGTCGACGGATCGACCGGCGTCTGGAACGCCAGCGCGATCGCGGCGATCACCAGCACGGCGATGCCGATCCACAGGTACACCAAAATACCCCGCTTCACGGGCTTTAGCGGGACAGCGGTGATCGACATGGTGGCTCCCGGGCGGGGGTCGTGAGGTCTTTACGGACTTGGGGCAGGCAAAGCGGGCACGACGGCCCGCTTTAACGTCTTACCGTGCGCCGTCGCGTTCCATGCGCTTGCGCTCGAGCTTGCGTGCGCGACGAACCGCAGCGGCACGCTCACGGGCGCGCTTCTCGCTCGGCTTTTCGTAATGCCGGCGCAGCTTCATCTCGCGATAGACGCCCTCGCGCTGCAGCTTCTTCTTGAGCGCGCGCAGCGCCTGGTCGACATTGTTGTCGCGTACGATGATTTGCATAAAACCGAACAGCTCCGAATCGATAGAAAAGCGCCGCCGCAAACCCACGGCCCGCGTCGCAAGGCAGGCGCCCTACACGGGAGGTGCCCAACTTTCAAGCGATCCGTCACCTTTTACGTGACTTTGGGCTCGCCCGGTCTGTAAGCGAGCGGGATGACCGCAACCCCGCTCACGCTCTATAACAGCCTCACACGCACGCCGGAGCCGTTCGTGCCGATCGATCCGGCGCTGGTGCGGGTCTACACCTGCGGACCGACGGTCTATAATTATCAGCATATCGGCAACATGCGCGCCTTCCTGTTCGCCGACACGCTCGGGCGCGTGTTGCGCTGGAAGGGGTATCCGACCAAGCATGTCATCAACATCACCGACGTCGGCCATCTGACCTCGGACGCCGATGCCGGCGACGACAAGATGGAGAAGGCCGCCGCGGCCGAGGCCAAGTCGATCTGGGAGATCGCAGCGCACTATACGCAGGCGTTCAAGGACGACGTCGCGCGGCTCAACATCGATCCGCCCGCCGAGTGGACCGTCGCGACCGAGCACATCCCGCAGATGATCGCCTTCGCGCAAGCGATCGAAAAGGACTGCTACCTGATCGAAGGCGGGCTCTATTTCGATACGACGCGCGTGCCGAACTATGGCAGCCTGGCGCGTGCGGTTTCGGACGAGGGCGAAAGCCGGATCGACCCCGTCTCGGGCAAGCGCCATCCGCAGGACTTCGCGATCTGGCGGCGCTCGCCGCCGGGCGAGCAGCGCCAGATGGAATGGGAGTCGCCGTGGGGGCCGGGCGCACCGGGCTGGCATCTCGAATGCTCGGTGATGAGCCGCCAGCATCTCGGCCATCCCTTCGACATCCACACCGGGGGAATCGACCACCGCGAGATCCACCACCCCAACGAGATCGCGCAGAACCAGGCGTTTTGCGGCTGCGACGACAGCGGCGCGCGGATCTGGATGCACAACAATTTCCTGGTGGACCGCGGCGCGAAGATGTCGAAGTCGACCGGCGATTTCCTGCGGCTGCAGACGCTGGTCGATGCCGGCGTCCATCCGCTCGCCTATCGCCTCATGTGCCTCCAGGCGCAGTATCGCAGCGAATTGGAATTCACCTGGGAGAACCTCGCCGCCGCCTTCACGCGGCTCAAGCGGCTGGTGATCGCGCGCGACGCCTTGCGCGCGCGCGATGATTACGTGCTCAAGGGCGATCCCGAGCCGTATCTCGCGCAGCTCGACGCCGCGGTAAGCGACGACCTCAACACCCCGCGTGCCCTGATCGCGCTCGACGAGATGCTCGCCGACAAGCGGCTGTCGCCCGCGACGCGACTGCGTGCGCTCGAGGATTTCGATGCGGTGCTCGGGCTCGAGCTCGTCACGCTCAAGCGTGCGGCGCTGCGGCTCCGCCCGATCGATGCGACGCTCGACGAAGCCGCGATCGATGCGCAGCTCGCGGCACGCAAGGATGCGCGTGCGGCAAAGGATTTCGCGGCATCGGATGCGATTCGCGACGCGCTCGCCGCAGCGGGCGTCGAAGTGATGGACGGCGATCCGCTAGGCTGGGACTGGAAACTCGCGCTCTGAACCCGTCGCCCCGGCGCAGGCCGGGGCCGCTTCGTAACCGCGCGCGTCGGTTCGACCAACGGGGCGGCCCCGGCCTTCGCCGGGGCGACGACGAAACGGTCCGCAAGCGGAGCGCACCGCTTCCCTTCTCGCCCGTGCGCGCTACGCTCTTGCGCTATCGAGGGCGACGGTACCTTCTCACCGCGCCTATTTGGAGCCTCGCCATGAAAGTCGTCCTGCCCGCCCTCGCCCGCGCGCTGCTCGAGCCCAAGCTTCCCGCCGGGCTCGACATCAGCTGGGTCATGACGCGCGAAGAGGCGACCGCGGCGATGGCCGATGCCGATATCGGCTGGGTCGACCTCTATCCGCACGGGCTGACCGAGGAAGCCGTCGCCGCTGGCACCGCGCTCAAATGGCTGTTCACCGCGATCGCCGGGCTCGATTCGCTCGATCTGCCGGCATTGGCGCGGCGCGGGACGATCGTCACCAACGGCACCGGGATCAACGCGATCGCGGTCGCCGAATACACCGTGCTCGGCATCCTCGCCGCGGCGAAGCGCTTCGACCAGGTGGTACGGATCGCCGACCGCCACGAATGGCCCGATTCGGCGCCCGGACGAATCGAATTGTTCGAAAGCCGCGCGCTGATCGTCGGCTATGGCGCGATCGGCACGCTCGTCGCCGAGCGGCTGCGCGCGTTCGGCGTCGCGGTGACTGGCGTCACGCGTTCGGGGCGCGACGGCACGCTGACCCCCGATGCGTGGAAAGCCCGGCTCGGCGAGTATGACTGGGTGATCCTCGCCGCCCCCTCGACCGACACGACCAAGGCGATGATCGGCGCCGAAGAGCTCGCCGCGATGAAGCCCAGCGCCTGGCTGATCAACATCGCGCGCGGCGATATGATCGAGCAGGACGCGCTGATCGCCGCGCTTACGGCAAAGACGATCGCCGGCGCCTATCTCGACACCGTCACGCCCGAGCCGCTGCCCGCCGACCATCCGCTGTGGTCGGCGCCCAACACGATTCATTCGATGCATCTGTCGGGCCGCAGCCAGACCAAGATGTTCCAGCGGGCGGCTACGCTCTTCCTGCGCAACCTCGATGCGTTCCTGGCGGGTAGGCCGATGGAAAACGTGGTCGATCTCGACGCCGGCTATTGAGGCGACAACGGCGCCCGATCCATTCGGGCGCCGTCCTGCCGATCAATAGCCGTCGTTGCGCCAATCGCGACCGCGGCCCCAGCCGCCATGTTCGAAGCGCTCGCGCTGCCAGTGGCGGCGGCGGGCCTGCTCCTGCCAGCGACGATGCTCGATCCAGCGCTGACGGGCATAGCCCCCGCCGCGATAGCCGCGATCGTCATACCGGCGGTCGCCGCGGTCGTGGTAGCCGTCCTGATACTGCGACTGGCTGTTCCAGCCATCATAGCGCTGTGCCGAGGCCGCGCCGGGGATGATCGCCAGCAGGGCCGTCAGGCCGAGCGACGCCGGAAGGATCAATTTACGAAACATGCGCGAACTCCTCGTCGGCAAGAGGCCGATTGCCATCGTCTAGCAATCGCGCGATGCGCCGAGGCTGAACGCAGGATGCAGCCAAGGTTAACGTCGCCGATCGCCAAAACAACAAACGCCCCGCCATTGCTGACGGGGCTTCGAATACACCAAGCCACGTTTTAGGGTTCGCCAGAGTCTTCGGCACCGAGCGTGGGCACGTCGAGAATCTCGACGCGCAACCTCACACGGCGCGTCTCAACAGCCGCCAAGCCCGGTGACCGCACCGAGCAGACTTGGCTTGCAGCGTTTCCGCGGGCGTTCGCTGCTCGGACGGTCGCCGTTCGAGCGCTCACCGCCCGATTCGTCGTCCATTTCGGGCATGCCGGGGAAGAAGGTCGCCGAGGTGCGGAAGCGCACGCGCGCGCTCCATTCCTGGTTCCACGGTCCGGTCGCGGGCCGCTCGGGATAGACGAAGGTCGATTCGGGACCGTAGCCGATCAGCGTGCCGAACATCATCTCGCCCGCCGCCTGCTTCACTTCGGCGGGCACGACGCAATTGGTCTGCGTCGGTGCGAGCAACGTACCATCTGAGACGAGCCGCTGCGCAATGGCCGGGCTGATCCAGTCCCACAGCGCACCACCGAATTCACGGCTGGTCGAGGACGACCACCAGACGATGTCGCCGGTATCGGTGTTGCCGCGCCGCCCGGCGTCCTTCGCCCCCATCATCCACGCGTAATAGCCCGTCGTCATCGGCACCCCGTTCCACGACAGCTGGACCGCGCCATCGGGGCCGCCCCCGGTGCGGACGTGGAGCCCCTGCAGATAATCCTGCTGGAGGTTGAATGCGATCGACGGCGCGAAGGTCGATTGGACGCGGTGGTCGCCGAGCAGCGACCCGCCCTGCGGCTGACGGCCCGAGCGCGGGTTGGGCCATTCGGCATAGCTGCGGCTGTTGGCGAGCGTCGGCCCGCGATCGACCGGAACGCGCGCGCTGAACAAATCGGGCGGCATCTGCCCCGCCGCCAGCTTCGCGAAATCGATCACGACCGGCTGGCCCGGCCGCGCATGCGCGCCGCATCCCCAGAAGATCAGCAAGCGCCCCTTGGGTCGCTCGAACGATTCGGGCACATCCTCGCGCCCGCCGGTGCGCTGTGGCGCGAGCAGCGGGACCGACGCGCCCATCGCCGCTTGCGGGAGGAAATAATGGTCGCCCTGCGCCGCGCCCGTCGCGGCAAGCGTCGATCCGAGACGCAGGCGGAGTTCATGCTGGTCGCCGCCGCGACGCCCGCCCATTCCCGCCATCATCTCGCCGATGTTCGGCCGGCCGCCGCCACCGGCCATGCCACCCATGCCGCCCATCCCGCCGATGCCCGTCATCGTCCCGACATCCATCGCATAGCGCGCCTTGGGCCCGGTGACGGTCTGGCTCGATGCGGGTCTGGTGGTTTTCGGGGCGGGCTTGCGTTGCGCCAGGACAGAACTGGCCGTCAACACCGCAGCTGCGGACGCGATCACGATCAGACGGCGCATAACGACCCCCTTCGAAACGGTCTCGAAACAATAGTCCCAAAACGGTCGTAAATCCAGCGCAGGTTTTCCTTCGGCCCACGTGCGGCCTGCCCAAAACGATTTACCCTATCAGGGAAAATCGCCCTTGCCTCTTTTACCCTGGCTGGGTAATGCGCTGTCCATGACGACGATGGCCGGCCTCAAGATCAAACGCTTCCGCGAAGAACGCAGCCTGACCCGCGCCGCGTTCGGGGCGTGGTACGGCGCGCCGGGCTCGACCGTCCAGGGATGGGAAGAGGATGGCAAGCGCGCCAGCGGCCCGGTCGTCAATCAGATCGCCGCCAACGCCATAGCCAGCCACGCCGATTGGTACGTACAGATTCGCACGGAGAATGACATGAGCAGCTGGGCCCCCGATAGCTGGACGCGCGCCGACGCGCGGCAGATGCCGACCTATCCCGACGCCGCCGCGCTCGACGCCGCGACCGACCAGCTCGCCTCCTTCCCGCCGCTCGTCTTCGCGGGCGAGGCGCGCAACCTCACCGCCGATCTCGGCCGTGTCGCCGAGGGCAAGGCGTTCCTGCTGCAGGGCGGCGACTGCGCCGAATCGTTCGCCGAGCACAGCGCGAACAACATTCGCGACACCTTCCGTGTCATCCTGCAGATGGCGGTGGTGCTCACCTTCGCCTCGAAGCTGCCGACGGTGAAGCTCGGGCGCATGGCGGGCCAGTTCGCCAAGCCGCGCTCGGCCGATACCGAGACGATCGGCGACGTGACGCTGCCATCCTATCGCGGCGACATCGTCAACGACATCGCCTTCACCCCCGAGAGCCGGCAGAACGACCCGCAGCGGATGATCCGCGCGTATTCGCAGTCGGCCGCGACGCTCAACCTGCTGCGCGCGTTCGCGACGGGCGGGTACGCGAATCTCCACCAGGTCCACCGCTGGACGCACGATTATATGGGCCGCAGCCCGTGGGCCGAGAAATACAGCCATGTCGCCGACCGGATCGGCGAGGCGCTCGACTTCATGGAAGCGTGCGGGATCAGCCCCGAAACGGTGCCGCAGCTCGCGCAGACGCAATTCTACACGAGCCACGAGGCGCTGCTGCTGCGCTACGAACAGGCGCTGACGCGGCAGGATTCGCTGACGGGCGACTGGTACGACACGTCGGCGCACTTCCTGTGGATCGGCGACCGCACGCGCTTCGAGGGTTCGGCGCATGTCGAGTATCTGCGCGGCATCGGCAATCCGATCGGGATGAAGTGCGGCCCGAGCCTCGAGCCCGACGCGCTGCTGCGGCTGCTCGACACGCTCAACCCCAACCGTGTCCCCGGGCGCATGACGCTGATCACGCGCTACGGTCACGACAAGATCGAGGCGGGGCTGCCCAAGCTGGTGCGCGCGGTGCTGCGCGAGGGTCATCCGGTGGTGTGGAGCTGCGACCCGATGCACGGCAACACCGTCAAGGCCGCGACGGGCTACAAGACGCGGCCGTTCGACCGGATCCTGGCGGAGGTGCGCGGCTTCTTCGCGGTCCACCGCGCCGAAGGCTCGATCGCGGGCGGCATCCATGCCGAGATGACGGGGCAGAATGTGACGGAGTGCACCGGCGGTGCGGTCGACGTCACCGAGCAGTCCTTGGCGGACCGCTATCATACGCATTGCGACCCACGGCTGAATGCCGGTCAGTCGCTCGAGCTCGCGTTCCTGTTGGCCGAAATGCTCAACGAGGAAATGGCCGAACGGCGGCGCGCGGCGGCCTGAGCCGCCCCGCGCCGCCCGGGATCAAAGCGCGCTGCGGCCCTGCAGCAGGCGAACCACGACGACGATCAGCGCGATGACGAGCAGCAGATGGATCAAGCCACCGCCGATATGCACGGCAAACCCGAGTGCCCAGAGAACGAGCAGAACGACGACGATAGTCCAAAGCATCGGAGAACCCCTTTATTTGCAGCCGGAAATTCAAACCGCATCTGAAACGAAAACGTCCGTCCGCGCGGCAAGTTCCGCTTCATCGGTGAATTGCCCCGGCTCGACCGCACCGTCTTGACGCCGCGTGCGCCGATGCGTATTGCGCCGTTTCGCGCAAGCGGCCCCTTCGTCTAGCGGTTAGGACGACGCCCTCTCACGGCGTAAGCACGAGTTCGATTCTCGTAGGGGTCACCAGCGCCGTATAGCGTGCCATCCACGCCACACCCTCTTCGCCCTTTTCAGCGTGTTACGGCACCGCGCTACGCTTTCGGCAGGTTGCCTGTCGTCGAAACCGTATAGCTTGGCGCCGCATCGGCATGGGGGATTGCGAGGCTCGAACCGCAGCGCTTCCGCAGCGAGATTGGCGTGATGACCGGCCTTGTCGGCTTCGGCGGCGGGATCGGCGGCTTCGCCAAGCGATGGACCGGCCGCGCCTCGCCTGGCTTCCTGATCTTTGCCGCGCTAGCGGTCCCGGCCTTGGTCGGCATCCTTGCCATCAAGACCCACTGGCGCGGCACGTGGACGGCCGCCAACGGAGCACGAATTTGATGCGCGCGATCTCGGTATCCCTTCTTTCGCTGGGAGGGCTGGTGGCGACCCCAGCTCTTGCAGACCCCCTCGTCTTCACGCCCCTGATCGACGCGCAGCTGCGCTACGAACATGTCGAACAAGCACCGCTGACCAAGGATGCCAATGCCGTCACGCTCCGGCTGCGCAGCGGCTTCGAGGCGAAGCTCAGCGACTTCAGTTTCCTCGCCGAATCCGAAGCCAATCTGGCGATCGACCCGAGCTACAATAGCGGGCTCAACGGCAAGACCGCCTTTCCCCAGGTCAGCGACCCGCAGACGATCGAACTCAACCGGCTCCAGCTGCAATATCGCGGGCTGCAGCACACGGTCGTCACCGTCGGGCGGCAAGTGATCAATCTCGACGACCAGCGCTTCGTCGGCGCGGCGGCGTGGCGCCAGAACGAGCAGACCTACGATGCGGTTCGCGTCGAATGGTCGGGCATCAAGAACCTCAAGGCCGATCTGACCTATGCCAACACCGTCAACACGATCTACGGGATCGACGGCGGCAACCGCTTCGGGCCGACGCGGCTGGGGCATATCGGCGGCGACAACGTCTTCGCCAATCTCGGCTACAAGACCCGCTTCGGCACGCTGACCGGCTTTGCCTATCTGGTCGACCAGGACCAGGCGCCGGTGTTCGTCGAATCGAGCCAGACCTATGGCGGACGCTTTGCCGGCGCCTATCCGCTGAGCAAGACGGTGACGCTCACCTACCTGGCGAGTTTCGCCTCGCAGAGCGACTATCACCGCAATCCCAACCGCTATCACGCCGACTATTATGCCGGCGAACTCGGCGTCGCGGTCACCGCGCTGACGCTGACGGGGGGCTATGAAGTGCTAGGCGCGGACCAGGGCGTGGCGGTCACCAGCTTCCAGACGCCGCTCGCCGCGCTCCACAAGTTCAACGGCTGGGCCGACAAGTTCCTCGTCACGCCGCCCAACGGCCTGCGCGATGCCTATGGGTCGGTCAGCTATGGCTGGAAGAAAGTCGCCGGGCTCGACGCGATCGCGCTGAGCGCGGCCTATCACCGCTTCGACAGCGATCGGCTCGGCCAGCATTACGGCAACGAGGTCGATGCGCAGGTCAGCGTCAAGCAGGGCCGGTACACCGCGCTCGTCAAATATGCCGATTACCGCGCCGACCGCTTCGCGACCGACACCAAGAAGTTCTGGCTTTCGCTCAACTGGGTATATTGAGACGACGACCGCGCATTTGATCGTGATCGATAACCGAAGGGCGGGCCGCCGCGCGCTATCGCATCACGATCTTCGGTGCGGCGCCCCATGGAAGCGACAACCCCACGCTCTCGCCGGGTCGAGCGCGATGACACGCTGATCCTCGCGATCGGATCGGACCCGTTCGTCATCCCGGTGCCGGGGCATGATTTGCAAGGCGTCGGCTATGTCGGCGCCATGCGCGGCGGCGGCGGCCGGGCTGTCAGCCTTCGATCACGTGTGGCACGAAGCGCGCCGTGTTGCCGGTGATCAAGCCATCCTCGCGAATCCCGATTCCCGCCGGTGTGCCGTCGACAACCCAACTGCCGATGACCGGAAACACACCGGGCGCCGTCTCGGGCAACGGGTAGAGCGCCTGATAGACGTACCCTTCATCACCATAGTCGCCGTCGCTTTGCGCGACGACCGTGCCGGCTTTGCGGATCGACACGTTCGCCCCTTCGCGCGCGAGCAGCGGCTTGGCGACGGCATCGCCGCCGGGCGCCGTCATCGTCGCCGCGAGCAGGTTCGGGTGATCGGGGAACAGGTCCCACAGCACCGTGAGAATCGCCTTGTTCGACCAGAGCATCTTCCAGATCGGCTCGATCCAGACCACCCCGTCGGCAAGGCTTGTGACCAGATGCGGCGCGAACGCTTCGTTCACCAGCCATTCCCACGGATACAGCTTGAACAGCGCGGCGATCGGCTGGTCGTCCAGATCGACGAAGCAGGCGCGGTCGCTGTCCCAGCCGAGGTCGTCGATCACGATCGCGCCGGTCTCGATCCCGGCGGCCTCGGCGGTATCGCGCAGATACGACGTCGTGATCGTATCCTCGCCGGCGCTGTCGGCGACATGGGCGAACAGCACGCCCGGCGGGAGCAGCGGCGCGATGTCGGCCCATTTCGCGGCGAGCATGTCGTGCAGGCTGGTGAACTGGTCGAGCTGCGGGAAGCATTCTTCCTTCCAGCTCCATTGCACGACGGCCACCTCGAGCAGCGACGTCGGCGTGTCGCAGTTGAACTCGAACAGCTTGGGCGGGCTCTTGCCGTCATAGCCAAGGTCGAAACGGCCATAGTTGAGCGCCGGGGGTTCGGCATTCCACGCATCGCGGATCGGCTGGTGGAAGGCGCGCGGGATGCCGAAGCGGTCGAGCAACGCCTGGTCGTCGACAATCGCCTGGCCGGCGAGCAGCAGCAAGCGGTAGAGCTCGGCGGTGCTCGCCTCGAGCTCGGCGATCTGCGCGCCGGTGAAGGCGTAATAAGCGCTTTCGAACCAGTACGGATCGCCGGCCGCGGTGTGCCAGATCAGCCCGTCCGCCTCGACCTTTGCGCGCCAGTCTGGCCGCGCGGCGATGTCGCGCCGGATCATTCGCCCGCGCCGCCATGGCCGCCACCAAAGCCCCTGGCCGACGCGCCGAAGCCGCCGCGTGAAATCGCCGTCGCACGCGTCATCGCCGCTGCCGCGGGTGCACGGAAATAGGGCGTGTTCGCGCTGCGTTGAAACGACCCGCCCCCAACGCGATCACCGTAATACGGGATCACGCTGCTGCGCGCGAGATAGTACCACAGGAAGGCGTTTGCGGCCCCGCCGCCCCCGCCGCCTGCGACACGCTGCTGCTGGCAGTTCGCGTCGGGGACACGCTGCCCGTTGCGGTCGGTACAGATCGCGGTGGCGCGTTGCGCGGTCTCGCCCCAATCGTCGTCGTTCTGCTGGCTGCACGCACCTGCAAGCAACGCCGCGGCAATCGCCGTCGTGATCCTCAAGTCGGTCTTCATCTCGATCCCCGTCCCAGTCGAACCCGGTGCGCGTGCGGACGCGTCAGCGTTGCGGCGCCCAGAACATCCGGTGGTGCCCGGGGCGATTGGTTGTTCCGCCGAACGCCCCGATGAAGATTCCGCCGCGGGCGCCTTCGGATACCGTTTTCGCCGGGGGCGATACCCGGTGGTGCGTGTGCCGGGCGCCGATCGCTGCAGGCATCCCTATCCCAAGTGCGGCAACCGCCACCAAAGCCAGCGTCTTCATGATCCCCTCCAAGCGACGGGTTCGTCGCCCCGGCGATAGGTGCGCGCATTCGCCGTTCGCGGTCAATCCGCAACACGCCCGCGCCGACACGCGCGCATCACGGCACGCGCGCCGCGCCACTTTACGGTGTCTTTATGCGAATCGATCGTCTTCCACCGCGCGCGCTAACGCCGATCCGCCGCACAGCGACCGCCTGAAAACCATAACAGGCGGGCTCCCCATGTCCTTCGACCTTATCCTCGGCGGCATCGTCGCCGTCTTAGTCCTTATCTACCTGCTCGCTGTGCTCGCACAGCCCGAGCGGTATTGAGGAGCGCGGCACCATGACGCTTGCCGGCTGGAGCATGATCCTCCTCTTCGTTGTGCTGATCGTCGCGCTGGCCAAACCGGCCGGCGCCTGGATGCACGCCCTGTATGCGCGCGAGACGCTGCCTTTGGGCTTTGTCGAACGCGGCTTTTACAAGCTCGCCGGGATCGACCCCAAGGCCGAGCAGAGCTGGGTCGGCTATGCCGCCTCGCTGATGATGTTCAACCTCGGCGGGATCGCCTTGCTGTTCGCGATCCTCAAGCTGCAGGGCGTACTGCCGATGAACCCGCAAGGCTTCACCGGCATGGAGTCGTTGCTCGCGTTCAACACCGCGGTCAGCTTCGTCACCAATACCAATTGGCAGAATTACGGTGGTGAATCCGCGCTGTCGAACCTCAGCCAGATGGCGGGGCTGACGGTGCAGAACTTCCTGTCGGCCGCGGTCGGCATTGCCGTCGCCTTCGCCTTCATCCGCGGGTTCGCGCGCAAGCAGGCGAGCGGAATCGGCAATTTCTGGGTCGATGTGACGCGCGCCACGCTCTACCTGCTGCTGCCGATCTCGATCGTGCTCGCGCTAGTGTATGTCGTGATGGGCGTGCCGCAGACCTTCGGCCCGTCGGTCGTCGCGACGACGATCGAAGGCGCCAAGCAAACGATTGCTGTCGGCCCTGTCGCCTCGCAGCTCGCGATCAAGATGCTCGGTACCAATGGCGGCGGCTTCTTCAATGCCAACTCCGCGCACCCGTTCGAGAACCCGACCGCGCTCAGCAACTTCCTCCAGATGCTGTCGATCTTCGTGCTCGGCGCGGGGCTGACGCTCACCTTCGGCAAGGCGGTCGGCAATGTCCGCCAGGGCTGGGCGATCCTCGCCGCGATGCTGCTGCTGTTCGTCGCCGGTGTCGCGGTCGCGTACGGCGCGGAAGCCGCGGGCAACCCGATCCATCACGCGCTCGGCGTCGCCGGCGGGAATATGGAGGGCAAAGAAGTCCGCTTCGGGATTGCGGCCACCGCGCTGTTCGCGGTCGTCACCACCGCCAGCTCGTGCGGCGCCGTGATCGGCATGCACGACAGCTTCACCGCGATCGGCGGGCTTGTTCCGCTGTTCAACATGCAGCTCGGCGAGCTCGTCATCGGCGGCGTCGGCTCGGGGCTTTATGCGGTGCTGATCTACTGCATCCTCGCGGTGTTCATCGCCGGACTTATGGTCGGCCGCACGCCCGAATATGTCGGCAAGAAGATCGAATCGCGCGAGATGAAGCTCGCGGTGATCGCCATCGCCGTCCCGCCGCTCGCCATCCTCGGGCTGACCGCGGTGGCGTGCGTCACCGGTGCGGGGCTTGCGGGGCCCGCCGCCAAGGGCGCGCACGGGTTCAGCGAGATCCTCTACGCCTTCACTTCGGGCGCGGCCAATAACGGCTCGGCGTTCGGTGGCCTCAGCGGCAACACGCCGTTCTACAACCTGCTGCTCGCGCTCGACATGTTCGTCGGCCGCTTCGGGGTGATCCTGCCCGTCCTCGCGATCGCCGGTGGCCTCGCCGCCAAGCGGCGCGTGCCCGAGGGCGCGGGGTCGTTCCCGACCACCGGGCTGCTGTGGATCGGCCTGCTTGCGGCGATCATCGTGATCGTCGGTGGCCTCACCTTCCTGCCCGCGCTCGCGCTCGGTCCGATCGCGGACCAGGCACAAGTCGCCGCCGGCACCTTGCTCTAAAAGGTCATAGCCCCATGGCAAACCAGAACGCTTCGCTCTTCACCGGCCCGCTGCTTGCTGCAGCGGCCCGGGATGCCGTCCTCAAGCTCGATCCGCGCAAGCTGATCAAGACCCCGGTGATGTTCGTGACGGCAATCGTCGCGAGCCTGTCGACGATCCTCCTCGTTAAGGGGCTCGTCACCGGCACTGGCCACCCGCTGTTCGAAGGCCAGTTGGTCTTCTGGCTGTGGCTGACGGTGCTGTTCGGCAACGTCGCCGAGGCGCTCGCCGAAGGCCGCGGCAAGGCGCAGGCCGCGTCGCTGCGCGCCACCAAGGCCGAACTCCGCGCCAAGAAGCTGATCGGCGTCGCGGGCGCCTGGGAGATGGTCGATGCGACCAGCCTGCAAGTCGGCGACGAAGTGCTCGTCGAAACGGGCGACCTCGTCCCCGCCGACGGCGAAGTCATCGCCGGCGTGGCCTCGGTCAACGAAGCCGCGATTACCGGCGAGAGCGCGCCGGTGATCCGCGAGGGCGGCGGCGACCGCTCCGCCGTCACCGCGGGGACGCGCGTGATTGCCGATGCGATCACGGTTCGCGTGACCGCAGGCGCTGGCCAGGGCTTTCTCGATCGCATGATCGCTCTCGTCGAGGGTGCGCAGCGCCAGAAGACGCCGAACGAGATCGCGCTGACGATCCTGCTCGCCGGGCTCACGCTGATCTTCCTGATCGCGGTCGGCACCTTGCCGGCGTTCGCCTCCTATGCCGGCGGGATACTCGCCATTCCGGTGCTCGTTGCCTTGTTCGTCACGCTGATCCCGACGACGATCTCGGCCTTGCTTTCGGCGATCGGCATCGCAGGCATGGACCGCCTCGTCCGCTTCAACGTGCTCGCCAAGTCGGGCCGCGCGGTGGAAGCAGCGGGCGACATCGACACGCTGCTGCTCGACAAGACGGGCACGATCACGATCGGCGATCGCCAGGCGACCGCCTTTCTGCCCGTCCCCGGCGTCACCGTTGCAGAACTCACCGCCGCCGCCCGCCTCGCCAGCCTGTCGGACGAAACGCCCGAGGGTCGCTCGATCGTCGTGCTCGCCAACCAGGACGGCAGCGCCGCCGTTGCGATGCCGGCGGGTGCCGAGGAGATCAAATTCACCTCGCAGACGCGCGTTTCGGGTCTCCAGATCGGCGACCGCGCGCTCGTCAAGGGCGCGGTCGATGCGATCCTCAAGCGGCTTCCCGACGCGCCCAATGCCGACGCGCTTCGGAAAATCGCCGACGAGATCGCGCGCGGCGGCGCCACCCCGCTCGCGGTCGCCGATGGCAATCGCCTGCTCGGCGTCGTCCAGCTTAAGGATATCGTCAAGGCGGGGATCCGCGAGCGCTTCGGCGAGCTCCGCCGGATGGGGATCCGCACCGTGATGATCACCGGCGACAACCCGCTCACCGCCGCGAGCATCGCCGCCGAAAGCGGGGTCGACGATTTCCTCGCCGAGGCGACGCCCGAGGACAAGCTCGCGCTGATCCGCAAGGAGCAGGAAGGCGGCAAGCTCGTCGCAATGTGCGGTGACGGCACCAACGACGCCCCTGCCCTTGCGCAGTCCGACGTCGGCGTCGCGATGAACACCGGCACGCAGGCGGCGCGCGAAGCGGGCAACATGGTCGACCTCGACAGCGATCCGACCAAGCTGATCGAGATCGTCGGGCTCGGCAAGCAGCTCCTGATGACGCGCGGCGCCCTGACCACCTTCTCGATCTCGAACGACGTCGCCAAATATTTCGCGATCCTGCCGGCGATCTTCGTCGCGCTCTATCCGGGCTTGGGCGGGCTGAACGTGATGCGGCTCGCTAGCCCCGAGAGCGCGATCCTGTCGGCGATCATCTTCAACGCGCTGATCATCCCGGCTTTGGTGCCGCTCGCGCTCAAGGGCGTGAAGTATCGCCCGGCCCCGGCCGGCACGCTGCTCGCGCGCAACCTCGCCATTTACGGCGTCGGCGGGCTGATCGCGCCGTTCATCGGCATCAAGGCGATCGACCTCGTCGTCGCCGCTTTGCACCTTGCTTGAGGATCCCCAGATGTTGACCGAAACGCTTCGCGCGCTGCGCCCCGCCGCCGTCCTGCTGCTGCTGATGACGCTCGTCCTCGGCCTGCTCTACCCCGCCGCGATCACCGGCGTCGCGCAGGTCGCGCTGCCGGTGCAGGCCAATGGCAGTTTGCTGAGCGATGTTCACGGTCAGCCGATCGGCTCCGCGCTCATCGCGCAGAATTTCACGGGGCCGACCTATTTCCATCCGCGTCCCTCGGCCGCCGGCAAAGATGGCTACGATGCGAGTTCGTCGGCCGCGACCAACCTCGCGCCGGGTTCGAAGGACTTGCGCGATGCCATCGCCAAGCGCGTTTCGAGCGCGCGGGCGGAAGGGATGACCGGGGATCTCCCCGCCGATCTGGTCACCACGAGCGCCTCGGGACTCGATCCCGATCTCAGCCCCGAGGCGGCGTTGCTGCAAGCCCCGCGTGTCGCCAAGGCACGCGGCCTCGCTCTCTCCAAGGTCAGGTCGCTGATCGAAGCACAGACAGATACGCCGGTGCTCGGCATCATCGGCGAGCCCCACGTCAATGTCCTGCTGCTCAATCGACAGCTCGCTACGCTTTCCGCTACCACGCCGGGTCAATGACCCTGACGCGCGTCCCCTCCTACCGTCACCCCGGGCTCGTCCCGGGGTCCACCGTGCCGCGCGCTGACCGGCTTCAGCGTGTGCGGGCCGGTGGGCCCCGGAACACGTCCGGGGTGACGGAAGTGGCCGCGCGATGACCGACACCCGCCCCTCCCCCGACGCGCTGCTGAAAGCCGCCCGCCGCGAGGGACGTGGCCGCCTCAAGATCTTCCTCGGCGCAGCACCCGGCGTCGGCAAGACCTTCGAGATGCTGCGCGAGGGCGCCGAACTGCTGCGCAGCGGCACCGACGTCGTCGCCGGCGTGATCGAGACGCACGGCCGCGCCGACACCGACCGGCTCACCGCCCCGTTCGAGATCCTGCCGCGCGCAAAGATTGTCCACGGCGCGCACACCCTAGAAGAATTCGATCTCGACGCGATGCTCGCGCGGCACCCCAAGGTCGCGCTGATCGACGAATTCGCGCACACCAATGCGCCGGGTAGCCGCCATCCCAAGCGTTGGCAGGACATCGAGGAACTGCGCGAGGCCGGGATCGACGTGCTCAGCACGCTCAACATCCAGCATGTCGAGAGCCTCAACGACGTCGTCGCCGGCTTCACCCGCGTCCGCGTGCGCGAGACGGTGCCCGATGCGGTGCTCGACGATGCCGAGATCGAAGTCGTCGACGTCCCCCCCGACGAGCTGATCGCGCGGCTGAAGGAGGGCAAGGTCTATATCCCGGCCGAGGCGACGCGCGCGCTCGGCCATTTCTTTTCCAAGTCGAACCTGTCCGCCCTGCGCGAACTCGCGCTGCGCCGCGCCGCGCAGACCGTCGACCGACATCTGCTCGACCATGTCGCGAGTCTCGGCGAGAGCGGCACCTGGGCGGGCGGCGAGCGGCTCGTCGTCGCGGTCGGCGACCAGCCGGGGAGCGACGTGCTGATCCGCTCGGCCAAGCGGCTCGCCGATGCGCTGCACGCGAGCTGGACCGCGGTGGTGGTCGAGACGCCGCGCTCCGCCACGCTCTCGGCCCCCGCCCGCGCGCGGATGGCCGCTGCGCTCGACCTCGCCACCGGGCTCGGCGCGACGATCGCGACGGTGCCGGCGGGCAACGTACTCGAAGGGCTCTGCGCGCATATCCGCGAGGCACGCGCGACCGCGGTAGTGATCGGCAAGTCGCGGCGCTCGTGGTGGTTCGAGCTGCGTCACGGCTCGGTGGTCGACCGGCTGGTGCGCGCGCTCGATGGCGTCGCGATCCACGTCGTACCGGTGGCCGAAGCCAGCGAGACGCGCCGCGAAACGCCGACGACGCGTCCGATCCTGGCGCGCGGCAGCGCGATCGGCCTCGCCTTCGTCGCCGCGAGCACCGCGCTGTCGCAGTTGCTGCTGCCGGTGGTCGGGGCCGATGCGATCGACTTGCTCTACCTGCTCCCGGTGATCGCCACCGCGACGCTCTACGGCCTGCGCTCGTCGCTGATCGCGAGCGTCGGGGCGGCGCTGGCGTACAATTTCTTCTTCCTGCCGCCGCTCTACACGCTGACGATCACCGATCCGCACAATGTCGTCACGCTCACGGTGTTCGTGATCGTCGCGGTGGTGGCGAGCCAGCTGGCGGGACAGGTGCGGCGCGAGGCCAATGTCGGCGCACGCACCGCGACCGAGAATGCCGCGCTCGCCGCGTTCGGCCAGCGCCTTGCCGGCGTCTCCGACGAGAACGGCACCGCGACCGCGACCTGCGAGGAGATCGCCGCGTTGCTCGGCGTCTCGACGATCCTGCTCGCCAACCGCGACGGCCGCCATGTCGCGATCGCCGCCGCGCCGTCGATGGTCGAGCTGAGCCCGATCGATACCGCCGCCGCCGAATGGGCGTTCGACCGCGGCGAGGTCACCGGGCGCGACAGCGGCACGCTCACCGCGAGCGAGTGGCAGTTCCATCCGCTCAAGACCGCTTTGGGCGTGCTCGGCGTGCTCGGCGTGGCACGCGAAGGCGGCGACCCGATCCCGGCGGACAAGCGCGTGCTGTTCTCGACCTTGGTCGGTCAGGCCGCGCTGGCACACGAGCGGCTCCAGCTCGAGGCGCAGGCGCGCGAGGTCAATGCGCTCAAGCAACGCGACGATCTGCGCGCGACCCTGCTGTCGTCGATCGGACACGATCTCAAGACGCCGCTCACCGCAGTCGTCGCCGCAGCAGACGAACTCGCGGTCGCGCACGGCACCTCCCCCGCCACCGCCACGCTCAAGAGCGAGGCGCGGCGGTTGCGGCGCGTGTTCGACGATCTGGTCGAGATGACGCGGATCGAGGCGGGCGCGCTCGTCGTCAAGCGCGAGGCGACCGACCTGACCGATGCCGTCGCCGCCGCCGCGCGCGATTTGCGCGCCGAGCTGGCGCGGCACCGGCTGGTGCTCGACGTGCCGCCGACGCTCCCGTTGGTCGAGGCCGATCCGCGGATGCTGCATCACGTGCTGATCAACCTGCTCGGCAACGCCGCCAAGTTCGCCCCCGCCGATACCGACATCGTGATCGAGGGCCGCCGCACGCCCGACGGGCTGACGCTCGGCGTGCTCGATCAGGGGCCCGGCCTGCCGGTCGGCAGCGAAGCGCATCTGTTCGACCGCTTCACCCGCGTCGACGGCAATGATCGGACCGGCGGCACCGGGCTCGGCCTCGCGATCGTCCAGGGCTTTGCGCAGGCGATGGGATTGCGCGTCAGCGCCGCCAACCGCGACGACGAGGGTTCGGCGTTCGTCGTCACCTGGCCGAATGCCCTGATCCGGCGCACGACATCGGAATGAGGCCCATGAGACGACAGGTGATCGCGGTGCGGCTCCCATGACCGGCCAGATTTTGATCGTCGACGACGAAGCGGCGATCCGCCGACTGGTGCGCGGCGCTATCGAGCGCGGCGGGCTGAGCGCGGAAGAGGCCGCCAACGCCGCCGAGGCGCTCACCTGTGCGCGGCGCCCGGGCTGCGAGCTCGTCCTGCTCGACCTAGGGCTTCCCGATCGCGACGGAATCGAACTCATCCCCCATCTCAAGGCGCTCGAGCGTACCGTCATCGTCCTCACCGCGCGCGACGCGATCACCGAGAAGGTCGCGGCGCTCGATCTGGGTGCCGACGACTATGTGGTAAAGCCGTTCGACACCGACGAACTGCTCGCCCGCGTCCGCGTCGCGCTGCGCCGGCACACTGTGTCCGCGGTCGGTCAGAACCGTCTCCGTGCGGGGCCAGTCGAGATCGACCTTGCCGCGCACCAGGTCTGGCGCGACGGCGCGCCGGTCAAACTGACGCGCAAGGAGTTTGCGCTGCTTGCCGAACTCGCGCGCCATGCCGGCAAGCTTCTGACGCACACGCATCTGCTGCGTCGCGTGTGGGGCGACGGACATGTCGAGGATGTCGCCTATCTCAGGGTCGCGATCCGCGCGCTCAGGCTAAAACTCGAAGCCGATCCCGCAGCACCCAGCTTCCTCCTGAACGAGCCGGGGATCGGCTATCGCTTGATTGCGTAAAGTGCGCGGGGCGGCAGCCTGGAGCTGGCCGCCCCGCGCCCGAGCGTCAGAACAGGAAGCCGGTTTCGAGCAAGCCGCGAACTTGATCGCGCCGATTGGCATCGGCCCCGAAGCCCAAACCGGGTTCAAGCTTGCCGATCCGGGTATAGGAGACTTCGCCCCGCGCGAAGAAGATGCCCTTTTGATAGGTCGGCGTGAAGGTCGCCGACCAGGCATCGCTGTGCGGCCCGTAAAGCAGGTTGGTCGGCACACAGGCACTCGCCAGTCCGCAATCCTTTCCCGAAGACTTCAGATATTCGCCGCGCGCGGCCAGCGAGAAGCCCTTGGGTAGGGTATATTTGGCGAGCAGGGCGCCCCCGAACGTCGCTGCCGAGCGGTTGAGGCCCAAAACGTCGTCGCGCTCGACTCGGTTGTACTGCAGATAGGGGGTCAGGGTGAGCGGCCCCTTGCTGTATGTGTAGATGATATTGAATATGCTGCCGTTGTTTTGCGCCAGCGGCGTTGCATAAGACGCGTGCCGCGACCGCGAAACGCTGCCCGCGCCGATCAGCGTAAGCGTGTTCGAGCCGTCGAACGCATAGGCCACAGTTCCCGAGACCCAGTTGAACTTGCCCGAATAGTAACCGTCGTTGAGTGAGACCGCCGCGCTCAGCTTGCCATGCGCGTAATTGACTTGCGCACCGCGGCTGATCGAGGGTTCCTGGTTCCAGAGAAGTCCGCGCTCGACGTTCATGTTCTGGAAGGTGAAGGTCGATTCCGCACCCACCATGGTCGGCAACAGGCCCGCGGTGATCGACAGATCCTTGCTGAGCACGGCCTTGGCATAGGCCACGGGAACGGGACCGAAGAGCAGGTCCTGCGCCTTGCCCGACCGAAGGTACGACGTGCCGAGCGCGGGCAGCGAATAGGCGCCGGCCTGTACGTAGAGCTGGAGCGGACCGGTGGTGGTCTGGATCTCGACCTGCGCGTTCGGAATGTCGGCCGCCGTATCCGACGCCACGGTGCCGGCCGCATTCGTCACATGGCTTTGCGCGATCGCCAGACCGCTGACTTGGCCGGTGACCGTCACGTCGCCAAAGGGTCCAGCATTCACCGCGATCGGATGCGGATTAGGGGCGAGCGGCCCGGAGAAGCCGGGCGACGCCGCCGGATCGGCGAAGGCGGCAGACGACGCGAAAAGCAGCGCGCCACCGCCGACCAGCGCGAGACGGCGCGGACCGAGCGCGCCGCGAGCCCGCGTCGCTAGTATACAAAAACGCACGTGGAGAATCCTTTTCCGGGGTCGATGCCCAGCGCGGTATCGATCCCGCCGTAAAGATTCCCGAGGGAAGTCAGCCGCTTTCCATAAAGAACGCGTATACCGTCGCGCGACCGCGTGAGCGCACTCACCAGCGCCTGACGCATCACCGCCACCCCCCGGCTCGCGCGCTGCGCTCGGCGGTCGCGTCGAGCGGATCGCCTGCCATCAGCGCTTGCGCATCCGCCATCAACGCCGCGTCGCTCGATCCGGCCTGGCGGTACTCGGTCGTCGCGCCGGTCGCGCCGTTGCGCGTCTGGCGCAGCGCCCAGCCTGTCGCGTCATGGCAGGCGATGCCGTCGATCGCGACCGCGCTGAAGACGCGGCAATAGCGGCCTGCCTGGTCCTTGAAGCTGACCGGAACGCGCACCGCGCCCGCAGCCGACGCCAATTGCGTGTCGAGGGCGGTCGCGAGCGGTCCCGCTGCATACAGCCGACCGCCCTGCGTCGTGACCGGGCCGCGATCCCAGCCGAGCCCGACCGAAACGCCGATCACCAGGCACGCCGCCATCGCGATCGCCTCGCGCCAGCGCGTCGCGATCGGGCGCCGCACCGGCAGCGCAACCGGCGCCGCACGGATCAGCGCCGCGAGCCGATCGGGCACTTCTTCCGCGGCGACCGGCGCAAACCGGCCCGCAATCCGCGCGCGGAGTCCGCGGTGGCGCTCGACTTGCGCGGCAAGCGCCGGATCCTGCGCGATCGCGCGTTCGACGCGCTTGGCGCTGAGCGGGTCGAGTTCGCCATCGGCATAGGCCATCAGAAGTTCGGCATCGACCGTCACGCCGCTTCTCCCAAGTGCGCCATCAGCGCCTGGCGCCCGCGCACCAGTCGCGAGGTCAGTGTTCCCATCGGAATGTCGAGGACGGCCGCCGCCTCCTTATATGCGAGCCCCTCGACCAGCACGAGCGCGACCGCCTCGCGCTGTTCGTCGGGTAGAGCCTGCATCGCGCGGTCGATTTCGCCGAGCGCGACGCGCGCCTCGCCGCCGCCGTCGCCGCCGATGCCGAGCCCGGCCGCTTCGGCGACGAAGGTCTGCGCCGCGCGGCTTCGGGCGCGCGTCGTGTCGATCCAGCTATTGCGCATGATCCGGTACATCCAGCTATCCATCCTCGTGCCCGCCTGCCACTGCGTCCGCGCCAGCAACGCCTTTTCGACCGTCACCTGGCACAGATCGTCGGCATCCGCCGCGTCGCGGGCGAGCGCGCGGGCGAACCGCCGCAAGCGCGGCAGCAGTCCCAGCAGATCGTCCTCGAACGCGGCCAAAGGTGTTTTCCTTCTCGAGCGGATGAAACGGATGGCGTCGCCCGTTTAATCCACGCACAGGCCAAAAGGCCAATACGGGGATCCGCCTTGCCCAAACGACTCGTCTTGCTCGCCGCGATCCTGCCGCTCGGCCTTTCCGCGGCGCAGGCGCAATTGCTGCCGCAAGTGCCGGTGGTCGGCGCATTGCCGCGGATCGAGGGGCTTGCCGACAGCGCGCTGCGCCTGCCCGCCACCGCGATCGACCGACTCGACGACGTCCGCCGCGCGACGATCGACCGGCTGGTGCGCGACCATCCGCGCGAGATCGCGCGCGATCCCGACGGGTTCGCGGCACGCGCCGGAGAGATCGTCGTCGATGCGCCAAGCGACGCTTGGCTCGCCGCCGCTCAAGCCAAGGGCTATCGGCTGCTCGAACGCGGCGACATTCTCGGCGTCGGCTTCGCGCGCCTGGCTGTCCCGGCGAATCGCTCGCTGAAAGCGGCGATCGGCGATCTTCGCCAGCTCGGCGATGCAGAGGTCAGCGCGGACCAGCTGCATTTCGCGAGCGGTATCGCGCCTGTCGCTGCCGCGGCGGCCGCGCGCGGTGCGGGGCCGCTGGTCGGGGTGATCGACGGTGGCGTCGCGGGGGCGGCGCTGTCGAGCGGCTTTGCGGAAGGCGCCCCGCGCGCGAACGACCATGCCACCGCGGTCGCATCGTTGATCGCCGGATCGGGCAGCGTGCGCGGTGCCTTGCCCGGCGCGCGGATCGCCTCGGCCGACGTCTATGGCGCCGATCCCGCCGGCGGCAACGCGACCGCGATCGCCAAGGCGCTCGGCTGGATGGTCGCGCAGCGCGTCGCCGTCGTGACGATCAGCCTGGTCGGCCCGGCCAACCCGTTGCTCGGCCGCGTCGTCGCGGCGGCGCAAGCGCGCGGGCTGATGATCGTCGCCGCGGTCGGCAATGACGGCCCGGCCGCACCGCCGAGCTATCCCGCCTCCTATCCCGGCGTGATCGCGGTGACCGGCGTCGACGCGCGCAACCGCGTGCTGATCGAGGCGGGGCGTGCGCGGCATCTCGACTATGCCGCACCCGGCGCCGATTTGCGCGCCGCCGCGACCGGCGGACGCAGCATGACGGTGCGCGGCACCTCGTTCGCCGCGCCGCTCGTCGCCGCGACGATCGCGCGCGTGTACCCGGCGCTCGATCCCACCGCGATGCCCGCCGCGCTCGCGCGGGTCGATGCCGGTGCGGTCGATCTCGGCGCGCGCGGGCCCGATGCCAGATATGGCCGCGGGCTGGTCTGCGGGACGTGTCGCACGCCACCCGCGAAATAATTTTCGCACAGCGCGGGATTAAATCGCAAGCGGGCCCCGTTCTCCCTGCAGCAGCAACGGAGACTCATCATGATCAAGACCCTGTTTGGCACTGCAACGCTTGCCCTCGCGATCGCGGCGTCGCCCGCTTCGGCGCAGCTCCTCGGCGGCGGCGGCGGCGGCCTCGGTGGCGCGCTCGGTGGTTCGCTCGGAGGCGGATTGGGGGGCGGATTGGGCGGGCTGAGCGGCTCGACCAACGGCATGCTCGGCAGCACGCTCGAGCGCGGACCGCTCAGCACCGACAGCGTCACGCGCAGCACGCACGCGACGCGCACGAGCAAGACGGTCGATACGCGCAAGGGCACGGTGGACGCCTCGAACACCACGAGCAGCGCGTCCGCGCTCGATTCGACCAACCGCATCGGCGACCGCTCGCTCACCGGTAGCGGCAGCGGCAGTGCTTCGCTCGGCGGCAGCATCGACGCGCAACTGGTCGGCACCGACGCGGTCCGCAGCACCGCGGGCCAGGCGACCGGCGCGGTCCGCTCGGGCGCGGATCGTGCGGTCGGCGCGACGCGCAGCATCGCCGATCGCGGTCGGAGCGTGGCAGGCACCGCAGCCTCGCGTACCACCGGCGCGGTCAATGTGGTCGGGGCTTCGGCCAACGGCATGGCCTCGGGCGCGGCATCGACGATGGGCAATGCCGCCAGTGCGACCGGCAGCCTCGCGCTGGCAGGATCGGGTGCGGCGAGCGCCGGGGCCTTCCCGGTCGCGCCCGGTATGGCGATCCGCGACACTGCAGGGCGCGCGATCGGCACGGTTCAGTCGGTCCGCGCAGGCGCGAACGGCGCGCTGAGCGATGTGCTGGTCCGCGTCGGCAATCGCATCGCCACGCTTCCTGCGGCCAATTTCTCGGGGTCGGGCGACGTGCTCGTCTCGGCGATGGGCAAGAGCGACGTCAAGAACGCCGCGCAGTAACGCGCGCGGCATCGATCACGGCATCGATCACGGCGGGGCGCGTCCGGCTTTCACCAGCCGGGCGCGCCTTTTCCGTACCGCGTCCCGCGACCATCCGCAGGACGCGATCGGCTCGCCATTGGCGATCAGGCCGAGCGCTTCGGCCTCGGGCGTCGGGATCATCATCCCGCGCGAGGATCCCACGATTCGGCGATCTGCTCGCGTATGACGTCGCTGCTGTCGATCGCCGCGCCAGTGACCGCACAGGCGCCTGCCCCCGATCCGACCCCGTGTTCGCCCCCGCTGCCGAGGTCGAGGCAGCGGTGGCCGGGCAAGCCCGCGGTGCGAGGCGGGCAAGACGCTGTACGTCCTGACCCACCACGCACTCTACGGCGTCACGCTGCGCTGATCGCCGCGCATCAGGCGCCCTTGAAGGCGGCCTTACGCTTCTGCAGGAAGGCGATCCCGCCCTCCATCGAATCGGCCGATCCCCGCGCGGTGCGCTGGTTCTCCGCCTCCTGCAGCATCGCCGCGGCATAATCGCCTTCATACGCGCTGCGGATCTGGCGGCGCATCAGCCCGATCGCGACCGTCGGCCCCGCTGCCAGCCGCTCGGCCAGCGCGAACGCCGTCGCATCGAGCGCGTCGTCGGCGACGACGCTGTGGATCATCCCCCAGTCGAGCGCCTTGGCCGCGGGCACCTTCTCGCCGAGCAGCATCATCTCGCTCGCGCGAGCCTTGCCGATCAGGCGCGGCAGCATCCAGCTCGCCCCGCCATCGGGCACCAGCCCGATATTGACGAACGCCTGGAGGAAATACGCCGTCTCGCTCGCCACGCAGAAATCGGCCGCGAGCGCGAGGCTGCAGCCGATCCCCGCCGCCGGCCCGCGCACCGCGCTGACGACAGGCACTGCCAGATCGGCGATCGCCGCCATCGTCGGATTGTAGCTCTCCGTCAGCGCCGCGAACGTCGCATTGCCCGGATCCTCACTACCGAGCGCCCCGCTGCCGACATCGGCCCCCGAACAGAACGCCCGCCCCGCCCCCGCGATCAGCACCGCGCGCGCCCCGTCGAGCGATGCGAGTGCCGCGCGCAATTCGACGAACATCGCGGGCGGCGCAGCGTTCAGCCGCTCGGGCCGGTCGAGCGTGAGGACAAGCACGTCGCCGCGCCGTTCGGACTGGATCATCGTGGTCATGGTGTTTCCCTGTTTTCGCGGGCGTGGTGGACGCGGATGATAAGAATCACGTCATCCGCAAGACGATATCTGAGGATGCATTGCAGGTTCACCAGCGATATCTCACGGTGTCCGTCGTCGCTGATACGACGCCCCATATTCGGAAAAGCCGCCAACAGCTCCGCGCGTTGGCGAAGCTCATCTTCCAGTCGCTCGGCCAGGCCGATGTCGCGGTCAGCGGCAAAGAGCCAGAGCCGCTGCACATCGGCAGTGGCACGCGCCGACCACCGTACCTTCACAGGCCGCGTTCGGCCCGCCAACGCCGCTTGGTCTCTGCCAGATGCTCCCAGACTTCATCGGTGGTGTAGACGCGCCCGGCGGCGATGTCGGCCTCCGCCTCTTCGATCCCTGCCCAATAGTCTGGATCAGCGTGCACTCGGGCGACCATTGCCTCAGCCTCGGGCGACCAGGTCTGCTGGCCATGCTCGTCGAGCGGACCGATGGCATCATCGACCGGCTGAAGCTTGGGATTAGGGTCGTTCACAGTCCGAACATACGCCGAAACCGAGCGCCACGCTAGCCGTGCGCCGGCGTCTCCATCAGCTCGACCAGCATCCCGCCCATGTCCTTGGGATGGACGAACACGATCGGCGTGCCATGCGCGCCGATCCGCGGGGTCCCGAGCACGGTCGCGCCCTTGGCCTGCAAATCGGCGACCGCGACGTGGATGTCGGGCACTTCGAAACAGACGTGATGCTGCCCGCCCGCCGGATTCTTGCGCAGGAACCCAGCGATCGGCGAGGTCTCGTCATACGGCTCGATCAGCTCGATCTGCGTGTTGGGCGTGTCGATGAAGCAGACCTTCACGCCTTGCGCGGGGAGGTCGAACGGCTCCCCGATCTGCGTCGCGCCAAGCAAGTCGCGGTACAGCGCGATCGAGCGCTCGATCGAGGGCGTCGCGACGCCGACATGGTTGAGGCGCCCAAGCGTGGTGGCGGCGGAATCGGTCATCGTAACGGCCTTATTCGTCTTCGGGAGCGGAGGCTTTCTTGGCCGTCGCCGGATCGGCGGGCACGCGCGTCGCGGGTGCCAAGACGCGCGCCGGCGCCTTGCCGAATTCATAGCCGCACGCCGAAAGCACTTGCCGGATCGGTGCTGGCCCCGGTCCGACAAACACCGCATCGACCGGCTTGTTGTCGGGATCGATCACGCGCACCCGGATCGACTTGCCCCCCGCGATCATCGCTGCGAGATTGGTGACGACGACATCGTCGCTGATGAACGCGCCGCTCCCCGGGAACTGCCAGTTGGTGCCGAGCCAGCCGCCGTCATCGACGTTGATCGACACCGGCCGCGGCAGCGCGGCGGCAAAGCCGGCCTTGGGAATGAACTGGAGCGAGACGATCTTCTCGCCCGTCGTATCGCAGCGCACCACCAGCCGCGCGCTGTTGTCGGTCGACCAGGCCGAGCTCGAGGTCGCGATCGTCTTGCCGCTCGGACGCGTCTGCACCGCCCAGGGTGCTGGCGTCGCCGGAGCGGCGGGCGCTGCCGCCTGGAGCAGGAGCAGCGCCAACATCACTTTGCGCCGGCCTTGGTGGGCGCACCGACCACGCTCTCGGGCAGATCCTTGCCGAACACGCGCTGGTAATATTCCGCGACCAGGCTGCGCTCGGTCTCGTCGCACTTGTTGAGGAACGACAGCCGGAACGCGAAACCGACATCGCCGAAGATCAGCGTGTTCTGCGCCCAGGTGATGACGGTCCGCGGGCTCATCACGGTCGAGATGTCGCCGTTCATGAAACCACGGCGCGTGAGGTCGGCCACGCGCACCATGTTGTCGACTTGGCGTTTGCCCTCGGGCTGGTCATACTCGCCCGACTTGGCGAGCACGATCTGCGCCTCGACCGCGGCGGGCAGATAGTTGAGCGTGACGACGATGTTCCAGCGGTCCATCTGGCCCTGGTTGATCTGCTGCGTGCCATGATACAGGCCCGACGTATCGCCGAGGCCGACCGTGTTGGCGGTGGCGAACATGCGGAAGAACGGGTTCGGGCGGATCACGCGGTTCTGGTCGAGCAGCGTCAGCTTGCCCTCGGTCTCGAGCACGCGCTGGATCACGAACATCACGTCGGGGCGGCCCGCGTCATATTCGTCGAACACGAGCGCGGTCGGCGTCTGCAGCGCCCACGGCAGCAGGCCCTCCTTGAATTCGGTGACCTGCTGGCCGTCCTTCAAGACGATCGCATCGCGGCCGACGAGATCGATGCGGCTGATATGCGCGTCCAAGTTGATGCGGATGCACGGCCAGTTGAGGCGTGCGGCGATCTGCTCGATATGCGTCGACTTGCCCGTGCCGTGATAGCCCTGCACCATCACGCGGCGGTTGAACGCGAAGCCAGCGCAGATCGCGAGCGTGGTGTCCTTGTCGAAGACATAGGCCGGGTCGAGATCGGGCACGCGCTCGTCGGCGAGCGAGAAGGCTGGGACTTCCATGTCCGAATCGATCCCGAACAGGTCGCGGACTTTCTTCATCTGGTCGGGCGCGTCGAGGATCGTCGTCTCGCGGCTGTCGGGCTGGGTGTTCGGAATCGTGGTCATGCTGAAAATGCTCTGCAAGAAGGTCGTCCCTCCCTAGCCGGTCGGATCGCGCCAAGTCGAGACGCGAGTTTCATGCAATCTTGGCGGGTAGCGCAAACAGCGTGCAGAAATGCGCGGCAAGCGCCACGTCGCCGCTGACCGCAAGCCGCCCGCTCGCCACCAGCGCGGCGAGCGGCGTCGTTCCGAACAGCGCCGGCAGGAACGCGTTGGGCTCGCCAGCCAGCACCGCGTCCGCTTGCGCGGTCCCGCCGCGGGCGAGCGTCAGACCGCCATCGCCGATCGCCGCCACATACCGCTCGTTCCCCAGCGAAAATCCGATCCGCGCGGCAAAGCCCTCCGCTTTTGCGGGATCGAACATCATCCGCAGCGCGAGCATCAGCGCGACGCGCGAGAACGGCAGCGACGGGTCGTGCGCGGGCGAGCGCAGCGCCCAGCGGCCGAGCGCCATCACGATCGGCTCGGCCTCATAGCCCCACGGCGTCAAGGCGTAGACCTGCACATTCGCCGGCGGCGGCAGCGTCTCGCGCGTCAGCACGCCCGCCGCCTCGAGCCCCTGCAGCCGCTGCGTCAGCACGTTCGCGCTCAGCCCCGGCAATCCGCTGCGGATCTCGCCGAAGCGCCGCGGGCCGAGCAGCAGCTCGCGGATCACCAGCAGCGACCAGCGCTCGCCGACGAATTCGAGCGCGAGCGCGGTGCCGCACGCATCGTCATACCAGCGCTTGATTGTCCCACTGGGTGCTTCAGTCACTTTTGCTAACTTCATGGTTGCAATTTGTAACTATCGACCGCATCCTTTGCAAACGTCGAATCGCACCGGAGAGTGGCGCCATGACACAGCGGATCTTCATCAGCCTGCCGGTTGCCGACGTCGCGGCGTCCACCGCCTTTTACGAGGCGATCGGCTGCACCAAGAACCAGGCCCTCTCCAGCGATGCCGCCGCCTCGATGGCGTGGTCCGACACCATCACCTTCAACCTGCTGAGCCACCCGGTCTATCGCGGCATCTCGCCCAAGCCGCCGGACGATGCGCGCGCGACCGGCGGCCCGCTCTTCGCGCTGGCGCTCGATTCGCGCGAAGCGGTCGATGCCTTCGCCGCCGCCGCGATCGCGGCGGGCGGACGCGAAGTCCACGGCGCCGAGGACGAAGGCTTTATGTATTCGCGCGGGGTCGAGGATCCTGACGGCCACGGCTTCGGGCCGTTCTGGATGGACGCGGCGGCCGCGCCCGCGGCGCCTCCCGAGGCGGCGCTCGCCGACTGATCCGGCCAATCGAGGAGCGGTACCGAATGACCCCGACCATCACCACCTTCGCCTGGGTGCCCAAATTTGCGCGCGGCCAGGTCCGCGATCTTCGCGCGCGCTGGGCGTTCGAGGAAATTGGCGAGCGCTACACGGTCGATCTGATCCGCGACGCCAAGACGCCCGAGTATCGCCGCCTGCAACCCTTCGGCCAGGTGCCGATCTATCGCGACGACGGCGTCGCGCTGTTCGAATCGGGCGCGATCGTGCTGCACATCGCGCGCCGCGGCGCGGGGCTGCTCCCCGACGATGCTGCGGGCCGCGCGATCGCCGAGCAATGGGTCATCGCCGCGCTCAATTCGGTCGAGCCGGCGGTGATGGATCTGGTGCGCTGCGACCTGTTCGAGGCCGACAAGCCGTGGTCGGCGCAACGCCGCCCGAGCGTCCTGGAAACGGCGCGCGCGCGGCTCGGCGGGGTCGCGGCGGCGCTCGGCGCCCAGCCCTATCTCGGCGGCGACGCCTTCACCGTCGGCGACCTGATGATGGCAGCAGTGCTGCGCATAGGCCCGACCGACGAACTGTTCGAAGGCCTCCCGACGCTCGCCGCCTATCTCGCGCGCTGCACCGCGCGGCCCGCCTTCGAACGCGCGCTCGCCGACCAGCTCGCGGTGTACGCCGAGCAAGCCGTCCCCGCCGTATGAGGAAGCCCGAGCGATGACCAACCTGCATGGCACGCCGATCTGGTACGAATTGCACAGCGCCGATCCGCCCGCGTCAAAAGCGTTCTACGATCATGTCATCGGCTGGCAGATCGGCGAACCCGCCCCCGACATGGACTATCGCATGATCGAGACCGGCCACGGACTCGTCGGCGGCGTGATGCGGCTCACGCCCGAAATGGCTGCCGGCGGGGCAAAACCTGGCTGGCTGTTCTACATCGGAGTAGACGATGTCGATGCCTCGGCCGAGGCGATCAACGCCGCCGGCGGCGCGGTCCTTATGGGCCCGTGGAGCATCCCCGGCGTCGGCCGTATGGCGATTGTCACCGATCCGCAGGACATTCCCTTCTACATCATGCGCGGCGACAGCGACGAAGACAGCACCGCCTTTGACCGCACCGGCATGGGCAAATGCAACTGGAACGAGCTGATCACCCCCGATCAGGACGCCGGCGACGCCTTCTACCGCCACATCTTCCACTGGAGCTATCCCGACGTGATGCCGATGGGCCCGATCGGCGAGTACCGCTTCATCGCGGTCGGCGAGCAGACCTTCGGCGCGACGATGCGGCATGCGGGCGAAGCGCGGCACCCCGGCTGGCGCTTCTATTTCCGCGCGCCCGATATCGAGGCCGCAGTCGTGCGCGTGGCCGAGGCGGGCGGCAGCGTCTTGTCGGGTCCGATGGACGTGCCCGGCGGCGACCGCATCATCGTCGCGAGCGATCCGCACGGCGTCGTGTTCGGCATGGTCGGTCCGGGGGCGGCGGGCTGAGCGTCGCGATCGCGCCCGGCCGCATCACGCGAACGCCGGTGCACCCTTCAGCTGCGTATAGGCGGCAATCACCTCCTGCAGCTTGGCCTCGAAACCGCGGTCCCCGCCGTTGCGATCGGGATGATATTTGCGCACCAGCTCGGCATAGCGCTCGCGCAACCCCCGCCGGTCGACATCCGCCGCCAGCCCGAGCACCTTGAGCGACCGCCGGTCGACCTCCGACAACGGCCGCCCGTCCTTGCGCGCCGGCTCGGCCGCGCGCCGGAAGCGCGCGCCGATCGCATCGAGCGGATCGCTGAAATCGCCCCATTTCGGCGGCACGTCGGCGCCCGAATGCGCAAAGGCGCGCGTCTCGCGCTCCCATCCGGCGAACGGGCGCTGCTGCGCGTGGATTTCCTCGGCGCTCATGCCCGTGAAGAAATTGTAGCGCGCATTGAACGCGCGGACATGATCGAGGCAGAACCAGCGATACGGCCGTGGCCCGTCGCCGCTCATCCGCGGCGAATCGCCTGCGGGCGCGCGGAATTCGCCCGCTTCGTCGCACCCCGGTTCCTCGCACACGCGCCCGGTCCCCTCGACCCGGCCGTGGAAGCGCGGGGCGGGCCGCTCTCTCGCGCCATCTTTCTTGTCGTCCTCGCGCGCCACGCGGGGCTCCCTAACTGCAAAAACGGCCTATATAGGCGCGATGACCGACCCTGCCACCGCCCCCGCCCCGATTCCTGGCGCACCCCCGCGCCCGCTCGTCGATGAGATCCGCGAGCGCCTCGTCGCCGCGCTCGATCCGATCGCGCTCGACGTGTCGAACGACAGCGCCCAGCATGCCGGCCATCTCGGCGACGACGGCACCGGCGAATCGCATTTCAGCGTGAGCGTCGAATCGGCCGCCTTTGCCGGCCTGTCGCGCGTCGCGCGGCAACGCCTCGTCAACACCGCGCTCGCCGATCTGCTGCGCGACCGGATCCACGCGCTTGCGATCCGCGCACGGGCGCCTGGCGAATGAGCGCGCGCTACAAGCTGTGGTACTGGCCCGACCTTCAGGGCCGCGGCGAGTTCGTCCGGCTCGCGCTCGAAGCGGCGGGGATCGGCTATGACGATTGCGCACGGCAGCACGGCGCCGAGGCGCTGCTCGACGACATGGAACGCCACGCGGCGGCGCGCGGGCCGTTCGCGCCGCCGTATCTGGAACTCGACGGAATGGTGATCGCGCAAGTCGCCAACATTCTGCTCTACCTCGGCGACCAGCACCATATCGGGGGCGCAACAATCGCCGACCGGCTGTGGCTCAACCAGCTCCAGCTGACGATCGCCGATGTCGTCGCCGAGGCGCACAACGTCCATCACCCGCTCGACGGCAACGCCTATTACGAGGACCAGCAGGACGCCGCGCTGATCGCCGCGGCCGCGTTCCGCGAAGATCGCACCCCCAAGTTCCTCGGCTATTTCGAACGCGCGGCGAAGGCCAATCCCGGCGAATGGCTGATCGGCGATCGCTGGAGCTATGGCGACACCTCGCTGTTCCAGCTGGTCGAGGGCCTGCGCTACATGTTCCCCAAGCGGATGGCGGCGATCGAGGGCGCGTATCCGGCGGTGCTCCGCATCCACGATCAGGTCGCCGCGCTGCCGGGTATCCGCGCCTATCTCGAGAGCGACCGGCGCATCGCGTTCAACGAGCAGGGCATCTTCCGCCACTATCCCGAGCTCGACGCCGCCGGAGACGAGCGGGCATGAGCCGCGTCCCCCGCCCGGCGGCGCGCATCCTGCTGCTCGACGAAGCCGATCGCGTGCTGCTGTTCCGCTTCGATCCCGACGATCGCCCGCCCTTCTGGTGTACGCCGGGCGGCGCGGTCGATCCCGGCGAGAGCTATGAAGCCGCCGCGCGCCGCGAGCTGCGCGAGGAGACCGGGCTCGATCTCGATTGCGGGCCGCAAGTGCTGCAACGCCATGTCGAGTTCCTGACGATCGAGGGCGTCGAAGTCAGCGCCGACGAGCGCTATTTCCGCGTCCGCGCGCCGCACGATGCGGTCGACACGAGCGGCCATACCGCGCTCGAACAGCGCGTGATGACGCGCTTCCACTGGTTCACGCGCGCCGAACTCGCCGCTGCCACCGAACCCTATTTCCCCGAGGATCTCCCCGCGATCCTCGACGCGCTGGAGGGTTCCGAATGACCAACGACGACCTCATCCTGCAGACGATCACGCCCGTCACGCACGATCTCGGTGGCTTCAAGGTCCACCGTACCTTGCCGTCGCGACCGCGCACGATGGTCGGGCCGTTCATCTTCTTCGACCAGATGGGCCCGTCGCGGCTCGGCATGGGCGAAGGGATCGACGTGCGCCCGCACCCGCATATCAATCTGTCGACCGTCACCTATCTGTTCGGCGGCGCACTCGGCCATCGCGATTCGCTCGGCAGCGACGTCGTGATCGAGCCCGGCGCGGTCAATCTGATGACCGCGGGGAACGGCATCGTCCATTCCGAGCGCACCCCCGACGCGGCGCGCGCCGACGGCCCCGAGCTATCGGGCATCCAGACCTGGCTCGCCATGCCCGAGCAGGACGAGGAGATGGCGCCCGCGTTCGAGCATGTCGCGCGCGCCGATCTGCCGACGGTCGAAGCGTCGAACGCCCGCGCACGCGTCGTGATGGGGAGTCTCTGGGGCGCGACCGCACCAACCACGACCTATGCCGAGACGATCTACGCCGACATCGTGCTCGACGCGGGCGGATCGATCCCGATCGATGCGGAGGCCGACGAACGCGCGCTCTACATCGCGCTCGGCGAGGCGACGCTCGACGGCATGACGCTCGAGCCGATGACGCTCTACGTGCTCAAGCCCGGCACCGCCGCGACGCTTCGCTCGACGACGGGCGCCCGCGCGATGCTGTGCGGCGGCGAGGCGTTCACCACGCCGCGCCACGTCTGGTGGAACTTCGTCTCCTCGAGGCGCGACCGGATCGACGAAGCCAAGCGCGCCTGGACCGCGGGGGAATTTCCCAAGGTGCCGGGGGACGACAAGGAATGGATCCCGATTCCGGCCATTCCCAAGACGGTCAGCTATCCATAATGCCTCTCCCCTCCCGCTTGCGGGAGGGGCTGGGGGTGGGCTCGCGCTATCGAAACGAACCGCACGTGGAGGCCGGGCGCCCACCCCCGACCCCTCCCGCAAGCGGGAGGGGAGTATCAAAATGACCGCCTTCACCCTGAACCGAATCGCCCTCCCCACCGGCGTCGAGCTCGATGTCGCCACCGCCGGCAACCCTGCGCACCCGCCGATCCTCCTGCTCCACGGCTTCCCCGAATCGCACCGCACCTGGCGCCACGTCATCCCGCAGCTCAGCGCCGATCATTTCGTCATCGCCCCCGACCAGCGCGGCTTCGCGCGGTCTTCCAAGCCCGCCGCGATTGGCGACTACACCCCCGACAAGATGGTCGCCGACTTGCTCGCGCTCGCTGACCATTTCGGGCTGACCACCTTCACGCTCGTCGGCCACGACTGGGGCGGCGCGATCGCGTGGATGGCGGCGCTGCAGAACCCCAGCCGCATCACCCGCCTCGTCATCGTCAACGCGCCGCACCCCTTCGTCTTCCAGCGCACGCTGTTCGACGACATGGCGCAGCGCGAGGCGAGCCAGTACATCACCGCCTTCCGCAATCCCGGGTTCGAGACCTATATCGACAGCATCGGACTCTCGAATTTCTTCGACAGCAGCTTCCTGCGCCACACCGATTTCTCAAAGATCGCCGATGAAAAGCCGGTCTATCTCGACCAATGGAGCCAACCCGGCGCGATGACCGCGATGCTCAACTGGTACCGCGCGAGCCCGATCCTGGTGCCGGCGATGGACGAGACGCCGCCGCGTCCGGCGTTCCTCGACGGCGCGTTCCCGCCGGTGACGCAGCCGACGCTGGTGGTGTGGGGTCTCGGCGACGCCGCGCTGCTGCCGAGCCAGCTCGAGGGGCTCGACACGCTGGTGCCCGATCTCACGCTGGTGAAGGTCGATGCCGGGCATTTCGTCCCGTGGGAAAACCCCGACGCGATCGTCGCCGCGATCCGAGAGTGGGAGGCCACCTAAATCCTCCCCGGCACGGGGAGGGGGACCATTTGCCTCTTCCGGCAAATGGTGGAGGGGGCTCTCCGCGGGCGTTACGCGTGTGGCGGCCCCCCTCCACCACCAGCCTGAAAAAGGCTGGCGGTCCCCCTCCCCGTGCCGGGGAGGATCAAACCCTGACCTGCGCCGCCGCGGGCAAATCCACCAGCGGCGCAGCCCCCGCGCCAGCCCCCGTATCGATCCACGCCCCATGCGCATGGCTCGTCGCCACTGTCGTCCACTCCGCGCCCCCCGGCCACCACCGCGCCCGCACCACCTGGTGCCCCACCGACCGATCGGGCTCCATCGCAACCCAGCCAAGCGGGCGCTCGACCGTCGCACGCGCGCCCGCTGCGGCCATTGCCACGCGCACCCGCTCGGCCACCGGCTCGGGCAGATACTGCCACACCACCGAATGCATCAGCACGCGCGTCACGCCTTCCGCCTGTGGCTCGGCGAGCCGCGCCTCGATCCAGTCGGCCGCATCCGCCCGCTCCAGGGCCACGCCATGCGCGCGCACCATCTCCACCGCCGCGCGCACCCGCGCGAGCCGTTCGGGCGTCTCGGGCCAGACATAGGCCGCAAGCCGCGCCGCCACCGCCGGATCGGTCGCATCGATCGGCGCGATGTCGCACCCGCGCACCGACACGATCTCGAGCGGCACCGGATCGGGCGGCGGCCCGCTCCAGCGCGGCGTGATCGTCACCGGCGAGTCGGTCGGCCCGAACGCCACGCCGCCAAGATCGAAGCGATACCGCCCGATCAGCAGATTGAGCCCCGCGCTCGACCCGATCTCGAGCACCTCCACGCGCGGCCCGCACGCCCGCGCAATCTCGAGCAACCCCAGCAGCAGCGCCGCCGACCGCCCCGGCTCGTTGGTCTGCGGCGGCCCGTCGAGCCACGGCAGCAACGCCGCCTCATGCTCCACCAGCACGCGCTCGATCATCGCGAGGATCGCGCCCGCATCGATCACCGCCCCGGAATACACCGCCGCCAGCCCGGCATCGCGCCCCGCCTGCACCAACGCGTGAAGCCCCCCGAACAGCCGCAACGGCAACGCATCGCGCGTCGGCTCGCCCGCCCAGTCGAGCACCCGCGCCCCGATGACCGATCGCCGCGTCAGCCCGTCGACGAGCGCCGCGCATATCCGGGCATAGACCGGCGCGGCATTGGCCTCGCAATACTGCTGCTGGATCCGGAACGCGTCACGATTGGTCTGCTCATCGGCCATGATCGATTTTCTCCGTCGGTCGCGTTGTTGCGCCCACCCCCGCCGCCAAGTAAAGCCCGCGACATGGCAGACCCGATCATCATCGCCGTCCCCAAGGGCCGCATCCTCGCCGAAGCGATCCCCTTGCTCGAACGCGCCGGAATCGTCCCCGAAGCCGCGTTCAGCGACGAGAACAGCCGCGCGCTGCGCTTCACTACCAACACCCCCGGAATCGACCTCATCCGCGTCCGCGCGTTCGACGTCGCGACCTTCGTCGCGCACGGTGCGGCGCAGCTCGGCATCGTCGGGTCCGACGTGCTCGCCGAGTTCGACTATTCCGAGCTCTACGCGCCGGTCGATCTCGGCATCGGCCATTGCCGCCTGTCGGTCGCGGAACCCGCCGACATGGCCGCGAACGACGATCCGCGCGGCTGGAGCCACGTCCGCGTCGCGACCAAATACCCCCACGTTACCGAAGCGCATTTCGCGCGCCGCGGCGTGTCGGCCGAGTGCGTGAAGTTGAACGGCGCGATGGAGCTGGCGCCGCTGCTCGGCCTCGCGCCGCGGATCGTCGATCTGGTGTCGTCGGGCCGCACGCTGAAAGAGAACGGCCTGGTCGAGGTCGAGGTGATTTGCGAGGTCACGTCGCGGCTGATCGTCAACCGCGCGGCGTTCAAGACGCGCGGCGAAGTCGTACCGCTGGTCGAGGCGTTCCGGCAGGCTGTTGCACAGGAGATGGCGGCATGAGCGCGTTTACGACTCGCCTCGCTGAAAGGGAGGGGAGGATCTTATGATCAAGCTCACCACCACCTCGCCCACCTTCGCGGCCGACTTCACCACGCTGGTCAACGCCCGCCGCGAAGCCGATGCCGACGTCGCGCGCGACGTCCGCGCGATCATCGCGCGCGTCCGCGACGAAGGCGATTCCGCGGTCCACGCCTATACGCAAAGCTTCGACCGCCACGATCTCGACGCCACCGGCTGGCAGATCGACCCCAGCGAATGGCGCGCCGCGTATGACGGCCTGGCCCCCGACCTCCGCACCGCGCTCGAGCTCGCGGCAGAGCGCATCGCCACCTATCACGAGAAGCAGAAGCCGCAGGGCACCGACAGCACCGACGCCAACGGCATCCGCACCGGCGCGCGCTGGAACGCGATCGAACATGCCGGGATCTACATCCCCGGCGGCCGCGCGGCGTATCCGAGCTCGGTGCTGATGAACGCGATCCCCGCCAAGGTCGCCGGCGTCGACCGCATCGTGATGGTCACGCCCACCCCCGACGGCGAAGTCAATCCGCTGGTGCTCGCCGCCGCGCACATCGTCGGCGTCGACGAGCTGTGGCGGATCGGCGGCGCGCAGGCGATCGCCGCGCTCGCCTACGGCACCGACCGGCTCCGCCCGGTCGACGTCATCACCGGCCCGGGCAATGCCTGGGTCGCCGAGGCCAAGCGCCAGCTCTACGGCGTCGTCGGCATCGACATGGTGGCAGGTCCCTCCGAGATCGTCGTCGTCGCCGACGGCGAGAACCGCGCCGACTGGATCGCCGCCGATCTGCTCAGCCAGTCCGAGCACGACCCGACCAGCCAGTCGATCCTGTTCACCGACTCGGCCGAATTCGCCGACGCCGTCGCGGCGCAAGTCGACGCCCAGATCGAGACGCTCGCAACCGCGAAGGTCGCGCGCGCGGCATGGGACGCGAACGGCGCGATCATCGTCGTGCGCACGCTCGAAGAGGCGCTCCCACTGGTCGACCGCCTCGCCGCCGAGCATCTCGAACTGGCGTGCGACGATCCGCAAGCGCTGTTCGACAAGCTGCGCCACGCCGGCTCGGTGTTCATGGGCCGCCACACGCCCGAGGCGATCGGCGATTATGTCGCCGGACCGAACCACGTGCTGCCGACCGGGCGGCGCGCGCGCTTCGCCAGCGGGCTGTCGGTGCTCGATTTCATGAAGCGCACCAGCTTCCTGCAGCTAGGACCCGAAGGCCTGGCGGCCATCGGCCCGGCCGCAGTAGCGCTGGCGCAAGCCGAAGGCCTCCCCGCCCACGCAAGATCGGTCGCGCTCCGGCTCCCCTAACCTCCTCCCCTCCCTGAAAGGGAGGGGCTGGGGGTGGGTCGGCCTCCCGGGCGAGCGGCGCTCTGACGCAAGCGGTGTCGCCGCCGCATCTATGGCGCGCGTCACGCCCGATTACGGGCCGACCCACCCCCGCCCCCTCCCTTCCAGGGAGGGGAGGCTTGCGGGGCAACCCTGCGCGCGCACTGATCCGCCAGCGCCTCCCTTCCCCGAGGAGGTAACAGGCCCCCCACACACCAATCTTCCCGTTCCCCGCTTTTTCCCCTATGGCGCCCGCCCATGTCCTCCCACGCCACTCCCCGCACGGCCGCCCGCTCCAAAGCGCGCGCCGCCGCCCGTCTCGCCGCCGTCCAGGCGCTTTACCAGCACGACATGGAAGCGACCCCTGTCGCGCAGCTGCTCAACGAGTTCCACAATCACCGCCTCGGCGCGACGATCGAAGACGCCGAATATGCCGAGCCCGAGGTCGATTTCTTCGACGATGTCGTAAAGGGCACCGAGGCGCGCCTCGCCGAGATCGACACGACGATCGCCGCCAAGCTCGCCAAGGGCTGGAACCTCGCGCGGCTCGACAAGGCGATGCGCGCGATCCTGCGCGCCGGCACCTACGAGCTGCTCGCGCGCGCCGACGTGCCCGTCGGCACCGTCATCACCGAATATGTCGATGTCGCGCACGCCTTCTTCGACAAGCGCGAGGCGGGCTTCGTCAACGGCCTGCTCGACGGTATCGCCAAGGACGTCCGCGCCTGAGCATGGGCGAGGTCGTCAACCTCCGCCGCGTGCGCAAGGCGCGCGCGCGCGACACCGCCGAGACGACCGCCGCCACCAACCGCGCCGTGTTCGGCCGCAGCAAGGCCGAACGCGCCGCGACAGCGCACGACGCGGCACGCGCCGAACGCGCGCTCGACGGAGCCAAACGCGAGGAATGACCCTGCGGTCGCGACCGCCGGGCGGTCCCCACGCTTCCGCGCGCCTTGCGGCCAGGCGGGAGGAGGATGCGCGCTCGAGCACAGAGTTTGGGAAAGCAAAACACCCGCAACTGTATTGCCGCAGCAAGACACCTCGCTTATGGTTCGATGGAAAGGCGATTGCGGTGACACTGACGGGGAAGCTCATCCGATATGCCGCGTGGGCGACGCTCGTCGCAGCGGGCATGTCTCCCGCCTTGGCCGGCCCATGGGTGCCGATGGCAAGTGCGGGCAAGGCTGCCGACGGAGTTTGGCGATCCCGCGGCTACGGGCATATCCTCGTGGTGCACGGCGGCGCGCGCACGCTGTATCACGTCGCCGGCGCGTTCTGTTATCGTGATCCAACCGGCGAAACCGACGACGATACGTATCGGCTCGTGTCGATCGTAAGCCCGACGCACATCGTATTCGCCGCCTCGGCCGACCAGACGCGCTATGGCTTCGATCGTATCGCCGCGCTTCCGCGGCGCTGCACCGTGCAACGAGGTTGGACGGCGCACGAGCTTGGCGAGGTGATCGCAGCCACCTTTGCCGATCTGTATCCCGGCTTCGGCCGACGCGGACGAACGTTGGGCACGCTCACCGCTGCCCTTGCCACTCCGGATACCCGACCTCCCGACCTCGTCTTTTTCCAGCGTACGACCCAGGCGCTCGCGCGGCTCGACGATGCGCATGTGGGCTTGCAGGCCACGATCGCCGGTGTCGATCACGCTTTCGAAGGCGGTGAAGCGCCAACCATATCGAGCGCACGAGCCAACCCGGCAATGGGGGCCGATCCCGCCGAGAGGGAGCGAGCCTGGTCCAAATCCTATCGCAAGGGGATTACCGGTCTGCTCGACGGCGGCGGGCATCACGTCGCGAACCGCCGCATCCTGTGGGGCACCATAGGTCGGATCGGCTACCTCAACATCGTGGCGATGGGCGCGTTCGACAAGGATGCTCCACCCGACGACATGCACGCACTGGACGCGGCGCTCGATGATGCTCTCACCGCCTTCCAAGGGCTTCCGGGGGTGATCGTGGACGTGACCAACAACCGGGGTGGGTATGATGCGATCGGCCTCCACATCGCCGGTCGGTTCGCGCGCGAACGCCGGTTAGCCTTCTCGAAACGAGCGGTCGGCGCGAAGGGCGCCTATCAGCGGTTCGAAGTCGTGCCGAGCGATCGCGTCCGGTATCTCGGCACGGTCGCGCTGCTGACCAGCGACGTGACAGTCAGTGCGGGCGAAACCTTCACCCTGGCGATGCGGGCGCTGCCAAACGTGAGGCAGATCGGCGGAAGAACGCGCGGCGCGCTGTCCGATCAGCTCGCCAAGCCCTTGCCGAATGGCTGGACGTTGATGCTGCCGGCCGAGGACTATCGCGATCCCGCTGGCCGATCGCAGGAAGGTGTCGGCATCGATCCCGCGCGATCCTTGCCGCCCTTCGATCCCGATCACCAGACGATGATCCGGCGGGTCGTGCAGAGCCTGTCGCCTCCGCGCTGAGCGGCATGATCCTGCCTTCCCGTTTCGGCATCCTTTCCGGGAAAGGCAGCAACGCCGCGCTGAGCTGGCTATCGCCATCCGCCTTCCCCAAAGCGGCCGGGCGGTCTCCACCCCGTATCGCCGTTTCGCCCTCGAGTCCGCGCGAGCATCGCCTGAAAGCCGACCGGCAGCGATCAGGCGGCAAAGCGGTCGGTCTCAAATCGCCCACTTGCGGTCATGCGGAACCGCGCTGCCACACAATCGAAGCCGACATAAGTCAGCCCTTGCTGGCCTCATTTATGACGGGAAATCGTTCGAGGATAGCGTCGCAAGACCGTACAAGGTCGGGCAGATATGTCTGGTCCGTTTCGACAGTGAACTGATGGTGTTGATTGAGGTGATCGGGGGTTATCTCGATCGTCGCTTCAATGTGCCCGCGCTTTTTCATCTGCAGCTCAAAGTCGAGTTCGGGTTCCAGCCCCTTTAAAGTTGCCTCCCCTGCCAACGTATCGATCATCGAAGCAAGTTGATCTCGAAAGTCTCGAATGTCGGCGGTCATTAGTATCGGCCCGCGGCAGTCAACACGAGCGCCACTCGCTTCCATCCGAGCGCGGATCACTAGCCAGTTGCCGTCCCAATAGTCCTTCGCATCGGGAAACTGGCGATGATCCACCCAAAGTGAAAAACCGCAAAAATGCATATCGGGGCTGTCTGCCATATCCCTGTCATGTCATGCTCAGCGTCCGCTTTCCAGACGGTGGTTCCCCGAAGCCGACTTGCAGCTAACCACCAAAAGCAGACATCCGCGCCCACCCCGGCTAGACCGGCGCGCATGACCGAAGCCGATTTCCTCGCCGCCTTGCGCGCGCTGCCGCTCCATCCCGGCGCGCTTGGCTTGCGCGACGATGCCGCGCGGCTCGGACGGCTCGTGCTGACGAGCGATACGCTCGTCGAAGGCGTGCACTACCTCGCCGGCGATCCGCCGGGCGACGTCGCGTGGAAGCTGGTCGCGACCAACCTGTCGGATCTCGCCGCCAAGGGCGCGGTGCCCGTCGGGGTGATGCTCAACTACCCGCTGCGAAGCGCTGCCGTCCCCCCTCCAGGCGACGCGACAGCGGGCGAAGCCTCGCCGAGCGAAGACTGGGACAGCGCCTTCCTCGCCGGCCTCGCCGACGCGCTCATCACCTTCGCCGCGCCGATCCTTGGCGGCGACACCGTCTCGCTCCCCGCCCACGCCCCGCGCGTCATCACGCTCACCGCGCTCGGCGACGCCGCACACGCGCCGACGCGCAGCGGCGCGCAGGCTGGCGACGCGCTCTGGGTCACCGGCACGATCGGCGATGCCGGCGCAGGGCTCGCCATCGCGTACGGCCAGCCAGGCCCCGCCGAGCTGCTCGCTGCCTATCGCCGCCCGCAGCCGCAGCTTGCCGCAGGTCAAGCGCTCGCCCCGCAGGTCCATGCGATGATGGACGTGTCCGACGGCCTGTTGATCGACGCGCAGCGCATGGCGGCGGCAAGCGGGCTCGCCGTCACGATCGACCTCGCGGCGATCCCGCTGTCCGACGCGTACCGCGCGCAGGCCGGCGACACCCGCGCCGCGCGGTGCGCCGCGGCGACCGCGGGGGACGACTATCAATTGCTTTTCGCGCTCGCGCCGCACCGCGCGCCCGCCGCCCCCGCGACGCGGATCGGCGTCTTCGCATCGGGCGCGGGCCTCACGCTGCACGACGCCGGGGCGCCGCTGTCGCTCCCCGCCGCGCTCGGCTATCAGCACGCGGGCTAGCCCGCCCGAACCACGCCGCTTGCCAAGCCCCGCCGCCGCGTTACTCTGCCGGGCAAGCGTGGGGGCCGCCGTCGCGTACCGTCCCACCGATAATCCATGGGAAAGGACACGCATGACGATCGTCTATGCCGCCATCATCTGTGGCTTGCTTGCCGTAGCCTACGGCCTCCTCACCTCCGCCCAGGTCCTCCGAGCGCCCGCGGGCAACGAGAAGATGCAGGACATCGCCGCCGCGATCCAGGAAGGCGCCAAGGCCTATCTCGGTCGGCAATACCGCACGATCGCGATCGTCGGGGTGATCGTCCTCGTGCTCGTCTGGATCTTCCTCGACGGGATGCGTACCCCCGTCTCGGCGGTGAGCTTCGCGCTCGGCGCGGTGCTGTCGGGCGTGGCGGGCTATGTCGGCATGAACATCTCGGTCCGCGCCAACGTCCGCACCGCGGAAGCCGCGCGGACATCGCTCCAGGGCGGCCTTACCATGGCGTTTCGCTCGGGCGCGGTCACCGGATTGCTGGTGGCGGGCCTCGGCCTGCTCGCGATCTCGGGCACCTTCTGGTTCCTCGCCGGCCCGAACGGCGCCGATGCCGGCGCGCCGGTGGTGGTGAAGGCGCTCACCGCACTCGCGTTCGGTGCCTCGCTCATCTCGATCTTCGCGCGATTGGGCGGCGGGATCTTCACCAAGGCGGCCGATGTCGGCGCCGATCTCGTCGGCAAGGTCGAGGCCGGCATCCCCGAGGACGACCCGCGCAACCCCGCCACCATCGCCGACAACGTCGGCGACAATGTCGGCGATTGCGCCGGCATGGCGGCCGATCTGTTCGAGACCTATGTCGTCACGATCGGCGTGACGATGATCTCGGTCGCGCTCGCGTTGCGCCAGGCCGATGCGCTGCTGCAGGTGATGACGCTCCCGCTGATCGTCGGCGGGGTGTGCATCCTGACCTCGATCATCGGCACCTATTTCGTCCGGCTCGGCAAAGGCCAGTCGATCATGGGCGCGCTCTACAAGGGGTTCTGGGTCAGCATCCTGCTGTCGATCCCGGCGATCTACCTCGTCACGCACTATGTGCTCGGCGACATGAGCGCGATCATCGGCGGCAACGCCTTCCTCGACGGCGGGACGCAAGTCGCCGCGGCGGGCGTCGCGGCGGCGACCTTCACCGGCTGGGAGCTGTTCTGGTCGATGATGGTCGGGCTCGCGGTCACCGGCCTTCTGGTGTGGATCACCGAATATTATACCGGCACCAACTTCAGACCCGTCCGCAGCATCGCCAAGGCATCGCAGACCGGCCACGGCACGAACGTCATCCAGGGCCTCGCGATCAGCCTCGAATCGACCGCGCTCCCCACCCTCGTCATCGTCGTCGCGGTGATCGCGGCGTATCAGCTCGCCGGCGTGATCGGCATCGCCTTTGCCGCGACCGCGATGCTGGCACAGGCGGGGATGGTCGTCGCTTTGGACGCCTACGGCCCGGTGACCGACAATGCCGGCGGCATCGCCGAGATGGCGGGGCTGCCCGACGATGTCCGCCACCGCACCGATGCGCTCGACGCGGTCGGCAACACCACCAAGGCGGTGACCAAGGGCTATGCGATTGGCTCGGCAGCACTCGCCGCGCTCGTGCTGTTCAACGCCTATACCTCGGACCTGGCGCGCGATTTCCCCGATCTCACGGTCAATTTCGCGCTGTCGAACCCGTACGTCATCGTCGGGCTGCTGCTCGGCGCGCTGCTCCCCTATCTGTTCGGCGCGATGGGGATGACCGCGGTCGGCCGCGCGGCGGGCGCGGTCGTCGAGGAAGTGCGCCACCAGTTCCGCGAGAATCCCGGCATCATGGCGGGCACCAGCCGCCCCGATTACGCACGCACCGTCGATCTCGTCACCAAGGCGGCGATCAAGGAGATGATCGTCCCCTCGCTGCTCCCGGTGCTCTCGCCGATCCTGGTGTTCTTCGTGATCCGCTTCGTCGCGGGGCAGGCCGAGGGCTTCGCGGCGCTCGGCGCGATGCTGCTCGGGGTGATCGTCTCGGGGCTGTTCGTCGCGATCTCGATGACGAGCGGCGGCGGGGCGTGGGACAATGCCAAGAAATATATCGAGGACGGGCATTATGGCGGCAAGGGCTCGGAGGCGCACAAGGCGGCGGTGACGGGCGATACCGTGGGGGATCCGTACAAGGATACCGCGGGGCCGGCGGTTAATCCGATGATCAAGATTACGAATATCGTCGCACTGCTGCTGCTCGCGGCTCTCGCCGCGAGCACAGGCTGAGGCGAAAGCCTCAGCAAGCGCGACCGGCCGGCGGGGGCGCCCGACGCCCCCGACCGACGGCGTGGCTTCGCCACGACGCCCCTTCTTAACCCCTCCCCTCCGTCACCCCGGCCTTGTGCCGGGGCCCACCGTCCCACGCGCACTCCGTCGGTTGCGCGCGCATCGCGGTAGACCCCGGCACAAGGCCGGCGTGACGAAAGGGTGGCGGACTCCCCCCAGCCCGCGCTACCCAGCAAAAATGCCCCACCGCCCCCTCTCCCCCGGCGAGCTCGACCACGCGCAAGCGCTATTCGGCGACGCGATCGCGTACGACGGCATCAAGGTCCACGCCCGCCGCTACCTCCCCTTCCAGCCGCGCAGCGTCGCGATGGCCCCCAACGGCCACATCTATTTCCCGAAGCCCAGCTACAAGCCGGACTTCTCGACCACCGTCCCCGATCTCGCCTGGATCCTCCACGAACTCACCCATGTCTGGCAGCACCAGCACGGCATGTGGGTCCGCCTGCGCGGCACGCTCGCCGCGGGGCGCTACCATTACGGCGACCTCGCCGACACCAACCGCCCCTTCACCCGCTTCAATATCGAGCAGCAAGCGGCGATCGTCGGCGATTACGTGCTGACCACCAACGGCTACCACGCCCAACACGGCCGCGGCGCGCGCGCCGATTACGAGCGCGTGCTGCCGTTCGTGGGCGCGGCGTAAGGCCCATCCTTTTGACCTTGCAGCCAAACCGCCAACCCGCCTAGGTTCGCCCGCATGGGGGACGCCGCAGCGATCGAGACATTCATCACCCGCTGGCGCGCCAATGAAGGCGGCGCCGAGCGCGCCAATTACGTCCTGTTTCTCACCGAACTGTGCACGCTGCTCGACCTGCCGCAGCCCGACCCGGCCGACGCCAGCCACACCCGCAACGACTACGTCTTCGAACGCGCCGTCACCTTCAAGGACGAAGCCGGCAAGTCGGGCCACGGCCGGATCGACCTCTACAAGCGCGGCGCCTTCGTGCTCGAGGCCAAGCAGAGCCGCGAACCCGGCGGCAAGAAGGAAGTCGCGCTCCCCGCCGAACAGCCCGGCCTCCCCGGCTTCGCGCCAACACAGATCCGCGGCCGCCGCAGCGCGCAGCGCGGCTGGGACGTGCTGATGCGCAACGCGCGCGAACAGGCCGAGCAATACGCCCGCGCCCTCCCCACCGAACACGGCTGGCCACCCTTCATCATCGTCGCCGATGTCGGCCACGCGTTCGAAATCTTCGCCGACTTCTCCGGCCAGGGCAAAAACTACCGCCAGTTCCCCGATCGCTCGGGCTATCGCATCTATCTCGACGATCTACGCGACGAGGGCGTCCGCGCCCGCCTGCGCGCGATGTGGCTCGATCCGCACAGCCTTGATCCCGCCAAGCACGCCGCCGCCGTCACCCGCGACATCGCGCGCCGCCTCGCGCATGTCAGCAAATTGCTCGAGGAGCGCGGCTATCAACCCGAGCCCGTCGCGCATTTCCTGATGCGCTGCCTGTTCACGATGTTCGCCGAGGATACGGGGCTGCTCGAACCCGGCAGCTTTACCGACGTCCTCGCCGATGCCCGCAACGCCCCCGACAGCTTCGCGCCGATGCTCGAGGATCTGTGGCGCACGATGGACACCGGCGGCTTCTCGCCCGTGCTGCGCAAGACGATCCGCAAATTCAACGGCGGGCTGTTCGCCGAACGCACCGCCATCCCGCTCCACAAGGAAGAGATTGGCGAGCTGTACGAGGCCGCGCGCCACGTCTGGACCGAGGTCGAGCCAGCGATCTTCGGCACGCTGCTCGAACAGGCGCTCGACAAGGTCGAGCGCAAGCGCCTCGGCGCGCATTACACGCCGCGCGCCTATGTCGAGCGGCTCGTCATCGCGACGATCATCGAGCCGCTCCAGCGCGAATGGGAGACCGAAGTGCTCGGCACGGTCGAGCGCGAGCGCAGCGCCGATCCGCAGGGCGCGATCCGCGCGGTGCATGATTTCCACGAAAAGCTCGCCGCGACGCGCGTGCTCGATCCCGCCTGCGGCACCGGCAATTTCCTCTATGTCGCGCTCGAGCTGATGAAGCGGCTCGAGGGCGACGTGCTCGAAGTGCTCGCCGATCTCGGCGGGCAGGAAGCGCTCGCGCTCGAGACCGCGACGGTCCACCCGCGCAACTTTCTCGGGCTCGAGCTCAACCCGCGCGCCGCCGCGATCGCCGAGCTCGTTCTGTGGCTCGGCTATCTGCAATGGCAGATGCGCAACGGCGGGCAGATCGCCGATCCGGTGCTCGAACGCCTGAGCAACATCACCGCGATGGATGCGGTGTTGAAGCACGATCCGGGGCGGATGCGCGACGACGGGACGTTCGACGAATTTCCCAACCCGCGCCGGCCCGACTGGCCGCAGACGGATTATATCGTCGGCAACCCGCCCTTCATCGCGGGGCAGGACTTCCGATCACGTTTTGGCGAATCTTATGCCCTCGCTCTGTGGCGAGCTAACCCGAAGATCAACAAATCAGCTGATTTCGTGATGTATTGGTGGGACCGCGCCGCCGGGCGACTGACCGAAAAGGGGACGCGGCTCAAGCGCTTTGGTTTCGTAACCACCAATTCCATCACGCAGGAATTTAGCCGCCGCGTGATGGCCGCGCGAATGGACGCGCGTGCGCCGATCAGTCTGGTGATGGCGATACCCGATCATCCCTGGACCAAGGCGACGACAGATGCAGCAGCGGTGCGGATTGCGATGACGGTCGCGGAGGCGGGAGTCCATGAAGGGCGCGTCCTCGAGGTCTAATCAGAACGAGCGCTCGACACCGACGCCCCAGCGATCGCTTACCAAGAAAAGGCAGGCGCAATTCACGCCGACCTGACCATTGGCAATGACCTGACCAAGGTTTCAAAGCTCAACGCCAACAGCGGGATTTGCCACGACGGCGTAAAACTCCACGGCAAAGGCTTTGTCGTGACAAGCCGAGAGGCTGAAGGCTTCGGCTTTTCCGCCAACTCCGATGCGAAAAAACACGTGCGTCAGTATCGTAACGGTCGCGACCTAGCGAGCCGCGCGCGTGGCCTCTACGTAATCGACCTCTATGGTTTGGACGAGGTAAGCGCCCGTCGAACTGTCCCCGAGCTTTATCAACATCTTGCGATGACGGTGCGGCCGGAACGGGAATCAAATAGACGAGATTCCTATAGGAACAATTGGTGGCTATTTGGAGAGCCACGTCGCGATTTTCGCGCCGCGATGGTTTCAGTGAATAGATATATCGCAACGGTCGATACAGCAGCCCACCGAATTTTTCAGATGCTTCCGCAAGAGCTCATTTGCGATGATGGGGTGGTTTGCGTCGCGGATGATCGATGGACGTCGCTGGGGATCCTAAGCTCAAGCATCCATGTGGCATGGGCCACGGCATCGGGAGGCTGGCTTGGGATCGGAAATGACTCCCGATATCTGAAGACAAAGACCTTCGACCCCTTCCCCTTCCCCGACGCCACCCCCGAGCAACGCACGATCATCGGCGATCTCGCCGAGGAACTCGACGCGACGCGCAAGGAGGTGCTCGCCGAACACATCGACCTGACGCTCACCGGCCTCTACAATCTGCGCGAGAAGCTGCGCCAGCACGGGCCGTTCACCCCGGGCGAGCAAGACCAGCGCCGCCGCGGCCGCGTCGACATCATCGCCGAGCTGCACGACCGGATCGATGCTGCGGTCGCCGACGCCTATGGCTGGCCGCGCGACCTTACCGACGAGGCGATCATCACCCGCCTCGTCGCGCTCAATGCCGAGCGCCATGCCGAGGAAAAAGCCGGCAAGGTCCGCTGGCTGCGCCCCGATTATCAGCTGCCGCGCGCCGGGGTCACCGTTCTCGCGCCGAAGGTGCAGACCGAACAGCTCGAGGCGCTGCTCCCCGCAGCCGCAACGAAGAAGCCCGCTTTCCCGCGCGAGGCGATCGGACAGACCGCCGCCGTGCTCGCCGATCTGCGCGGCGGCGCCGGGCTCACCAGCGCCGAGATCGCGCGCCGCTATGCGCAGGGGCTCAAGGCCGAGCCGCGCATCGCCGCGACGCTCGCCGCGCTTGTCCGGCTCGGCCATGTCGCAGCTGAGGGGGATCGCTACACGCTGCGTCGCGCGGCCTGAGCGCCCCCCACAAAAACCGCTGTCCTACACGCCCCCTTTCCGTCATCCTCCCACCCGACTCGCGCCCCACAGCGCCGCTCTTTCTCAGCGTCGGCCCGTCAACTGCATCCCCCGCGCGCCCACCCCCGCGCGATCATCACAAAAACGGAAACGATCGAACTCGATAACACCAGCTCCAGGGGTCAATCGAGTCAAGCACGGCTCGGTTCGTCGCACCGCTTTCCTTTTCGGGCGTGTTCGGCTATGCGCCGCGCTTCGCGAACACCGCACAAGATCACCCACATCCTCAGAGGTTTGTTTGGCAAAAGAAGAACTGCTCGAAATGCGCGGCCAGGTGGTGGAGCTTCTGCCCAACGCCATGTTCCGCGTGAAGCTTGAGAACGATCACGAAATCCTCGGTCACACCGCCGGCAAGATGCGCAAGAACCGCATCCGCGTGCTCGTCGGCGACGAGGTGCTGGTCGAGCTGACGCCGTACGATCTGACCAAGGGGCGGATCACCTACCGCTTCAAGTAAGCGCGCCGACCCCGTTCCGCCCCGGCGACGGCCGGGGTCCGGTCGTGGCCCGGTCGTGAACTGCCGCGGACTCTGCCGCGCGTGATGACAACGACCTGCGCGCTCGGCCGGCGGCCGTCGCCGGGGAAGGTATGATATGACCCTCGTCCTCGCTTCCTCCTCGCCGCGCCGCCGCGATCTGCTCGCGCGGATCGGGGTGACGCCGTCGCGAATCGAATCGCCCGACATCGACGAGAGCCCGCTGCCCGGCGAGGCGCCCCGCGTCTATGCGCTGCGGCTCGCGATCGCCAAGGCGCAGGCGGTGGCGCGTGCCGCGGGCGAGATCGTCCTCGCCGGCGACACGACGATCGCATGCGGGCGCCGCATCCTGCCGCCCGCCGACACCGAGGAGATCCAGCGCGGCTTGCTCGGCCTGCTTGCGGGCCGGCGCCATCATTGCCTGAGTGCGGTGTGCGTCATCGCCGCCGACGGCACGCCGCGCACCCGGCTGTCGGACACGATCGTCGCGTTCAAGCCGCTCTCCGCCGCCGAGATCGACAGCTATGTCGCCAGCGGCGAGGGGCTCGGCAAGGCTGGCGGCTATGCCATCCAGGGCCGCGCCGAGGCCTTCGTGCGCTTCCTGTCGGGGTCGCATTCGGGCGTCGTCGGCTTGCCGCTGTTCGAGACGCGCGCGCTGTTGCTGGCAGCGGGCGTGGCGCTTGGCTGAGCGGCCATGAGCGAGTGGCTCTACGAGGCCGGGATCGGCGAGGCCCGCGCGATCCAGCTCGCGGGCGGCGCGATCGTCGAGGCGCGGATCGAGCTTGACCGCGACGGCCCGCGGATCGGCGCGGTGCTGCCCGCCCGGCTGGTCGAGGTCACGGTGAAGGGCCGCGAGGGCCGCGTCGCCTTTGCCGGCGGCGAGGCGATGCTCGCGCCGCTCCCGCCCGGCATCACGCAAGGGGCGACGCTGCTGGTCGAGCTGGTGCGCGAGGCGATTCCCGAGGGGCGCCGCACCAAGCTGCCACGCTGCGTCCCCGCTGACGGCCCCGAGCGCACCGGGCCAAGCCTGTACGAGCGAATCACCGCAAGCGGCGTGGCCGTACGGACCTGCCACGCGCACGAGCCCGACCATTTCGAGGCCGCCGGCTGGTCCGAAACGCTCGAGGAAGCGCAGACCGGCGACATCGTCTTTTCCGGCCCCGTCGGCGGCGCGCTGCGGATGAGCCCGACCCCGGCGATGACGCTGTTCGACGTCGACGGCTATCCCCCGCTCGAACCGCTCGCGCTCGCCGCCGCGCGCGCGGTTGCCGCAGCCATCGTGCGCTTCGACATCGGCGGGTCGATCGGCGTGGACTTCCCGACGCTCACCGGCAAGGCGGCGCGCGGCGCGGTCGATGCCGCGCTCGATGCCGGCTTGCCCCAGCCGTTCGAACGCACCGCGATGAACGGCTTCGGCTTCGTCCAGATCATCCGCCGCCGCACCCGCGTCTCGCTCCCCGAGCTGCTCCGTGCCGATCCCGCCGCCGCCGAGGCGCGTGCGCTGCTCCGCCGAATCGAGCGCACCCCGCCGCCGTCCCCGACGCAGCACCGCGTGTCGCCGCGCGTGCGAAGCGCACTCGCCGCCAATCCGCACTGGATCGCCGAGCTCGCCCGGCGCACCGGCGTCACCCCGGTCTTCGAGGTGGCATGATGGCGCGTTCCAAACCCTGTCCGCTCTGCGGCAAACCGCCGCTCGCGGCCTTCTCCCCGTTCTGCTCGCAAGGCTGTCGCGACCGCGACCTGCTGCAGTGGCTCGGCGAGGGGTATGCGATCCCGGTGCGCACTTTGCCGAGCGAAGATGATGAAGACGGGCTAGACACGCCCCAAGACCGCGACTAAGAGGCCGCTTCCCCGGAGCAATTCGGGAGTGCCCGAGTAGCTCAGTTGGTAGAGCATGCGACTGAAAATCGCAGTGTCGGTGGTTCGAATCCGCCCTCGGGCACCATTTTCCTGTGATCGGACCCTCTATCGAGGACGATCGGACCGGGTTAGGTGTCCGCTGACATCACTAAGGCGCTAAGATGCCTGTTTGGGCGGCTCCCGAGGGGCCTGGTGAAGCCGCTGCACGAGAACACGCCCTCACCGGTAGCGCTGACCTCGACACTTTTGATAATGAGCTCTGGCGGCAGTATCGCCGCTTCGAAGACGCTTTTCAGCGGCAAGCCGACCGTTCCTTCAACGATCTGAAAAATTTTCCTGTAGGTTAGGACCGTCGTATTGTCGTCCGCGCTGATCGTCCAATCAGTGGCTACGATGTCAACCTTGACGCAGTTGCCGACCATAGCGGTCATCGTCAGCGCCTTCCACGGACAAGCAGTCAGACCGGCATGGACATCGGCGTCGGGCAGAATGATCTCGGTCAACCCTCCGCCGATCGCCGCAACCAGCAGCTGAAGTATGCGATCGGGGTCGGCAGTCCGCACGGCGAGATACTCTGATAGGATAACCGGCACGAGAACAAAGTCCGCCTGCTCCCTTACCATTGAGCTGTCCTGCATCGCGACACTCCAGATTGCGCTCCGCAGCACTGGTAGCCTGGCACTCGTCGAAAAGGCGTTAAGCGTCGCCACCGGATCAGCTATCATGGGGTCGCCGCCGCAATCGGCGGCTTAGTCGCAGCGCGCGCCTGGTTGCCGATCCGGCGCGCCTGAGCGGCAGGCACGGCAGGCGCTCGCAAGCCCTCGCAGCCTCCTCGATATCGAGTCGATCGGGCAAGTGAGCGTTGAATCTCTTCTGGTGCCTCATCGTCACGGCCGAACCCGTTGGGGACTTGGCATGGGTGATCCTGAAAGGCGCAGGCCGCTCTACTGATTCCGGCTCACCGACGAAAACGGGCGCGCGGGTGCCCGCTTCCCCCGCGGCGGCTGGCGGACTGGTAAACTCCCCCTTACCTATAGGCATGGCTGATCCTTCCTTTTTCGTCATGTCCGCGCTCGCCCAATCTTCGCGTTGGCGTGTCTTCGAGCTTCTGCTCAGCGCGACTGACAAGGGGCTGCTGCAGGGAGAGATCGCGGCTGCCCTCGGCGTATCGAAAAACCTACTCTCCTCACACCTCAAGATCATGCAGGCGGCCGGTCTGGTATCGTCAGAGCGAAACGGTCGCGAGATCACCTACCGAGCAACGCCGCAATCCGCACACGTCATGGCTACCGACATCCTGAACGCCATCGCCAACCCGAATCGGCGCGTCCAAGGCCACTAGAACGGCGCTCACCTTCCGTTTCCTTCGCGCCCGCGGGCCGACGGCTTCGCGCTTTTCCACACGGCTTTCAGTAAGCCCACCACATCGCTTAGCACCCCGCCCACAAGACGGTCGCGGGACGGACGCAAGGCACTGCGCCACTGCATCAGTCGAACCGCCGTTCGCCTCTGTCACCTGCGCATCGCCGGCCAACGCTACCGGCAACAGCAACTGGCCCAAAACCTAGGCGGGTCCCCGTGCGCAACCCGGGCCACACGGCACGGCCTGAGTGATCAAACATCTTAGTCCCGGAGACGCAGGGGCTGAGACGATAGGCCGGGGCGACCAGTGAGCACAGCTCACGACGCACGTGCTTCCTAATCCAACCAGACCAATACCTAATGACCCGCCATGTCCGGGCCTCCAGCCGGCCTTTGCGCACCGTTCCTGCCTCACAGGAGAGGAGATAAGCGCACGCGCTAATAATTCAATAACTGTTGAACTATAATGGGAGATTGAAAATGACCAGCACACGGATTGGTGGCCTCGACCACCTGCCCCCGCACAAGCGGGAGATGATCCGCAAGCGGATCCGGGCGATAAGGGCCTATATCAAAGTGCGGACACGCGAGAACGCCGAGAAGGGCGCGCGCGAGCTCGGCTTAGGCATCGGGCACTTCAAGAAGCTGGTCAGCGTTTGGGAGGCGAAGCAGCGCGCCGACAGCCTGCCTGGCGCCGACTGGATCAAGCGCAAGCGCATCGAGACCAAGGACGAGCAGCTCGCGGTAATCCGTGAAGCGATCGCTCTGACGCCCGAAGCTGTCACCGAGGAAGTGGTCCGTGTCGCGGTCAGGATCGCGGCCCAGCGGGACATTGCGATGCCGTCTCTCGTTACCATGCGCACGCGGGTCAAGGAACTGCGGGCGGTCGCCGAGCCCTCGACTTTCGGGGCTGGCGCCGACCTAGTCGTGGATCACTGCGCGATCGCAATTCCCGTCACCGCGCCCGGGATCGCGGTGACGATGCCGGTTGCGGCCCTGGTGATCGACGTTGCATCACGGCGCATCGTGGGCGTGTCGCTATCCATCGATGGGCCGGATGCCCGGCACACCGCGCGGGCGTTGCTCTCAGCCACGCGGCTGGCGACGCGGATCGATGGCGACGGGCGTCTCCCGCGCATCGCCATCGACACCTACGACGGCGTCGATTGGCTTGAGCTAGTCAGAACGATCGAGAGCACTGGCGCTACCATCACGGGTTCGGCGCGGGAAAAGCTACGGCGCGGCGTGGCGGAAGCCTTCGTCGGAGAGAAGGTGAACGGTCTTGCCCTGCGGCCCCGTCTCGCCACCCGTCCGCCCGAGAAGCGCCATCCCCGCGTCGCGAGCGGTCAGCAGCCGATGTCCCTCGAGGAGGCCCAAGCGTTCGTCGAGGCGGTAATCGGGATCAAGACGTCAGGCGATCGAGCCAGCCCTGGCTGGAAGGATCTTGCGGGTTGCCTCGCAACCTGGCTGGAGAGCTCGGATGCATGAGCCCGTATGCATGCTGCGACGGTTGCCTCCGATCGTGCCAACACTATGAGGCGTAAAATCTCGTGCTCACCCGCCGGCAACGAGTTCTTCACGATGTTACAATGGTCATCGTGTTGTAGAGGCGGTGCGGTCGACTCTTTGACCTCGGCCATACCCATGCGGTAGCTCGGAGGCTCGCGATCTCATCCTCGCGGCTCAATAATCCCCGTCCTCGAGGTGGTAAGTTTGGCCTTAGAATTCACACGGCTTGAAAACGAGTTGCTGGTCGCGGCGCTGGAGGTCTGTGAAGGCGATCTGGAGAGGCGACTGGAAGCGCGCGCACTGACCTCGAGGTATAATTTCGATCAGCCTTCATCCGACTGGGTGTTTGAAGCCGCCCGCAATCTTGGCGCCCTTGGCTTATTGGTGCCTTACACTCGGGACGGAGACGCCGACGATCAGTTCATTCAGCTCACGAAGTCGGGGGCTACACGCGCGGCAAAGCTCAGGAACGCAAACTTCCTCATTTTTCCAAAACAGGTGAAGCGCACGCACGACGCCCTGCCAGATCCTGTCGAAGGCGCCATAGGCTATGCGCTACCGGCAGGGCCTTCCGACACGATTAAGGATCCCGAGGCTGTCCACAGCGTATCCTGGACAGGGCGACCTGACCCAATCGTGATCGAAGGGGAGAAGCTCGAGGCGCTGAAAACCTTCATCGCCAAGGCCGACATCGAATTCCAGACACTCGGGGTCCTATCCAATCGCGACCGCGCTCAGGCCATGGCGATACTGGCGGCCATACGATACGCCGCCGAGGCACCCGACCCGCCAGCGACCGCGATCAAGGAGCTTCTCCAGGTCCTGAACAATATTTCCGGTATCGGCTCGCTGCTGATCTCTGTCGTGGCAATGATAGCCGTGATCGGGAAATGAGTTCGCAGAGCTGAGTCGTCCAACATTGGCGAGGCGACTTCGCCGAGGTGCTCGCACCGTTTCACCTTCGTCTGCGGGATGAAACAATCCACGCCATCAGACCAGAAAAGAGTCGGTCGCGTTGCATGGCAGCGCCATCTCGCCGTCGCGCTGCCGCCTCAATGCGTTCAAAGCAGACAGTCCTATCGCGCCCAAGGCATCCGATACGAGACCGATCCCGTCACGACGATCAGCCTCTGGCCGAGAAAGGGCCATTCGGCGTCCTTTGCGGACCTGATCCGCCAACCCCTGCCCCGCCACGCGACGTGATCGACGATCTCTTCGATCATCCGCCCCACGCAGCTGGCGAGGATCGTCTCAGGCAACGTGTCCATGAATTCGATGCGCAGCTCGCCAAACCGGGTCTCGATCAGGACCCGGCCGATGCGCGCGTTGAGCTCCAGAGAGTGGTCCACGAACTGTAGCAGGAGAAAGTCCCCGTTGTCCCGTTCGAACCGGCAGCCGGTCAGCGGGTGTGACGAGATCTGCGCCGGATGCAGTCCGGCGATGTGGTGGCGAAGCAGATGAGGATGCAACGGGTAATAGCCCTTCGGGCCTGACAAGCGGGGCCGGCGCGGCCACTCGCGCTGCGGGCCGATCCGCCGCACAGCATCGTTCAATGTTAGATCAAACGTAGCGAGCAGCGCTGTGAGCAGGGGCGAGGGGGACCTGACGGTAGCCGCCATCTCCGCGCGGAACGCGTCGGCCACGGCGGCGGTCCGCGCGACGTCGATCTCTCGGAGCCGGGCATGCGCCTTGCGCCGGGCATTCTTCATGCGTCGGCGATCGCCGGCCGTAGGTTCGTCCAGCACGCCTTCGCTGACGACGAGGTTGGCACGGCCCCGCATTCGCGCCGCCATCATCTCGCCACCCCGCCCGTGATCGTGATCGCCCCCATCAATCGACGAACGAGCGCATAGTCGCATCGGCGGCGAGACAAACCATCCCGATCGAGCCGGTTCCGCACAACAACAGTAAGGAAGTTGAACGGAATTTCCCGCGAATCGGGATACGGCCGGCCGTGAGGCGGCGCGACGATTGTGAGCGCAGGTCCGAGGACCGAGTTCAACGCGTCGTCGACGATGAAGATGGCGAAGGGCACTGCGGTCCTGCGCCGCCTCGGCCTGTGCTGGTCACGAGGGGAAGCCGTTGCGAACACGGCGGACATTCTCGTCATGACATTCCTTCGCAAAATAAAGCGTTGCGGTTTGGCGTTGCCGGCCCGGCGTCGCTGGCGTGGTGACGGCTAGCAGATAGGCCGCCCGGCGAAGGACACGCGTCAGCGCATCCAAGGCATGCGGAAGGGCATGGAACCGGTTTCGGCGATCAGGGTCTGTCCGAAGATCGGCGATGACGAACCCTCGACCCCGGTGATCGGCCAGTCGCGTCCGCACAGCGCCGCGTGGGCGACGACATCGCCCACCGGCCTGCCGACGCATGCAATCGCCAGAGCCTCGGGGATGCCAAAGTCCAGTTCGATCCGCAGCACGCCGAAAAGCGTCTCGATCTTCACTGCCCCGATCCGCGCCTCGATCTCCAGAGAATGGTCGACAACGTCTAGGCAGGCCCAGTCGCTTCCCAACGATGCGAAGAGAAGCCCGTGACCGAAGCTGCGCATTCGGGCGGTCTTCCTGTCTCCCGACGGAGTGCCGATCACATATTCCCGATACGGCTCCCGGGCACGCCGGAAGAGGTTGGCCGGACGCTCCGAAAGCGCAGGGGCGCGCGGCCATCTCGGTCCGGGCTCGATCCGGTCGACCAGCCCGTCGATCTCTCCACCCTGCGACGCGACGAAGGCGAGAAGGAAGGGTGATACCGACCGCACGTTCGTGCCGATCTCCCGCTGGAAAATCCCCTTGATCAGACCGTGTTCATCGCTTTTCGTTGCCCTCAGACGTCCGCGGGCCTCGATCCGCGCGTTCCTGATCCGGCCTCGGTCGTCCACGGTTGTAGGATCCGGATGCCGATACGTCCTCGCGCCGGAATCCAGCTCGCGAGGTCCGGCACCCTGGCGCACGGCCATCACGATCGCCGCGCCGCCGCAGCGTAGCGCTCACGCCAGGTCACCTGCTGAACGATGGGTCCGAGCGCCTTGGGGCGCGCATCCGCGGAATAGACGTGGCCCGCGAGCCACCACTCCTCTTCGGTCCGACGCGCCTCCGGCACGTCTCGCCACCAGCACTTCGGATCGCTGTCGGCATCCCACCGGTAGCCGCGGAGCCGCAGCTCGTCCTTCAGTTCGAAGGCAGCCCCGATGGCGCGGAAACGGAAGGTCGGCGTGCGCGCGGTTTCCAGCATCTCGGCCAGCGCAGTGCCGCCCGCCGACAGCGAATGCTGCAGGAGCGCGATCACCGCGTCCACGTCGTCGCCCGCGCGGTGCGCACCATGGAACCAGCCGCACTGCGCCAGCAGCCAGCCCAGCGATCTGCCGTCGAAGCCCCGCGCGCGCCAATCGATGTCGGAGCAGCTGCATGTCCAAGCCAGCCCACTCGCGTCGGGCAGGCGGCGCTCGACATGCGGCCGGTCGAACTTCGCATTGTGAGCGCAGATGAAGTCAGCGGAGCGCAGCAGCCGAACGGCCGCCTCGTCGTCAATGACCTGTCCAGTGAGATCGGCGTCAGTGAGCCCGGTCAGTCGGACGATGTCAGCGGGCAGCTCGCGCCCCGGATCCTCCAGCCACGCATACGGTTTGTCGATCTTCACGATCACGCCGTCGGGATCGCAACGGAAGCGACGCAGCGCGAGCTCGATGATGACATCCTCATTGCCGAGGCCAGACGTCTCGACGTCGACCACGACGCCGATCTGGGTGTCGACGCGGCCACCGACGCCCGTCTCGCCCTCGCGGATGTCGAGGCGGTGCAACAACCGCAGGTCGTCGTCGGAATTTACAGCGCGCAGCTCTCCCGATCCGAGAATCACGTCTCGCATTGCATCTCTCCATTATTGGACAGGCCGGGCGCCCAGGCGCCTAGGACAGGCGATCGCGCTCAGCGGCGCGCCCGACCCGAACGCAGCTCAGCCGTAGAAGCGCTGCTCGATGTTGACGTCGAGGCCCGCAGCGATCGGCGATGTGGGCTCGGCCGCGATCAGCGCCAGCGTGTCGCACATCACATCGGACACCAGTGCCGCCACGAGGGGATCGGTCGGGTCGAACCCCTTCAAGATCTTGGCGTCCGCAGCGGCGGCGCCAATGCGGCAATATAGTCGTCCCGCGACCTCGACCTCGTCCATCGCGAGAGACGCGTGGAACGCCTGCACCGTTTCGAAGCCATCGCTGGCCACGAGCGTGGCGGTGAACAGGCGCAACCCACATGCGGTCGGCTCCGGAAACGACAGCACGTTGGAGCGAAACCCACCGGTCGCGGCATCCGGAGCGAACCCGTGCGGCGACAGCTCGCAACCGACATCGTCGTAAGCCGTATCATCGTCCGCTGTCAGCGCGTCGATGGTCATCGGATCCGCATCCAGGCCAAGCGAGAGCCCGTGGATCAGAATGCCCCGAAGACAGGCATCGCGGTCGAGGCACGCCTCCAGCGCGTTCGATCCGCTGAACAGCGCGAGCGGTGCCAGCATCCAGGTCATCGCGTCGTGGGGCACGCCCTCGCGCTGAAACCGCCCCGCAGTCTCAGCCGCCACTAGAGCGATGCGCGAGATCGCCCGACGCGTCGTGACCACGACGTCGTCGCCCGGACGGTCGTCATCGAGCGGATCGAGATAGGCGGGGCTGCCGATGTTCGCGGCGGCGGGCGTCTTGGGCCGTGCGGCCCCCTTTGTGGCAGTCATGTTCATGACAGGCTCCTGCTCGCCGATTTCTCCATCGGTCCGCGGCGGCGACATCCGCGAACGTCACCAAGATAACACCAATATCGGACATTACAAGGCTTCGCGAAATGTTGTATTGTTAACGCTCGTTTCCTATATCGAGTTCAGCCGGCTTGAAGCCGGCGGTTCTTCGTTTATCGTATTGGAGTGGAAAACATGCACGCTATGCAGGTGATGAGCGCCCTCGCGCAGGCAACACGGCTTGAGGTGTTCCGCCTGCTCGTCGACATGCTGCCGAACGGCATGGCTTCAGGCGATCTCGCCACCGCCACCGCTACTTCTCCGAACACGATGAGCGCTCACCTCGCGATCCTCACGCGCGCGGGCCTTGTCGATTCAAACAAGGTCGGGCGCACCGTCATCTACCGTGCGGAGACCTCGACCGTGGAGGAACTTTCGGAATTCCTTGTCCTGGCATGCGCGCGCGGCAGGAAGACGCGCGACTAGGTCCACGGTCCGAAATGCAGATGGCGCTCGCCGAACCATCGGCGAATCCAACTTTTCAATCCCCGACCGTTGGGTAGTCGCTTGCCTTATGCTGCGGAGTATAGATGGCAGCGATACTGACACTGCGAAATTCCAGGCGCCCGGACCGTTACCGGCCGTCTGGCTCGCTCTTACCAATCAGGCGGCTTTTCTCGTGGTCATGCCGAGGGCGGCGACGACATGCGGCAGGATCGACTGAGCGACAATCTCGATCGCACGCGCGTTCGGATGGACGCGATCGGCCAACGTGAAGCCGGTCCTGCCAGCCACGCCTGCGAGGAAGAATGGATAGAGTGGTAAGCTGTGCTTCGCTGCCACTTCTGGATGGACCGCATTGAAGCGGCGGGCGATGTCCCCCAGGAACGGTGGGGCCATTATGCCAGCAACCAGCACCGGTATGTCGCAGCGGCCGAACTCGCCAAGAATCCATTCGAGGTTATCGCGCATGCGAGCAGGATCCTGGCCGCGCAGCATGTCGTTCGCCCCCAATTCGACGATCGCGAGGTCAGGCCTCTGCCGCAAGCCCGTCAGAAGGCGCGGCAGACGGGCACGTCCGCTGGAGGTCGTGTCGCCAGAAACGCCTGCATTTTGAACGACGGCGCCAGGGCGGACCGCTCGCAGTAGCGCCTGCAGGCGCGAGGGGAACGCCTCGTCACGACGCAGGCCGTATCCAGCGGTGAGGCTGTCGCCGAACGCTAGCAGAAACGGATCCGCCTTCGGGACCGTGCCGGTCAAAGCGCGGGGATCCGAGCGAGACCGACATGATCGGATACTCGAGCCATGGGCAGAAGCAGGCCGTAGATACATTGCGTCATCTCACACTCCTCTGGGGCAACATGGTGGTGGCGAAGGCGTCGCGAAAGCGTGCGGCAACTTTGGCGGATGAAAATTCAGCGGAGAGCGTCCTGCCGTGCGTAGGTGGTATTCAGGGAAATTCTTGCCCCTCAGCCAAGATCGAGGGTCTATGAGTGATGAAGTTGGGCACAGTTCCCAAGGAACCGAGGATAGCCGATGCGAACAGGAGCAAGGATTGCGCTTGGTGGGGCGTTCGCCATCGCGGCTCTTGGGGGTGCCTATCTGATCGGTGCGCCATTGCTGCGTGACGGCCAAGCGGGCGCCGGAACCGCACTAGCCGCACAGATCGGTTGCGCTGATGTGTTCCTGATGCATCGCACCGTCGAAGATGCCGAGCGCAACGACGTTCATTCCCTAGCGCCCACTGCTATGATCATACGTCTGAGGTCAGACCCAGCCGCGAGAACCGTCAAGGCGAGCATACCAGGGGTCGTGACGCGGATTTCGACGTTTCGTCCCGGCTTCGGTTGCACGCTGGCAAGCGGTTCGACGGCTAAGTCCAACCTCGCAGCCTCTGTCCCAAGCGCCGCCAGTTCATCTTTGCCTGGCCTGAACGCAACGGAGGTCCCGCTTCCAACGCAGCTGAATGGCCCTGCACAGGCCGCTGTCGATCGCATCTTCAACGAAACCAATGCGAACGGCTATCCGGATACACGCGGAATGGTTGTCGTGAAGGACGGCCGTATCATCGCCGAGCGCTATGCCCCTGGATATTCTGCAGCCACGCCCATGCTCGGATGGTCGATGACGAAAAGCGTCACCAGCGCTCTTATCGGAATCCTCGTTGGCCGAGGTCGTCTTGAGTTGGACGCGCCCGCCCCGGTTCCCGAATGGCAAAAGCCAGGCGATCCGCGTCATACGATCACGCTCCGCCAACTGTTGACGATGAGCAGCGGCCTGAAGTTCATCGAGGACTATGTTGCGGGTTCGGACTCGGTGCAGATGCTCTTCCACGAGCCCGACATGGCGGCCTATGCCGCGCGACAGCCACAGCAGCATCAGCCTGGAAGCCACTGGTCCTACTCGTCCGGAACCACCAACATCTTGGCGCGAATGGTCCGAAACGCCGTGGGTGGCACTGACGCCAGCTTCAATAACTTCGCCCGCGATGCGCTGTTTGCGCCGGCCGGCATCCGCAGCATGGTCATCGAACCCGACCAGTCCGGCGTGCCGGTCGGCAGCTCATATGGCTATGCCACAACGCGCGACTGGGCACGGTTCGGACTTCTCTACCTGCACGGTGGAAACGTAAAGGGTCAGCAAATCCTGCCGAAAAGCTGGATCGATTTCACAACGACGCCAACGCCAGCTGCGCCGACCAAGCTCTATGGCGCGCAGTTCTGGCTCAACCAAGGGCCGGTCAGTGGGCGAAGCGCGCGTCACTACCCGCACTGTCCCGCCGACATGTATCTGGCAGAGGGCTTCTCCGGCCAGTTCGTCGCGATCGTCCCGTCCCTGAACATCGTCATAGTTCGCTTGGGGTGGACACCACCCGATCAGGACTTCGCCATCGACCGGCACTTTTCAGCGATCCTGAACGCCATATCAACGCGAGCGAAAGGCGACAGCTGATCCTGCCGGCGCTCTGAGAGGGCTTAGCTGGACTGGACACGACGGAGCGACCCGAGATGGTGCAGGGGCACTGCGAGGGGGCGTCCCCATGACTGGCGTTCCCAACGTGGGTCATCCGCGACACACGATTGCGGTCGATCTGTCCTGGGCCTTACCGGCGGAAACCTTGGACGACTTTGTGGGATGGCGATCAGATCAGATTGGGTTTGCAACCTGCGAATAGCGATGACGACAAGGAGGATCGTCTTGGAGGCGATGCTGCCCGGGGCGAGCGTTCGGATGTCGCGCGGCGTTATGCGCTCACTCTCTGGTCGTATTGTCCCGCTACGTCGAGGATGGTCGGCTCGAAATCAACAACAACGCGGCGGAACGCTCGCTGCGCGGCATCGGGGTCGGTTGTAAGAACTGGTTGTTCGTGGGCTAGGACCAGGGCGGCCATCGCGCCGCCAATATCTACAGCTTGATCGAGACCGCGAAGCTCAGTGGCGTCGATCCCGTGGCGTGGCTCACCGACACCATCGCCCGCATCGCCGTAAGCGTGGCGCATAGGCCGCCTTGCGGCTGACGGTGATGCTGCGATGCTTGTGCCTTTCGGCGGAGCGGCGCGGTGGATGATGAAGTC
>NZ_JBEPNG010000010.1:0-130025 GCF_040546165.1 Sphingomonas sp. UYEF23 | reverse complement strand
TGAGCGGCCGAGTAATATATCCGACGACGCTGCTTCATCGCACCACTCCTTCTCATCATGAGAATGATGCGTTGCGACCACCCGTTGAACCCACCGGCGAGAGCGGACATTGCGCTGTCCTACACGCCGCGTTCATGATATGTACTACGCTGCTCTTTGAAATCGTCTGACCTGCTTAACTGCATTCGTGCAAGAAACGAAACGATCGCCACAGTAAAGATCAGGTCTTGGGGTCAATCGAGTCAAGCACCGCCGGCATCTGGATCGGTGCTACGGTTCCGCCGTCCGGTGAATGGACCGAGTCAGGACTGGATCTTGCGGGTGAGCGGTCGCCGCCCCAGAACCTAGACTTGGCTCGCCCGCGCCGGCCCGAGCAAAACGCTTGCCATGTTACCGCGTGTCGTGATTGTCAGCACCGCCAGATAGGGCAGCAAAAATCCAGCGCCCCCGACAAACGCGATGATCGCGAGTACCATCCCGACGCCCGAAAAGCTGTTCCGCCACGCCGTCCACAGCGCCGCGAGCAAGAGCAAGCACGAAAAGTCGAGGTTAAACTGCCCCGGCCAATGGCCTGAGGCGATGTCATCGAAAAAAACCGGCAGGAAACCGAGACCGTGCCTCGCGACAACGACCCCCGTGTAGGTAATTAGCACGATCCAAGCCGCAACCAGAAATACCCTTAATGCGATCATGCCGCCCTCCCGATGCTGTCCAGCACGGCGAGAATGCGGCTTTTGCCGAGGGGCTGCAACCAACGTCCGCAGCAATCGCGTCCGCTGCGACGCCGCGCCTCACCCCCGCGCCCGCGCGCGCCGATACGTCCCCAGCACGCGCACCCATTTCGAATGGAACCCCAGTTCCTCAAGCGCCCGATCGAGCCCAGGCTCGCCCGGCCGCCCCTCGACATCGGCGTAGAATTCGGTCGCGGCAAAGCTCCCGCCGCGCTGATAGCTTTCGAGCTTGGTCATGTTGACGCCGTTGGTCGCAAAGCCGCCCATCGCCTTGTAGAGCGCAGCGGGAACGTTCTTCACCTCGAAGATCAGCGTCGTCATCCACGCGCCCTCGCCGATCGGCGGATGCCCAGCGCGCGCCAGCACGACGAAGCGCGTCGTGTTGTGATCGGCGTCGGCAATGTCGCTGGCGAGCGTCTCGAGCCCGTACAGCGCCGCCGCACCCGGCGGGGCGAGCGCCGCGAGCGCCGGGTCGCCACGCTCGGCCACCACCGCCGCAGCACCCGCGGTGTCGGGATAGGCGACCGGCGCGATGCCGCGCTCGCGCAGCCAGTGGCGGCATTGGCCGAGCGCTTGCGGATGGCTCATCGCCTCGCGCACACCCGAGAGCGGCCCCTGCCCCATCAGCGCATAGCGAATGCCGAGGAAATGCTCGCCGGTGATCACCAGCCCCGATTCGGGGAGCAGGAAATGGATGTCGGCGACGCGCCCGTGGAGCGAATTCTCGATCGGGATGATCGCACAATCCGCCCGCCCGTCACGCACCGCGTCGATCGCGTCGGCGAAGTCGAAGCACGGCAGGGGCAGCCCGTCGGGGAACGCCTCCAATGCGGCGATGTGCGAATTGGCGCCGGGCGCGCCCTGAAAGGCGACCGCGCGGTCGGGCGCGGCGGCGGCGGCCTGGGTCATCTGGGCGACGAGCGCGCGGGCGGGTTCGGCGAAATTTTCCATGGGAGCCGGGCGGTAACCGCCTTGCATCCGTGCGGCAAGCTTGGCTTGCGGTGCGCCCCGCGCGAATCTATGGGTCAAACCAACTACGTGGTCCTTCAGGGGGACCCTCCTGCGGCAGAGGCGGAAAAACGAGCATGGATAACCGGACCAACACGATTGCGGGCTGGATTTTGGGCAGCATGGCGGCTGCGCTCGCGCTCGGTATTGCCGGCCACATGATTGTCGCGCCGATCACGTCTGAGAAAGAAGGCTATCCGATCGAGGCACCGGCCGACGACGCTGGTGGCGGCGGCCCCGCCGCGCCCGACAAGCCGATCGCCGATCTGCTCGCCACCGCCGACGCGACGCACGGCGCCGACGTGTTCAAGAAGTGCGGCGCCTGCCACACCGTCGCGCAGGGCGGCGCCAACGGCATCGGCCCGAACCTGTGGGGCACCGTCGGCGAGGCGATCGCGCAAGGCAAGGCGGGCTACGCCTTCTCCGACGCGCTCAAGACCGCGGGCGCCGGCAAGAAGTGGGATTTCGATCAGCTCAACAAGTGGCTGACCAGCCCGCGCGCCTATGCCGCGGGCACCAAGATGACCTTTGCCGGTCTGACCGACGCCAAGGATCGCGCCGACGTGATCCTCTATCTCAACACGCAGGGGTCGAACCTGCCGCTGCCAGCACCCGCGGCCGGTGCGCCGACCGCAACCGACGCCAAGGCGCCGCCAGCGGCTGGCGCGGCCGATCCGGGCGGCAAGGCCTCGCCGAGCGCGACCGGCCTCGGCAACGAGACCGCGCCCGCCGCGGCCGGGAAGGTCTCCTCCTCGCCGCTCGGCCGCGAGACCGCGGCGCCGGTCGCCAAGTAACCTGATAAGAAAAGCCCCTCCCCTTCAGGGGAGGGGTGAAGAAGGGCTCAGTCCTTGTCGCGGTAGAAGTCCTTCACCACCGCCCAGCCTTCCTCGGCGGTTTCGACGAAGGTGAAGATGCTCAGATCCTTCGCCGAGACGACGCCTTCCTCGACCAGCGCCTCGAAATTGACGACGCGCTCCCAGAATTTGCGACCGTAGAGCAGCACCGGGATCGGCGCGATCTTGCCCGTCTGGATCAGCGTCAGCAGCTCGAACAGCTCGTCGAATGTCCCGAACCCGCCCGGGAACGCCGCCAGCGCGCGCGCGTGGAGCAGGAAGTGCATCTTGCGCAGCGCGAAATAGTGGAACTGCATCGACAGCGCGGGCGTCACATAGGGGTTCGGCGCTTGCTCGTGCGGCAGCACGATGTTGAGCCCGACCGATTCGTACCCCGCCTCGGCCGCACCGCGGTTAGCCGCTTCCATGATCGACGGCCCGCCGCCCGAGCAGACGACGAACTGGCGCTTGCCTTCCTCGTCGACCGGGAAGGCGCTGACGAGCTGCGCGAGTTCATAGGCGACATCATAATATTTCGACTTCTCGACCAAGCTCTCGGCAATGCGGATCGACGCTTCGTTGCGATCGACCGCACTGCGCGCGAGATCGAGCAGCGCCTGCGCCTTGGACGGTTCGGGGATCCGCGCCGATCCGTACATCACGAAGGTCGAGCCGATCTTGGCCTCGTCGAGGATCAGCTGCGGCTTTAGCAACTCGAGCTGGAAGCGGACCGGGCGCAGATCCTCGCGCAGCAGGAAGTCCATGTCCTGGAAGGCGAGGCGATAGGCCGGGTTCTCGGTCTGCGGGGTGCTGACGGCGGCCTTGGCATTCTCGGCGTCCTGGCGTGCACGCGCAAAGACGCGGGCTGGGACATGCGTATGCGTGTCGGGGCTGTGGCTGTCAGGGTGCGTGGCGTCGGGCGTTCCCGATTTCGGTGTCTCTGTCATCCACCGCATCTAAGCGCCGCGCGCGCGAATTTGAAGCCTAGCGGCAGAACGCCTTGTGATCGTCCTCGAAATGGAAGTGGTTGGCGTGCGCCGCATTGTAGTCCGGGCTGAGCACCGTGCCGAAGCGGCGGCACGCCGAATCGTGGATCGCGCGCAGGAACGCCCGCGCATTGGGATCGCCGCCGTTCCAGTCCTGCTGGACCGTGATTCGCCGCCCGTTCCTCAGCACGACCGCGGACACATCGACCGCATTGGCAAGCGCGTGGCCCGACAACCGCCCCGCCCCCGCCGCCGATCCGATCACCGCGCGACACGCATATGTCCCCATGCTTTCGACGCGGACCACGTCGCTGCCGAGCATCTGCCGCGCGGCGGGCGCGACGGCATGTTCGATCCAGCCGGTAAAACTGCGCGCGAGGCCGCAGCGCATCGCCTTGAGATTGGTGACGGGTACGCCGATGTCGATCAATTGCACCGCCCCGACGATCTGGCACCCACCGCCATAATCGCGATCGGGCAAGGGCGAATAGCGCACATCCTCGCGCGACAGATCGGCGAAGCACGCTTGCGTCTCGCGACTCGTCGGCAGGCTGAGCGTGATCGGCCGGCTCCCGCGCGGGCGAGTCGGCGGGCGCTGGTCGTGTCCGCTCGAACAGGCGGCGAGCAGCAGCGACACGAGGACGGTGAGAAAGCGGCGCGACATGGCGACTCGATACCAACGTGGTGGTTAACGCCGCCACAACCTTGCGACGAACGACTCATCGCTTGACGCGCGCTGCGCGGGCTCTAGGACCGGCGACGGGCCACGCGGTCCCAACGCCGCGCGTGCTCTCTGTAAGGAGAGACTACATGACTGACTTACCTGCCGTCCCGGCGATCAAACCGGCGCGTCCCTACTTCTCATCCGGCCCGTGTGCGAAACCGCCCGGCTGGTCCCCCGAAAACCTAGCGACAGAATCGCTCGGCCGCTCGCACCGTTCGAAGATCGGCAAGACGCGCCTCCAGCTCTGCATCGATTTGATGCGCGAACTGCTCAAGCTCCCCGACACGCACCGCATCGGGATTGTCCCCGGCTCCGACACGGGTGCCTATGAAATGGCGATGTGGACGATGCTGGGTGCCAAGCCCGTCACCGCACTTGCCTGGGAAAGCTTCGGCGAAGGCTGGGTCACCGACGCGGTCAAGCAGCTGAAGATCGATCCCACCGTCGTGCGCGCCGATTATGGCCAGCTGCCCGATCTGGACGCGGTCGATTGGTCGAACGACGTTTTGTTCACTTGGAACGGCACCACTTCGGGCGTGCGCGTACCCAACGCCGACTGGATCCCCGAGACCCGCGAGGGCCTGTCCTTCGCCGACGCGACCAGCGCGGTGTTCGCTTACGACATCGACTGGGCGAAGATCGATGTCGCGACCTTCTCGTGGCAGAAGGTGCTCGGCGGCGAAGGCGCGCACGGCGTGCTGATCCTCGGCCCGCGCGCAGTCGAGCGGCTCGAGAGCTACACCCCCGCCTGGCCACTGCCGAAGGTGTTCCGCCTCGTCTCGAAGGGCAAGCTCACCGAAGGCGTGTTCAAGGGCGAGACGATCAATACGCCATCGATGCTCGCGGTCGAGGATTGCATCGCAGCACTCGAATGGGCGAAGTCGATCGGCGGCGCGGACGGGCTGATCGCCCGCTCGGACGCCAATGCCGCAGCACTCGACCAGATCGTGGCGGAGCGCGCGTGGCTCGGTCATTTGGCGGCCGACGAAGCGACGCGCTCGAAGACCAGCGTGTGCCTGACGGTCGAGGGCGCAGACGAGGCGTTCATCAAGACCTTCGCCGGCCTGCTCGAGAAGCAGGGCGCCGCCTATGACGTCGCCGGCTATCGCGACGCGCCGCCGGGCCTGCGCATCTGGTGCGGCGCGACGGTCGACACCGCCGATGTGGTCGCGCTCGGCCCGTGGCTCGATTGGGCCTACGCGACTGCCAAGGCCGCCTGATTGACGTCGCCCCGGCGGAGGGCTCCCATCAAAGTGATACTTTGATGGGGCCCGGAGGCCGGGGCCGCTGCGCAACTGACCGCAGCACATCCCCTATAGCGGCCCCGGCCTACGCCGGGGCGACGGAGTATATTCCATGCCAAAAGTCCTCATTTCCGACAAAATGGACCCCAAAGCCGCCCAGATCTTCCGCGAACGCGGCGTCGAGGTCGACGAGATCACTGGCAAGACCCCCGAGGAAGTCATCGCGATCATCGGCCAATATGACGGCCTCGCCATCCGCAGCTCGACCAAGGTGACCAAGGCGATCCTCGCCGCGGCGACCAATTTGAAGGTCATCGGCCGCGCCGGCATCGGCGTCGACAATGTCGACATCCCCGCCGCATCGGCGCAGGGCGTCGTCGTGATGAACACCCCGTTCGGCAATTCGATCACCACCGCCGAGCACGCCATCGCGCTGATGTTCGCGCTCGCGCGTCAGCTGCCCGAGGCCGACGCGTCGACCCAGGCCGGCAAGTGGGAGAAGAACCGCTTCATGGGTGTCGAGCTCACCGCCAAGACGCTCGGCTTGATCGGCGCGGGCAACATCGGCGGCATCGTCGCCGATCGCGCGCTCGGCCTGCGGATGAAGGTCCTCGCCTACGATCCGTTCCTCTCGCCCGAGCGCGCCGTCGAACTCGGCGTCGAGAAGGTCGAGCTCGACGAGCTGCTCGCGCGCGCCGACTTCATCACGCTCCACACGCCGCTCACCGACCAGACGCGCAACATCCTGTCGGCCGAGAATCTCGCCAAGACGAAGCAGGGCGTTCGTATCATCAACTGCGCGCGCGGCGGTCTGATCGACGAGGCGGCGCTCAAGGCCGGGCTCGATTCAGGGCACATCGGCGGCGCGGCGCTCGATGTGTTCGTCGAGGAGCCGGCCAAGAGCAACCCGCTGTTCGGCACGCCCAACTTCGTCTCGACGCCGCATCTCGGTGCCTCGACCGACGAAGCGCAGGTCAACGTTGCGATCCAGGTCGCCGAGCAGATGTCGGATTATCTGATGTCGGGCGGCATCACCAACGCGCTCAACGTGCCGTCGCTGTCCGCCGAGGAAGCACCGCGCCTGAAGCCGTACATGGCGCTCGCCGAGAAGCTCGGCTCGCTCGTCGGCCAGCTCACGACCGGCTCGATCGGTCGCATCTCGATCCACAGCGAGGGTGCGGCAGCCGAGCTCAACCAGAAGCCGATGGTGTCGGCGGTGCTCGCCGGGTTCCTGCGCACCCAGACCGACACCGTCAACATGGTCAACGCACCGCTCCTCGCCAAGGAGCGCGGCATGGAAGTGCGCGAAGTCCGCACCGAGCGCGAAGGCGATTACCACACGCTGCTGCGCGTCTCGGTCAAGACCGATGCGGGCGAGCGGTCGGTCGCGGGCACGCTGTTCGGGGACGCCGCGCCGCGCCTGGTCGAACTGTTCGGCATCAAGGTCGAAGCCGATCTCGCCGGGCACATGCTCTACGTCGTCAACGAGGATGCGCCCGGCTTTATCGGGCGCCTGGGCACCTTGCTCGGCACGGGCGGGGTCAACATCGGCACCTTCCACTTGGGTCGCCGTTCGGCCGGTGGCGAGGCGGTGTTGCTCCTGTCGATCGACGAAGCGCTGACGCCCGATCTGCTCGCGCAGGTCCGCGCGCTGGCGGGCGTGAAGACCGCGATGGGCTTGGCGTTCTGATCCTCTCCGAAGCGCGATTGCGGCTTTCGCTGCAATCGCGCTTCGGGCAAGGCGCGCGCATGACATCTTCCCTCCTCCCGACCGGCTTCCACGACCGGCTCCCGCCCTTCGCCGACGCCGCCGCGCGGCTCGAGCAAGCGCTGCTCGGCGCAGCACATGCTTACGGCTACGAACGCGCCGACCCCGCGCTCGCCGAGTTCGAGGCCGGGCTCGCCGGTCGCCTCAAGGCCGCACGCGCGCAGGATGCGGTGCGCTTCGTCGACCCCGTTTCGCAGGCGACGCTCGCGATCCGTCCCGACATGACCGCGCAGATCGGCCGCATCGCCGCGACGCGGATGGGCCACCATCCCCGTCCCGTCCGCCTGTCCTATGCCGGCCCGGTGCTCAAGCTGCGCGCCTCGCAACTCTCACCCGAGCGCGAAATGCGCCAGATCGGCTGCGAGTTGATTGGCCTCGACACGATCGTTGCCGCGCGCGAGATCGTCGAGGTCGCGGTTGCCGCGCTCGCCGCGGCGGGCGTATCCAACGTCTCGATCGACTTCACGCTGCCCGACCTGATCGACGTGCTGGCGCGCGGCCCCTTCCCGGTCGAACCCGGCCAGATCGATACCCTGCGCGATCGGCTCGACGCCAAGGACGCTGGTGCTGTGGCCGCGCTGGCGCCCGCCTATCTCCCGCTGATCGAGGCCGCTGGCCCGTTCGAATCGGCGCACGACCGGCTGTGCGCGTTCGATGCGGGCGGCGCGCTGACCTCGCGACTCGACGGGCTGTGGCAGATCGCCGAGGGGCTCAAGGGCCGCGTCGCGCTCACGCTCGACCCGACCGAGCGCCACGGCTTCGAATATCAGAGCTGGCTCGGATTCTCGATCTTCGCTGGTGGCGTGCTCGGCGAGATCGGCCGCGGCGGCACGTATACGATCGTCCACGAGAATGGCGCGGAAGAGACGGCGGTCGGCTTCTCGCTCTATGCCGACGCGATCGTCGCGGCGGGGCTCGCCGAGGTCGACCGGCGCCGGCTGTTCGTGCCGCTGGGGACCGACCCGGCAGTGGCGGCAGCGATGCGCGCGGCAGGCTGGGTCACCGTCGCCGCGCTCGAGGCCGGTGACACACCCGAGGCGCAGCTGTGCACGCATGTGCTGGCCGAGGACGAGCCGCGCGCGCTTTAGGACACGCGCGCAAGCTGCGTTATGCCGCCTGCTCGTCCAGTCGTGCGCCCACTGGTGACGCGAGCATCGAACGCTGTGCTACAGGTTGGCGTCTCGCCTGACGGCTTGATACCCCAGGACGACGTCGACAAATTTCAAGTGCCGCGCATCGAGACGCTTGCCGGCGGAAAAACCCACATTCCGCCTCGCCAAGCTCGGCAAACTGCGCACGCGCGGCGTCGAACTCGAGGGAGGCGCGCGTTTCAACCGTGCGTTCAACCTCAGCGGCGGCGAGATCACCGCCGCATCGTTCGCCAGCACGAGATGCCGCAGCGCCTCTCCTGCCCCATGTGATGGAACATGCGGTCGTCGGGGCCGAGATCGGCCTGCAGCAACGGCGTGGGCACGCTGATCATCTGGCGGTCGACAGAGTTGATCGCGGTGGCGGCAAACAGTAGCCCGCAGAGCATTCAGCGATACGATCCGGCGTGGCGCGGCGCGGCGCGCGGCATCGGTAATCGTGGCTGCGGTGGCGGTCAAAGCTGGAGGCGTTTCGCGGCACGGGATGGTCGAAGGCCCGATCGGCATCACCTAGGCATTCCGGCCGTTCACCGACCCGGCTGCTCCGGAGTTTGACGTCGGGATCGCGCTATTTGTAGGACAACCTAAATGCGCTCGTCAATCGCTCGCGCGGCTTCCCTCCCCTTTTGGGCGCAGGCTGGTCGTCTCGCTCAGCTGCGAGTGGCGGCTGAGGCTTTCCTGCATGTGATGCCGCGCCGCCTCGCGCGCGCGCGTCGAGTCCATCCGTACGATCGCGGCGAGGATCGCCTCATGCTCGCCCTAGACCTTGGCGGCGTGAGCACGGTCGCGCGTCACTTGGAACGCGCGGTATTGCGCGGTTGCGGCGACGAACACGCCCGATCCCTGGCGCGACGTCGTCAGCCCCTGCGCCGACAGCCGCGCGACCGCCTCGCGTACCACCGTCCGGCTGACATTCTCCGCCGCTGAGATTTCAAGCTGTGTCGGGAAACGCGAGCCCGGCGGCAGTGCGCCCGTACGGATCCGTTCTTAAAGCTTGGCGAACAGCCCATTGGTCAACGATGCGGAATTTCGGGCCATCGCCATTTCCCTCCCACCGCCCCCAATACACCGGAGCGTTGGCTTCTTGTCAGACTAATTTTGCAGTTGTAGCATTACTGCTAACATCGAAGAGCGCTGAGCGCTACGTCAACGGAGAGGCGCATCGTGCGGTCGGCATTCCCCCTATTCCTCAGCGGTGTCGCGTGTCTCACGCCCATGGTGGCGGCAGCGCAAGGCGCGCCGGTCGCGCCGATCCAGCCGCAAGTTTCGCCCGATCGCCCGGATTGGGAAAATCCTGCCGTCTTCGCCATCGGGAAGGAACCGCCGCGTGCGACGGGCTTCCCGTTCGAGAGCCGCGCCAAGGCGATCGCCGGGCACCGCACCAAGTCCGATCGCTTCCTGCTGCTGAGCGGACAATGGGCGTTCGCGCTGTCGCCCAATGCCGACCAGCTGCCGGCGGGGTTCGAGAAGCCCGACTACGACGTCTCGCAGTGGAAGACGATCAAGGTCCCCGCCGACTGGCAGGCCGAAGGCTTCGACCAGGCGCGCTACAACAACATCACCTACCCCTTCCCCGCCAACCGCCCGCTGATCCCGCACGCGACCAACCCGGTCGGATCATACCGTCGCGATGTCGAGATCCCGGCGGGCTGGTCGGGCAGCGACGTGATCCTGCATATCGGTGCGGCGGGCTCGGCCTATTACGTCTGGGTCAACGGCGCCAAGGTCGGCTATTCCGAGGACAGCAAGTTGCCGTCCGAATTCGATGTCAGCCGCTACCTGAAACCCGGCCACAACACGATCGCGATCCAGGTCTATCGCTGGTCAGACGGCAGCTATCTCGAGGATCAGGATTTCTGGCGCGTTTCGGGCATCGAGCGCGAAGTGTTTCTGATGGCGGCGCCCAAGACCCGGATCCGCGATTTCTTCGTCCATGCCGGGCTCGACGAGCGCTACCGCGACGGCAAGCTCGCGGTCGATCTCGCGGTCACGCCCGCCAAGGCAGCGATCAGCGCGCGGATCGTGCTGCTCGATGGCGAGCGTGTGGTCACGGAAAAGTCGACCGCGATCGCCGCAGGTCAGGCCGAACGCTCCGTCTCGATCGCGACGACGATCCCAGACGTCAAACCCTGGACCGCCGAGACGCCCAATCTCTACATGCTGCTGGTCGAGCTCTACGACGCGAAAGGCGCGATCGTGCAGTCGACCTATAGCCGGATCGGCTTTCGCAGCGTAGCGATCCAGAACGGGCTCGTCACCGTCAACGGCCAGCCGATCACGATCCGCGGCGTCAACCGCCACGAGCATGATCCCGAGACCTTCCACGTCATCTCGCTCGAATCGATGGAGCGCGACATCCAGCTGATGAAGCGCGCCAACATCAACGCGATCCGCACTTCGCATTACCCCAACGACCCGCGGCTCTACGAGATCGCCGACCGCTATGGCCTCTATGTCATGGACGAGGCCGATATCGAGAGCCACGCCTATATGGACTTCGCCAACAAGCATCCCGAGCAGCGCGGAGCGTATCAGCTCGGTTTCGACCCCGCGTGGAAGGCCGCGCACGTCGCGCGCGTCACCAACATGATCGAGCGCGACAAGAACCACCCCTCGATCATCTTCTGGTCGCTCGGCAACGAGGCCGGGATCGGCCCGAACTTCGCTGCCGCCGCGGCCGCCGCGAAGCAGCGCGATCCGTCGCGCCTCGTCAGCTATCTCGGCTGGGGCACGTGGGACGGGCGCCTCGAGCACCACCCCAACGACTTCGCCGACATCTATGCGCCGATGTACGACACCGCCGCCAAGCTCGTCGATTACGCGACCAACTGGTCTTTCCGCCAGCCGCTGATCCTGTGCGAATATGCGCATATGATGGGCAATTCGGGCGGCGACCTGAAGGAATATTGGGACGCGATCTATGCGCATCCCGACAAGCTCCAAGGCGGCTTCATCTGGGATTGGGTTGACCAGTCGATGTATCGCAAGACCAAGGACGGGAAGCGCTATTGGGGGATGGGCGGCGAATATGGCCCCAACCCCGGCGGCGAATTGGAATTCGGCGACGGTTTGATCCAGTCCGACCGCACGCCCAACCCGCAGCTGTTCGAGCTGACCAAGGTCTATGCGCCGATCCAGTTTGAAGGCTTCGACCCCGCCAGCGGCGCACTGCACGTCGCCAACCATTATGATTTCGAGAGCCTCGCCGGGCTCGATCTCGGCTGGCAAATGCTCGAGGACGGCGTCGTCGTCGCGCGCGGGACGATACCCGCGCTCGCGACTGCGGCGCACGGCCACGAGACGACGACGCTCGCGCTGCCCGCGATCGCGCGAAAGCCTGGCGCCGAATATCTGCTGAATGTCGTCGCCCGCAGCAAAGATGCCGGCACCCCGGGGATCGCCGCGGGCCAGGTGATCGGCTGGGAACAGTTCCCCCTCGGCAACGCAGTGGAGGACGCCAAGCCCGCCCCCACGGGCAAGGTCGACGTCTCGCAGGCGGGCACCACGATCACGCTGCGCGCCGCCGGGGCCGAACTCGTGCTCGATCGCAAGACCGGGCTGCTCGTCCGCTATGCCGCCAACGGACGCACGCTGCTGCGCGGCGGCACGCCCGATTTCTACCGCGCCTTGACCGACAATGACGTCGGCGTCGGCGTCGAGCGCACCCATGCCGTCTGGAAGGCAGCCTCGAGCGATCGCACCGTCGAGGCAGTCGAGCAGCATGCGACGCGGGGCAGCGCCGACGTCACGATCCGCTACCGCATCGGCCAGGACGTCGCGCGTTTCGTCACGCGTTACGCGATGGCGGGCGACGGCAGCGTGGCGGTCGAGGGCAGCTTCACCCCGCTGCGCACCGATTTGCCCGATCCGCTGCGGATCGGCCTGGCCTATGCCATGCCCGCCAGCTTCGACACGCTCGAATGGTATGGCCGCGGCCCGCATGAAAGCTATGCGGACCGCAAGACCAGCGCGCCGATCGGCCTGTGGCGCGGAGCAATCGTCGAGCAGAACCACGATTACATGCGGCCGCAGGAAACCGGCAACAAGGTCGATGTGCGCTGGATGGAGCTGTCGGATCACGCCGCCGGCGGCCTGCGCGTCCAGGGCGACGTGCCGCTGTCGATGAACGCGCTCGCCTTCCCGTACGACGATCTGTCGCACCGCGCGCCGGGCACGCGCCGCAGCTCGGACATCGTTCCGCATGACGCGGTTTCGTTGATGATCGATGCAGTCCAGTCCGGGATCGGCGGCGATACGCAATGGGACCAGACCGGGCGAGCGCTCCCGCGCTACCGGATCGCGCTCGCGCCGCGCAGCTTCGGCTTCCGGCTGACCCCGTTCAACGGCGCGGGCACCACCCCGACGCTCGCCCGGCCCGCGTCGGCGACGGGCGTGTCGGAGGTGATCCAGTGACCGCGCGCGCGCCCTCGCGCCCGCTCGCCGGCACGCTGCTCCTCTTGGCCGGTGCCGCCGTCGCGTAGCAGGCCGCCACTCCGAGGCGGCCGAGCCACCCTCGGGCTCGGCATCTGGCACGACAACAAGCTGTGGACCTCGCGCAATTACACCCGCTACCGCATCCTCGCGAACGGCCCCGATGCTGCTGACTTCGAGGTCGATCACGCGCCCTGGCCAGTCGAGGTCGATCGCCGTGTATGGGAGACGCGCCGCTTCACCCTGCCGCTCGGCACGCAGTTCATGCGGATGGTCTCGACGCTGTCGTCGGACAAGCCCGGTCCGCTGATCGTCGGCACCGGCATCGGCCGCCGTCCGATCGGCGCGAGCGAAGGCGCGCTGACGGTCGACCGCGCGCACGGCATCCGCTCTTTCTGGAGCGCCCAGGATGGCGCGCATGGCGATCGCGCTCAAGGTCGAGCCAGGCAAGCCGTTCGTCTATTATTCCGGCTCGGCGTTGGACAAGGACGTCGGCGACCCTCGCACGCGCGGCGAGTGGGACCGCTACACCCTTAGCGCCCCCGTCGATTTTCGCGTGCCGACCGACCGCCGATAGGGGGAGACTCGATGTAGCGCCGCGATCCTGCGGCGACCGCAGCGCACCGGCAATCGACCCATTCGCGGGCGCTCAAGCCAACTTCCGATGTCTGGTCGTCGAAGGACCGGTGATCGATCAGGACCTCGAATTGCTATTTGATCGAGGCTGCGAACGACAAGGTGAAATTGGAATTCGCGGCCATATTGCCCGAGGGCGTGATGCGAATGGCGTTCACCAATGGGTCGTAGCCATTCGACGGGGCATAGGACCAAGTCACCCCTTTGTCGTTCGAATAGCTGATATTGGCAGCGGCGAGTGTAACCCCGCTCGTCCCGGAAACGAGCTTGACCGGCAACGCGGTGGTGCCATCGAAATTTGTGTTGAGGTAGGTTATCCCGGCGGGAAATATGTCGGTAAGGATGATCGTACCCGGATCGACCGGACTGTTTCCAGTATTCGACACCGAAAACACGTAAACCACGTCGGTGCCGGGCAAGTTGTACGCCCCGAGATTCCCGGAGCGTGGCGCCGATGCTTTGGTCACCGACAGCGACGGCATCGGACATGCACTGATCGACGCAATGCCAGCGCCTTGTTGACCCGTCGTGGTTTCGCCCGATTGCAACGGATAGTTTCCGTACCGCAGCACGACCGTCGTGACGGGTTGCGCAAACGTCGCAGTGATTGTGCCGTCATCGGAGTTGTTGTTCGAAGCGCCGGTGCCGGCCGCCTGCGTCGCAGCGAGCGTTACCGGCGCAGTCGTGGCGCCTGACGTGAGCGCGGATCCGGTTGCCGTCCGTGGCGCCGTTGCGCCGTTCCCGTTCCCCCACGGGGTGGTGAGCACAGGCGTATAGGTGGCCGCACCGCTCGCCCCCGTTATCATGATCCAATCCCGATACTGGTTGAGCGTGAAATCGATATCGTGCGTGACGACGGAGAAGTCGCGAATTGGCGTGGAGAATGTGAAGGTCACCGTGATGACCCGCGTTCCGCTGGTCAGGTCGGTGGTCCGGCCCGCAAAAATTCCGCCGAAGACGAGGTCGCGTTTGGTCGCATCGGGGCCTGTAATCAATGTCCCGATCGCCGGCATCTGCGTGTTCGCAATGGCCGTCGAGCTCAGTCCGTTCTGCGCAATCGCCACGGAAAAGGGCAGCGAAGCGCCAGCGCTGCTGACGGCGGTGTAGGCATAGGTGGAACCGTAATTGAGTGTCGCCGCCGGCTGGTTGGCGAAGGCGAAAGTGTACTGACTCGCGGCGTCGCACGAGGCGTGCGCCACAGCGGGCGCCACAAGCGCCATGAGCGCGGCAAAAACCCTTTTCATCGACCCGATAGTCCCAGGAAAGCGAAGCGCGTCTGATCGAACTTCAGACGTGCGGTGAGGAATGCGCCATGATGCGTCGACCGCTCTGCCGCAAAGTCGCGGTCGGCAAAGCCTGCAAAATTCCAGCCCGCGGTGACCAGCATATTGGCGGCCGGGCGAAGTCCGATCACCGGGCCGACGGCATAGGCCAGGGTGCGCCCGTCGAGATCGCCGCGCGCGGTTGCGTGCACCCCGACTTCGAGCCAGTCCGTCAGGCCGAGATGTCCGTCGAGCCCCGCCACGGCGGTCACGCCGCGAAGGTCATAGCTCGCGATCCGGTCGCTGGTATAGCGCGCGGCGAGGAAGATGCCGATCTCGCTGCGCTGATACAGGCCGGTTTCGTCGCGGCCATACGGTGCCCAATCGAACGACAGGCTGCCGAGCAACCGGCCGGAACGCGCATCGCCGGTGACCAGCAACACGCCGCCGCCGGGCGCCGTCGCACCCCTGACCGCGCCGCTCACACTGTCGGCGCGGTATTCGAGCTTGGCCAAGAACGCGACCTGACGGGAGGCGGGTCGCGATGCCGCCGACACCGCGACGTTGGCGACGCTGGTGGTGGTGCCCCCGACCTGGACACGCGACCAGGTCGCAAGGCCGCCGAGTGCCTGCCCCTCGCCGAGTTGACGCAGCAAGCCGAGCGTCAGCGCGGCCCGGTCACCGAGCGAGCCGAGACGATATTCGGCACGCGCCGTGCTGCTCCACCGGCCGCCGCGATAGCCCAGCCCCAACGTCAGCGCGGTAAAATCCTCGGTCAGAGTCGCACCGTTGCCGACAAAACCACCGCTGGCGACGGGCTGTGCGACGGTGACGACCGTCGCCGGATCGATCCCGCCGAGCGTACGGTTGCCATCGATCGTCGCATCGATCGTCCAATGCTTGCCGAGCTCGAACGATTGCGCAAGACCATAGGCTGCGTAGCTGCGCCGGCCATATTCGCTCAGCATCTGATCCGACACGCTGCTCGTGATGCGGCCGCCGGCCCAGGGCTTGAGGTCGAACCCGAGCCGCGCGGTCCGTGCATCGATCTTGTCGCCATGCGCCAGCTCGTACGTGCCAACCAGCGTGACGGAATCGCTCAGCGCGAAGCGCACCCCGGCGCGGTGGCGTTGCGGGAAGTCGATGCTGCCGGCATTGCCCAAGGCAAGACTGCTGCTAGCATCGAGCTCCAGTCGATTGTCGAACAGCCGCTGCGTCGCGCCACCCTCGATCAGCGTCGAAACCGCCGCGCCGCCATTGGCGAGGCGATCCTCCGCATGCGCCAGCGCGATGCGAAAATCGGTCCGCGCGCCGCGATAGTCGAGCCGCAGCTGCGCCGCGCGGCGGGTGGTCGCATCGACCAGGCTAGCGTCATTCCACACGCTCGCCGTTGCAGAGAGCTGTTCCGTGACTTTGGCGCGAAGATCGGCGCCGATCTTGCGGCGGCCACGTTCGGCGCCGTTTTGCTGGCCAAGCCCGAAGCCAAGATCCTGTTGCCGCGCGTAGCCAAGCAGATCGAAGCGTCGATCATGATGCTCGACCTCGACCTGCCAGGCCATTCCGCTGCTCTGGCCGGGCTGGCTGTTCGCTGCGCCCGACAGCGACCGATTGCCCCGGCTGGCGGCGAGTTCGGCGCGGATCTCGGTGTCGCGCGCAAACCGCAGGCGGAGATCGGTCGCGATCAGATCGGTCCGCCCCTGATCGCCATCGTCGTGCAGCACGGTGGCCCCGACGCGCAGCGCGCCACCCCTGGCGTCATACCGCACGCGCGCGCCGCCATTGAGCGCGCCGGAATCGTCCCGATCGACCTCGTAATCGGCGACGATGAACTGCGGGTTCAGGTCACTCGACCGGCTCAGGACGGGCGCCGAGAAGCGGATCGTTCCGGCAGCATAATCGATATCGTAATCGACGAAACGAGTTAGCGCGCGGCGGTCCGTGATCCGCTCGGAGCGCAGCCGGTCGCGGACTTCGATGACGATCTGCTCGCTATTGGCGAGCACGTCGCGCGATGCCAGCGCATAGGGGCCCGACAGGCCATTGCCCTGGATCTCGTCGCGACGATGCCGAGTCGCGATGCGGGCGGCAAAACCGCTGGCGGCAAGGCGACGGCCCCGCGCTTCCGCCTTGAAGCCGGTCGCCGTCCGAGTGTAGCGGCCGAGATCGGTTTCGCCGAAGCCCGTCTCGAAATCACCGAACAGCGCATAGAACTGGCGCCGCTCGAGCTTGACGTAGAGCTTGCGCGTCGATGCCGCGTCGAACCTTCGCTCGGAGCGATCGGCATAGATCGTGTAATAAGTGTTGGGGTCGATCGCGCCCGAAAGGCGCTGGTCCTCGCGCCGCTTTGCGCTGTCATAGGCGAGCGTCAGCAACCATTTTCCCAGAATTCGCCCCTTTGCGTAGAAGGCGATCCGGCCGTCGGCGCGGATCTTGTCCGCACGCTCGATCGCTTCGATATGGCCTGCCAGCCCCGCGCGGTCGACACCGGCCTCGGCCAAGCCAACGATGGTCCAGGCGCGGGCGCCTGGTTCGAGCCATGTCTCGACTTGCTGCGAGCGGACGGTATCGCGATCGCGGAAGCTGAACGTGATCGTGACGGCGCCGCTCACCGTGGTCGGGGCGAGCGCGATATAGGCGATGCCGTCGTCGCCCGTCACGTGCCACACGGGTTTGGCCCGGCCGAGCCCGGTCAGCGCCCGTGCCTGTTCGGCGTCGATCTCCATCGCCGTCGCATAGGGCGCAGACACGGCGATATCGCCGACGGTCCCGGCGTGAACCGGGCGGCCGTCGCGATCGATGAGGCGGACCGCGAGGACCGGGCGGCGGACGCCGTCGGCGACGAGCACGGATTTTTCGGGCAGATACTGCGCGCGCGCCGCCGTTCGCACGAAATGGACATCGCGCGACAGCGTCGTGACCAGCGCGCCGTCGCTGCCACGGACTTCGGCGGTCAGATGCGTCGTACCGTCGCCGAGCGGCACCCCGCGCCAGATGCTGACGGCGAAGCGTTGCGCCGCTTCGGTGCGGCTCCCGTCGAATGCGACGGGATCGACCGGCGTGCCGTTCGCGAACAAGGTGAGTTTCTGGCCTGGCAGATGGCGGATTGCGACGCGCACCGCTGGCGCCCGCGGGTTGTGGTCGGGTTCCGGGAAGAGCCAGGAGATATCGGCTTTGCCATCGGCGAACCAGTCGCGCTCGCCAGCGGCGGCGACGCGGTCCGAGACGGGTTCTGGTACATCGGTGCGCGCCACCCCGGACTGTGCCGAAATCACGGCGTGGAAATCGGCCGTGACGAGCGCCCCGCCCTGCCCTTCGACAAAGCGCGAAATGGCGCTGCCCGCCGACCGCGTGCTGCGCACGCAGTCGACGAAGCTGCTCGCTGGGGAAAGGCTGGTCGGATCGACCTGCACCACATGCCGCCCCGGCAAAACGCCCTCGAAATGATAGCGGCCATCGCGGTCGGTGATCGCGTAGCTGCCATCCTCCAGAAAGACGCGCACGTCTGCGATGCCTGCCGCAACCCGCGGGATCGCGGCGCACCCGCCCGCCATGATCCGGCCGACGATCGTCATGCGTGCCGCGATCGTGTCGCGATCGATCCTGACGGCGACGCTGGCATTGCTCTCTGCGCCACGCACGTCGATCGTCCGTGCGCGGTTGAGCGCTTGCCCTGCCGGGGCATCCGGCCGAACCTGCAGGACATAGGTAAGCGTGCGCTGTGCGCCCGCCGCGATCGTCCCGAGATCGACGGTGATCGTGCGTCCGTCCGCGGCAATCGTCACCGCGGCGGGATCGCTCGCTCCATCGACGCGGATCGTGTCGGGTCGCAAACGCATGACCGTCGGCAGGATGTCGGTCAGGATGACGCCGCGCTTGGCATGCGTCGTGTCCGGATTGCGCGCCGTGATCGGTTAGACGACCCGATCGCCCGGCGATGCCACGCCGCGCGACGCCGTCTTGGTGAGGTTGATAGCCACAGGCGGCCGGTCGAGCGGAATGTCGATCCGAACTTCCGCCGGTCCGCTCAGCGTAAACACCTCGCCATAAGACGCGCCGTTGACGACAAAGGGCTGACCACCGGGTCGGAGCAAGGTGGCGAACTGGATCGGCGTCAAACTCGATGGTGCCACATAGGGCGCCGGGGCCTCGACCTTGAGGCGATAGCGTCCGGCGTTGGCCTGTGGGAAGCGATACTCGCCCGGCGGCAGCGCGTACGTCTGTCCGGCGCCATCGGTCACGGTTTGCCCGGTGACGATGCTCGACGGATATCGCGTCTTTCCGTCGGCGGCGTACACCACCGCGGGCAGGCCCGTCACGGCATCAAGCATCGTGACGCGCGCGCCGGAGACCGGAGTGCCGTCTTCGCTGTCGAACGCCACTCCGGCGGGATCCACCAGAGTGTCGATGATGGCCGTTGCGATCGGCTTCTGCGTGTCGTCGCGACGGCATTCGATCGAAATCTTGTCGTCCGCGCTCAGGCTCAGCGCGCAATCGCCGGTGGCGAGCGCGGGCGGCGCGGCACGCGTGGCGATGATTCCGACGAATTCGCCACTGTTCACGGCGTTTTCGGACACGACGAGCGTTTCGCGATCGCCACTCGTCGTCACCAGGGTGACCGTGACGGTATCGATCGCTTGGGGATCGCGGTTCGCACTCGGCGCCGCCAGCTTGAAGATCAACGGTTCGCCGGCCCGAACCTCCGTCGAGGGCGTAACGCCGCCGATCCCGGCTGCGCTTGCCGGACCGATCGGCGCGGCCGCTTGCGGGGCGACGGCCTGACACAGCGGCGTCCGCACCGAAAAGACGAGCGGCGAACCGACGTCTGGACGGTAGGTGGTCAGCGTGACCGCTATAGCCTCGACAGTAACGGTGACCGGGTTGGAGGCGATGCTGCCGTTGGACCAGTCAGCCCGCGCGACATTCTCGATCCGCGTCTGCGCCTGGCATGCGCTTGCCAGCGCGGCGCAGCACGCCACGATCGCCACCATCCATGCACAGAGGATCAGAAAGAGTTTGCGCATCTCGATTTCAAGACAGGAGCGGGTCCGCCGGTGGCTCCGGGTCGAAGCAAGGATTTGAACCACCGGCGAATTTCGTCAGTTTATGGTCGCGCGGAACAGCAGGGTGCGGGCGTCGCCCGCAGCGACGCTCGACAGCGTTCCCGTGATGGTGCCGGAGGCAAAGCTCCCGCCGCTCGCGCCATCCGCATTGCAGGTCGATCCCGTCACGGTTCCGTTGAGAAAGATGCCGAACGACGAGAGGTAGGTGATCGTGGTCGGCAAGACGTCCGCCAGCGCCACGTTGGTGGCATTTGCACCGCCGGCCGCATTGGCGACCGAAATGCAATATTCGATCGTCGCGCCCGGGATCATCTTGGGGTTGGTCGTGCCGTTGAACGGATCGCTGACGATCCGGCTGACTTTGGTCACGCTCAACGCGGCGGCAAAGACGGTGTAATCGTTCTTTGCCGAATACGCTGCGTCTCGCGCGGCGTCTGTCGCGCCGGCACCGTCGGCGAACACGGTATCCATGCCAGCGGTATTGCTGCCGGTGGTCTGCACCAGGGCGTTACCCTGGGTCCCTGCCGTACCGCCTTCGCGCCCGGTCGCGGTCAACGTCACTGCAGCGACATCATTGGTGGCGCGGCCGAGCGGGATGTCGGCAACGACGAACACCGTCTTGGACGTGTCGGCTGCCAGCTCGTCGAGATAGGTGACCTGGCTGTCGCCGGCATCGTAGACGCCGTTGGCGTTTGTATCGACGTAGATGCGCAAATTGGTCGCGTCGAACGTGTCGGTGTTCGAATGCGCTCCGGCGCCCCCCGTCTGCTGCGAAACGGCGAGTGCGAAGTCGAGCGTGGCGTTGGATGTATTGGTGACCGAGAACGCCGTGACTGCGGCGAGTTGTCCCGGTGAAACCTGGGTGGTCGACGTTCCGACCGCCGCAACCACGAGATTGACCTTGCGGTCGACGGTGAAGCTGTCCGACGCGGCAATCTGGTTCTGGGCCACGCCGCCCACTTGGTAGTTGACCTGAACCGTGTTGGTGATGGTCGATCCGGCCTGAGTCCCGGCCGCGAATGCGGGAGTAGAGCCAAGTACGGCGAGCGCGACAAGGCTCCCCGCGCCCAGCAGGGTGCTGGCACGTGTCATGATAGTCTCCGATTAGGGTGTGCGCGCCTTGCCCCGCCGGCGCGCGCAGCGGTTGGTTAGCGGACGATGCCGCGGTACTTCAGAGACCCACTCGCGCCCGGCGCGATGCTGGGCAGCGTCCAGCGCAAATGGGTAACGTCGGTTGCTTGAGCCTGTCGTGGTGCGACACCCGCAACCGCGATCCGGAGCGCGGCAAGCGCCCCGAAGGTGCGCCCCCCGTCGACCGACACCTGTGCTCCAGGCGTACTGTCGCCGGTGAAGATGACGCCGTTCGGCACAGGGTTGGTCACGACGAAGTGCACGACCGGCTGCGTGGTCACGTTGCGATAATTCGTCGCCAGGATCAGCCGGTCACCGGGGACCACGTGTTTCGCGTCCGAAACCACGGTTTCCGGATGCCCGTTGGTCAGGACCGTTTTCTCGGTCGTCACGGTGCTGCTGAGCGACACCGCGTTGGTCGCCGCAATGGCGACCACGGGCAGAGCGACAGCAGCGAGAAAAGCAAAGAGTTTCATAGCGATCATCCTCAATTGATGCGGGTTTTGAATTCGACGGTGTGGGTCGTTCCGGCGGTCTGCGCGCCCAGCGCGACATCGATACCGGCGCTCGACGCAGTCCCGACGTCGGCGTCGGCGGCATCCGACAGATTGGCGCCGTCGAGCGTGAGCGAGCTCGCCTGGTAGCCGGTGCCCGCGGGTATCGCGTCGATCACATGCAGGCCCGCAACGCTGCCCGAGCCCGTCACGGTCGAAACCAGACGCCAGGTGATGATCGATCCCGGCACGGCGCGTGTGCCCCCGAACGGATCGGTCACTGTTGCCGACTTCACCAGGTTGACGGTCCCGCGGCTGACGACAAATCCGCTCGTACCGTCACGCATCGCGTGGGTCGCGCCTACGACGGCGTCGCCGCCGCCCGTGCCTTGCGCGGCAAACAGCGTTCCCGGCGCCCCGCTGCCGATCGTTGCCGTAGCGCTCAACCGGACGAGGCCATGCTTTGCATCAAGAGCGTCGGCCGGGATCGAGGAGACGACGAAGACGGTGACGCCGCTTTCCGGCGCCAGCACCGGCGTTGCGCCACCCGCTGCGACCACCGCATCGACCCCCGGCTCGTACTGGCCATTGCCGTTCGTATCGATCGCGAGCTGGGTGATGGTTGGATCGAACGCGTTGCCGGTGACGGTCCCGACAGCCGCCAGCGCGAAGCTTTCCTCACCGTTGCCCTTGTTGGTGACCGTGAAGGCCAAGACCTGCGCCGCGCTCCCCGCCGTCGTCGCCACGTCGGCCGTTTCCCGCGCCGCCACCGCCACGTCGAGCATCTCATCGACGCGGATCGAAACCGTGTTGGACGTGATCGTCGCTTGCGTCCCGCCCTCGGGATAGGTCGCGGTCGCGCTGTTGTTGATGATTGTTCCGGCCTTGACGCCTTCGGCGTGGACGGGGGACGCGAAGACCAGCGTCAGCGCGGTCATCGCGACCGCGGGAATGCCAGCGCAGCGGGGCGTCGAAGCGAGCAAAAAGGAGGTGTTTTTTGTCATAGCCAGGCCATTCACGGCCGAACCCGTTAAGCCTATCTTGCCATCCGGCGGCTTCATCCGAAAAGACGAGATCGCCAAACCGATGACTAATCCTTTCAGATCAGCGATAGACACATTAGCGGTACGGCTGCGGATTCTTGCCGGAACCGCCGCAGTTGGATCGATAAACGAATCGTTACCCCGGGGCCCAGAGACCTATGACAACGCCACCCTCGATCCTTGTCGTCGACGACCATCCGATCTGCGCAGCGGCGCCATCCATGGCTTCACGCGCGGTCGATGGCGAGGCGGTCGTGACGACGGTAAGCACCATGACGGAAGTCGAGACCGCGCTCCGGGAAAGGCGTTTCGACCTCGTCTTGCTCGATCTGATGCTGCCGGACGTGAATGGACTTTCCGGGCTCGCCATGGTGCGCTCGCTTTCGTCGGCAACGCCTGTCGCCATCGTTTCCGGTCGCGACGACATGACGACGATCCGGCAAGGCCGCGGCCTGGGCGCGAAGGGCTTCATTTCGAAATCTGCCGAAATCGACGAGATGATTGCGGCGATCAGGGTGATTCTGGCGGGTGGCCAGTGGTTCCCCGATGCCGCAATGGCCGACGGGGCGGGAACCGAGCACGAAGATCTGGCGCGACGCCTCGGGGAGCTGTCGACCGCGCAACTCCGCGTGCTGCGGGCGATTGCGGGCGGGCAGCAGAACAAGCAGATCGCCTACGAGCTCGGGCTCGCCGAGCCGACGATCAAATCGCACCTCGCGGCGATCTTCCGCAAGCTTGCCGTCGGCAACCGGACGCAAGCCGTTCTTGCCTTCCAGGCGCTCGAAGCGCGCGGCGACGAAACGCCCTAGGAGAGAGGATCCGAGAGCGACACTGCGGCATCTTCGGACAGGGCGCTTTCGATCGCTTCGCGCGTCGCTCTGCCCGTCGCCGCCAGCTGGTTGCTCCTATCGCTACGATCGTCGGGAGCGCGTTCGATCGTGCGGCACATTTCGGCCAATCGCGCCGCACCAACGGTCGTTGCCGCGCCTGCCAGCGCATGGGCTTCTTGCGCGACTCGCGTGCGATCGCCCGCTTCAAGCGCTTGGACGAGGGTTTGGATCGACTGGTCCAAGGTGTCAGCCATCATGCCAAGCAAGACGTGCGTATCGTGCAGCCCCAGCGACGATCGCAGTGTGCTCAGATAATCGATATCGATCAGCGGTTCGGCCTCGGCGCCGCTCCGATCGACGATGGGCTGCACCGCATCCGCTTTCTGGAGAAGCTCGCCGACGATGCGCAGCAAATCTTCCACTTTGAAGGGTTTGCGAAGATACGCGCTCGCGCCTGCATCCATCGCGAGCCGGGCGTGCCAATCGCTCCGGCGCGCGGTGAGCATGAGCACCGGGATCGCCTGAAACCGCGGCGAAGCGCGCAATTCCTGCAAGATCGGCAGCCCACCTTTTCCGGGTAGCGCGCAATCGAGAATGATGAGATCCGGATCGCTTTCCCAGAGACAATCGATCGCGTCCAAACCATCCGCGACGGGAATGACGGTGTGCGCCGCGCTTTCCAGCGCCCGCGCAACGATTTCTTGTACCAGTTCGTCATCCTCGACAATTACGATCGTCGCCATCCATCTTCCTTGAAATGTGGTGCAAGCTCGGCTCACCCGACCGCTGGATCCGGTCTTCGCAGCCGTGTCATTCCAGCGCTTAGAAACGCCAGCTTTTCCGGGACGGGAAGCCGCGCCAGCGTCTCGGCGAATTCGGCAGCGATTTCGCCCATGCCGTCGTCATCGAAGAACCCCGCACTGCCGGCGAGCTTGTGGAGCTCGTCCTGCAATTCGTCCGCGGTCTGCGGATCCAGGTCTCCGGCCGCGACGACGGTCTCGATCCTGGCGATCAGGCGGTCGGTCCGATCCGCGAATTTCTTCGCGAGCGCGCTGCTGACTCGAAACGGAGCGGCATCCCCGGGTGCCGGACCGGGCGCACGACGGTATTTCTGGATCACGGCGCGAAGGGCGTCGATCGTAATCGGCTTGCTGAGATGATCCTGCATCCCGGCTTTACGACACATCTCGATGTCCGATTCATAGGCGTTGGCCGTTAACGCAACGATCGGAAGCATCGCGGCATCGACCCCCGCGGCACGGATGCGCTGCGTGGCATCGACGCCGTTGAGCGTCGGCATCTGCATATCCATGAGGACCAGATCGAACGCCTCGCCTGACCTGATCATCTCATCGACAGCGGCCACGGCGACGGCACCGTTTTGCGCGATGGTGGTCTTGCACCCGAGCCGAGCCAACATCGCCTTGACCAAATGCTGATTGATCTCATGATCTTCGGCAACCAAGATATGCAAGCCCAAGTCAGACGAGATGGCATCGCTCTGCTTCGCCTGATCGGCAGTGCGTGCAATTCGTGCCTGGTCTTCGGCCACGCGGAGTGGAAGCGCGAGGGTCAGCGTCGTGCCGACGGCTTTCGTGCTGTTAAGGGTCAGCGTCCCGCCCATCAGCTGCGCCAACTCCGCGCTGATGCTGAGGCCAAGCCCGCTCCCGCCGAACCGCCGCGCCGTGCCGTCCTCGGCCTGCACGAATTTCCCCATAACGGCAGCCTGCCGGTCCTCATCGATGCCGATGCCCGTGTCTTCGACACTGAGCGAGAGCATCGCGCCCTGCACCTCGGCCCGGATCGTGATCGATCCGACCGTCGTGAACTTGATCGCATTTCCGAGCAGATTGAGGATGATCTGCCGCAAGCGCAGACCATCGCCGATGATGTTCGAGGGAACGCCGTCGGCCATCGAGAACGTGATCGGCAGCGATTTCCCGAGCGCGAGCGGCGCCATCAGTTTGATGCACGCGCCGACGAGATGCGGCAGGTCGACCACATCGTGAAAGATGACCAACTGCCCCGCCTCGATCTTCGTCAGATCGAGAATGTCGTTGAGCAAGCGCATCATGGCGGTGCCGGAGTCGGCGATGAGTTCGACCTTGCGCCGCTGGTCGGGGGTCAGCGTATCCGCAAGCAGCAACTCGGTAAACCCGAGCACACCGTTCATCGGCGTCCTGATTTCGTGACTCATATTGGCGAGAAAGCTCGTCTTCGCCTCGGCAGCGCCCTCCGCGGCGGCGAGCGCGCGCTCGAGATCGAGTTCGAGGCGCTTGCGTTCGGATATGTCGCGCACCGAAACGATGATTTCCGAAGGCAATCCCGTCGCCGGATCTCGCACCAAGCCGCTGTTCGCCTCGAGCCACACCCAGATTCCGGGCCGGTCAATCGGCTCGGCCCGATACGCGACGATCAATTGATCCTGATCCCCCGTCGCAAGCCGCTTATACTGCGCATTGACCCGTGCTGCATCATCGGGATGGAATCTGGTCAACATGTTCCGGCCGATGAGGCCTGCGGGATCGACGCCAAGCAACCTGGCGACCGAAGGCGACGCGTAGATGCACGTTCCGTCGAGGCTTAGCCGAAATACGGCATCGGTGGCGTTCGCGGCCAACAGGCTGAGCTGCTCCTCGCGCTCGCCGAGCGCCTTCTCCGCCAGCTTGCGCTGGGTGATGTCGATGTTGACGCCGATATAGCCCACCAGGCTGCCATGCTCGTCAATCTCGGGTTCGCTGATCACTTCGACCCAGCATGTGCGACCATCACGGTGCTGAAAGCGAAATTCGCTCCGCAGACCGATGCGCTGTTCGACTGCGCCGATCCAATCCCCGAAGAGCCGATCCCGATCATCGGGGTGGATTGCCGACGCCCAACCGCTCCCGAACGCCTCGGCTTCGACCAACCCCGACAATTTCAGCCATGCGTCGTTGACATAGGTGCAGTTGCCCGATGAATCGGTTCGGAAGATGCCCGCCGGCGACAGGCTGGCCAGCGTCTCGAAAAGGCGTTTGCTCTCGGCAAGGTCGATCTGCGACTGACGCTGCTCGGTAATGTCGATGACCGCGCCGATGAACCCCGTCAGGCTACCTTGGTCGTCGAATTCGGCGCTGTTGACCGTTTCGACCCACATCTCTCCGCCATGGGCGCGCTTGAACTTCGATTGGCGGACGCGGACTTCGCGCGGAACGAAGCCGATCCATGCCGGCCGCTCGATAAAGGGCGTCGGATCGGCCAAGGCCCGCATCCACCCATTGCCCAGCGATTCCTCGAAACTGAGACCGACCTTGGCGACCCACTCGCGATTGACGTAGGTGACGTTGCCGTCGGCGTCGGCCCTGTAAATGCCGATCGGGGCCGATTCTGCCAGGCGCCTGAAGCGCGTCTCGCTGTCCTCCAGCGCCCTCTTCGCGATTACGCGCGCCGTCACGTCTCGCACCGAGTCCGAGATTTCGAGCAGCTTGCCCGCGCGATCCCAATGAAATTTCGGACGTGCTTCGAGCCACCGCGCCTCGCCCGCTTTGGTGAGCGCGCGATATTCGATCGTCCGTCCGTCCCCCGCGACCGATGCCGCGCTGAACGCTTCGGCGACGCGCGCGTGATCATCCGGATGCATGAACGCAAACGGGGTTTTGCCGATCAGGTCGTCGGGTGCGTAACCGAGCAAATCAGTGACCGACGGGGAAACGTAGCGAAAGATGCCGTCTGCCCCATAGAGCGCGATCACGTCGCTGACATTGTCTGCGAGCAGCCGGTAATGGCGCTCGCTTTCGGCGACGCATGCGGCGGCCAGATGTTGCGCGGTAACGTCCTGGAATACGCCGAAGAGCGACGTCGTTTTGCCGCTGGCATCGGCGGAGCACTCGGCGCGCGCGATCACGTGACGGATTTCTCCGTCGGGCCGACGGATCCGCAATCCGAAGTCATAGCCTTCGCCGGTTTCGACCGCATTCGCGACGAACCGCGTCAGCGTTTCGCGGTCGTCCTCATGGTATAACTTCTGGATTGCCTCATAGTCCGGGACCGCTTGGGAAACTGGAAGACCGTGGATTCGGAAGACTTCGTCAGACCAGATGACTTTTTGCGCCACGAGATCGAAGCGCCAGTGGCCGACGCCGGACATCGCCTCGGCGGTCCGTAACAGGCGGTTCTGCTCGTCGAGGATCGACCGTGCCTTCGACAGTTCGAGCTGGTCGACGACCAGTTGCGCAAGCGACCGAAGATAGTCGATATCCGCCTCGCTGGGACGCGGCCTGGGCTCCGTATCGATGACGCACAAGGTGCCGAGATTGTGCCCGTCCGACGTCGTCAGGACAGCCCCAGCATAAAAGCGGATAGCGGGCGCGCCCAAGACCAGCGGGTTGGTGTTGAACCTGGCGTCGGCAAGCGCGTTCTCGACCACCATGACCGAGCCGGGAGCCAGATTGATCGCATGATCGCAAAAGGCCCAATCGCGCGGCGTCTCACCGACGTCGAGGCCGATGCACGCCTTGAACCACTGGCGCTGTTCGTCGATCAACGAAACCAGCGCGATCGGCGCCTTGAAATACCCCGCTGCAAGCTTCGCGATCCGGTCGAAACGGTCTTCGCGCTCAGTTCCCAGAATGGCGTGTTCTCGAAGCGAGGCGATCCGTAAATCTTCGGCCGTCGGTATCATCGGGATTGGCATAGCGACGTTTGGAGCATCGGGCGCCATGAGTGTGTGGTCGGATATGGCGTCGCGGCGCCGCCGGGACTGCGCCTATTCATCGCCTTGTCAGGAAGGTGCCGCATACTCGCCCCTACGGATAATTACCTAACGACGTGCCGATAAATGGTTAACAAATCATGCGACTGCATGTCTTGCCGGATGCACCGGGTTGGTGAGCCAAAGCCGCCCCTGTGTACGCCCCCCGTGTACATACGATTTAACGCCGATTTACGGCGGCGGCGATATCACCGCCACGGTCGCATGGGAATTGATGGCGAACGATTGACCGGCAAAGAGCCGTGCGTGTTGGACGAATTCCTCGACAGCACCAGCGAGCTTCGAGGCAAAGACGGCTTCGGTCAGCTGCACACCAGCATAAAGCTCCACCTCGACCAGACAGTCGATCAAGCGGAAGGCACCGACACGGGCGGTCGCGTTTCGTAGCAAATGCGCCTCTTGACGGGCGCCCTTCAAGTCCCCCGCGCCGATCAACAGATGGAGCCGGTCTCCGATCTTTTCGGTCCAGTCTGCGAGTTCGGACAACAAGGCATTGCGACCTGCAGCGCCGACGGATCGATCGAGCTCGGCGATCAGATCGTCGTCAAAAACAAGCGCGTTCAACGCCGAAGCACAATCGTTGCAAGGGTCAGCTGGATCGGCCCCTGGGCCAGGCGCGTCTGAATACCTCCATCGACGTCTTTGAACGATCTGTTAAGCATAGCTGACGGAACTTGCCGACAACCTCTAAGCGGCACAATCATACATTCGGATGCACATCTCGGTCCGACCGAGCCAGCGTTCGATGATTGCGGGCGCGGTCCAGGCATCGTCGGGTTGCCGGCACCGCAACGCCGTCGGCTTCGCGGAGACCTCGCCAAACGCATCGGTCATCCGCGCGCGTAAGCGAGAAGATCGGATATATTGCGTCCATGCCCCCGGATCGAGGAGCGCGAGCGACCATACCCCCGGGCACCCTGCTCGGCAGCGACCCGAGATCGCGCGCGGTACGATGACGCGGTACGCCAGGCCGCTAAGCGGCGACCGCCCGCGCTTCCAGTCCGATCGAGTCCGTGATCGTGATCGCGCGTCCGCCGGGAAGCCGAATAATCCCGGCCGCCTTCAAATGGGTCATCTGCCGGCTCACCGTTTGGATGGTGAGCCCCAGGACGTCGGCGATCTGTCCGCGCGACAAAGGCAAGTCGAAGGTCACCGGGGCGTCGTAGGTCGCCCTGCATCCGCTCGACGCTGTGCGTGAGGTCATGTCGATCAGAAACCCTGCGACCTTTTCAGCCGCCGATGTCCGGGCCAGCGTCCACATCTGCCGACGGGCAACGTTCAGGGCTGCCAATGTGCGCTGAAGCAACAAGCGCTCCATCCCGGCCTGATCGGTCAGCAGCCGCTCGAATGCTCTGCGCGAGTACACACATAACTCGGCATCCGTCATCGCCGTGATCGTGAATTCAGCGCGCCCTGGGTAGGGCTGCCCGACGAAATCGGCTGGGTACAGCAGCCCGACGATCTGCTCACGACCCTGCGTGGTGCAGGCGACGAGCTTGAGCACGCCGGACAGCAAATTGCCGCAGATGGTGCTTTCGTCACCGGCCCAGATCACCGTTTCGCCACGAGAAACGCTTTTATACCGTCCGATCGTATCCAATGCCGCGCGTTCGCTGCGCATCACGCTCGCGCACACCCTCGAGTCGGGTGCCGTATCATCGGCGCAGATATCCATGCTGAGCATAGGAAGTTTCATACGCCCACGAGATGATAAACCTGCATCAATTCGGCACAGCTAGGTATATGCCGAAGGCGTCAGGCAGGTAGGCCGCGCCGCGAACGAGGCACCCGCGCGCGGGTGGCGTCCGCGCTCAGTGCGCCGGGATCACCAGGCCGCCAGGCATCGGCATCGGCATCATGTTGGCATTGAGGTGATACATCACCCAGATCGACCCGGCGATCGTCAACACGACGATCACCGTGGTGAACAGGAAAGCGAGCAACGTCCAGCCGCCTTCGGACCGCGTGTCGAGATGCAGGAAGCAAAGCACGTGAACGATGATCTGGGCAAAGCCCATGGCGAAGATCAGCGCCGCTGTCGTCTGCGCATCGTGCAGCACTCCGGACATCACCAGCCAGAACGGCACCGCCGTCAGGATGATCGCGAGGATCGTGCCGATGCGGTAGCCCCGCTGGCTGTGGCCGGAGGTGGCGCCATGTGCGGTTTCTGGCGCGTTCGAGGGCTGGCTCACCGGAGGACTCCAAACAGATAGACGAAGGTGAAGACACCGATCCAGATGATGTCGAGGAAGTGCCAGAACATCGACAGGCAGATCAGCCGGCGCTTCATCGGCTGGCTGAGGCCGTGCTGCCCGAGCTGGACGAGCATGACGCCGATCCACAGCAGCCCGACCGTGACGTGCGCGCCGTGCGTGCCGACGAGCGTGAAGAAGGCCGAGAGGAAGGCGCTGCGCTGCGGCCCTGCGCCTTCGGCGATCAGCGTCGAGAATTCGTACAGTTCGATGCCGATGAACCCAGCGCCGAGCAGGCCGGTCACCGCGAGCCAAAAGCGCGTCGCGCCGACCCGCCCGGCTTCGATATGCGGCATCGCCTGGCCGAAGGTGATCGACGACGCCAGCAGCAACGCGGTGTTGAGCGCGACGAGCGGCAGCTCGAAGATCTCATGCGGCATCGGCCCGCCGGCATAATTCGTCCGGACCACGCCGAACATCGCGAACAGCGACGCGAAGATCAGCGCGTCGCTCATTAAGTAGATCCAGAAGCCGAGCACGGTGGCACTGTTGCCGCCGGAATCGTGATCGTCGTCTTCGGCCAGGTGCCAGCTCGGCGCGGCGTCGCTCGGGAAGCGCGTGTGGTCGGTCATGTCAGGCTCCCACGGCCGGCTGGTGGCGCTTGCTCTCGGTCAGCGCGACCTCGTCCGCCGGAATGAAATAGTCGCGCGCGAAGTTGAAGGTATGCGCCACCGCGACGACGATCAGCCCGGCAAAGCTCAGTGCGGCGAGCCACCACATGTACCACACCATGCCGAAGCCGAGGCTGAGCGCGAGTCCGGCCAAGATGATTCCGGCGCCGGTGTTGCGCGGCATGTGGATCGGGCGATAGCCCCCGGCGGGCCGCTCGTAACCGCGGCTCTTCATGTCGTACCACGCATCCAGATCGTGGATCACCGGCGTGAAGGCGAAGTTGTACGCCGGCGGCGGCGAGGTGGTCGACCATTCGAGCGTGCGGCCGTCCCACGGGTCGCCGGTCAGATCGCGCAGCTGGTCGCGCTTCACGAAGCCCATCACGATGCTCATCACGAAGCCGAGGATGCCGACCAGAATGATGAGCGCACCGATCGCGGCGACGATGAAATAGGGTTGGAGCGTAGGATCGTCGAAATGGTTCACGCGACGCGTGGTGCCCATCAGTCCGACGACGTAGATCGGCGTCCAGGCGACCCAATAGCCGATCACCCAGCCCCAGAAGGCGACCTTGCCCCAGAACTCGTCGAGCTTGAAACCGAACGCCTTGGGGAACCAGTAGACCATTCCCGCGAACAGCCCGAACACCACGCCGCCGATGATCACGTTGTGGAAATGCGCGACCAGGAACAGCGAATTGTGCAGCACGAAATCGGCGGGCGGAATCGCCAGCAGCACGCCGGTCATCCCGCCGACCACGAAGGTCAGCATGAACGCCACCACCCACATCATCGGCAGTTCGAAGCGGATGTCGCCGCGGTACATGGTGAACAGCCAGTTGAAGATCTTGGCGCCGGTCGGGATGGCGATGACCATCGTGGCGATGCCGAAGAAGCTGTTGACGCTCGGCCCCGCCCCCATCGTGAAGAAATGGTGTAGCCAGACGAGATACGACAGGATTGTGATCACCACGGTCGCATAGACCATCGACGTATAGCCGAAGAGCCGCTTGCCGGTGAAGGTCGAGGTGATTTCCGAATAGATGCCGAATGCGGGGAGGACGAGGACATAGACTTCCGGGTGCCCCCAGATCCACACCATGTTCCAATACATCATCGGCGAACCGCCGAGCTCGTTGGTGAAGAAATGCGTGCCGATATAGCGATCGAGCATGAGCAGGAAGAATGCGGCGGTCAGTGCGGGGAAGATGGCGATGGCGAGCACGTTCGAACACAACGCCGTCCAGCAGAACACCGGCATCTTCATCATCGTCATGCCGGGCGCGCGCATCTTGATGACGGTGGCGACCATGTTGATCGCCGACAGCGTCGTGCCGACACCGGCGATCTGCAGCGACCACAGATAATAATCGACCCCCGTTTCGGGGCTGTACGCCAGCCCGGCGAGCGGTGCGTAGGAGAGCCAGCCGGTGCTGGCGAACTCGCCGACGAACAGCGAAATCATCACGAGGACCGCCCCCGCCGCGGTCAGCCAGAAACTGAGATTATTGAGGAACGGAAAGGCCACGTCGCGCGCGCCGAGCTGCAGCGGCATGACGAAGTTGACCAGGCCGACCACCAGCGGGATCGCCACGAAGAAGATCATGATCGTACCGTGCGCGGTGAAGATCTGATCGTAATGATGCGCCTCGAGGAAACCCTGGTTGTCGCCGAAGGCAATCGCCTGCTGTGCGCGCATCATCAGCGCATCCGAAAATCCGCGCAGCAGCATGATGATGCCGAGGATGACGTACATGATGCCGATCCGCTTGTGATCGACACTCGTGAACCATTCGGTCCACAGATAGCCCCACAGCCGGAAGTACGTCAGCGCGCCGACAAGCGCGAGGCCGAGCGCCGCGACGACGATGAACGTCCCCAGCAGGATCGGTTCGTGCAGCGGAAACGATTCCCAGGTCAGCCGCCCGAAGATCGATTTGAGAAGATGATCGCTCATGAAAGTCCCGATGCTTGGGGATCAGACCGCGCGGTGCGAAGCGCACCGGGGGCGAGGAAAGGCTGCGTGGCCGACAGATCGCGATTGCGCGGATCGCCTTGCTTGCGCTCGCCGGGTGCGCCGGGTTTGGCCGGCTTGGTGACGTTGGGCCCCGTGCCCTTGTCCTCGGGGGCCTTGAAGAGCGCCGGAGTCGGCGTGGTGCCATGCAGCGGCGCGGCGCTGCGGCCCGCAACATCGCCCCCACTGCGCGCCATGTCGCGGCGCATCACGTCGATCGTGCACGGCGTACCCGGCGCGACGCAGCGATTGACCACGCGGTCGAACAAGCCCGGCATGACCGACCCGAAATACAGCGCCGGCACCTTGATGCTGGGTTGCTCCAGCGCGCCATAATTGGCCGCGGCGAGCGTGCCCTTGCTGGCCTTCACTCGGGCGACCCAGCGGGCGAAATCTGCCGGTGCCATGCCGCGCAGCTTGAAGCGCATCTCGGTGTGACCGCGCCCGGTATAATTGCCCGAATAGCCCCAGCTGTCGCCGGGCTGGTTGAGCACCGCGTTGAGCACGGACTGCATGCCCGGCATGGCGTAGATCATTCCGGCCATCGTCGGCGCGTAGAAGGTGCTGAACTGGCTCGTCGACGTGATCGAGAAGTGTACCGGCACGTCCACCGGCAGCGCCAGCTCGTTGACGGTGGCGATGCCCTGTTCGGGATAAATGAACAGCCATTTCCAGTCGAGCGCGACGACCTGCACCTCGAGCGGCTTGGTGTTGGGCGCGATCGGCCGGCCCGCCGACAGACGCTCGAGCGGGCGGAACGGATCGAGCAGATGCGTGCTCGTCCAGGTCACGACGCTGAGCGCGATGATGATCAGCAACGGGCACGCCCAGATCACGAGCTCGAGCGTGGTCGAATGGTCGAAATTGGGATCGTAGACCTTGTTGGGATTGCCGCGCCGGTACCGCCAGGCAAACAGCACCGTCAGCACCATCACCGGCACGATGATCATCAACATGATCCCGGTCGCGAACAGGATGAGGTTGCGCTGTTGCAGGGCAATATCACCGGTCGGGTTCAACACCACCATGTTGCAACCGCTCAGCAATGCCGGAATCCCCAGGAGGGGAAGGCGCAACGCCGTGCGGATGCGATGTGATGATGTGCTGCCCATGCCCGACGCGTAGCCGCTGATCGACTGCCGAACTTTGTCCGCGATCAAAGTTTTGCGGTTTGTGAATCGCTATGGCGGGACTGTCGGCATCGCTGATCGATCACGGCGGCCGCCGCAGTCGCTGCCACACACGACTGAGCAGATAGGACGGAATGCGATGGTAGGGACGGCACTCGACGCGGGGAACTCGACCCCCTTGGAGCGCGACGCGCAGCTGATCAACGCGCGCGACCATCAGGTCCGACCGGGCGACATCGCCGTCGGGGTGATCATCGGGCGGTCGTCGGAATTCTTCGACTTCTTTGTCTTTGCGATCGCGTCGGTGCTGGTCTTTCCGTCGGTCATCTTCCCGTACGTCGATGCCTTGACGGGCACGCTCTATTCGTTCGCACTCTTTGCGCTTGCCTTCATCGCACGGCCGATCGGCGCACTGGCCTTCATCTGGATCGACCGCAAGCACGGCCGCGGCGTCAAGCTGACCGCCGCGATGTTCCTGCTCGGCGGATCGACCGCGGCGATCGCCTTCGTCCCCAGCCACGCGCAGGCCGGCGCCTGGGCGGTCATCCTGCTGGCGCTGTTCCGCATCGGGCAGGGTTTCGCGCTCGGCGGCACCTGGGACGGCCTTCCGGCACTGCTGTCGCTCAACGCCCCCGCCGGGCGCCGCGGCTGGTTTGCGATGATCCCGCAGCTAGGTGCCCCCGTCGGCTTGTTCGTGGCCGCAGCGGTCTTCGCGTATTTGCTCAGCGCGCTCAGCACCGCTGATTTCCTCGATTGGGGCTGGCGCTTTCCCTTCTTCGTCGCCTTTGTCATCAACGTGGTGGCGTTATTCGCACGACTGCGGCTGATCTCGACACCAGGGTTCAAGCAGCTGTTCGAAAGCCGCGAGCTGCAGCCATCGTCGCTCTCCGCGCTGGTTCGCGAAGAAGGGGGTACGGTCGTGCTCGGAGCGTTCGCGCCGCTGGCGAGCTTCGCGTTGTTCCATCTCGTCACCGTATTCCCCTTGTCGTGGTTCGTGCTCACCTCGGGGGAGCCGCCGGTTCGCTTTCTGGTGATCGAGCTGGTCGGTGCGCTGGTCTGCCTCATCGCGGTAACGCTGTCCGGCGTCATCGCCGACCGGGTCGGCCGCCGCAGCTTGCTCGGCGTCTCCGCCGCGCTGATCGCCGCTTATAGCGGCTTTGCCCCGCAATTGCTCGACCGCGGGGCGGCGGGGGAATGGACGTACATGATGCTGGGCTTCGTCCTGCTCGGCCTGTCGTTCGGCCAGTCGTCGGGCGCGGTCAATGACAGCTTCTCGCCCCGGCACCGCTACACGGGCGCGGGCACAACCGCGACCGCATCCTGGTTCATCGGCGCCGCTTTCGCACCGCTTGCGGCGCTATGGCTGGCGAGCACGTTCGGATTGATGTCGGTTGGCGCCTATTTGTTGTCCGGGGCGCTCTGTACGCTTGCAGCGCTTGCGCTGAACCGCGATTGGGCACGCAAGCATCCCCGCCAGATGGCGCAGTAAGGTGCGCTAGCGGGATACGCCCTGCGCGGCCTCGCCAGTCCGCTCGGCCTGCTGGGCGCGAGTGCCCAGCGCCGGGAGATCGAAGTCCCCAATCCCGTGCAGGGATAAGCCGGGCGGGAACCTTCGACGGGCTCCAGCGCCCGACGTCAGACCCGTTCGACGTGGAGCAGGAACCCCGCTTGTGGCTTCAAGCGCGGCGGTTGCAGGCCAACCGCGATCAGCGACTGGCCCGACACGATCAAACCGTCGCGCAAGGCGGCGAATAGCGGCGACCCGACGCTGGGCTCAACCGGCCAAACCCATCGCACGCGGTAGTCCGCCTCGCGATCGAGCCCCGCCAGCCGGAGCGGATCGGCAAAATAGCCGCGCTGTTCGCGCAGCTGGGTGTAACTGAACACCGCCTCGCCACGGTCGGCGGCGACGATCCCGAAAGCGATCTCGCCTTCCCCGCGATCGAGCCGGACGAGATCGCCCGAATGGATCAGCGCGCGGTGCCGCTTGTGGAGCGCGATCCCGGCCGCGAGTTCGGCGCCCTCGCTGTCGGTCAATGCGCCGAGATCGGCCTCGACACCGAAATGCCCGAACAGCGCCGTCGCCACGCGCGTCGCCATCGAGACGCGCCGCCCGGTGATGTGGCAATCGGTCGGGCCGACATGCGCGCCCATCACCTCGGCCGGCAGGAAGGTCGACAGCCCCCGCTGGATCGCCAGGCGATCGAGCGCATCGTTGGTGTCCGACGTCCACACCCGGTCGGTCAGGTCGAGAATGCCCAGATCGGCGCGGCCGCCCCCGCTGGAACAGCTTTCGATCTCGACTGCAGGATGCGCCGCACGAAGACGCGCCAGCAGGTCGTACAGCCCAAGGACATGGGCATGTGCTTCCGCTCGACCATCGGCGTCGCCGGGGTGGCTGAGATCGCGATTCATGTCCCATTTGAGATACGCGACGGGATGGTCGCGCAGCAGCGCGTCGATCGCGGCGAACAGATGGTCGCGCACCTCGGCACGGCCGAAATCGAGCACAAGCTGGTGGCGAAAGCCGAGCTGCGGTGCCGGCGGGGTCGCCAGCACCCATTCGGGATGCGCGCGGAACAGGTCGCTGTCGGGATTGACCATCTCGGGCTCGACCCACAGCCCGAACTCCATCCCGAGCGCGCGCACGCGCTCGATCAGCGGCGCAAGCCCCTCGGGATAGACGCTGCGATCGACGGTCCAGTCGCCAAGCCCGGCGCGATCGTTGCGCCGCGCGGGGAACCAGCCGTCGTCGAGCACGAAGCGCTCGACCCCGATCGCCGCGGCGCGCTCGGCGAGCGCGATGAGCTTGGCCGGATCATGGTCGAAATAGACCGCCTCCCAAGTGTTGTAATGCACCGGGCGTGGCTTCGCGCGCAGCCGCGCATGCTGTGGACGCGCGCGGACATGGGCGTGGAACGCCTGGGAGAGCCCGCTGCGCCCCCGGTCCGACCAGGCGCAGACGAGTTCGGGGCTCGCATACGCAGCGCCGGACGCGAGGCGAATCTCGCCGGGCAGCAGCAGTTCGCCGAGCTGGACATAGGCGCGGCCGTCGGACAGCGTCTCGGCCCAGAGCCGGTGGTTGCCGCTCTTTGTCGGCACCCACAGGCAGGAAACGCTTGTCCTCGATCGCGCGCAGGATCATCGCCTGTTCGTCGATCCCGAGTTCGCCGATCTCGTCGAGAAACAGCGTGCCAGTATCGGCGGTGCGGAGCAGGCCGGGCCGGTCGGCTGCAGCACCGGTGAACGCCCCCTTCTTGTGCCCGAACAGCGCGGACATAGCGCCGTCACCTTTCAGGGTCGCGCAATTCACCTCGACGAACGGCCCGCGCACCTGGTGCTTGAGGCGCTTGAGTTCGTAGATCCGCCGCGCCAGCTGACTCTTGCCCGCGCCAGTCGGCCCCATCAGCAACACCGGTGCTTTGGAGCGCACCGCGACCTGTTCGATATCGTCGATCATCCGGTTAAAGGCGACATTGCGCGTGTCGATCCCGGATTTCAGAAAAGAGGTACTCTCGGCGGCGACCGCGGCGAAGCGCGTGGCGATGCTATCATAGCGCGACAGATCAAGGTCGATGATGTCCCAGCTTCCTGGCGCATTCGACGGAGAACCCCGCTGCGGTTGCGTCTGGATCAGACGGCCCGGCAAATAATGCGCTTCGGTCAAAAGGAAGAGGCAGATCTGCGCGACGTGCGTACCCGTCGTGATGTGAACGAGGTAATCTTCTGCATCCGGATCGAACGGATAGGCCCGCGCGAAGTCGAGCAGCTTGCCGTAAACCTCCTCGAAATCCCACGCGTTGGTAAAGTCGATCAGGTGTCGATCGACCTGCGTCTCGGGCGAGACCGAGGCGATATCCTTCGCGACGGATTCAGCGAGGCGACCATGTGGGGTACCATGGAGCAATACGAACCGATCGATCCGGAGATCTTCGTGCATGCATAGGCCGACCGAGGGCCGCCACTTGTTCCAGCGCGACGCATCGAATTTGCCTGCGTCGAGCGTGGAGCCGAGAAATCCGATTGCAACTATGGGCTTCATGACGATCCCAGGGGATAAAGGTCTATCTAAAGAGATATGATTTCGCTGCCGACCCCGCAAGACTCCAATGGTCGGCAATCACGGGGTGATGACGTATTTAGCTTTATTATTAATGACTTATGATTTTTCGGTTTGGAGCGCCGGATAACTGGCACGCCGATTGCGAAAGTTGTCAGGTCCCGTTGGTGCTCGAACATGGCTGACGGGACGGCGCGGCAAGGGTGGTCGGAATGGGCCGGCCACCCCGAACCGCCTCTCAGGGCGTAGCTCAGTCTGCGCAGAGCACCGGTTTTGGGAGCCGGGGGTCGCAGGTTCAAATCCTGCCGCCCTGACCAAAGGATAGACGTGATGACCGAAGCCAATTTCGAATTTCAGCCCGTCGAGGGCGGCGTACCGATCAAGATGTGGACCCGCGGGGTCACCGTGGACGACAAGGCGCGCGCGCAGTTGATGCGCGCAGCGCAGATGCCGTTCGTGTTCAAGCACGTCGCGGTTATGCCAGACGTCCATGTCGGCATCGGCGCGACGATCGGCTCGGTCATCCCGACGAAGGGTGCGGTGATCCCGGCGGCGGTTGGCGTCGACATCGGCTGCGGCATGATGGCGGCGCGCACCTCGCTCACTGCAAGCGATCTTCCCGACAATCTGGAAGGCGTCCGCGCAGCGATCGAGCGCGCGGTGCCGGTCGGTCGGTCGGTCGGTCGCGGCAACCGCGACACCGGCTCCTGGGGTGATCCGCCGACGGCGATCGTCGAGGCATGGGCGACGCTGGCTACGCGCTTCGGGCAGATCGTCGCGAAATATCCCAAGCTCGCCAAGTCGAACAACCTCGTTCACCTGGGCACGCTCGGCACTGGCAACCACTTCATCGAAGTGTGTCTCGATACCGAGCAGCGCGTGTGGGTGATGCTGCACTCGGGCTCGCGCGGTGTGGGGAATGCGATCGGCACGTTCTTCATCGAACTGGCCAAGCAGGACATGCGCAAATGGTTCGTCAATCTGCCCGACGAGGACCTCGCTTATTTCCCGGAAGGGACCGAGCATTTCGACGATTATGTCGAAGCGGTCGGCTGGGCGCAGGACTATGCGGCGCTTAACCGGCGGATGATGATGACCAACGTCATCGCCGCGATGCGCCGCGTGATCACCAAGCCGTTCGAAGCGGAGCTGGAGGCGATCAACTGCCATCACAACTACGTCACGCGCGAGAACCATTTCGGCCAGAACGTGCTCGTCACCCGCAAGGGCGCGGTGCGCGCGGCGAAAGGCGTGATGGGGATCATCCCCGGTTCGATGGGCGCCAAGTCGTATCTCGTGCGCGGCCTCGGCAATGCAGAGTCGTTCGACAGCTGCAGCCATGGTGCCGGGCGTGTGATGTCGCGCACCGAGGCAAAGCGCGAAGTCACGGTGGCGGAACATGTCGCCGCGACCGAGGGCGTGGCCTGTCGTAAGGACGAAGGCGTGATCGACGAGAGTCCGCGCGCCTACAAGCCGATCGAAGCCGTGATGGCGGCACAGGCCGATCTCGTCGAGATCGTGCATACGTTGAAGCAGGTGGTGTGCGTGAAGGGGTAGCCCTTCACGCCGCCATCCCAAGAAAGAAGACCATGATCATCATCGACGGATCCGAAGGCGAAGGCGGCGGACAGGTCGTGCGCAACGCGTGCGCGCTGTCGCTCGTCACCGGCCAGCCCTTCCAGATCACCAATGCGCGCGGCAAGCGCGAGAAGCCGGGGTTGATGCGGCAACACGTGACGGCGGTCGAAGCCGCATGCGTGATCGGCGGCGCGGCCTGCGAAGGGTTGAGCGTCGAGTCGTCCGATTTGACCTTCCGTCCAGGCCAGGTGACTCCAGGCGAGTACCGCTTCGCGGTCGGCACCGCAGGATCGACGGGTCTGGTGTTGCAGACCGTGCTGATGCCGCTTGTCCTCGCCGGCGCGCCCTCCCGGCTCGTACTCGAAGGGGGCACGCACAACATGCTCGCACCGCCCTTCGACTTTATTGCGAAAAGCTTCCTGCCGGTCATCAACCGGATGGGACCGCGCGTCACTGCGCGGCTGATACGGCACGGCTTTTATCCGCGCGGCGGCGGCCGGATCGAGATCGATATCGAGCCGGCTGCGCTGACGGAGATCCACTGTGTCGATCGCGGCGCGCTGATCGGCCGCTCAGCCACTGCGCTATTTGCCGGCCTGCCACTCGATGTCGCCGAGCGCGAGATCAAGACCACTCGTGGGCTCTTGGATTGGCCGGAGGATGCCTTTTCGATCCGCGAGTTGCCCGAAGAGCAAGGCCCCGGCAACATCGTGTTGCTCGAGGCAGCTTACGAACATGTCACCGAAGTGGTGAGCGGCTTCGGTAAGCTCGGCGTTTCGGCCGAGCATGTCGCAAAGACCGCCGCCGCGCGGATGGCTGGCTATCTCGCGTCGGATGCCTTTGCCGGACCGTATCTCGCGGACCAGTTGCTCTTGCCGTTCGCACTCGCGGGCGGCGGCAGCTTCACAACGGTCAAGCCGAGCCAGCACAGCCTGACAGCCAGGGTGATCATCGAGGCGTTTCTCGGGCGGCGCTGTACCTTCCTGCAGTTGCCGTCAGGCACGCATCGCGTGGAGATCCGCTAAACCTTCACGTTGCGGAGCGCTCGGTTTTCCCGTAAAGGGCGCTCCGCGGGTACTTTTCGCCTGCACATTGGAGACACGCATTGCTGGACCTCAACGCCTTTTCGGGCGTGGTGTTCGGCGGCACGCACTCCCTGCCCTAGCGCTTTTCCACGCGCTTGCGGCAGGTCGGTAACGCCGCCGCAGCACCCCACCCACGACGATAATTCGTCCCGGATCGAGCCGGCGCTTCCGCGCGTCCGTGTTCGCCCCGGGCGGGGCCGATGGAATAATCATGACCGAATATGAGATCGTCCGGAGCATGTTGCTCCGGACCGGGCGCGGCCTTGCCGCGTCCACACCGATGGCGAACGCCACACTCGAATGGGCAGAACCGCATCGCGCGTGGCTGACTGGGGGCGCAAGCGAGGACGCGCTCGAGTGGCCGACGCTGATTGGCGCGCTCGAGCAAGGACTGCCCTCTGAAGAGCTGCGACCGCATGCGCTTTTGCTTGCCGCTCGGTTGGCAGAACTGCTGATGCTGCCGCCGGTCGACGCGGCGTTGCTCACGCTGCTGGTCGCTTGCGACCGGCTGCCGCGTGTCGCCTCGCTAGCCAAGCTCCTCGGCCAGCATGGCCACGACCTGCCGACGCTGCTCGGGCTGCTGGCGGGTGCCGAACCGCATGAGGCCGATCGCCTCGTGCGCCAGAGCGCCGTGCTCAAGCTCGGCCTCGCCGGCTTCCGCGCGAACCGCCAGGGGGAGGTCGAGGTTGATGTGCGCTGGACGCTCGAACGTCTACTCGACAGGGCGCCCGCGCAAGGGGAAGCGATTATCGACACACTGGTCGGCGCGCGCCAGCCTACGCGGCTGGTACGCGCGGATTTCGCACACGTCCGCGACGTCGACTTCCTCGTGTCGCTGCTTCGCGGCGCGGTCGCGGAATGCGCGGCCGGGATCAATATCCTGATCCACGGCCCGCCGGGCACTGGCAAGACCGAACTGGCGCGTACGCTCGCCGCCGAAGCGGGGCTCGCGCTCCACGGCGTTGGCGAAGCGGACGAGGATGGCGAAGAACCCAATCGCTGGGATCGTGTCACTGCGCTCCAGCTTGCGCAGCGCGTGTTGTCGCGGCGCACTGGCGCGGTATTGCTGTTCGACGAGATGGAGGATCTGATCGGTGATGCGCGCCCGAGCGGCGGGGATTTCTTCGCCAAGCGCCAGGGCAGCAAGATCTTCGTCAATCGACTGCTCGAGACCAATCCCGTGCCGGTGCTGTGGACCACCAACGCGATCGACAATGTCGACCCGGCGATCTTGCGCCGGATGAGCTACGTGTTGAAGCTCGACTTGCCCTCGCGCAGCGCCGCGCAGCGCATGCTGTCGCGGATCGTCGAAGAGGAAGGTGTGATGGCGAGCGTCGCGCTCGATCACCTGCTCGACGCCGCGCCCGAAACCGCGACGGTGCTGCGGATCGCGGCGCGATCCGCGCGACTTGCGGGCGAGACCGACGGCGGCGCCCGATCGGCGGAAACGCTGGTACGAGCACTGCGTGGCAGCGCACTGCCGCCAACGGTCGAACATACGCTCGATCTCGACCTATTCGAGACCGACCTGCCGCTCGGGCCACTGATCGATCGTCTCGCGGCGACCGATGCGCGCGACGTGTCGCTGCTGCTGACCGGCCCCCCCGGAACGGGCAAGACCGCGCTTGCGCATCATCTTGCGCGAGCGCTCGACCGCCCGCTTGAGATCAAGCGCGCGTCGGACCTGCTGTCGCGCTGGGTCGGCGGCACCGAGGCGGCGATCGCAGCGGCCTTCGCCGAAGCGCGCGAGAGTGGTAGCGTGCTGCTGTTCGACGAGGTCGACTCGCTGTTGTTCGATCGCACCACCGCGACGCACAGCTGGGAGGCGGGCCAGGTCAACGAAATGCTGACCTGGCTCGATCATCATCCGCTCCCGGTGGTCGCCGCTACCAACCATGCGCATCGTCTCGATCCGGCAGCGCTTCGCCGCTTCGTGTTCAAACTCGACCTGCGCCCGCTGGGGCCGACCAAGGCCGCAGCTGCGTTCGAACGCTTCTTCCAAAAAAGCGCGCCGGCAGCGCTGCACGAGGCGACGGGTCTCACGCCTGGCGATTTCGCGGTGGTCGCGCGGCAGCTTCGACACGTCGATTCCGTCGATGCGGTTGGGATCGTCGCCCGACTTAAGCGCGAATGCGATCACAAGGGCACGCGAGGGAGGATCGGCTTTGGATGAACAGCTCCGTCGCAAACGGCCGACCGGGCTCGCTCCGCCGCTTGAGAAGCTCCGATATGTAACGGATATAACCCGCCCATGACCAACCTGCCCTACTCCTCGCGTCTCTCGCGAACGGGGACGTCGGGCTCTATGTCTGCCTGGCAGGGTTCACAAAGGACGCGCAACAATACGCACGCAACCAAGAGAACCGGCGGATCACACTGATCGATGCACAGCGCTTTGTCAGTCTGTGGGTCGAGACCTACGACAAACTTGCCGATGTAGCGCGACGGCGGCTGCCGCTGGTCCCCGTGTATTTTCTCGCACCTCAGGACTGAATGACTGCCGAGGTCGTTCGCCCTCAGGCGATTTAGTTTCTACTGATCCCGCTCCGCAATTTATACGGAAATGCGCATAAGGATACGGAATGCGCTTTTCCGTATATTGCGGTCCATATTCTGGCAATCACCGCGCGGGTTCCTGTCGATACTCGAATCGGACTACCCCGCGTCACACGCTTGCTTTCAGTCGGGGTAAAGGACCATCTCCAGACGACTGGCCAAGCCAAGACGCTTCTCCTCAGGAAGCTGCTCCAGATTGCGCATCTTCCATTGTACGGCCGGCAGCTGCGCCGCTTCCTCCATGCCAATTGCGGCCCAGTCCGGAGCTCCCCGTTTAAATCCTAGCAAGAAGCTACGATGGGCATCCGGCATGTCGCCGATCATGGCGGCGATGATAGCCTCCCTGGTCTCGATTAGCGCTTCGAGTGGCACTGCTTCGTCGGTCATGCCTACGAAACCTCGGGCATATTCGTCATCGAGGTTGCGGCGTCTCGGCGCGAGGAGTTCCGCGATCGGACGCGGGTGACTTAGAATGTAGATGAGGAAGGCGGATCGCAAAGCACCATCGATTCCTTCGTTCGCGAGAAGATCGCGGACGTCGAACAGGTCGCGCGGGTGCTGACGATCGAGCGCCGCGACGATCTTGCCAGCGTAGAGATCGGCAAACGACGTCACCTGGATTTCGGCAAAGCCGAAGGCTTCCTCGACCCGCGGCGTCACAGCCCGCATTTCGGCGGCGTATACCGCACCGCGCAGAACCGGTGTAACTTCGATCTTGATCTGCACGCGCTCATGGCGAACCACGAGCTTCGTAATCTTATCATCCGGTTGGAGCCGGCTCGGGGTGACCTTGGCACCCTTGATCCCCGCAGTGATCTGGCCTGCCATCCGCAACATTGCAGCATTGATCGCAAGCAGCGACGAAGTCCGGTCGGTTACGGGCAGGTAGGTCAGGTCGATATCGACCGAGAGCCGCGGCAAATCGCGAATGAACAGGTTGATCGCGGTTCCGCCTTTCAATGCGAACTCGGGTTCGCTCGCGACCAAAGGAAGGACGCGAACCAGCAAAGCGACTTGCTGGCGATAGGCATCAAGCAGGGCCAAGCAGATCCTCCGGGACCGTGATATTATAGTCTTTCGACAAGCGACCGCCCGGTACCAGAGCCCGCTTTCCGGCACCCAGATCGAACGCGGTAGGATCGACATGACGGCGCCAAGCGTGGCGGTGGCGATCGGCGAAGAAAAAGAACAGGCGTTTCACTTTCACGCTGCGGCACTGGCCTAGCAGCAGCTTCAATCTGGTTGGGCTCAGATTGACCAGCCCCTCCACGAGCACATCGACTTGATGAAAACTCTCATGATCAGGCAGCTCGTCGAGCAGTTCCAAAAAGGCACGCTCAGGGGACGACATGCGCAATGGCCAAGTCAAACCTTGGGGGCCCATCACGAAATTGCTGGGCAGGATGTCCTCCGAAGGCGGCGCCGGTTCGAATGGATCAAGTGGCTCCTCCGGAAACAGCTTTGTTGCATTGTGCCAGACAAATCGCACCTCAAGCTTCAACTTTGCGAGCCAGCCAGGCGGCTTGGCGGGGCCGTAGAGGTGCACTTCGTGCCGCTCGCCGAGGTAATGAGAAAAACCCTGCTCTTCGAGAGCGGTGCGCCCGCCGACGGTGAGCGGATACCCCATGAAGCTCTGCAGCGACATAACAGCCTGTTGCCAGGACAACGGTTCCTGCACACGACGATAGACACGTGGAGCGACTTGAGTGAGCCAGCCCGACTTAACGTATTGGCTACGCAGCGACGATGAGTATCCGTGGCGCTCTAGCCATGCGGCATCAACCAGTACTTGCTCGGGCAAACGCTGCAGCCGATTTAGTTTTCCTGTCAAACGCTCAACCATACTAAGCATTATATACGATTCATAAACTAATATCCAGTTCACAAATCAACGAAATTACGCAGTCACGCTGCGCAAAAAGACGTTCCAGCAAACCGCGTGCTGCCGTACCAGGTGAGACCACCGCTAGTAATGCCGCCGCATCCTTATGCTCGGCTCCGAAATCTGCCCTTTACGACCTCTCCGCCAATGCGAAGCTGATCGAGATAATCCGACCACCATTGCGCCATGCGAACGCGCTCTGCCCAATGAGCGCCGCGATGATAGGCGGCCCGCACCCTGTCCTTCTGACCGTGCGCGAGAGCGCGCTCGATAGCATCAGGATGCCAAAGCCCTGACTCGTTGAGCAAGGTACTGGCCATGGCCCGGAACCCATGGCTGGTCATCTCGTCATTCTCAAAGCCCAGGCGCCGGAGCGCCACGTTCAGCGTATTGTCGGAAAGCGGCCGCTTCGTCGTGTGGAGCGCCGGAAACAGATACTCGCTCGTTCGGGCAAGCGAGCGCAGGTCCTGGAGAATGAACAGCGACTGGCGGGACAGCGGGACGGCATGCGGCTGCTTCATCTTCATGCGCTCGGCAGGCACCCGCCAGACCTTCTCGGCGAAGTCGATCTCATCCCACTTGGCCTGCCGCAGTTCGCCTGGGCGCAGAAACACATGCGGCGCAATCCTCAGCGCATGAAGGGTTTCGGGTCGCCCTCTATAGTCCTCGATCGCTCGCAGCAGCTCGCCGACTTTCTTCGGCTCGATGATGGCAGCGTGATGCTTAACCTTCGGGACCGTCAACGCGCCCCGCAGAATGTCAGCGGGATTACGCTCGGTCCGCAACGTGGCAAAACCATAGCGAAAAACCCGGCCCGCAAACGATCGCAGCCTGAGCGCGGTCTCGTGATGTCCACGCCGCTCCACCCGCTTGAGCACGTCGAGAAGCTCGTGTGGCGTCACCAATGCGATTGGACGATTGGCAATGCCGGCAAGGAGCTCGAGGAACCAGCGCGCTTTCTTGATGGTGGCCGGCGAGCGGCCTTCGCGCTCCATCTTCTGGATATATTCCTCGGCCACGAGGCCGAAGGTGGTCTGTGCCGCTAGCTCGGCCTTCAGCCGAGACTGACGCTTCTCCTCGACGGGATCGATACCGTCCTCAAGCTCTGCCTTGGCCTCGTCGCGCTTGCGGCGGGCTTGGGCCAGCGAGACCTCTGGGAAACTGCCAAGCGAGAGTTTGCGCTCAATACCAGAGCTTCGGTAGCGAAAACGCCAGAGCAGCGCGCCGGACGGCTGGACCAGAACGTAAAGACCGTCTGAGTCGGAGACCTTGAAGGGTCGTTCTGCTGGTTTGAGTGCCTTGATCTGAACCACGGTAAGCATGGGGCCACGCCTTCTGCAAAGTTCGTGGTCCCATGATTCGTGGCCCCTTTTTGCCGGGCCTTAGCGGAACAAAGTGAGAAATCATGGGACCGCCGACAGGCAATATACCGCAGATTTCTGCGGTTTTCCAGCATGTTCTCTTTATGTACTGGTGCCGCTTACAGGATGCGACCTCTACCTTCAGAAATGGCGGAAATGCGTTACTTTCGAGTCCCGTTTCGCTCGTTTCTGACCTCCCCTTTGTACCCTATCGACGCGGCGGATCAACCTCTTTGGTAGCCATCCTCCCCTACTGTCTCATTGAGACAGACTGTAAGCCTTAAAGCCCTGAAGTCCGTCGGTTTCTCAGGGTCTCAGCTGGTCACTCAAAGCACCGATCTATTCATTCTCATATATCCATCTCCGTCTCCTCGGGGACTGCTGGGGTCACGTTCGCCTCCAAGCGCCCCAGAAGCTTCCGAACCGCCCCCAGCGTCTCCGACCGGCCCCAATCGCCAGACCCGAAGTAGAGCGTCTCTACGGCCTGCAAGTGCCCAAGGGCCTCTACGACTCCCTCAGCATCTAGCGGCCCTGTCGCCCCGTCAGCCAGATCATCAATATCCTCCCCCCCATCATCGTTGTCGTACCGACCGCTCCACTTCGACCCCTCCGCCGCATCAAGAGCCCGGTTCGGCGCGAAGCCTGCCTCCCTAAGCTTCCGCATGACGGTCGCATGGCCGTACATCCCCCGAAGCTCCGCCGCGATTGCCCTGCTGCTCTTGACGGCCCCCAAGCTGTCCAGGTGCGCCCCGGCCTTCACGTAACTCTCCCACGACCTCTGCTTGTCGTGCCGCGTCAAGTTCCGCCCGTGCCCCACGTTTGCCACCCGCGCAAAGGCTTCAGCAGCCTCCAGACCCATCGGGGCTACAAGGGCCTCAATGCCTTCGCGCCCCAGGCTCCGGGCCGCCGCCAGCCGGTGGAAACCATCGACAACAAAGAGGGCCTTACCGATGCGTGCGACTTTAATCGGCGGGACTTCCTGGCCGCCCAGCATGGCCCCCGCCAGCGCATTGATGTGGAGAGGCGCTAACGGCCCCGCACGCATCTGGAGGCTCTCACGCTCCCGAACGGACTTCACGGCTAGGCGTTGCGGCTTCCATGCATGATCCATCACAAGCCCCCCACAGTGCGCCCGCTAAATCGGCGGCAGGGTCCCCTCAGAAACCGTAAGGTGCCTGACTGTCCCTCTTGGCCTCCGTTCGGGCAATGCACCAGTGTTCGTATATCGAATTGTGCCACAGGTGAGTTATCACGACAACACACTGAAAGCGTCCGCGAAAGCTGACGGACGACGCCCGCATATTTCTGAACGATCACGCCGCCGCCCCGCTCTTAGCGTCGATCCGCGCCAACAGGTTCCGCACCGACGAAGCGTGCCACCGCCCGCCCCGCGCCGTCAGTATGCCGTCATCATTCAAGGCCGCAGCGATGCCCCCCAGCGACACGACGCCCGCCGACCGCAACCGCTCCACCGTGGGGCCCATCTCAGCAGCCCGTGCGGTGGCGTTGGCCGTCACGGCCTCCAGGGCCGCTGTGTTGCCCTTCCCGGCCCGCTTGAAGGTCGCAGCGCCGTTAGGGTTGCCCAGCCGCTGCCCGCGGGCCTTAGCCGCCGAAAGGGCCTCACGGGTCCGCGTAGAGATTGCCTTGCGCTCGGACTGGGCCACCAGCGCCATAATCCCGACCGTCAACTCATTGGCATCGGGCATGTCAGCCGCGACGAACCGGACCCCGCTGTTCTGCAACGTCAGCAGGAACACGGCATCGCGGGACAGCCGGTCTAGCTTTGCGATCACCAGGCGGGCCCCTGTGAGCTTCGCCCGGTCCAAGGCCTTGAGCAACTCAGGGCGGTCCACCCGCTTTCCGCTCTCAATCTCTTGGAATGGTGGAGCGATTAGCTCCCATCCCCGAGCAGCACAAAGGCCCTCAACGGCGGCCCGCTGCGCATCGAGCCCAAGGCCGGACGCACCCTGCCGAGCCGTTGAAACGCGATAGTAAGCCACAGCCCGCTCGGTCATCGTTAGGTCCCTACAAATCCCTCTGACGTTCGTTAGGCGGATTTGTATGACTCGTCAATCGGGTCTATCCGGGGGGGGGCTGCAAGCAAAGGCCACCGGCACCGGACGGCCTGACGGGGCTAGAGCCTCTGGGTCATAACGCCCTTCCGAGCCCCCACGCCTTCAGCCCCGCTCCGCCCTTACCAGCCCCTGGGCTTCGGAAGCGGCTTAGGCGCATAGGGATCAACCGTACCGACCTTGCCAGTATATGGGTTCACATTTGGCTTGGAGGACCAATTATCCGTCGTCGTGGAGTTCGGGGCAGTGCGGACACTCGGCGGCACATAGACGCCTTCGCGAGTTACATGGCCCCGCACGTTGACCGTCCCTTGCGCGAAAGCCGGCGCGGCGATGAGCGAAAGCGTTAACGCACCGATTACTGAGATTTTCATTTATCATCTCCCTGTTGAACCACGCGGTTGTCACAGGTCCCACATGGAAAGACCACACATATATTGGTAAGGAAAGGATTGTCGAAGGGATCGACTAGCGAAGCGGGCTAATGTCGCCGCAGGGACGGCAACAGAGCCCTATGGCTCGCAATGTCCCCCAATCCCCGACCGCTTCCCGTCAGCACTCACCGGCACCGCACGGCCCTGACGACCCCAGCGCCACCGATGGCCTGCCCCCCGCCACCCGCACTTGATGAATGGCAATGCCCCCAGGGACTCCGGTCTATCAGCGGGTATTATACCTGAGAAATTGGTGGAAACTCGATCCAGATTGTCGGGGTTCGCTGCAACAATCTTGCGCTAGCTCGGACCCCGCCTTCAGCCACGCTTCGCTCAGATTTCCGGCCTTCTTAAATAATGGGTTCCATTTCAGCAGCGGGCGTTCTTTCGCGGCAGCCGGTTCCCTCCATTTCCCGGAGCTCCTAGGCCCCGATCACATGAATGTATGGCCTTTCCAATAGGTACCGTTGCCACGATAGTACGCCGCTGCGCGACATGGTGAGATCGGTCCTCCGATTTGAGGGGCTCGCCGCGCCGGACGATCTTGTCATAGATTATGACCGGGGGTGGAATTAAGCATTTATGGTAGGCAACAGGGGTAATAGATAGCCATGTATCTATTAAAAGCTAAGCCGAAATTATCACAATCGCCTGATATTTCCGAATTGTATGAAAAATTGGAGCTACGTGACCGAAAGGGATCGCCCTTCTTCGTGATAGTTGACAATAAACGTAATTCATTTGAAAATTGGCTTTATAAAGAGCGCCCCACATCTGTAGTAGCTTACGTTATCCAATTAATACTAAGGGGTTCTGGAAACCTTATTGATGTTGGCGCTCATATTGGTACGGTCTCAATACCAGTTGCTCAATTAGGTACCAGAGTTTTTTCGTTCGAGATGCATCCTGAGAATTGTATAAAGCTGTCGATCGGACGCTATATAAATAAATTACCAAACTTGTACGTCACTCAGGCAGCAGTTACGGATAAAGATAGGGTCCTTTATTTTGTTAGCTCTGGTCCTTGGGCTTCAATAAGTAAAGTTCCTTCATCAGCGATGGTCGCTGGATATAGACTCGATATGCTGATGGAAATGTCGAACTTAACGCCACCTAGTCGACTCCGCGGTGATGTTGTTATAAAGATTGACGTAGAAGGGCACGATCATAAAGTTCTTCTAGGAGCTGATTCGACCATTAAAAAATACAGACCCGTTATAATTTACGAATCCATGATGGGCGCATCAAAAGAAGGATCTTTAGCGGCTGCTATTTTTCTGCGCGATAGAGAATACATATTTTTTGAGATTCACGAGAATGCTTTTGTTCCCGTTGATGAAATGGGACGACAAGAATCTTTTTTGATGGATTATCTTGCGGTGCCGCGTTCCAAGGCCGACCGAATTTTATCTCGGATCAAAAAGGGAATGCCGGTGCGACCGCTGACTCCTTATGAACGATTGAAATGCGTGCGTATCGCAGCAGAGTCCAATGAATCAATAGAACATCCACTGCATGCCATCAACGTACTCGCGGAATGGGAATTTTCCGATAGATCAATGGCACGATTCGCTTCTGAGGTTGCTTCCAATTTAAGAAATCACCAAGACGAATTAGTTCGTGGTATCGCATCGAAAAGGCTACGATGATGGTCGAGACAGTCCCTATCGATTAGCGATGTAACGCACTCGAACTTTCAAAGATTGGGCACCCTTCATGGAACCCAGAGGCTTGAACGTGGATTTTTATATCGCTAATCGTGCGTCCCCACACGAATAAATTCCCATTGCTAGCCAAGTCAGGCTTCCGCGATCGTGAGGTCGACGGGGATGAGGCAACTGAGCGCCTTTGGGCAACCAGGCCTAATGTTACCATGCGGGACCGACACGCCCCCACGGCGCCCTAATGTCCCGCCAAGCCCCGACCACTTCCAGTCAGCCTCCACCGGCACCGCACGATCCCACCGCCCCCGATCGCCCGCTGCCGCCGCCCTGTCGAATGAATGGCAATGCCTTTCCAGCGGGTCCCCTCCCCGGCTTGGTATTATACCGCCATCGCCTAGAAAATCGGGGCTCGGGATTAACGGGTTCGCTGCCCCAAATTTCCGGCAACTCGGACTCCGCCTCCAGCCTCGCTTCCGATGAAAACGCACTGAAAACAAAAAGAGCCTGATGCCCTATCAAGACTCGTGATGGAGCTTTGCCGCTTTAAGTCCAAAGAACAGGCGATTAAACAGGAAAAATGGTGGCATGTCGTCCAAGAACGCCCTATCCAGTTCATCGTCTTGGAATTTTCCGGCCTGACGTAGGGCCCAGTAAGCATTCCGTATCAACAACCGCTCCTCCGGGGTACAGTCCGACCGAGCGGGCCAAGAGTTGCTACGCAATATTTCAAGCGCCTCTTCCAAATTTTCCTCAGTTTTAGGCACATGGCTGGCTGCTGAAACATCAATATCGCGGGTGACAAACAGTCCCTCAGGATTGACCTGAATAATAAGAGCATCCTTATCCAGGGCCGGATGCAGGCCTGTTTTGGGCTGTAGTGCAATTCTGACTTCTGACTGATAACTATACGTGGTGGACTTCCTGAATACCGACGGCAACAACGGCTGATAAATATGATCACCGACAGCATCTGTATAATGCACGCGATCAATAGCCACATGGAAGTGATCAGCGACGTTCAAACCGGCAATTTTAGTTCCGCGTATCAACGACACGAGACGCGCCCTATCTATCACCTCTACGCACCCATCATAGGCATAGGATGCCCGATCTTCATGGCACATTGATGAAACAAGAGTAGGCAGATCACCTTCCGCCATACTGAAGACATAGGCGTCATCCTGCTGCTGTATCTCAAGACCCCCTGTTATTGTTATGGAATTTCCACTTGAATTGGGGCCGAGGCTAAAAATTCCACTAAGACGCTCTATAACCTCTGAAGGGCTATCGGATTTCAATGTCATTGGACGAACGAAGTTTGTAGATTTGCCCTCACCCCTGTCCCCGATGTGGCTGTCGCCTGTCATAGCTTCCAAGAGCTGATAATAACGGATACGGCCAAACCTTAATGAACCGGCCTCAACTTTCGGCCGATCCGCAAAATGCATGAACTTATAGAGGCCCATCCTTCATCCTCTCCTTAGATAGCCCACGATAGATCGAAGCGAATATATTAGGAAGCTATGTCCGCAGTATTTGCACAACGGCATGGTACGCTCTTCCACGGACCCACGCTTGCGCGGCTTGCGAGTTCAAAGCCCCACCCCGTCTACCAATGACTCGCAGCTGCGGATATGCGCAGCGTAAGCGCTCAGCGCCTCCATCGACCCGCGCTAAGCCCGTCGCAGCCGGGTGGACGGTGGAGGAAGTGAAATAAGGATAGGCTCCCTCCACTAGTCAAACTATCGCCCCCAAGGCCCCATACGGGTTGCCTCGGGGGCATTTTATCGCCTCAAGCAGCGGATAGCCCCGCCAGACTCCGTTGAGAGTCACCACAGGCCTTTGCGGCCCTTTCCGCACCTCTGCCGCCCCACAGGCCCCGAAGCGCTGTACAGGGCTTACAGAGCCCCTACGGCCTATGCGCCTGCCACACCCCGCCCCCGGTCAACGGCATCCATCCGCGCCCGATCCTCTGCGGTAATGAACACCGATTGCGCCTTCCCGTACTCGTCGCGTTGCATGACGACGAACGACCCTTCGCCCATGTCCGCAGCTTCGCCATCACTCAAGTGGATATTCATCATGCTACCCCCCCCGGACCCCATCGGCCAAGCCTGATTAGTCTATTTCAGGTGCAATGCAATACAAACCGCGGAATTAAATAGTAATTCCTCAATCAGCGAAAGTTGCCAACTGTAGATCAACTACCAGCTACAACGAACCGCGGAAGCTTTTCGATCGCCTCGGCCTTTGCGACGACTGAGGGCCCGCCGTAGGACCTTCCGGTAGTGGTCGGGGCGTGCCCCTGTATTGCGTCAGCCATCCGCTCCTCTATGCCAGCCTCATAGGACAGGGCCTTGAATAGGTGGCGCCAGCCATGGTTAGGCTGGAGGCTCGGATCGGTAATGCCTACATCGGCCCGCACCCACGCCGCGAGACGCTCGCCGACCTTTTTGAAGTGACGATTGCTCTCCGACTGAACCCGTGTTCGCGACCGATCAAAGAAGAGCGGCCCCTCGGCCCGCCGATGGACCACCGACAGGAACCCTTGTTCGATGATGTGGGAGTGCAATGGGACAAGCCTTGCGGCCTTGCTCTTCACAGTACCCGCTTCCGGTGTGATCCGCAGGACCCACACGCCATCGACCGACTGCACATCCTCTTTGCGAAGCTGGCTGATTTCGTTCACCCGAGCGCCGCTGTAGGCACACAGCCACGGTATCCACCTCCTCGCCAGAGCGTGACCGGGGGCCATTCGCGAACCGGCCGGGGCCAAGGTCGCCGCAAGGATTGCCCGGGCCTCCTCTGGGGTGAACGCGGACTCCCTGAGCTTGGCCTCACGGGGTACCCGAACCTTCACGCCGATAGCTACATTCTCGGGAAGCTTGCGCTCCTCCACCGCCCACGCGAGCATCGCCTTTACGGAGACGATATACTTGTCTCGGACGGTGATAGGCTTCCGAACGGCCCCATGGCGCGACGGCTCAGTCAGCAGCTTATCGCGCCACCCCATCAGATCGGTGGCCGTTAGCTTCGCCGCGTCATCGTGCCCGAGAAACTCGATAAGGAGCCTCACGTAGTTCCGCCATTCATCGCGCACCCCCGGCGTCATTCCCTGAGCCTTGGCGTAGCTGTCAAAGGTCGCGAGCAACGGAACAGTCGGCACCACTTCGGCCACGGGGACCGGCTCGGGACGAACTACCAGCGCCGGGGGGACCTCGGGCGTAGGGACCTCAAGGCCCTCCAAGCGCCTCAGCATGGCATCGCCTGCCGAGATGGCCGCATCGTTCAAAGCCCTGCACAACAGCTTGAAGGGCGCGAGGGCATCGGGCGCGACAGCCAGCCCCAGCCCCTCGATCAAGTCGAGCGCATCCTCCATCCAGACCACCATGATGCCGTCGAGGTCCCCAGCGCCCCTCAGCCCCCGATAGAGCGGCAAGGTCTCCGCAAGGCGAGCCCGGGCCTTATCGGCAAACCGCTGCGCCTCGCGGCCCCTCCACGTCGCCACAACAGGCACGCCCTGGCGCTCAAGGTCCTGTGTGACACTACGGTAAAGCTCGCGCTCCTCCGTATCCCATCGGGCATCATCATCAGCCTGTAGGAGCTGGACCCGGAAGGTTTCGGCTAAATAGGCGATCGTCGCGGAGTCGAGTGGATCGAAAGCCCCCGATGCCTTGCGCTGCGCCATCGCCACCGTATCGCGGTACTGACCCGCGGCCTCCTCATAGCGAGAAAGGAAACCCGGTGACCCTTCCATCCCGAGCGAAACCTTTAGCTGCACAGGCTCCCCGGCAATGTATGGGCGGAGCGCGGCAGGGTAGGCACGCCGGAAGCTTACGCGCCCGGTACCGTGTTTGAGGATATGCTGCACTGTGATCCCCATCGGCGACTTTGTACCCTCGCTATGTACGCGATGGGACACCGAAGTCACGCATTTCTGGGGTTTCTGAAGGTATTCAAGCCCTTGGAAGGCTATGGTGCCGCTTACAGGACTCGAACCTGTGACCCCCGCATTACGAATGCGATGCTCTACCAACTGAGCTAAAGCGGCGTCGCGCCGTTCGGGTGAACGGGTGCGAGGGCGGGCGCTTAACAGGTGGTTTTCGTGCTGACAAGCCGCTTCGCCGCGCCAGGCGCGATGGCGCGCAAAAAAGCGAGGCTTTACTCCGCGTTTACCACGCGCGGTGCACAAGCCGGTTAGGACAGTCGCCCGATCGGCGGGGCGGGCCAAATAGGACGGTTGTGCAATGGACAGTGTTCGCGGATTCGGGGACGGTCGCTTCGACAGCGAAGTCGAGGGCGACGAGATCGACGACACGCCCGTCGACAGCGCGGGAAACGGCGTTGCCGAGACACAGATCGACGTCGGCACCGACGAGCGCCGCATGCACGTTCGCGCCTATAACCATTGGGTGTCGCTGCTTGGCGGTCGCGCCTATCCCTCGATCGAGGATCTCGATCCCGCCAATATCGCCGATTTCGGCCCGCACAGCGTCCTGCTCGATTTCTCGCTCGGGATCGAAAACCCGGCGATCGCCTATCTCGGCCGCGCGCTGCGCGAGGAGTGCAGCCTCGATTCGTCGGTGACGCACATCTCGCAAGTGCCCAGCCGCTCGCTGCTGTCGCGGCTGACCGACCATTATCTGCAGATCATCGCGAATCGCTCGCCGATCGGCTTCGAGGCCGAATTCGTCGGCGTGCGTGGCCACAACACGCTGTATCGCGGCATCTTGATGCCCTTCTCGTCGGACGACGAATCGATCGACTTCATCTATGGCGTGATCAACTGGAAGGAGCTGGTCGACGCCGAGACGCAGGCCAAGCTTCACGCCGAAATCGCAGCGGCGGTCAGCAGTGCGCCGATGGCGCCGCCGGCAGCACCGATCTGGGCCGATGGGCCGAGTGCTGGATTCGATTCGGCGGAAGCCGATGACATCGATGATGCGGCCGCCGCGGCTACCAGCGGCAATCTCGCCGATCAGTTGATGCTTGCGCAGCAAACCGCTGCCGCGGTGCGCGCTGCAGACGTCCGTGGCCGCGCGACGCTCTATCGTGCGCTCGGGCGGGCGCATGATTTCGCCGCCGCCGCCGATGCCGATCCGCAGAGCTACCGCGCGTTGCTCGAATCGGCCGGGATCGTCGTCCAGCTCCGCGCGCCTATGACGCCAGTGGTCAAGCTCGTCTTCGGGTCCGATTACGACAAGACGCGGTTGACCGAATATGCCGCGGTGCTGTCCTACGCGCGCCGGATCGACGTCGCGACCGGACAGCTCGGCGATTTCCTCGAAGGCTTCGAGGGTGGCATCAAGGGGATCGTCAAAGCCGAACGCGCCGCAAGGACGCCCGTCGCCAAACCGCGCGCGAGCAGCGCGGGCTTGCTCGCCTCGCGCCCGACGCTCGCCAGCGTGGCGATCGAAACCCCGCTCGAGCGCGGCGCCTATGTCGTGTTGCTGGCGCGCGCCAACGATGGCGGAATGCTCGACATCGTCGCGACGCTTGGAGACGACACGGCGCTGACCGAGCGAGCGATGCGCAGCGCGGTCTGACGCGCGCACCGCGCGGCACGACCTCGAAAAATTGTGCACCGCCACAAGTCTTGAGGTCGCGCAGCGTCGGGCGCATAGGGGCCCGCATGGCTAAAACCACGCTGAAATCGCTGTCGGACGCGCTTGCTGCCCGACTGACCAAGGGTGCTCTTCCGGGCGAAATACAGGGGTTCGGCAAGACCGAGCGAATCGACGCTGCCGCGTTCGTCGCCGCGACTGCCGAGCGGCGCAGTCCCGGCACCGCCAGGATCGCGCTCGAGCCGCTGCCCGGTACCGACCCGCGCCGCCGGATGCGGCTGGCGATCGTCAATGACGACATGCCCTTCCTCGTCGATTCGATCGCCGCGACGATCGGGGCGCACGACATTTCGATCGACCGGATCATCCACCCCGTGCTCGGTGTGATTCGCGACGCCGACGGCCAGTTGGTCGACGTCGACGATTCGGGGCCTGCCGAATCGATGATCTATATCGAGCTCGAACGCGCCGATGCGCGCGAGCGGCGCGATCTGGTGGCCGAGCTCGAGCGCAATCTCGCCGATGTCCGCGCCGCGGTGCAGGACTGGCAGGCGCTGCAGGACGCGATGGCAGCCGACATCGCGACGCTCCCGGCGGGCGAAGGCGCCGAGATGCTCGCCTGGTTGCTCGATCGCAACTTCACCTTGCTTGGCCACGAACTGTGGCGCGGCACGACCGAGACGACGCTCGGCCTCGCGCGCAATCCGCAGCCGGTGCCGATGCTTGCCGAAGCATCGCGCACACTCGCGATCCAGTGGTTCGAAAAGGGTGGCGAGGCGCCGCTGCTGCTCAAGTCCAATCTCATCTCGAGCGTCCATCGCCATCTCCCGCTCGATCTTGCCGTCGTGCCGGTGCGCGAGAAGAAGAAGATCGTGGGCGTTTCGATCCATGCCGGGCTGTGGACCAGCAGCGCGCTCAACGCCGCGCCGCAGGATGTGCCCGTGCTGCGCAAGCATCTGGCCGCGCTCGAGCAGAAGTTCGGCTTCGATCCCAAGGGGCATACCGGCAAGGCGCTGACGCACGCGCTCGCCGCGCTGCCGCATGATCTTATCACCGCCTTCACCCCCGAAGCGCTCGAAGAGGTCGCGCTCACCGCGATGTCGCTGGCGGACCGCCCGCGGCCGAAATTGGTCCTGGTGCGCAGCGTGCTCGGGCGGCATCTGTTCGCCTTCGTCTGGCTGCCGCGCGACGACCTGACCACCGCGCGGCGCATCGCGATCGGGGACATGCTGGTCGAGGCGGCGCATGGCGGGCTGCTCAACTGGGCGATCGCGATGGACGACGTCACCGCGCTCATCCGTTTCACGATCGACGTGCGCGGCGGCGGGGTGATGCCCGATACGGCGACGCTCGATGCGCGGATCGCGCGGATGGTGCGCGGCTGGGTGCCTGCGGTTGAGGCTGCGCTTGCCGATTTGGTCGAGCCGGCGCGCGCCACGCGGCTTGCGTTGCGCCATGCAACCACCTTCCCGGCGGGCTATCGCGCCGCCAACACCGCCGAGGAAGCCGCGCAGGACATCATCCGCCTCGCGCGGCTCGAGAACGCCGAGGACCGGTCGGTGCGGATGTACCGCGACGCACACGGCGCGGCGCGGTTGAAGATCTACCGCCAGGGCGGCGCGCTGGCACTGTCCGACGCGGTCCCGGTGCTCGAGAATTTCGGCTTCCGCGTGATCGAGGAACTGCCGACCGCGCTTGCCGATGACGAGCAGGGCTTCGTGCATGAATTCCTCGTCGAGGCGGCGGGCGTGCGGCTTTCGGCCGATACGACGGTGCTCGAGGATGCGATCCAGGCGGTGCTCGAGGGCAAGGCGGAGAATGACGCGTTCAACCGGCTGATCGTCGATGCCGCGATGGCGCCGGCGTCGGTGCTGCTGTTCCGCGCGTGGTTCCGCTATCTGCGCCAGGCCGGGCTGACCTATGGTCTCGTCACCGTGGTCGATGCGCTGCGGCGTGCGCCGAAGGTCGCCGCGGCGCTGATCGAGCGTTTCGCCGCTGCGCACGATCCGGCGCGCGCGCGCTCAGGCGTCGAGGCCGCCGATGCGGCGATCGACACCGGGCTCGACGCGGTCTCGGCGATCGACGACGATCGCATCCTGCGCAGCTTGCGCAGCGTGATCGCAGCGACGCTGCGCACGAACGCGTTTGCCTCAGCCGGGCAGATCGCGCTCGCGTTCAAGCTCGACAGCCACCTCATCCCCGGCCTCCCCGCCCCCGTGCCGTGGCGCGAGATCTGGGTCTATTCACCGCGCGTCGAGGGCATCCATTTGCGCGCCGGCCCAGTCGCGCGCGGGGGCCTGCGCTGGTCCGACCGGCGCGACGATTTCAGGACGGAAATTCTCGGGCTGATGAAGGCGCAGCGCGTCAAGAACGCCGTGATCGTGCCGACCGGCGCGAAGGGCGGCTTCTACCCCAAGCAGCTCCCGTCGGCGTCGAACCGCGATGCGTGGCTCGCCGAGGGGACCGAGAGCTACCGCGTGTTCATTCGCACGCTGCTGTCGATCACCGACAATATCGTCGAGGGCGCGGTGGTGCACCCCGCCGACGTCGTGATCCATGACGGCGACGATCCCTATTTCGTCGTCGCCGCCGACAAGGGCACCGCGACCTTCTCCGACGTCGCCAATGCGATCGCGCTCGAGCATAATTTCTGGCTCGGCGATGCGTTCGCGAGTGGTGGATCGGTCGGCTACGATCACAAGGCGATGGGGATCACTGCCAAGGGCGCTTGGGTCAGCGTCCAGCGCCACTTCGCCGAGCGCGGGGTCGACGTGCAGACGCAACCGATCCGCGTCGTCGGGTGCGGCGACATGTCGGGCGACGTGTTCGGCAACGGCATGTTGCTCAGCCAGACGCTCAAGATCGTCGCGGCGTTCGACCATCGCCACATCTTCCTCGACCCCGATCCCGATCCCGCGGCAAGCTGGGCCGAGCGAGCGCGCATGTTCGCCCTCCCCCGCTCGTCGTGGGCGGATTACGACACGTCGGTCATCTCGAAGGGCGGCGGCGTGTTCGCGCGCACCGACAAGGTGATCAAGCTGTCGAAGCAGATCCGCGCCGCGCTCGGTATCGAGGCGAGCGAGATCGAGCCCGGTGCGCTGATTTCGCTGATTCTCAAGGCCCCGGTCGACCTGATCTGGTTCGGCGGCATCGGCACCTATGTGAAGGCGCGCGCCGAGAACAACATCGCGGTCGGCGATCCGGCGAACGACCGCTTGCGCGTCGACGCCGAGGATCTGCGCGCCACCGCGATCGGCGAAGGCGCGAACCTGGGCGTCACGCAGGCCGCGCGCATCGCCTTTTCGGCGCGTGGCGGGCGGATCAACACCGACTTCATCGACAATTCGGCCGGCGTCGATTGCTCGGATAACGAGGTCAACATCAAGATCGCGCTCAACCGCGAGATGATCGAAGGCCGGCTCGGCTACGAGAAGCGCAACACCTTCCTCGCCAGCATGACCGACGACGTCGCGCACATCGTGCTCGAGGACAATCGCCTGCAGACGCTCGCTTTGTCGATCGCCGAGGCTGACGGCGCGCGCGACGTGCCAAGCTATGTCCGGCTGATCGAGATCTTCGAGGCGAGCGGTTCGCTCGACCGCGTCGTCGAAGGGCTGGCGGGCAATGACGATCTGCTGCGCCGCTCGGCCGAAGGGCGCGGGCTGACGCGGCCCGAGCTCGCCGTGCTGCTGGCAACCGCCAAGCTCGCGCTGCAGGCCGCGATCGAGCGGTCGGATCTGGGGGCGGATGCCGAACTCCTGCCCGATCTCCACGCCGCCTTCCCGCCGGCGATGCGCAAGAAGTTCGCGAGCGCAATCGACCAGCATCGCCTCCGCGGCGAGATCATCGCGACCAAGCTTGCCAACCGGATCGTCAACCGGATGGGCGTGCTCTATCCCTTCGAGCTCGCCGAGGAAGAGGGCGCGGCGATGAGCGACATCGCGGCGAACTTCGTCGTCGCCGAACGGCTGTTCGACCTGCCCGAATTGTGGCGCGAGATCGAGACCGCCGAGATGCCCGAAGCGGCGCGGATCGCGCTGTTCGACGAGGTCGCGGTGGCGACGCGCTCGCAGATCGCCGATCTGTTGCGCGTCACGCGCGGCGGCAGTCGTCCGGGTGACGTGCTCGCGCGGCTGTCGAAGGGCATTCGCGAACTCGACAAGCAGACCAAGGCGCTGCTGCTCGAGGAAGCGAGTGCGCAGAGCGCGCGGATCGCCGCGACGCTCGAGACCGCAGGCGCGCCGGGCAAATTGGTGCAGAAGGTCGTGCGGCTGTTCGAGCTCGATGGCGCGGTCGGGCTGGCCGATCTCGGCGAGCGGCTCGGGATCGACGAGGCGGTGCTGACGCGCGCGTTCACGCGGCTGGGGCAAGCGCTGGGTCTCGACTGGGCGCAGGCCAATGCCGCGCGGATCGCCTCGAGCGACCCGTGGGAGCGGTTGCTGATCGCAGGGCTGGCGCGCGATTTCCAGCAGCTGCGGCTCGAGTTCCTCGGTCGCGGCGCGAACGGGAACGGGAGCGATCCGCAGGCGCTGGTCGAAGGCTGGCTGGCGGAGAATGCCGGCCGCGTCGCGCAGTTCAAGGCGGTGATCGATCGCGCGCGGCTCGCGCCGGCGCCCAACGCCGCGATGCTCGCGCAGATTGCGGGCCAGGCGCGCGTTCTGCTGGGCCGGTAGCAGCCCTCCACAACCGTCACCCCGGACCTGTTCCGGGGTCCACCGGGATGCGCGCCCTGCCTCGGCAGTTCATGCGGCACGGTGGACCCCGGGACGGGCCCGGGGTGACGGTTAAGAAGTAGGCCAGCCAGATCAGCTTAGGACAACAGCTTCACCTCGGGCGCGCTGGCGCGCCTTGAGCTGCGCGCGCCAGCCGCGCGACCGCCACCACATGATGATCCCGGTAACCGCGAGGATCGCGGGCAACAGCCCGCCGAGGAAGATCACGATCTGCCAGACGATCCCCATCCGGGTGCCGTCGTGGATCCGCCGCATCGTCCGCGCGAGTTGTTCGCGTGGCTCGGGCACGACCTTTGCGGCACCATCGCCGTCGGCGACCGTCACGGCGCGGGCATCGTGCGCGATGCCGAGCGTCCACGACGGCTTTTGATCGGTCGGCCAATCGACCTTGGTGATGGCACCCGGCGACACGGCATTGCCGCGCGCGATCACCGCGTCGAGTGCGAGCTTGGGCGTCGCAAGCGGCAGCGGCCGCTGGCCACCCGCCCGCGCACCGGGCTTGCCGCCCGCCCCACCCTGCGCGCCGCCGAACACTTGCGGGAACGAGATCCAAGCCCCCGTCAGCGACAGCACGAACAGCGGCAGCGCGATCCAGAAGCCGAGCAGGTGATGCAGATTGGTATCGGTGTTGCGATGCCGCCGCCAGCGAAGCCCACGCGCCCAGCGCCCGACGGTCGGCCACCACAGCCACAGCCCCGACACGCTCGACAACAGCATCGCCACCCCGATCCAGCCGACCACTTGCCGCCCGACGCCGGGAATCAGCAGCGATCCGTGGATCATGTGGAAGGTGCGGATCAGCCCGCCGCCGCTACCCGCGCTGTCGAGCACATGCGCGGTCGCCGGATCGATCCAGACGGTCTTGCGGGGCGGCGGGGCGGCGGTACGCTTGGCGGTCGACGCGGTGCTCGCCACCACGATGACGGGCTCACCCGGCGCGGATGGGAGCGCGACCGAGGCGATCCGGTCGCCCGGCGCGAGCAGGCCGCGCGCCGCTGCGACATAGCGCTGCATCGGCTGCAGCCCGTCGCCGCTCGTCGCGTAGCGCTGCGGGTTGAGCGCATGGTCGAGCGCATCGTCCCACACCAGGGCGGCACCGGTCACCGACAGCGGGATGATCGCCACCGCCAGGATCAAGCCGATCCATTTGTGCACCTGGAACCAGGCGTTGCGCATTCCGATCTTGCTCACTCAAACCTCCGCCCAGCGGCGCAACAAATTGTGATAAACGCCGGTCAGCCGGACGATCTCGGCATCCCCCTGCCCGACACGCGCGCCGAGCGACTGGATCGCGGTGTCGAGCTCGAACAGCATCGCGCGCGAATCAGTGTCGCGGACCATCGACTGGATCCAGAAAAAGGATGCGACGCGCACGCCGCGCGTCACCGGCGCGACGTGGTGCAGGCTCGACGCCGGATAGAGCACCAACTGACCCGCGGGCAGCTTGACGCTTTGCTCGCCGAACTGCGTCTGGATGACGAGCTCGCCGCCGACATAGCTGTCGGGATCGGCGAGGAAGAGCGTCGCCGACAGATCGCTGCGGATGCGATAGTCGCTGCCGCGGCGGATGCGGATCGCGCTGTCGACATGCGCGCCGAACCCGTCACCGGCTGCGTAGCGGTTGAACAGCGGCGGAAACACCTTGAGCGGAAGCGCCGCCGCCACGAACAGTGGCGAGGCGGCGAGCGCATCGAGCACGATCGCCCCACCAGCGCGCGCAGCCTGCGAATCCTCGGGCAGTTGCGCATTGTGCTTGGCGAGCGCGGACTGGTGCCCCGACGTGGCGTTGCCGTCGATCCAGTCGCCCGCATCGATCATCGCGCGGAGCGTGGCGACCTGCGCTGCGTCGAGCAGATCCGGGATGACCGTCAGCATGCGGCCCCCCGGATCGCCTGGACGCCGCGCACGCGGAAGGCACCGATGTCGGAGGCCGCAAGCCACGCCGCGGCTTTCTCGACGAACGCCGGCGTCGCGCTCGCGCCGGCGCGCTTGAGCCAGCCGATCGCATCTTCGATCCGCCCCGCTGCGCCGAGCATCCGCGCATGGTTGAAGCACCCACGAAAATCGCCGCCCTGCGCCGCGCGGGCATAACAGAGCGCTGCCGCTGCCATGTCGCGCTCGACCACCCAGCCATCCTCGTGGAAGCTGCCGACGAAGTTAATCGCCTTGGCCCCTGCCAAATTTCTGCCGAGCGCCGCTGCCTTGCGGAACCACGCCAGCGCCGCCGGCCTGTCCTCGGCCACGCCGTCGCCGAGCGCGAGCAGGGTGGCGTAATTGTACATCCCCCAGTCGAGCCCACGCTCGGCCGCGATGCGGTAGCAATCCGCCGCGCGGCGCTTGTCGGGCGGCGTGCCCCAGCCGAGATCGTAGCACCGCCCGACCATGTTGATCGCCATCAGGTGATGCTGCGCTGCCGCGCGCGTGAACCAGCCGAGCGCGGCGCGCGGATCCGTGGCGACGTCGATCCCGTCGAGCAGCATCTGTCCGAACACCGCCTGCGCCTCGGCCTCGCCTGCCTCGGCACAGGCGCGGATGAACGCCGCGCGCTCCGCCGGTGGTGCCGCCAGCCGCGCGGCGATCTCGTCGCGCGACAGCGCCGTGACATCCTCCATCAGAACTTTGCCGTGAGCGTGCCGAACACGGTGCGCCCGGGGGCGATCGACGCGTAATGGTTGGTATAGGTCTGGTTGAAATAGACCTTGTCGGTCAGGTTCTGCGCGTTGACCGAGAGCTGGAGGTTCGGCGTCAGCTGATAGCTCGCGCGGGCATCGAAGCGCCAATAGGCGGGGACGCCGCGCGCGAACTGGACCGTCGCGGGGGCGACCGTCACCACGCCCGCCGCGGTCTGCGTCGCGCTGCGATTGTCGGCATAGCCGCCATAGATGCGGCTCGAGTAGATCGCGCTGCCGCCGAGCTGGAAGCGCTTGGTGACTTCGTAATTGGTCGTCGCGGTGAAGCTGTGTTTCGCGATCTGCGGCACTTGCCGACCGGTATTGGCCGAGGCGACATAGACCGTGGTCGCCGGCGCAGCGCCATTCGCCGCCACGGCAAGCGCGCTCCGACCGCCATCGACCACCTTGGCATCGAGATAGGTGTAACCGCCGAACACCGTCCATCCCGGCAGCACCGCGCCCGATGCGGTGAGCTCGAGCCCGCGGATCCGCGTGCGGCCGATAAAGGCGACGCTGCCGCCATCGGCGGTGACGCGCGCGTTCTGGATGTCGGTCTGGAACACGGCTGCTGCGAGCGCGAGCTTTTCGTGGAACACGCTCGCCTTCGCGCCGAGCTCGTACGACTTGGTCTTCTGCACCTTGAGCGAGTCGAGCACCGAAAGCGTGGCAACCGTCGTCGGCAGCGCATTGTCCTCGCGACCCTCGCCGAGCAGGCTGTTGGGCGGCGTCGCGGCGGTGGCGTAGCTGGCGTAGAGGCTGGTTTCCTTGGTCGGCTTGAACACGAGGCCGGCCTGCCAGTTGAACAGTTCGTCGGTGCGCGACACGCGCAGCGGCACCGCGCCGACCGCGAAGGGCAGCGTCACGGTCGATTTGAAGCGATCGAAGCGCGCACCGACATTGAGGATCAGTTGCGGGAGCAGCGTGATCGAGTCGAAGCCATAGAGCGCGATCGTCTGCGCGTCGTTCTGCGTCTCGGTGTTGCTCGCGCCGCGAACGATCGGCGTCTGCACGCTCGACGTGTCGCTGGTGTAGTTGACGAAGGGGTCGTTGGGGTTGGGGTTGAACAGGCTCGTGCAATAATAGCGGGCGAGCGTCGCGGTCGTGCAGCGCGGCGTCAGCGTCGAGCCCGAGGCGACGACATAGGTGCCGCGCCGCGTCTTCTCCCACGCGAGCTCGGTGCCGACCGCGAAGCTGTGCTTGATGCTGCCGGTCGTGAAGCTGCCGCTGAGATCGGTCTGGTTGATCAGCGCCTTGCTATAGCCATAGCGCGTATTCGCGCGCCGCCAGACATAGCCGCCGCTCGTCAGATTGCCGCCAGTGTTGGTCGTCGTCGTGCCGAAGACGTTGCCCGTGCTGTCGTCGGGCAGCAGGAAGATATAGGCCTGCGTGTCATGGTTGAAGCGCGCGGTGTTGCGCAGCGTGATCCCGCCGCCGAAGTCATGCTCGACCCGCAGCGTCGCCTGGTTGGTCGTCGCATCGCGGAAGTCGCGGTTCTTGAGACCGTAGAAGGTGTTGCGCGAGATCGTACCGGTCTGGCCGCCGCGCGTCGTGACGGTGCCGATCGCGGGCGTCGTGAAGACAGTGCCCGCGGGCAGCGCGCAATTGGTGGCCGTGCAGACGTTGAGATAGGGAATACCGCTGTCGGGGAGCTCATGGCTCTCGAGCCGGTAGAAGCCGACTGTCAGCCGCGTCGGCGTGCCGAACCCGAAGGTGACGCTCGGCGCGATGCCCCAGCGCCGCGCGGAGACCGCGTCGCGCCCGGCGACGTTCTGGTCGTGCCACACGCCCTCGATCCGGAACGCCGCGGTGTCGCTGACGCGCAGGTTCACATCGGCGGTGACGCGCTTGTAATCGGCATTGCCGTACGAGACGCTCGCCGATCCGAAGCTGCTCGCTTGTGGGAGCTTCGAGAGGATGTTGATCGTGCCGCCGGCGCTCCCGCGGCCGCCGAGCGTCGAGTCCGAGCCGCGCACGATCTGCACCGAATCGACCGCGAACACTTCGCGGCTCTGCGAGGCGAGATCGCGCACGCCGTCGACGTAGAGGCTGCCCTGGCTGTCGAACCCGCGGATGAACGGGCGGTCGCCGATCGGGTTGCCGCCCTCGGCCGCGCCGAAGGTGATGCCGGGGACGGTGCGCAGCGCATCGGCGAGGCTGTTCGATCCGGTCTGCGCGATCGTGTCCTTGTTGAGCACGAGGATCGATTTCGGCGTGTCGAGCAGCGGCGCGACTTGCTTGGGGTCGGTGCGGCGCTGGCCCTGGACGACGATGTCGAGCTTGGCGTCGGGATCCATGTCGTTCGCCGCGGCGGGCGGCGCATCCTCGGCGAACGCCGGATGGCTAGCGAACGCGCCGACGCACGAGAGAGCGAGATAGACGGGCTTACGGACGGCAGAAGGTGTCAAAGCGGTTTCCCCTTGTGGGAACACCGCTATTGCGAGTCACTCGCACTGTCAACCTTGTTGCGAATGAGTATCACTAGTGATTGCTTGGAGGTCGGAAAGGATCCAGCTTCGCAGCGCGCTTGCCAGGTTGGGCGGATCCTCGGCAACGATCCGCAGCGCGTCGATCTGCGCGATGAGCGCATTGAGCGGCAGCCCGCGCCGCGCCGCCGCGGCTTCAAGGACGTGCCAGAATACGGGCTCGAGACTGATCGACGTGGCATGGCCCGCGATCGTCACCGAGCGTTTGACCGGGCCGATGAAGCCGGCGGCGGGTTGGGTTACGGTCATCCGCCCTGCTTGTGCATGTAGAAGCTCGTCGAGCGTTTCTCAGGGCCGTATACGCCGGTCGCGTGAATCGTCCGCTTGTCGGGCATCATCTGCATCGAGAACACGTCGTCGACGGTGCCGCGGACCGACAGATCGGTCTCGACAATCAGGTCGGGCCGCGGTCTGGTGATTTGCGCGCGGACGCCCGAGTTATCGCCGTCGAACTTGACCGGCGGGCCACCGATGATGGCGTCGAAACCGCTTCCGGTGTCGGTCCGCGAACTGAAGCGCTTGCCGTCTAGCTTGAGGATCGTATCGTTCTTTGAATCGGACGTAATGCTGACGCGCACCCATGTGCCAGACAGCAGATGCGCATCTTTAACCGGTGCCCCGACACGGCGCTGCACCGTTTCACCCGTAACGGCCTGGCCGCTCGGGTTGGTGTAGCTCGCGACGTGCCACGTCAGCGTATTGCCATCAGGCGAAACGACATAGGCGACCGTATACGCAAGCTTCCCGCGGATCTTGTCGATCTCCTTGACGACGTGATCGTTCTCGATCGTGATCGACTGCTCGTCCACATAGCCATCGCTGGGGATGGGATGGGGTTGGCGATCGGCTTTCACAGGGGCGTTGTCGTCGCGCTTGAAGACCCCTGTCCCCACCCGAAAGACGCTCGGTTTGACATCACCGGTGATCGACATGGTGTCGATCCGCCATCGTCCGGTGAAGGCGGCATCGAGGCTGGTTTCAGGTGCCCCAGCGCCGATCGCAAGGATGGCAAGCGCGATGACGCTTGCGCCGCGGGCGACCTTGCGGTTGCGATAGCGCTGTCCGGCACGGATCATCCAAAACTCCCTATGGTCAAACGCCTGCGATACGAGCGGGATCGCGATCGGCGTCTGGATGCCCGGGTGTCCGTGCCAAATCGGGCGGGATCAAGGCGTATCGAACAGCGCCGCCAACTGCTCGATGATCGTCCCGCCCAACTGCTCGGCATCCATGATCGTCACTGCGCGCGCATAATAGCGCGTCACGTCGTGCCCGATCCCGATCGCCGCCAGCTCGACCGGCGATTTCGACTCGATCCAGCCGATCACCTGGCGCAGATGGCGCTCGAGATACGACCCCGAGTTGACCGACAGCGTCGAATCGTCGACCGGCGCGCCGTCCGAGATGACCATCAGGATCTTGCGCTCCTCGGGCCGCGCGATTAGCCGCGAATGCGCCCAGAGCAGCGCCTCACCGTCGATATTCTCCTTGAGCAGACCCTCGCGCATCATCAGCCCGAGCGATGGGCGCGCGCGGCGCCACGGCTCGTCGGCCTTCTTGTAGACGATGTGGCGCACGTCGTTGAGCCGCCCCGGCTGCGGCGGGCGCCCCGCGGCGAGCCAGGTCTCGCGGCTTTGCCCGCCCTTCCAGGCGCGCGTGGTGAAGCCGAGGATCTCGGTCTTGACGCCGCAGCGCTCGAGCGTGCGCGCGAGGATGTCGGCGCTGATCGCCGCGATCGAGATCGGCCGCCCGCGCATCGAGCCCGAATTGTCGATCAGCAGCGTGACGACGGTGTCGCGGAAATCGGTCTCGCGCTCGATCTTGTAGCTCAGCGACAGCGTCGGGTTGACGATGATCCGCGCGAGCCGCGCCGCGTCGAGGATGCCCTCCTCCTGGTCGAAGTCCCAGCTGCGATTCTGCTGCGCCATCAGCCGGCGCTGCAGCCGGTTGGCGAGCTTGGTCACCGCGCCCTGGAGATGGACGAGCTGCTGGTCGAGATACGAGCGCAACCGCGCGAGCTCGTCGGCGTCGCACAGGTCGGTCGCCGCGATCACTTCGTCATAGGCGGTCGTCCACGCCTTATACTCGAACTGCGACGACGGATCGGACAGCGGGCGGTTGGGGCGGACGGGGAGCATCCCCTCCTCGCCTTCGTCACCGGGTTCGCCATCCATGTCGTCGAACGAATCGTCGCCCTGCTCGGTGCCCTCGCCCTCTTCGCTATCGGCCTCGCTCTCCGAGCCGCGCGCCTCGATCTCGCCCTGGCCCTGTTCGCCTTCGTCCTCGCCCTCGTCGCCCTGATCGTCCTGCTGGTCTTCGCTGCCCTCTTCCTCCGATCCGCCTTCATCGGCCTCGTCGGGGATCATGTCGCCTTCGATCAGCTCGAGATCCTCGAGCAGCTTGGTGGCAAGGCCCGCAAAGGCGCGCTGATCGTCGATCGCAAGGCCAAGCGCATCGAGGTCGCGCCCCGCCTTCTGCTCGATCCAGTCGCGCACCAAGTCGAGCCCCGCGACCGTGCCCTCGGGCGGCGCCGCACCCGTTAGCCGCTCGCGCACCATCAGCGCGAGCGCGGTCGACAGCGGGACTTCGTCGCGGTTTCGTGCGCGCGTGATCGGATCGGCGCGCAGCCGCGTCTCGAGCGCGCGGTCGAGATTGGCGGTGATCCCGGCATAGCCGCGGCTGCCGAGCGCCTCGACCCGCGCGGTCTCCACCGCGTCGAACACCGCGCGCGCGACCGCCTCGCCGGGCGCGGTCTTGGCGTGGAGCGCGGTGTCGTGGTGCCGCAGCCGCAGCGCGAAGCCATCGGCGAACCCACGCGCCTCGGCGACTTGCTCGGGCGGGAGCGTGCGCGCGGGCATTGGCACCTTGATGTGCTTGCCGCTCTGCGCGGGCGCGTCGGCGGTGAAGGCGAGCTCGATCTCGGGCTCGTGCGCGACCGCGCGCGCAGTGCCGCCGAGCACCGCCTTGAAACGATCGAGCGGGGTATCAGTGGCCACGGTTCGACTCCGGCAATGCGGTACGCGCAGGGGCAGGAAGAGCAGAGCGATACATCATGCGCCCCTGCTATCAGATGAGCGCGGCGCGGAAAGCCGCAATCTTAGCGTCCGCGACGCAACAGCGAGGATTTCGCGCCTGCCGCCGCGCTCAAACTCGGACGATCCCGCGCTCGAGCAAGCTGTGCGCGGTATCGAGAATCGTCGTGCGCGCATCGCGCGTCTGCCACCCGAGCCGCGCGAGCGCGTGGCCGGCATCGAGCGCACGCGTCCGGCCGAGCTCGCCGGTGACCTGGCGGATCGTCGGATCGAACAGAGCGAGCAAGCGTACGACGAAATCGGGGATGCCGTGCTTCGGCACCTTGCGCGCTTGCAGGCCGAGGCCATCGCGCAGGATCGCGCCGACCTCGTTCATCCACAGGAACGGGCCTGCGCCGATGAAGCGTTCGCCGTCGAGCCCCGGCGTCTCGAGCGCGAGCACATGCAGATCGGCAAGATCGCGCACATCGACCACCGCGAAGCCGAGCCGCGGCGTCCCCGGCACCGACCCGTCGAGCAGCCGCTGGACGAACTGGATCGAGCTCGAGAAATCGTCGCTGAGCAGTGGCCCCAGCACCGCCGACGGATTGACCGAGCAGAACTCCATCCCCGTGCCGTGCGCCGCGATCCAGTCGCGCGCGGCGCGCTCGGCGATCGTCTTCGACTTGATATAGGCGCCGACGCCGGGCGCGGTCGGATCGGTCCAGTCAGCTTCGGTGTAGCGCCGCGCATCGCCGCTGTGCCCGTAGGCAATCGCCGCGACCGACGAGGTGAGCACGAAGCGCGAAACCCCCGCCGCCTGCGCGAAGTGCAGCGCGCGCAGCGCACCGTCGCGCGCCGGGACGATCAGGTCGTCGTCGTTCCTCGGCGCGCCCGCCGGAAAGGGCGAGGCGACATGCGCGACATGGCTGCACCCGGCGACCGCCTCGGCCCAACCGGCATCGCTCAGCAGATCGGCGGCGAAAAACGTCAGCGCGTCGGGCGCCACGCCAAGCGTCGCGCGGACCTCGGCCTCGCGCGCGAGCGATCGCACCGTGGTGTTGACGTGCCACCCGCGCGCGACGAGCTGGCGGATCAGGAAGCCTGCAATATAACCGCTGCCACCGGTAACCAGGACCGTCTTCGTCATCGCGCGCTCCACCTCTGCCTGGCGATCAGTTGTAGATCGAAACGTGTTGCACGCAAAGCGACTTGACCTTGCCAAGCCGCCCGCTCCCGTCGCACATGGCGCGCGCAGGAGAGCGCGCAATGGCCGATCAGGATCTCTACCCCGTCCCCCCCGAATGGGCCGCGCATGCGGGCGTCGATGGCGCGGGCTACGATCAGATGTACGGGCGCTCGCTCGCCGATCCCGGCAGCTTCTGGCTCGACCAGGCCAAGCGGCTCGACTGGATCAAGCGCCCCGAGATCGCGGGCGACTGGTCGTTCGACAAGAGCGACTTCCACATCCGCTGGTTCGCCGACGGCAAGCTCAACGTGTCGGCCAATTGCCTCGACAGGCATCTCGCCAAGCGCGGCGGCGAGACCGCGTTGATCTGGGAACCCGACGAACCAAGCGAAGACCCGCGCCGCTTCACCTATGCCGAGCTGCACGCCGAAGTCTGCCGCTTCGCCAACGTGCTGAAAGCGCAGGGCGTGGTGAAGGGCAACCGCGTCACGATCTACATGCCGATGATCCCCGAGGCGGCGTTCGCAGTGCTCGCTTGCGCGCGGGTCGGCGCGATCCATTCGGTGGTGTTCGGCGGCTTCTCGCCCGAGGCGCTCGCGGGGCGGATCGAGGATTGCGGGTCGACGATCGTCATCACCGCCGACGAGGGCCGCCGCGGCGGCAAGCGCGTGCCGCTGAAAGCCAATGTCGATGCCGCCGCAGCGAACGCGCCGAGCCTCGCCACCGTCATCGTCGTCAAGGCGACTGGCGGCGCGGTGACGATGCACGACGAGCGCGACGTCTGGTATCACGAGGCGGCCGAGGGTGTCGCCGCCACCTGCCCGCCCGAGCCGATGGGTGCCGAGGACCCGCTCTTCATCCTCTATACGTCGGGCAGCACGGGGCAGCCCAAGGGCGTGCTCCATACCAGCGGCGGCTATCTGCTGTGGGCGAGCCTGACGCACGAGCTCGCCTTCGACTATCGCCCCGGCGATGTGTGGTGGTGCGCCGCCGATATCGGCTGGGTGACGGGCCACACCTATATCCTCTACGGCCCGCTCGCCAACGGCGCGACGACGCTGATGTTCGAGGGGCTGCCGACCTGGCCCGACGCGAGCCGGATGTGGCAGATCGTCGATCGCCACAAGGTCACTACGCTTTACACCGCGCCGACTGCGCTGCGCGCGCTGATGAAGGAAGGCGACCGCTTCGTCACCGCGACCGATCGCAGCTCGCTGAAGCTGCTCGGCACCGTCGGCGAACCGATCAACCCCGAGGCGTGGCGCTGGTATCACGACGTGGTCGGCGAAGGGCGCTGCCCGATCATCGACACCTGGTGGCAGACCGAGACGGGCGGTGCGATGATCGCGCCGCTGCCCGGCGCCACCGCGCTGAAACCCGGTTCGGCGACCAAGCCGCTGCCGGGAATCGACCCGCAACTGCTCGATCCCGAGGGTGTCGTGCTGGGCGGCGCGACCTCGGGCAATCTCGTCATCGCGCGGAGCTGGCCCGGCCAGATGCGCGGCGTGTGGGGCGATAGCGATCGCTTCTTCCAGACCTATTTCACCACCTATCCAGGGAAATATACGACGGGCGACGGCGCGCGGCGCGACGAGGACGGCTATTACTGGATCACGGGCCGCGTCGATGACGTGATCAACGTGTCGGGGCACCGCATGGGGACGGCCGAAGTCGAGAGCGCGCTGGTGCTGCATCCGCATGTCGCCGAGGCGGCGGTCGTCGGGATGCCGCACGAGATCAAGGGCCAGGGCATCTACGCGTACGTGACGCTCAATTCGGGGCAGGATCCGTCCGACGATCTGCGCAAGGAGCTGGTCGGCTGGGTGCGCAAGGAAATCGGCCCGATTGCCGCGCCCGACAAGGTGCATTTCGCAGCCGGCCTGCCCAAGACGCGCTCGGGCAAGATCATGCGCCGCATCCTGCGCAAGATCGCCGAGGGCGACGTGTCGAGCCTGGGGGATACGAGCACGCTCGCCGATCCGGCGGTGGTCGATGATCTGGTGGCGAACCGCGTGGTTTGAGGCTGGGGGGGATGGCGGATCATAGACCGCCATCCCTACCGACGCCTTGCCCATCGACCGGGCCGGCCGCTGGCCAAAGTGCCGCGAGTACCTACAACCGTCACCCCGGGCTTGTTCCGGGGTCCACCGTGCCGCGCGTACGCCACGCAACCGACTGCCTTCCCGGTGGCCCCCGGGACGAGCCCGGGGTGACGAAAGTGAAAATCTAGAATGACGCGGCCGCAGTCCCTTCACCTGGAAGGGACTGCGGCCCGTTCATCATGCGCCGAACGTGCGCTGCCACCAGCCGCGACGCGGGCTGCCGGCTTCGCCCGGATCGGGATCGATCCCGCCGTCGGGACCAACCGCGGCGTCATCAGCCGGTGCGGCGCCGTCGAGGCCATCGGCCAGCACGACCGCCGGTGCTTCGGCTTCGGGCGCTGCCGCTTCGGGCGTCGCGGTGTCGACAGCCGCTGCCTTGGGCTTGCGCGTGCGCTTGGGCTTCGGCGCGGGCTCCTGCGAGACCGGCACGTCCATCGTCGCGCTGGTCTCGTCCGCGGGCGCCGCTTCGGCAGCTACCGGCTCGACCGCCTTCTTGCGACGCGTGCGCTTCGGCTTGGCGTCGGCGTCGACCGGCGCTTCAGCCGCGACCTCCGCCGGAGCCTCGACCACGGGGGCAGCCGCAGGCTTGGCCTTGGCGGGCTTGGCCTTGACCTCGGCATCGCGTGCCTTGGGACGGCGGCGACCCTTTTTCGGGGCTTCGGCCTCGGCTTCGGCTTCGACCATCGGCGCTTCGGCAACGGGTGCCTCGGCTTCGACGGTTTCGCTCGCTACCGCGTCCTCGGCGTCGGGCGCGCCGGTTTCGCTCGCGACCTGCTCGCCCTCTGCGCGACGTCCGCCGCGACGACCGCGACGTCCGCGACGACGACGCCCACCTTCGCCACCGGCGCCTTCGCCCGCGGCTTCACCGTCGGCCGCGAATGCCGCCTCGGCACCCTCGTCCTGCTCGGCCGTCTCGAGCTCGGCTTCGGCCTCGACCGAATCGTCGGCGTCGGACAGTTCGCCCTCGCCAAGCGCCTCGCCCTCGGCGGCAGCCTCACCCTCGGGACGCGCGCGACCGCGACGCCCGCGACGACGACGACGACGGCGCGAACCGGCCTCGTCCTCGCCAGCCGCCGCTTCGCTACGCTCGCGCGGAGCCCGCGGCTCGCGTGGCTCGCGGGCGGCCTTGGGCTGTTCCTCTTCCTCTTCCTCGATCTCGTCTTCGATCTCTTCCTCGACGAAATCGTCCTCAACTTCCTCGATCGGCGCATCGAAGCGCGGCGTGTAGGCCGGCGGCGGACCCGAGACCTCGACCGAAACGCGGGCGCCTTCCTGCTCGCCGTCAGGCGCGATCTCGATCATCACGCCGTAGCGCTCCTCGATCTCGGCCAGCTCGCCGCGCTTGCGGTTGAGCAGGTAGAACGCCGCTTCCTGGCTGGCGCGCAGCAGCAGCTGCGACCCGCGACCCTGCGCGGCTTCATCCTCGAGCATGCGCAATGCAGCGATGCCCGACGACGACGCGGTGCGGACGAAGCCCGTCCCTTCGCAATGCGGGCACGGCCGGGTCGAGGCTTCGAGCACGCCGGTGCGCAAGCGCTGGCGGCTCATTTCCATCAGCCCGAACGACGAGATGCGGCCGATCTGGATGCGCGCACGATCGTTCTTGAGCGCTTCCTTCATCGCCTTCTCGACCTTCCGGACATTGGACCCATTGTCCATGTCGATAAAGTCGATGACGACGAGCCCGGCCATGTCGCGCAAGCGCAGCTGGCGGGCGATTTCGGCGGCAGCCTCGAGGTTGGTCGCGGTCGCAGTCTGCTCGATCGAATGCTCGCGCGTCGAACGGCCCGAGTTGATGTCGATCGACACCAGCGCTTCGGTCGGGTTGATGACGAGATAGCCGCCCGACTTGAGCTGCACCACCGGGTGGTACATCGCCGAAAGCTGCTCCTCGACGCCGGCGCGCTGGAACAGCGGCACGGGGTCGCTGTAATGCTTCACCTTGCGCGCATGGCTCGGCATCAGGAGCTTCATGAACTCGCGGGCGTGCTGATAGCCCTCGGTGCCCTCGACGATGACCTCGTCGATCTCCTTGTTGTAGATGTCGCGGATCGCGCGCTTCATCAGGTCGCTGTCGCCATAGACGAGCGCAGGCGCCGACGAGGTGAGCGTGGTCTCGCGGATCCCGTCCCACAGCCGGGCGAGATAATCGAAGTCGCGCTTGATCTCCTGGCGCGTGCGCTGGAGGCCGGCGGTGCGCACGATGCAGCCCATCGACGGGGGCAGCTTCATGTCGGCCATGATCGACTTCAGACGCTTGCGATCGCCCGCGTTCGAAATCTTGCGGCTGATCCCGCCGCCATGCGACGTGTTGGGCATCAGCACGCAATAGCGGCCGGCGAGCGACAGATAGGTCGTCAGCGCGGCACCCTTGTTGCCGCGCTCTTCCTTCACGACCTGGACGAGCAGCACTTGGCGGCGCCGGATGACGTCCTGGATCTTGTAGCGATGGCGCAGCGAGGTGCGGCGCTGCTGCAGATCGTCGGCGGCATCGTCCGATGCCGAACGCTTGCGGCGACGGCCACGGCCTTCGCCACCGCGCGCTTCGCCCTCGGCGACGACTTCGGTGTCGGGCTCGTGCCCGCCCCCAAGCTCATCGGCGTCGTCGAAACGCTCGACCGACGTTTCGTCTACGTCCGAATCGCGCTCGAAGCCGTCGTCTTCATGCTCGTCGTCGTGGAGATCGTCTTCGGCATCCTGCTGGGCGCGCAATGCAGCTTCTTCAGCGGCATGCTCGGCCTCTTCGCGCAGGAGCGCGTCGCGATCTTCCTTGGGGATCTGGTAATAATCGGGGTGGATTTCGCTGAAGGCGAGGAACCCGTGGCGATTGCCGCCGTAATCGATGAAGGCTGCCTGGAGCGACGGCTCGACGCGCGTCACCTTGGCAAGATAGATATTCCCTTTGAGCTGCTTGCGCTCGGCACTCTCGAAATCAAACTCTTCGATTCGGTTTCCCTTGACGACAGCAACGCGGGTTTCCTCCCGGTGCCGTGCGTCGATCAGCATACGCGTGGTCATGTAATATTCTCCGGTCGCGCGACACAGGGTCCAAGGGCGCTGAGCGCCGTGGCGCTGGTCGCGCGCGATCAATGAAAGGGCTGGTCCCGGCAAAAAGGTCGCCTGGTTCGCCGCCCTGGGTTGTTACGAAAACTGCCTCTGCTCGCGCTGCACGCTCCGCCTTCCGGCCTGGAGCACCCCGCGCGCTCGCGATTCCGCCGGCGAAAGCCGGGCGGAGCGAGGGACGGGATAAATGCAGCATGCGAACGTCAACCTGGATGGGCCGCGCCAAAGGATTGTGGGGCGGCCAAGTGGCCCTGAACGCTGCCTGAACCAGGCAGAGGACGGGGTACTGTCTATTGCGTAGCATCCCCTGTCGTGCGCAGCAACTGGCAGCTTTTTGCCGGGCACCGGCAAATCTATGCCTACCCCGGCATTAACCGCACCCGGCAAGGCGGTCTTGCGACCTCGCCCTCTACCCAAGCTGCATGACCGCATCCCCCGCTCCCGCCGATTGTCGTGCCTGCACCGGGCAGCCAACGCCTTTTCGCTTTACCGCCCCTGCGATCCGGCTGCATTACAAGGCGGTGTCGTTCCTCCTCGCATTGCTGGCCTGCTGGTTTGCCGGCGCTCCCGGCTGGGCGGCGTCGATCGAACGCGTCGAGGTGAAGCACGACCGGATCGTGCTGCGCTTCGACCAGCCGATCGCCGATGCGTCGAGCTTCATCCTTGCGCAGCCGCAGCGCATCGCGCTCGACCTCAAGGGCGCGCGGCCGGGCGGCGCGCTGACGAGTGGCGGCGCGATCTCGGCGGTACGACTCTCGCCGCGCGGTCCCGACGGCGTGCGCATCGTGTTCGATCTCGCGCGGCCGACGCTGATCACCGAAGGCCAGTTCGGCCGCGACGGGCGCGAGCTGACGCTCGAATTGCGTACCGTCGACGACACGACCTTTGTCCGCGCCGCAAGCGAGCGCCGGATGCACTTCCTGCCGCCCTTCACGATGGGGCTGGCGCAAGCGGCCGATACGAGCGGCTACCAGGTCACCGTGCCGATCCCGCCCGCGCGGCGCAGCGCAGGCCTGCCGCGGATCTATGGCGACGACGACAGCCGCCCGCTGGTGGTGATCGATGCCGGGCATGGCGGCGTCGATCCGGGCGCAATCTCGCCGCTCGACGGGCGGCGCGAGAAGGACGTGACGCTCAAGATCGCCAAGGCGATCCGCGATGAATTGCTCCGCTCGGGCCGCGTGCGGGTGGCGCTGACGCGCGACGACGATCGCTTCCTCGTGCTGCAGGAACGCTTCGGCATCGCGCGACGGCTGCGCGGGGACCTGTTCATCTCGATCCATTGCGACAGCGTCGGTTCGGGCAATGCGAGCGGAGCGTCGGTCTACACGCTGTCCGAAGTCGCCTCCGACAAGGAATCGGCCAAGCTCGCGGCGCGCGAGAACAAGGCCGACATCATCTCGGGCGTGAACCTCGCTTCGACGTCGGCCGACATCTCGTCGATCCTGATCGACCTGACGCAGCGCGAGACGATGAACGCCTCGGCGAGCTTCGCGCGGCTGCTCGGGCGCGAGGCGCAGCCGCTGATCCCGGTCAAGGCCAACTTCCACCGCATGGCCTCGCTGATGGTGCTGAAGGCGCCCGACATGCCCTCGATCCTGTTCGAGACGGGCTATATCTCAAACCCGCACGACGCCGACTTCATCGACAGCGCCGAGGGCCGCCACAAGATCGCGCAAAGCATCGAACGCGCGGTCCAGGTCCACTTCGCCCGGCGGATGGCGTCGCGGGATTGAACGCGAGGGTTGGCGTCGAAGATGGCAAGTCCGGTATTACAGGCGCGTCGTCACCCCGGACTTGATCCGGGGTCTATGCGAGCGCTTTGGGTGGAGCGGCAGCCGCGATGCCGTACTCCGGCGCCAAGTCCCGCCAGCCAGGATTCTTCGCTTCGATCAGCTCGAGCTTCCATTGGCGCGCCCAGTTTTTCAGCTGCTTCTCACGGCGAATAGCGGTCTCCATATCGCCAAAGAACTCGATATGGACCAAACGCTTGACGTTATAGCGACTGGTAAATCCAGGCGTCGTTTCGCATCTGTGCTGATACATCCGGCCCACAGGGTCCGATGTAACGCCGATGTACAGCGTGCCACGCTTTTGTCCCGCCAGGATATAGACCGCAGGTGTCCGCTCGCGCATCGTTGCCCCCTTTTTTGACGGCTCGCATGGATGCCGGATCAAGTCCGGCATGACGGCGAGAGTCAAGGCGGCTGGCAAGCCTCGCGAATCTTGCTAGAGCCTCACCCCGATATGGCCGAACCCGAAAACAGCGTGAATTTCCGTATCCGTCGCGAGATCGACGGGTTCGCCGGCGTGGTCCAGCGTGTCTGGGGGCGCTGGTGGGTCAAGACGCTCGCCGCGCTCGGCGTGCTTGGTGTGCTCGGCGCGACGGTGTTCTATTTCGCGTTTGCCGCAGGCCTGCCCTCGGTCGACAAGTTGCGCACCTATGAGCCGCCGTTGCCGACCAATGTCCGCGACGTCGATGGCATGCCGATCCACGCGTATGCGCGCGAGCGCCGCGTCGAGCTGAGCTACGACGAATATCCGACGCTGCTGGTGCGCGCCTTCCTCGCCGCCGAGGACAAGAACTTCTTCGAGCATCACGGCGTCGACTATCTCGGCATTGCGAGTGCGGCGGTCAACAATCTGACCAGCGGCAAGCGCCCCGCCGGCGCCTCGACGATCACGCAGCAAGTCGCCAAGAACCTGCTGATCGGCAACGAGACGAGCTATGCGCGCAAGATCAAGGAGGCGATCCTCGCCTACAGGATCGAGGATACGCTGACCAAGCCGCAGATCCTCGAGCTCTACCTCAACCAGATCGCGCTCGGCCGGAACGCATTCGGCGTCGAGGCGGCGAGCTACGCCTATTTCGGCAAGGATCTGACGCAGCTCGATCTCGCGCAGATGGCGTATCTCGCGATCCTGCCCAAGGGCCCGTCGAACTACGATCCCGTTCGCCACGCCGACCGCGCGCTCGGCCGCCGCGCGTATGTGCTGCGCGAGATGCTCAAGAACGGCTTCATCACCCAGGCGCAGCACGACCAAGCGCGCGCCGAGCCGCTCGGCACCGTGCCGCGCCAGACCCCCAAGACCGAGACCGCGGGATCGGGCTATTTCGTCGAGGAAGTGCGCCGCCAGCTGATCGACAAGTTCGGCGAAGACGAGCGCGCCGGGCCGTACAGCGTCTATTCGGGCGGGCTGTGGGTGCGGACCTCGCTCGACGAGAAGATGCAGGAGTACGCGCAGACCGCGTTGCGCCAGGGGTTGCTGCGCTTCGACCAGGGGCGCGGCTGGTCCGGGCCGATCGGACATGCCGAAATCACCGACGACAGGTGGCAGGGCGCGTTGCTCAACACCAATATCGGGCTCGACTATGATGACTGGCGCGCCGCGATCGTGATCGCGCGTGATGCCGGCGCGGCGCAGCTCGGCTTCTCCGACGGCAGCACCGGGACGCTCCCCCGCTTCGCCGCGCAAATGCCGGTGCGGGGCGGCGGCGGAACCGCGTTCGCCAAGATGGTCCCCGGCGACATCATCGCGGTCGCGCCCAGCGGGAGCGAATTCGCCTTGCGCTCGGTGCCCAAGATCTCCGGCGCCTTCGTCGTCGAGCAGCCGCAGACCGGCCGCGTGCTCGCGATGCAGGGCGGGTTCGACTTCCGCGTCCAGGCGTTCAACCGCGCGACTCAGGCGATGCGTCAGCCGGGGTCGACGATCAAACCGATCGTCTATGCCGCAGCACTCGAGGGTGGGATGACGCCGGCCTCGATCATCGTTGACGGTCCGTTCTGCGTCTATCAGGGAGCGCGGCTCGGCCAAAAATGCTTCAAGAATTTCGGCGGCGTCGGCGGATCGGGCGCGCATACGATGCGCTGGGGCGTCGAGCAGTCACGCAATTTGATGACGGTGCGCGCCGCCGCGACCACCGGCATGCCGCACGTCGTGTCGCTGATGGACCGCATCGGCGTCGGCAAATACCCGCCCTACCTATCCTTCGCGCTGGGTGCTGGGGAGACGACGGTGTCGCGGATGGTCAACGCCTATGCGATCCTCGCCAACCAAGGGCGTTCGCACCCCTCGTCGCTGATCGATTTCGTCCAGGATCGCCACGGCAAGGTGGTCTGGCCCGAGAATTGGCATGCGTGCGACCGCTGCAACGCGCCCGACTGGAACGGCCGGCCGATGCCGCGACCGGTCGCGGGCGGCAAGCAGATCGTCGATGCGATGAGCGCGTACCAGATGATCCACATCGCCGAGGGCGTGATCCAGCGCGGCACCGCGACCGTATTGCGCGATCTCGACCGGCCGATGTTCGGCAAGACCGGCACCAATACCGGGCCGACCGACGTGTGGTTCATCGGCGGCACGCCGCAGATGATCGGCGGGCTGTATATCGGCTATGACACGCCGCATTCGCTCGGCGGCGGCGCGCAGGGCGGGACGCTCGCCGCGCCGATCTTCAAGGCGTTCGCGGTGAAAGCCTATGAGGGGATGGACAAGCTCCCGTTCCGCGCGCCCGCCGGGATCCGCATGGTCCGCATCGACCGCCAGAGCGGCAAGCCGGTGTTCGGCGCCTGGCCGAGCGACGACCCCAAGGCATCGGTGATCTGGGAAGCGTTCAAGCCCGAGAGCGAGCCGCGTCGCGTGATCCACCGCGGTACGATCGTGCCCGATCCCGCTGCCGCAGCCACGGCCGCAGCCGCCGCTACAGCGCGCGCGCGCGCGGCGACGCAGGCGCAGAGCGAGGCGCGCAAGGATAGCGACTTCTTGCAAAAGCAGGGTGGCATCTACTAGCGATATATATCCGTCGCCCCGGCGCCAATCTCAAAGGGGGGCCGGGGCCGCCCGGTTGTCGCGGGACAATTGGCGTCTCGCATCCTATATACCGGCCCCGGCCTTCGCCGGGGCGACGAATTCAAGTCTGGAGTAACCCCATGCGCGCTGAAGCGCAGGCTCATATCGATTCGATCAAGGACGCGCTCGCGCTGCTCCGCCGCTTCCTCGACTGGGACCGCGCGCTGCGCCGGCTCGACGAGCTCAACGCGCGCGTCGAGGACCAGGCCTTGTGGAACGACCCCAAGGCGGCACAGGTCGTGATGCGCGAGCGACGTCGGCTCGAGGAGGCGATCACCGCCACGCGCGCGATCGAGAGCGAGCTCAACGACACCGCCGAGCTGATCGAGATGGCCGAGGCCGAAGGCGATACGGAGATGGAGGCCGAGGGCGTCTCCGCGCTCGCCGATCTCGCCGCGCGCGCCGACAAGGACAAGGTCAAGGCGCTGCTCGCGGGCGAGGCCGACGGCAACGACACCTATATCGAGGTCAATGCCGGCGCCGGCGGGACCGAGAGCCAGGATTGGGCGGGTATGCTCAGCCGGATGTATTCGCGCTGGGGCGAGCGCCACGGTTTGAAGGTCGAGCTGATCGACCAGCATTCGGGCGAGCAGGCCGGGATCAAGTCGGCGACGCTGCTGCTGAAAGGCGAGAACGCCTATGGCTATGCCAAGACCGAAAGCGGCGTCCACCGCCTCGTCCGCATCAGCCCGTACGACAGCGCGGCACGCCGCCACACCTCGTTCGCGAGCGTGTGGGTCTATCCGGTCGTCGACGACAATATCGAGGTCGAATATAACGAGAGCGACCTGCGCATCGACACCTATCGCGCATCGGGCGCGGGCGGGCAGCACATCAACACGACCGATTCGGCGGTGCGCATCACGCACATCCCGACCGGCATCGTCGTGCAGTGCCAAAACCAGCGCAGCCAGCACAAGAACAAGGCCGAAGCGTACAACCAGCTCCGCGCGCGACTCTACGAACGCGAGCTGGCGATCCGCGAGGCCGCGGCCAATGCCGAGAATGCCGGCAAGACCGACATCGGCTGGGGCCACCAGATCCGTTCGTACGTGCTCCAGCCGTATCAGATGGTGAAGGACCTGCGCACCGGCGTGACCTCGTCGAGCCCGTCCGACGTGCTCGACGGCGATCTCGAAGCGTTCATGGCGGCGGCGCTATCGCAGCGCGTGACCGGCGAGACGGTCGAGGTCGAGGACGTCGAATAATGCGCGCTTCCCTCGTCTCTTCGTCCCCGGCGAGACGGGGGAAGGCCGCCCTGGTCGGCGCGGCGCTGCTTGCCCTCGCCGCGTGCGACGGCGGTTCGGCGACGGTGCCCGATCGCAGCCCGAAGGTCGGCCCCTTCCCCGCCGCCGATCGGCCGGTCGCCGCGATCGTCTCGGCGCGCTGGTCGACCGAGGAGAATCGCGACCGGCTCAATGAAGCGGGCGAAGTGATGGCCAAGGCCGGGATCAAGCCCGGCATGACCGTCGCCGATATCGGCGCGGGCGAAGGCTATTACACGATCCGCCTCGCCAACCGCGTCGGCAAGGAAGGCCGTGTGCTCGCCGAGGACATCGTCGCTGACGTCCGCGATGCGCTCGCGCTGCGGGTGGCGCGCGAGCATCTCGAGAGCGTGAGCGTCCGGCTCGGCGCGCCGAACGATCCGCGGCTGCCGGCCGCCAGCTTCGATCGGATCCTGATGGTCCATATGTATCACGAGATCGAGCAGCCCTACGAATTCCTGTGGCGGATGCGCCCGTCGCTCAAGCCCGGTGGCCTCGCGATCGTCGTCGACGCCGATCGCCCGACGCAGAATCACGGCACCCCGCCCGCCTTGCTCAAATGCGAGTTCGCCGCGGTCGGCTATAGCGAAGTCGCGACCTATGACATGCCGTCGGCGGGCGGCTATCTCGCCGCCTTCCGCGCGACGGGCCCGCGCCCCGAGCCGAGCGCGATCAAGGCGTGCCGGCTCCACGCGCGCTCATAGCAGCCCGCGCGCGCGAAAACTGCGATAGCCCTGCGCTGCGATCACGAGATGGTCGAACAGCGCCACGTCGATGAACTGCAACGCCTGCGCGATCCGGCGCGTGAGCCTGTAATCGGCGGCGCTCGGCGTCGGATCGCCGCTCGGATGGTTGTGCGCCATCACCACCAGCGCGCAGTCGGACGCGAGCGCATCGGCGACGATCGTGCGAAACGGGATCGTCACCGCATCGACGCAGCGCGGCGGAAGGTGTCGCATCGCGAGAAGCCGCCATTCCGGATCGAAATAGCCGAACGCCGCGACCTCCTGCGCGGCGGTCGCGATCGGCAGGAAGCGCGCGAGCACGGCGTCGGGCAGATCGAGCGCCGCGCAAGCGCCGCGATTCGCGCGCTCCTCGAAAAGCCCCGTCCCCATGCCCCGCTCTGCGCAGCGGCTCCGCACGGCGCCACACAAAGCGTCTCCGAAACGGCAACGGTTGGCGTCGCGGCACGGGCGCGCTAGACTCTCAGCCATGCAAGCCTATCTCGACCTGATGCGCCGCGTGCTCGACCACGGCACCCCCCAGATGGACCGCACCGGCACGGGGACGTTGTCGGTGTTCGGCCACCAGATGCGCTTCGATCTGGCCGCTGGCTTCCCGCTGCTGACCACCAAGAAGCTGCATCTGCGCTCGATCGTGATCGAATTGCTGTGGTTCCTGCGCGGCGACACCAATGTCGACTGGCTGCGCGAGCGGAAAGTCAGCATCTGGGACGAATGGGCCGACGAGAAGGGCGATCTCGGCCCGGTGTACGGCAAGCAATGGCGCGACTGGGAAACTGCGGACAGCCGCCACATCGACCAGATCGCCGAGCTGATCGAGCAGATCAAGACCAACCCCGCCTCGCGCCGCCAGATCGTCAGCGCGTGGAACCCGGGCGATCTCCACGCGATGGCGCTCGCGCCGTGCCATTGCCTGTTCCAGACGCATGTCGCGAATGGCAAGCTCTCGCTCCAGCTCTACCAGCGCAGCGCCGACATCTTTCTCGGCGTGCCCTTCAACATCGCGAGCTATGCGCTGCTGACGATGCTGCTCGCGCAGCAATGCGATCTCGAGCCCGGCGAGTTCATCTGGACCGGGGGCGATTGCCACCTGTATTCGAACCATCTCGACCAGGCGCGCGAACAGCTGTCGCGCACGCCGGGGCCGCCGCCGCGGCTCGAGATCCTGCGCAAGGCGGACGCGATCGACGGCTATGCCTATGAGGATTTCGTGCTCCACGATTATGTCGCGCAGCCGCATATCAAGGCAGCCGTCGCGGTCTGACACGGAACCGCGCGGCGCGATGCGCGCTTAGCTCCTGAAATTCACGCAGGGGCCGATCATGGACATCACGCAACTCATCCTCGACGAACACGGCCAGCAGCGCGCGCTGTTCGCGCAGATCGAACAGATCGATCCCAAGGACACGACCGCACTGTCGGCGCTGTGGAACCGCCTCCACGCACTGCTCGATTCGCATGCCGAGGCCGAGGAGCGCTTCTTCTATCCGCGCCTGATGCAAATCGGCGAAGGCGGCAACGATGCCGATTCGGCCGCCGAGGAGACCGAGGACGCGATCGAGGATCATAACGACATCCGCGACACCGCCGCTGCGGTCGACAAGGAAAAGGTCGGCAGCACGGCGTGGTTCGAAGCGCTGGGCGAATGCAACAAGGCGAACAGCGATCATATGGCGGAGGAAGAACGCCAGGGCCTGACCGACTTCCGCCTCAATGCGACGCTGCAGGAGCGCCACGATCTCGGGGTCAAATTCGCGACCTTCGAGGCCGAGCATCTCACCGGCGTCAAGGCGGTCGACAAGGATCCCAAGACGTGGGTCAAGGATCACGCTCCAGACTGAGCCCTCTCGCCAATCGCGGCGCGCGCGGGCATGACGGCGGCATGATCACGCTGTACCTCGCGCGCGCCGACAATGGCGTCATCGGTGTCGACGGCAAACTGCCGTGGCACCTGCCCGCAGACCTCAAGCGCTTCAAGGCGCTGACGATGGGCAAGCCGATGCTGATGGGGCGCAAGACCTTCGAGAGCTTCCCGTCGCCCCTGCCCGGCCGCCGCCATATCGTGCTGACGCGCGACCCGCTTTGGGCTGCGGCTGGCGCAGAGGTTGCCCATTCGGTCGACGAAGCGCTCGCGCTGGCGGGCGATGGCGATATTGCAGTGATCGGAGGTGCCGAGATTTTCGCGCTGCTGCTGCCCCGCGCCGAAGCCATCGAGCTGACCGAGGTGCATGTGAGCCCGCCCGGCGATGCCGTCGTTCCCCCGTTCGACGGCTGGCACGAGCGGGCTCGCGACCCGCATCCGGCCGACGGCGCGCGTCCAGCCTATGCCTTCGTGACGCTCAGCAGGCGGTGACCGCCAGCGGCTTGTCGCCGCGCCGACGATCCCGCATACCCCGCGCTGACCGGACGCGGCAGACCCTGCCCGAGAAAGCCGGCACGACGGGGAGAGCGAGATGCGCAAGGTGCTGGCTGGGGTAGCGGTGCTCATCGTGCTCGGCCTGATCGCCTTCTTCGCGCTCGCCCCCGCGATCGTCGAGCGATCGATGAACAAGGTCGAACCCGTCGCGCTTACCATCAGCCCGCGTGCCCGCGCGCTGCATGCCACGCTGCAGATCGCCGACATGCACGCCGATACGCTGCTGTGGCAGCGCAGCCTGCTCGACCGCGCCGACCGTGGACAGATCGACCTGCCGCGCTTGCTCGCGGGCAATTATGCGCTGCAGATCTTCTCGTCGGTGACCAAAACGCCGAAGGGCCAGAATTACGATTCGAACCGCGCCGACAGCGATAATATCACCGCACTCGCGATCGCCGATCTCCAGCCGCCACGCACCTGGAGCTCGCTGCTCGAGCGCTCGCTGTGGCACGCGCAGAAGCTCGATCGCTATGCCGCCGCCTCGAACGGCCAGCTGCGCGTGATCCGCACCCCCGCCGAGCTCGACCGCCTGCTCGCCGACCGTGCGCGCGGGCAGAAGGTCGTCGGCGGCCTGCTGTCGATCGAGGGGTTGCAGGATCTCGAGGGCAAGCTCGCCAATCTCGAGACGCTCCACGCCGCCGGGTTCCGCATGGCGGGGCTTGCGCATTTCTTCGACACCGAAGTCTCGGGTTCGATGCACGGCGTAGCGAAGCGCGGGCTGACCCCGCTCGGACGGCAAGTGGTGCGGCGGATGGAAGCGATCGGCATGATCGTCGATGTCGCACATTCGAGCCACGCGACGATCGCCGAGGTGATCGGCATGGCACGCCGTCCGATCGTCGCGAGCCACGGCGGGGTGCAGGCGACGTGCAAGGTCAACCGCAACCTGACCGACGACGAGATTCGCGGGATCGCGCGGACCGGGGGCGTGATCGGCATCGGCTATTGGGATGCCGCGATCTGCTCGACCAAGCCCACGGCGGCCGCCGCCGCGATCGCGCATGTCCGCGATGTGGCCGGGATCGACCATGTCGGGCTCGGTTCCGACTTCGACGGCGCGGTGACGACGGGGTTCGACGCGAGCCAGCTTGCCGCCGTCACGCAAGCGCTGATCGACCGCGGCTTCAGCGACGCCGATGTGGCGAAGGTGATGGGCGGCAATGTGCTGCGCGTGCTCCGCGCCGGGATCGCGCCCGCCCCCTAGCGCGCGCGCGAAGCCGACCGTATAGCCGACGCCATGAAGCGGCTCGACGGCGGCTCGACGGTTCCGGCGGCGATGCGCGCTGGCATCGTCGCGCTCGGGAATTTCGATGGATTTCACCTGGGGCATCAGGCTGTGGTCGGGCTTGCCGTCGCGCGCGCGCGCGCCGAGGGGCGGCCCGCGCTGGTCGCGACGTTCGATCCGCATCCCGTACGGCATTTCCAGCCCGACAACGCCCCCTTCCGCCTGACCACGCTCGACCAGCGCGAGCGGCTGTTCGCTGCGGCGGGTGCCGATGCGATGGTCGTCTTCCAGTTCGACGCAGCGCTCGCCGCGTTGACCGCGCGCGAATTCGTCACCGATCGGCTGATCCACAAGCTCGGGGTCGGCGGCGTGGTGACGGGCGCGGATTTCACCTTCGGCAAGGCCAAGAGCGGCAATGTCGCGGTGCTCGCCACGCTTGGCATCGAGCACGGCTTTGCGGTCGAGACGGTCGGCGCAGTGACCCTCGACGGTGTTGCCGTCTCATCGAGCCGGATCCGCGACTTGCTCAAGGCGGGGGACCCGCGCGGCGCGGCCAAGCTGCTGACGCGCCCCTTCACGGTCGCGGGAACGGTGCAGCATGGCGACAAGCTCGGTCGGACGATCGGCTATCCCACCGCCAATCTCGACATGGGGAAGTATCTCCGGCCGGCGTACGGCATCTATGCGGTGCGCGGGCGGCTCGCCGATGGGCGTGTGCTCGACGGTGCGGCGAACCTCGGGATCCGGCCGAGCTTCGATCCGCCGAAGGAATTGCTCGAGCCGTATTTCTTCGATTTTTCCGAAGACCTGTATGGCCAACAGATCGAAGTCGAGTTGATCGAGTATCTCCGCCCCGAAGCGAAATTCGACACGCTCGAGGCGCTGACGACGCAGATGGATGCCGACTGCGCACGCGCGCGCGACATTCTGGCGGCCGAGCCCCGCTGAGCCGGCGCCTCTGCGTCGCGGATCTTCGACAAAAAGGGGCTGGCAGTGCTGCCGCCCCCTGTCGCCGGACTTCGATCCGCTTGGCGGGTTGCTGGCAAACCTACCCGCGCCATCCGGTTTCGGCGGCTCGCGCCCCCTGCGCCGCCAAGCGACGCCAGGTCTTGCGTTCGGTCGCCAGGAGCGGGCCGGCTCTCGCGAACCGTTCCACCCGGAATCCCGGTGGCCAGCACGGCGCTCAAGTTGAATCGCAGGCCACGCTTGCGATATCTTTTCTCGCGGCCGTAAACCCCTGGGGAGGCGCCTGCCCTTCTGCCCGATGCCCTCGTCGCGACACCGGCCTGGTTTCCCGCGGGCACCTAGGCTGACGTCGCGACATAAGCGCCTGATGCCGCTCCTGTTTCCGGTCGCGCCGTCGCTCGCCTACAGTCCAGATACCCTCACGACTTGCGAGTTGCACCAAGGCCGCAAATGCTATCGCCGCGCTGTGAATAGTGCGGAAAGCGTGAACAGATCCGCCTCGTCATTCTCGGCTTTATCGCCGCGCTTCGACTTTCTGAACGCGAGGTTGTTTCAGGTTCATGCAACCTGACTAAAACGCCCATCGTTACCGCTTTGGACTTCATCCAGAGCAAAATGCATTCCACGGGAGTTTTACCAATGCGCACCTTGATCCTCGCACTCAGCGCGGCAGCCGTCACTATCCCCGCAACGATGGTTGCCCCCGCGACGCACGCCGAAGCGCGGGACCACCGCCATCACTATCAGCCGCGCGTCTATGAGGGCCGCGACGGTCGTCGCTATTGCCGCCACTCGGACGGCACGACCGGCCTGCTGGTCGGCGGCGTCGGCGGCGCGCTGCTCGGCAATTCGATCGCGGGCCGCGGCGACAAGACGCTCGGCACCGTGCTCGGTGGCGTTGCCGGCGCCTTCGGTGGCCGCGCGCTCGATCGCGCCAGCACTGCGGATCGCCGCTGCAACTAACCTGTATCGTACGGCGTATACCATAGGCGCGGATCGGCAACGGTCCGCGCCTTATCTTTTGGAGAACACCCCATGACGACTCGCAGCGGATCGGCCAGCTATGATGGCCTTGGCAAGGACGGCAAAGGCCATGTCTCGACGCAATCGGGCGTGCTGTCCGACACGCAGTACGGCTTCAACAGCCGCTTCGAAGAGGGCGCTGGCACCAACCCCGAGGAACTGATCGCCGCCGCGCATGCGAGCTGCTTCACGATGGCGCTGAGCTTCGCGCTCGCCGGTGCCGGGTTCACCGACGGCAAGCTAGAGACGACCGCGAAGGTCACGATCGACAAGGACGGCGACGGCTTCACCATCACCAAATCGGCGCTCGATCTCAAGGCGAGCGTCGCGGGTATCTCGCCAGAGCAATTCGAGACGATCGCGCTCGATGCAAAGCAGAATTGCCCGGTTTCGAAAGTGCTCAACGCCGAAGTGACGCTGACGCACAGTCTCAACGCCTGATCTCTTGCGGGGGCGTGAACGGGCCGTAGTTTCCCGTTCACGCAACCTCCGGGCATGCCGACGGTTCTACCTGCAATCCAGCACGGATTGTCTCAAGGAGCATTCGACATGCGCAAGTTTCTTCTCGCCGCCGTAATGGCCGCGACCTCGCTTTCGGCGATCCCCGCAACCGCGCAAGACTATCGCGGCGACCGCCAGGACCAGCGCCGCGATGACCGCGCCGACCGCCGCGACGATCGCCGTGACGATCGGGCCGACCGCCGCGATGACCGCCGCGAGTATCGCCAGGACGCACGTCAGGATTGGCGTCAGGACCGCCGCCAGGATGCGCGCCAGCGCAATTGGCAGCAATATCGCAGCTACGACTATAATCGCTACGAGCCAGGCCAGCGGACCTATCTGGCCGACCGTTACTATCGCGACGGCAGCTATTACCAGCCGCGGCGCCTCGGTCGCAACGACCGCATCTATCGCGGTGGCGACAACCGCTATTATTGCCGCCGCAGCGACGGCACGACCGGCCTGATCATCGGCGGTCTCGCCGGCGGCCTGCTCGGCAACTCGCTCGCGAGCGGTGGATCGCGCACGCTGGGTACGTTGATCGGTGGCGGCGCGGGCGCGCTGCTCGGCCAGTCGGTCGATCGCGGCCAGGTCCAGTGCCGCTGAGCGCGACACGTACTTAACCACAGGGCCCGGCGCGAAAGCGTCGGGCCTTTTGCTGTCAGATCACGCCGCCGCCAAGGACGAGACGGATCACCGCGACGATCAGCACGAACAGGTTGAAATTGCGGCCCGAGCGATAGCCCGACAGCATCCCGAGCGCCGCGCCGACAATCGCGATCGGGATCGCCAGATAATTGGCGAGGCCGAAGAACGGCACCAAGCCGACCAGCGCCACCGGCAAGGCGAAGAGTCCGGCCAAGATCGAAATCAGATTGACGATGAGTCCCATATCCGGACCATGAACCAAGATAAGCCGCCTGCGCAAGCGCGCCGCAAACGGGTATGCTATGCCCAACCAATTATTAACTGCAGCCGGTCAAAAGGGTGCAGTGGGTGTGGAGCGTCACGTCGATGAGTCGTAAGCGGGTCTTTCTGAGCGTTCTGGTGCTGCCGCTGGCGTTGATGGCGTGCGGCAAGCGCGATGGCGAGCGCGATCTCGACACGCTCGACAACGAACTGGTCGATGCCGGCACCGGCGCGCCCAATAGCAGCGATCCGGCGATGACGTCGGCGCTGCACGATCAGATCATGGTCGACCCGTCGCTCGCGCAGCAATCGAACGCGAACACCGTCCGGCCCCCGGCGCAACCCTATTCGGGCGGCGTGCCGCCCGTCACGATCGCGCAGACCGCCGGTGGCGCGGCCGGCACCCAAGGCAGCGCGGTCAGCCAGCGCGCCAAGCAAGCCCCAGCGCCGGCGTCGAAGGACTGCCCGAACTGCCAGGCGGCGCGCAATTCGCTCACACTCGGCGCATTGGCCGCGAATCAAACCGACAAGCGCACCAGCGCATGCGCCGGGTCGATGCGCTATTCGGCGGCCTGGGCCGACCGTGTGCCCGGCGACGTGCCGCTCTATCCCGGCGCGCGCGTCGTCGAGGCGGCTGGCGCCGATACCGCAGCGTGCCATCTGCGCGCGGTCAGCTTTGCGACCAACGCGTCGCTGAAGACCGTGATCGACTGGTATTATACCCGCGTCACCAATGCCGGTTTCAGTGCCGATCATCAGTCCGACGGCGCCGAGCACACGCTTGGCGGGACGCGGCAGCGCGATGGCGGGGCGTATGTGCTCTTCCTCACAAGCCGCCGCGATGGCGGGACCGATGTCGACATGGTGGCCAATAACGGACGCTAGCCGCCCGCGCTGCTGACGCCGAAGGCCAGGCAAAACCGCCACCGTTGCGCGCGAGGTTCTCATTGCGTGCGATTCGCGCTAACGCACGCAGCATGTATCATCTCATCCTCGTCATGGCGGGCGGCGCGCTCGGTTCCGCTGCGCGTTTCCTCGTCGGCCGCGCCACGCTCGCGCGCTTCGGCCCCGATTATCCCTTTGGCACGCTGACCGTGAATCTGGTCGGCGGATTCGCGATGGGGCTGCTCGTCGGCATCCTCGCCCGCCACAGCGCGGGCGAGAACTGGCGCTTGTTGCTCGGCGTCGGCGTGCTCGGCGGCTTCACCACCTTCTCGTCCTTCTCGCTCGACGTCGTATCGCTGATCGAACGCGGCGATCTCACCACCGCGCTCGGCTATACGCTGCTCTCGGTCGTCGGCGCGATCGTCGCGCTGTTCCTCGGCCTCTCGCTCGCGCGGGTGGCGGCATGAGCACCGACACGCCCAAGCCGAGCAAGGCGACGTCGGACGTCCGCCAGTTCAACGTCGGCGCCGACGATGACGGCATCCGGCTCGATCGCTGGTTCAAGCGGCATCTGCCCGACACCAGCTTCACCACGGTCGCCAAATGGGCGCGCACCGGCCAGCTGCGCATCGACGGCGCACGCGCCAAGCCCGGCGATCATGTCGTGGCCGGCCAGTCGATCCGCGTGCCCCCGGCCGAACCGGTCCGCGTCGATGCGCCCGTAAAGCGCGAGCGCCCACCGCTCAGCGACGACGAGATGACCTTCGCGCGCGAAATGGTGATCCACCGCGACGCGCAGGTGATCGTGCTCAACAAGCCGCCCGGCCTCGCCACGCAGGGCGGGACGAAGACGATCGAGCATGTCGACGGCTTGCTCGACGCGCTGCAGGACGATCTCGAGGGCCGTCCCAAGCTCGTCCACCGGCTCGACAAGGACACGTCGGGCGCGCTCGTCATCGCGCGCACCGCGCGTGCCGCTGGGTTCCTGTCGAAGTCCTTCTCGTCGCGCACCGCGCGGAAGACCTATTGGGCGCTCGTCGTCGGCGTTCCCTCGATCGAGGACGGTACGATCGAACTGCCGATCGGCAAGCAGCCCGGCTCGGGCGGCGAGAAGATGCATGTCGACGAGAAGGAAGGCTCGCCCGCCCGCACGCGCTACCGCGTGATCGAGATGGCGGGCACGACCACCGCCTGGGTCGAGCTGATCCCCTATACCGGGCGCACGCACCAGTTGCGTGTCCATCTGGCGGCGATCGGCCATCCGATCGTCGGCGACGGGAAGTATGGCGGTCAGGCCGCGTTCCTTACCGGCAACATTTCGCGCAAAATGCATCTGCATTCGCGGCGGATCCGGATCGACCATCCCGATGGCGGGCAGATCGACGTCCAGGCCGAGCTGCCGACGCATTTCGCCGAGAGCCTCAAGCAACTCGGTTTCGACGAGATGCTCGGCAACACGATGCCGCTCGAGGAGCCCCCGCCCCCGAGCCGCGCGGTCAAGAAGCAGCAGGCGCGCCAGCACAACAAGACGATGCGCAAGGACCGCAAGGGCGAACGCCGCCGGCGCGGCGCAGCGACCTGAGCCTCGCGCGCGGCTGATGCATCCCGATTCGACCTTTCGCTGGGAAGACCGCGCGGAGATGCGCGATCTGGTGCGCGAGCTCGGATTCGGCACGCTCTTCGCCGCGACGCCCGACGGGCCACGCGTGGTGCATCTGCCGGTGGTGTGGCGCGATGAGACCACGCTCGCGCTGCATGTCTCGCGCGGCAATGGCATCACCAAGCATCTCGATGGCGCGACCGGGCTTTTCGTCGCGCAAGGGCCTGACGGCTATATCAGCCCCGACTGGTACGATCTCGGCAACGAGCAAGTGCCGACGTGGAATTACGTCGCGGTCGAGCTCGAGGGTCGGATGCGGCGGCTCGATCAGGCGGGGCTGGTCGGACAGCTCGACCAGCTCTCGGCCGAACAGGAAGCACGGCTCGCGCCCAAGCCAGCCTGGACGCGCGCGAAGATGACCCCTTCCGTGTTCGACCAGATGACGCGCGGGATCGTCGGCTTCACGCTCGAGGTGCAAGGCTGGCGCGGCACGCGCAAGCTCGGGCAGAACAAGCCCGACGCGGCGCGCCTTTCGGCGGCGGATGGCGTCGAAGCGGCCGGACGGCGCGGGATCGCCTATTGGATGCGCAACGCATGAGCACGATGCAGACCTCCACCGCCAACCGCCTCGCGCTGTTCGATTGCGACGGCACGCTGGTCGACAGCCAGGACAATATCTGCCGCTCGGTCGAGGAAGCGTTTTCGATCGCGCGAATCGAGGCGCCCCCGCGCGCGGCGATTCGCCGGATCGTCGGGCTGAGCCTGGTCGAGGCGATGCGGATGCTGCTGCCGCTCGGCGACGACGCACTGCACCGCAGCCTCGCGCAGGATTACAAGGATGCCTTCTTCCGGCTGCGGACCTCGGGCGCGATGGCCGAGGAGCCGCTGTACGAGGGGATCGTCGACGTGCTCGACAGCCTCGCGGCCGACGGCTGGGTGCTCGGCGTCGCGACGGGCAAGTCCGACCGTGGCCTCGCGCATATCCTCGCGCATCACGGCATCGCCGCGCGCTTCGTCACGCTGCAGACCGCTGACCGTCACCCCTCGAAACCGCACCCCTCGATGATCGAGACGGCGATGGCCGATGCCGGCGCGGTCCCGGCGACGACGGTGATGATCGGCGATACGAGCTTCGACATGCTGATGGCGCGCGCCGCCGGTGTGCGCGCGCTCGGCGTGGCATGGGGTTATCATCCGGTCGGCGAGCTGACCGCGGCCGGCGCACACGCCGTTGCCGATGTCGTGCCGGCGCTGCCGCGCTTGATGCAGGAACCGATCGCATGACCGACGCCGACACCACCGCGCGCAATCGCTATTTCCTGATCATCGGCACGCGGCTGGCGGGTGCGGCGGGCGCGATCCTCGGGCTGATCCTGATCGCACGCTCGCACGCGACCTTTCCCAAGGTGATCGGCACCGCGCTGGTGCTGTCGGCGCTGCTGATGATCGCGACCGTTCCGCGCGCGCTCGCGCGCCGCTGGCGCACCCCGCCCGAGGCATAACGCGGGTCGCGCGTCAGGGCTGGGTTTCGATCAGTTCGGCGATCTCGAAGACATGGCTTTTCCAGCCGCGCTGCGCCGCCGCCTCCGCGAGCGCCGACTTCTTGCGCTTGGCCTCGGCAAGCGACTTGGTATGGCCCCAGAACACCTCGCTCTTGCCGTTGGCGAGCAGCGCGACGATCCGCCAATAATGCGTGAACGCCGTGCTCGTCGGCCCGATCGTCTTGACATAGCCGTCGGGCAGCGTCGCGGTGAGATAGCGCTTCTTTGCCACCGCTCAGGCCTGTGGCGCGGGCCGTGCAACACAGCAAATGGCGTTCATCGAAACTCTCCTGACGGCACGGTGTGAAGCTCCCTTAGGCGATCCCACCGTCCCGCCACCATCCCTTCGCCGTACGCGTGCGGCTATCCCGCGGAGCGCCGATAGACGCTCACCGTCCCGCGCCGTGCGCGCTTGGCTTCGTACAGCGCGATATCGGCGTGGTGGAGCAAGTCGCTGCGGTCGCGCACCTCGCGGTCGAGCCATGCCGCGCCGATCGTCGCCGACACCGTCATCCCATCCTCGCCCGTGCCACCGAGCCGGCGCAGATCGCGCGCCAGCCGGTCGAGCAGCCCGGTGAGATCCTGCAACGCGGTGTCGCGCGTGATCAGCAGGACGAATTCATCACCGCCGAGCCGTGCCGCAAAGGTCCCGGCGAGATATTCGGCGCCAAGGCACGTCGCCACTTGTCGCAACACCGCATCGCCCGCGAGATGCCCCTGCGTGTCGTTGATCGTCTTGAAATGGTCGAGGTCGATCAGCGCGAGCGCGAGTCGCGTGTCTTGCCGGCGCGCCGTCGCCAGCGCCTCGTCGAGCGTCTCGTTGAAATAAGCGCGATTGGCGAGGCCGGTGAGATCGTCGCGCCGCGCGCTGTGGCGCAATTGCTGCTCCATCCGATAGCGAATCGTGATGTCCTGCATCACGCCGATCACCGCGACTGCCTTGCCGTCGCGCAATTCGAGCTCGCCCATCGAGCAGATCCGGCGGATGGCGCCCTGCGCGGTCACGAAATCGGTCTCGACCGAAAAGGGAACGCCGGTCTCGATCGTGCGCCCCAGCGCATCGACGACTTGGCTCCGCGCCGCTGGCGGATAGAAAGCGAGCGCCTCTTCGAGACCGGGCTTCACCCCCAGCGCCATGCCGTGGATCGCATAGATTTGATCGGACCATTCGGTGCGATTGTCGTCGAGCGTCAGCCGCCACGATCCGATATTGGCCATCCGCTCAGCCTGTCGGAACTGGCGATGCGTGATGTCGAGCCGCTGCATCGCCGCGCCGCGCTCCTGCGCGAGGATGCTCGCGCGCGCGGCGAGCGCACGCGCGGAAAGCAGGGATTCGGCCAGATGCCCGAGCTCGCACAGCACCGTCGCTTCGTCGGGGCTGAGCGTGCGTGGCTGATCATCGATGACGCACACCGTGCCCATCGGATAGCTGCGCTCGGGCATCGCGGGATCGGTCGCGCGGATCGGCACGCCGGCATAGAAGCGGATGTGCGGCTTCCCGAGCACCAGCGGATTGTCGGCAAAACGCGGATCGAGCGTCGCATCGGGCACGACCAGCAACCCGTCGCCGCGGATCGCATGCGCGCAGAACGAGTGCGTGCGCGGCGTCTCGCTCGCATCGAGCCCGCGCTTCGCCTTGAACCATTGGCGATCCTCGCCGACTAGCGACAGCAAGGCAATCTTAGTGCCGAGCAATCGCTGCGCACAGGCGATGATCGTTTCGAATTCTGCCTCGGGGGGCGTGTCGAGAATGTTCAGGCCATCGAGCATTGCAAGGCGGCGCGTTTCGTCGTTTCCGGCGACGGCACCGAAGGCGTGATCCATCTCGGTCATTTCGCGGGATAGCCATCGTGCGGTTAAGGAACCGCTATCGCCACAGCTCAGCTGACGCGGCGTTCGCCGTGTTCGAGCATTGCGGGAATGACGATTTCTTCCTCGTCGGCCAGATGCCGGACGAGTTGCGCGAACAGGATGTGGCTCGTGCCGGCATAGGCATCGACTGCGGGGCGAGAGTCGCCCGGCATGCCGAATGCGCGCAGCATCGTGCGTGCAGCATCGAGCGTCGCCTCAAGCCCGGCATGGATGATCCCATGGTCGCTCTCGAGCACATCGAATCCCGCCGCCATGCGCGGATCGAGCGCGCGGAATTTGGGGAAATAGGCCTGGTCTTCGATTCCGTGATGTCCGCTCAAATGGTGCAGGAAGTGATTGAGCCCCGGAACGACCGCAGCCTGAAACGCACCGACCGCCATGCTGCCCTCGCGAAAGCTCGCGGTCATGCCGTCGAGTCGCGCCGCCTGTTCGCGCAGGCTGGCATGGACGTGCAGCCAGAACGCGGTCAGCTCGCCATAATTGCGATGGCTTTGCCACTGCGCCGCAGGATAGGCCGCACGCAAATAGGCGATTTCGTCAGACAGCCCCGTCCGATCGGGCAGCAGGACAGAGGCGGGAGAAAGGGTCATGACGCGGCTCTCAGACGGCGGAAGGTCCGCGTCAAGGCGTTCGGCACACAGCCGCTTTGCACTTCTCCCATACTCTGGAGCGGACGATGGTTAAAACGACATTGACCGAACAAAGTGCGCGCGACAGGATGCGCAGATGGCGGTTGATGGTTCGATAACGCGAAGAATTCCACCTGCCGCTATCGACTCCGTGTCGCCCATGAGCGCTTGCCGCAACGAGCAGAATGAAGCGGCGGCGACCACGATTCCAATCGACCATTATTCAACCGAGGGCTTGCCTGCGGAGGACCGCTATCGGGCTTGGCGCATGCGCAATTGGCCCCGCGAGAGAGCCGTCTACCGTACCGAACCTACCGAGCCATTCAACACATGCTGGGAAGCATCCCAACTGGGCGAGGTGACGTTCGTCTATACGGAGATCACCGGACAGCGCTGGGAACGCCGCAAGGAAGACATTCGCGAGTCGGATTTCGATCCCATCATCATCAATCTGATGATCGAAGGGCTGGCGCAGGGGGATATGAACGGGCAAGCCTTCTACGAACCCGCTGGATCGCTGCATTTCCACGATCTCGGTCTGCCGTCGCTGCACGTCTCGACCGCCAGCAAGACCTATGCCGTCATCATCCCGCGCGCTGTTGCCCACGCCCGTTTCGGGCCGCTCAGCGCGCTGCACGGTCTTGTCGTGTCCCCACCGAAAAGCGACATGCTGTTCGCGCACGCCGCGCAGGTGCGTCGATCGCTCCCGCGGCTGAGCGCTGCGCTGGCGCCCGCGCTCGGTCGCGTCTTCCTCGATTTGATCGAGATATTGGTTGGTGACGTCGCGCCGGGCGAAACGCCGAGGACGTCGCCCGAACAGGCTCTGCTGTCGCGCGCCAAGGAAGAGATCGAACGGCGACTGGGAGCCGGCAATGTCACCGCGGCCAATTTGTCAGAGGTGCTTGGCGTGCCGCGTGCGCGGCTATTCGCCGCGTTCGCCGAGACGGGTGGCCTGCATGCCTATATCGTCTCGCAGCGCCTGGAGCGGGCGCGGACCGCAATCGCCGAAGTCGACCGCGGCGAAACGATCGGCGCCATTGCGCACCGGCTGGGGTTTAGCGACGCTTCGCACTTGAGCCGCAGTTTCCGCACGCGCTTCGGCATGACGCCGCGCGAATATCGCGGTCTCGTCGGCGCGCAAACGGCTCGCGATCTGGCGTCCTGACTCGGTACGGTTCTTCAACTATTTTGCTCTTGTCATTCTATCGTTACACATGCGGCGTAATTGCCGCGGTTAAGCAACCATTAACAATAAAATGGAGCAACCACGGGTAACAAGGACGGGGATAGTAACGATGGGCCGTTTCGAACGGGCGTCGAACAAGCACGCGCGAGCTCTACAGACTTTTGCGCAAAAACCGTGTGCGTCGAGCCGATGCACGGGGTTGGGACGGCGCTGCGCATGGTAGTCGAGCGTTCCATACCTTTGCAGAGCGCACCTCCTATTTTCGCGCGGAGCCACGCGGCCGAGGCACCCGCGTCGCATGACGGCAGCCTGTGCCACTGGCTGATGACCGATCCCGTGCCGCGTGTGCTGGTCGATCGCAACCTGCGGCTCGTCTGGGCGAACGAGGCCGCGGACTCGTTCCTGGCGCAGCGTCGCGATCTCGAAGTGCGCAAGGCCGCGCTGGCCGCGGTCGATAGCGCGCAACACGCGCAGCTGGTCGATGCGATCGGTGCCAGTACCGATACGACGCGCTGCTGGGAATTGCTCAGCGCAGACGACAATCATATCGTGATGCAGATCCGCCGCCTCAGCGATCTCGATCGACCGCTCATCGCCGTCACCTTCTGGCGCACCGAAACGCCGCGCTTTGCCAATCTCAGCCGGGTGTTCGATCTCACCAAGGCCGAACATGCGGTGCTGCTGAAGCTGCTGAATGGCAGCGTCGCCGACGGCATCGCCGAATGTCACGGGGTCTCGCTCGATACGGTGCGTACCCAAATCAGGTCGATCTACGCAAAGCTCGATGTCTCGTCGCGCGAAGGACTGTTCCACAAGGTCATGGCCTATGTGCTGTGACCTGCGATCACCCGCGCGGCGCCCCGGTCATCACCAATATTGGTGACGCATATTGATACGCGCGCCGCGCTGGGATAGCGTTCGGTTTCGACAGAATAGTGGCGCTGCAGAATCCTCCTATGCAATATTGGCGTGTCATTTCTTCTGCGCAGACCGACGGCAGCGAGATTCTCTTCGCGGTTGCAGACGGTGATCGCCTCACGTTGATCGGTCGCTGCCAGTGGCTCGCTGAAAGTTCTGGTCAACCCGCATGCTGGTGGAGCGACGATCTCTGCCGCGCGGTTGTGCCCACGCACTGGCTGCCGTTGCCGACGCTCAGGCCAGCGCTGCAGAGCGCCGCTGCGCCAGTCGCGCGCATGCCCGCTTGAACCGGTCCGGCCGTCACACCATCATATCCATCGCCATCTCGGCGAGGACCGTGCAGCGACGATCGGGTTCATCGCGCAGCGTGGCGAACAACGCGGCGCGCGCGGCGACTGCGGGCGCAATCTTGCCGGCCGCGCGTGTGCGGGCCGCGGCATAGGCTGCCGGCGTCCATTCGGGGAGCGCGATGACGGCCTGGGCCAGCGCCGCCGCCGATCCCATCGCCGACGGCAGCAGCGGATGCGGCGGAAGCGATGACCAGCGCGGATCGACGGCAAAGGACAGCGCAATCTCGCGCGGCGCCCGCAGGGTCGTGACCGCAAAGCGCACCGGCAAAGTAAGCGGTGTCGCATCGAAGCGTAAGGCGCGCGCCATCACGCCGTGCCGTCCGATCGGGAAATACTGCCAGACTGCCGCCCCGGTCCGCCACGCGAGCACCGAGTCGAGCAGAATAGGGTAGCGAAGCCCGAGCGGATCGGGACTGCGATAATCGATCATGGTGGCCAGGATCGCTGGCCCCGCCGTGGGCGGCGGTGGTCGGAGATCGAGCACGAGGCCGGCCCGAATTTCGCCGCGCGGCGTCGCGATGATCTGGTCGCCGCGAGGAATCGCCGAGACGTTGCGCCAGCATCGCGTCGAGCCAAGGTGGGCAAACACTTCGGCATGGAGTTGTGCCGGGTCGATCAAACCAAGCGCGTCGGCCACGCTGTGCGTCTCGTCGCCCAGCTCGACATAGTAGCGCGGCCATTCCCCGACGATCAGGGGCTCGATTACCAGCGACATCGCCGTCCCTACGTCGCGCAGCCGGAACGGCGCGATCGGGCCACCGCCGAAGCGATCGCACGCTTCGATGAGGAGGACCTGCGCCTCGGGCCGCCAGCGCGCCAGTGCCAGGGCGACCAGACTTCCGTGTAATCCCCCGCCGACGATTGCCACGTCGATCGTCCGCGACTCGATCGACATTGCGCCCCGCCTCTCCCCTCTGCGCGCTCGGCCATCCGGTTCCGGTCGCGCTATGATGTTCTTAACGTGTCAATAAGGGACAGATGCCGCGGCGGCGCCCGGCATGTAAGGTTAATATCCCGTTTTAAATAAGTCTCTAATCAATGGTGGTGATGCGGCCGGATCGGTCCCGCCCTTAACGCTTTCTTTACCAGCTCGGAACTGACCTCGTCGAGTCGAGGCGGACCCCGGGGCTGGCAACGGGGGCTTGCAAACCGATGGCATACGGTCGTGGAAAGGCATGGGCATTGGCGATCGCGCTCGTGGCGCCGTCGACCGCCTTTGCCGCCGACGCCGACCATATCGCGATCGACGTTACCGCGACGATCGCCGAGCGGTGCGGCATTGCCCGCGGTCCCGCGACACTGGCGAGCGCCGCCTTGCCCGACCTCGAAACCGCGCAGACCCTCGGCTTCGATTTTCAGCTCGATTGCAACACGCCCTTCGCGATCGCGGTGAGCTCGAGCAACGGGGCAATGGTGCTCGACGATCCGACGCGCGCGGGCCCTGTCGGCCGGACCGAAACGGGCTTTTCGAACCGCAAGGCCTATTCGGTCGCGCTGGCGCTCGAAACCGACGATGCGCCGATCGCGACGCGGCCCTGCGATGCCGCCGACCTCGTCGCGGCCGGCAGCGCCTGTCCGTTCTATGGCACTGTCGCCGGCCAGGGCCTGTCGTCGGGCCGCCGCACCGCGATCCGCCGCAACGGCCGCGTGATCGTCGGCTGGCGTGGCGGCGACGACGGCATCCGCCGCGCCGCAGGCACTTATCAGGATACGCTCACCATCGTCGTCGGGCCGCGCACATGATGCGCCGCGCCCCTGCGCTGGTGATCCCGCCATTCCAACGTTGGACGCGCGCTCCGTCCAACAGGAGTCCAATCAAGGTCGCACCGCGCGGCTGCGATCGGAACGATAGTCGAGCGCAGCAACCAGGTGGGAGACCTACGACATGAAGACCATCACGATCCTCGCGACCGCGGCCGTCGCCGCGATCGCCACGCCTGCCTTCGCGCAGGACAGCAACAATCACGACGTGACCATCACCGTCCAGGGCAGCACGCCGGCCAAGTGCAACATCGCTGCCGACGATTCGACGATCACCCTGACCGGCTACGACCTGACCAACGATCAGGGTCGCGTTCGCAACAACGTCGACCAGAAGGTGGCGAACGCCCTCAGCGGCCTCAACCTGAAGGCCTGGTGCAACGGCGCCCGCAACGGCGTGGCGGTATCGCGCTCGGCGCTGATCACGGGCAACGGCAACGCGGTAAACGGCTTCAACCAGGCGATCGTCTATGATCTCAACGTGCTGATCGATGGCGCGACGCGCGATGGCGCAGCGTTCTTCGACGGCACGAGCGATGGCCCGGCCAACGGCCCTGGCATCGGCGCCGGCTCGGGCATCGCCGTTCCCGCCTTCGGTCCGACCGGCCAGGGTTCGAAGATCAGCTTCGTCACCGAACCGGGCACGTCGGTTGACGCCGTCAGCAACGGCCAGGGCGGCGCTGAGGTCACCCGCGCCGTGTTCAACGGTTCCGAGAACAACGCGGCGCGCATGGTCGCCGGCACCTATACGGGCACCGTCACGCTGACGCTCACCCCCGGCAACTGATCCACAACCACCTGTAAATTCTCTCTGAAAGGACTATCATCATGAAGACCCTGTATCTGCTCGCGGCCGCGACGGCCGTCATCGCCACCCCCGCCTTCGCGGATGAGTCCTCGAACAACCATGACGTCGCCGTCACGGTTCAGGCCGACACCCCCGCCAAGTGCAACATCGCGGCCGACGACCAGACCGTCACGCTCGCCAATTACGATCTGACCAACGACACTGGCCGCGCGCGCGGCAATGTCGGCACGACGATCGGCAACGCACTGACCGGCCTCAACATGAAGGCCTGGTGCACCGGCGGCGCGAACGGTGTCGTGCTGACGCGCACGTCGCTGCAGAAGGACGGCTCGTCCGGCGGCCTGACCGACAGCGGTTTCGCGCAGAACATCGTCTATGATCTGGCGCTCAAGATCGACGGCCTGAGCCGCTCGGATCGCTCGGACGATCTGATCGAAGCCACCGAAGATGGCACCGGCGGCCCAACCGTCGGTCGCTTTGGCCCGACCGGCGCAGGCGCGACGCTGACCTTCGTGAACTTCGGTGATGCTTCGACCGCAACATCGGTCGCCGGTGCCGGCACGCTGCCGCGCGCAAGCTACGACACGTCGACCGCCCGCCTGGTCGCCGGCAATTACACCAGCACCGTCACGCTGACGCTGACGCCTGGCCTGTAAGACTACCCGCCGGGGCGGGATTCTCCCGCCCCGGCCTTTTTCCTTCCGTCGAAAGTACCGCGTTGAGCGATTTCCGGTTCTGTCTTGGAGCAATGGCGCTGCTGGCAACGGCGATGCCTGCCCATGCCCAGACCGACCCGACCGGACCCGACAGCGTCACCGTCCGCTTCGTCGGCGGCGTGCCACCCGTGTGCCAGATCGGCGGATCGACCGATACGCGCGGCAGCTTCGATCTGGGCGTGCTGATCGATACGCAGACCGGCTTGCTGCGTCGCAATCTCGCGCCGCCGCAGAAAGAACTCGGCGACACCTGGTGCAACGCCCCGTCCGAAATCGAGATTTCCGCGATCGAACTGACCCCGCAAGGCGCGACCGCGCAATTGCGCAGCGGCTTCACGAACGCCATCCACTATACTGCAACCGCGTCGGGCTGGACCGATACTGCAGCAACCTATCGTACCGACGGCGCGACCACCCAGCGCGACGCGGTGCAGACCGCCCCCGATCCGCGCGTCGTCCCGCTCATCATCACCGCCAGCGATTTCCGGCTGCGCGAGGGCAGCGCCACGCGTCCGCTGGCGAGCCGTGCCTATCTCGGCGCGATCCGCGTGACCTTGAGGCCGCTGCCATGACCGCCCTGCCCGTTCGCCTCGCCCCCGCGCTCCTGCTGATGACATGCGCGATGCCGGCCACTGCGCAGATCGCGCCTGCAGCACCGCAACCGACGTCGGCGCTCCCCGTCACGGGCAGCGTGCCCGATCTTTGCATCCTCGGCGACCCGCGGCTCGACACGGGCAGCGCGGCGCTCAACGTCAACGCGCTGACCGGACGGATCCTGCGGATCGCAGCGCTGACCGATCCGACCAACCTGTCGACCCGGCCGGTGCGCGCATCGCTCGCCTTCGATGCCGCGTGCAACTATCCCTACACGCTCACGGTCGCGTCGCGGAACAACGGGCTGTGGCGCCAGACGATCGGCACGCCGACGCCCAATGGCTTCGGCAATGCCGTTCCCTATCTCGCCGATGTCACGTGGCAGGAGAACAGCGTTCGCCTGGACGCCGATGCGACGACGCGCGCACCCAAATCGGCGGGCTTCAGCTCGGCGACGGCGGCGGCCGGGACGATCACGATCGATTTCCGCGTCCTGCCCGGCGCGACCAACGCGCTGGCCAATGCGCCGCTCGTCGCGGGCGACTACACCGATACCCTCACCGTCACGCTGGGAGCGCAATGATGCGGATCGCGCTCCTGCTCGCGACCCTGACGATCGCGCTCCCGAGCGCGACATTTGCGCAGACCAGCTCGGCGGGCGTGCTGTCGGGCGAAGGCACTGCCGGCGCGCGTGATCTGGTGGTCGAGGGCACCGCGCCGCCCGGCTGCGTGATCGGGTCGCCGAGCGCGACCGAGCAGGACAATGCGCGCGTCACCGTCGCGCAATCGGGCGGTCTCGACGTCGCGCTGGGCGGCCCCGGGTTCATCAATCCGCTCACCGGCGTGCCCAATCCCGCCGCCATTCGCATAGCGTTGCCGATCACCTGCAACACCGCGCACCGCATCCAGATCGAAAGCCGCAATGGCGGGCTGGTGAACGAAGCGGGCAGCGGCCCGACCGGCGCCTTGCGCAACCGGCTCGATTTCAGCGTGTCGCTGGAATGGGCCGGGACCAGCGCGGGGTTCGATACCAGCACGGCACGCACGGTGCAGACGCTTGTCGGCAACGCTGCGACCGGTACCGCGCAGATCGGCATTCGCATTCCCGGCGGCGGCACGCCGCTCGTCGCGGGCATTTACAACGACACCGTAACGATACGGGTCGAAGCAACATCCTGACCAGGATGGGTGGGGGGGACATTACGTGACGTACCTGGCGCGCTTGCGCATGATGCTGATATTTGCCGTCGGCGTCGCGATCTTCGCGGCGGCGGCGGTGGCGATGACGGTTCAGCCGGTGATCGTCGATCTGTCGACGACCGGCAGCCGTACGTCGCAAGTGGTGACGGTCGAGAATTCGTTCACGACCCCGCTGCCGATCGAACTTCGCGCGACCGAAGCCGATTTCAAGGACGGGGCGCTCGTCGCCTCGACCCGCGAGGCGAAGGATCTGCTGATCTTCCCACCGCAGGCGATCGTGCCGCCGGGGCGCTCACAATCGTTCCGCATCCAGTGGATCGGCGATCCCGACATCAAGACCAGCCGGCACTTCTTCCTGACGGTGGCGCAATTGCCCGTGAAGCTGCCCGCCGGCCAGTCGGCGGTGCAGATCCTCTACAATTTCCAGGTGATCGTCAGCGTCGCCGCGCCGGGGGCGAAATCGGCGATCGAGGTCAAGTCGGCCGAAGCGGTCAAAGGGGTGGATGGCAAGGTTCGCTTGCTGCTCAACCTGCAGAACCAGTCGAACACCTATGGCTATCTGGCCGAAGGAACGCTGAAAATCTTGCAGAAGGACCGGCAAGGCAAGGAAGTCTTCAAGAAGTCGATGAACAGCGCCGAAATCCAGCAGCAGTTTGGATACGGTCTGGTTGGGGCGGGGCAAGTACGGAAGCTGCAGACTCCTTTAGATTTGCCGCTCGACGGGGGGTCAGTTGAGGCAGTCTACACGTCCAAATCACGGCGCTAGCGTGATGGCAGCGCTGTTGGCGAGCAGCGCGTTGCTGCTCGCCGAAGCTCCGGCTGCGGCCCGCTCCACCCTGTTCGTCGATCGAACGGTGCCGTGGCGGCCGGACCGCGCCGAGCCGCGCGCGCAGCTCTGCCACCTGATCTGCGATGCCCGAGCCGCGGGGACCACCGCGCCGCCGCCCGGGCGCGACCGTGGACCGCTGCTGCCGAAATTCGCGGCCGATGCTGGTGCGCCGGTGGTGTCGGGCGGCAGCAATGCGTTCCTCGGCGACGCGCCGCAACCGCAGCGGTCCGCGCCGCCCCCGCCAGCGGCGCCGGCCGACGCCACCGGCCCCAAGCTCAATCCGACCGGACGCGACATCGTGCTCACCGCGCCGCTCCGCGACGGGCCGTTCGCGCTGGGCGAAGTGCCGTTCACGCTGACGCGCGACGATCATGTGCTGGTCAACGCGCCGGCAGTGCTCAAGGCGGTCAAGCCCGTCATCGATCCACTCGCCTATGACAAATTGGCCAGCGGGCTCGGCGGGTTGGGCGATACGCCGGTCGAGCAATTCTCGGCGTTCGGCTATCTCATCAGTTACGATCCCCAGACGATCGGGCTGGTCATCGTCATTCCGCCGACGGCGCGGACGCGGCGCGATGTCCGCCTTGCGCAGTTGAGCCAGGACGTCGTCGGCGACGTCGACCGCCCCGCCGGAGTCGCGGGCTACGTCAATCTGCGGACGAGCGCCGATTATGAATGGCAGGGTTCGAACCGCGGCCTGCAGAGCCCGATCGTTTCGACCGATTGGGCGCTGCGCGCGCACGGCGTCGTGCTCGAGGGCGAAGGCACGCTGCAGATCGGCCAGCGTGGTTCACCGACGCTCTTCCAGCGCGAGGGCACGCGCTTCGTCTATGACAATGATCGGCTGCTCGCGCGGGTAACCGTCGGCGATCTGCTGCCAGTGACGCGCGGTTTCTCGGGTGCGCCGCAAATGGCGGGCGTGTCGTTCGCGCGCACCTACTCCGTGCTGCAGCCGCAGCGCAACGTCCAGCCGACGGGCAGCCAGACCTTCACCGTCGTGCGCCCGTCGAACGTCGTCGCCTTCATCAACGGCCAGCAGATCCGGCAGATCCGGCTCGAGCCCGGCACCTACAACGTCCGCGATTTCCCGTTCGTGCAGGGCCTCAACGACGTCCGATTGCAGATCACCGACGACAGCGGGCGGCAGGAAACGCTCGAATTCTCGCTATTCTTCGACCGTACGCTGCTCGCCAAGGGCCTCACCGAGTTCGGCGTCTATGGCGGTGTGCTCGCGCCGACGACCAATACCGGGCGCAACTATCGCTTCAACCAGCCCGTCGCGAGCGGGTTCATCCGGCGCGGCATCTCCGACACGCTCACCGCCGGCGCCAATTTCCAGGCACAGAAGCGCGGCGCGACGGCGGGGGTCGAGGTTGTCTGGGCGAGCCCGCTCGGGACGGTGGGATTCGATCTTGCCGCCTCGCGTGTCAGCGGCGTCGGCACGGGCTATGCGCTCAATGCCTCGATCCAGCGGACGTTCGGCGGCACTGGGTCGCGCGGCAAGGCGTTTGCACTGACGTTCGAGACGCGCAGCCCCAAATTCGCGACCCCGAACGATATCGCGGCCGACAATCGCTATGCCTTCGAGGCCGGCGCGACCTATTCGCAGGCGATCGGCGAGTTCCAGTTCGTTTCGGTCGACGGCCGCTATTCGAAGGGACGCAGCGGCTTTTCGGACCAGCAATCGGCGCGGCTGACCTACGGTTTCCGCCTGTCGCAACGACTCAACCTGCAGGCGCAGGGCCTTTACGACAATCGCAACGTCGGCGGTTCGTCCTATGGCGGGCGCCTCGGCCTCACATTGCGGCTGGGCGGGCGCAGCAGCGCCACTGCCGAATATGAATCGCGCGGCGGACGCGGCCGGATCGGCTATCAGACCTCGTCGGGCACCGGCGTCGGCGCCACCTCGCTCGCGGTCAACGCCGATTACGGCCAGGGCGCGTTCGGGGTTGACGGCGGCGTCAGCTATACCGCCAATCGCGCCGAGCTCGCGGTCTCGCACACCACGGCTTTCGATGCTGGCGGGTTCAAGGTCACCGATCAGCGCACCTCGGCACGGCTCGGCACCGCGCTGGTGTTCGCCGATGGCCATTTCGCGATCTCGCGGCCGGTCTATGACGGGTTCGCGCTGGTCACGCCGCATCGCTCGCTGAAGGGCACGCAAGTCGTCGTCAATCCGTCCGACGGGCATTATACCGCGCGCTCGGGCTTGCTCGGCGGCGCGGTCGCAAACGATCTGTCGGCCTTTGCCGACCGCGTCGTCACCTTCGACGCGCCCAAGGCGCCCGCGGGCTATGATCTGGGCGCAGGCAACATTCGCGTCTATCCGCCGTACAAGGCCGGGTATCTCGTCACCGTCGGATCCGATTATTCGATCACCGCGATCGGCACCTTCAAGCTCGAGGATGGGTCGCCGGTCAGCCTGCTCGCGGGCGAAGCGTTCGAGCTCGCCAAGCCCGGCGCCAAGCCGGTGACGGTGTTCACCAATCGCGAAGGCCGCTTCGGCCTGTCGGGCTTGCGCCCCGGCAAGTGGCGGATCGAAATGCCGACCGAGCCCAAGAGCAGCGCGATCATCGAGATCGCCAAGGATGCAAGCGGCGTGGTGCGCCTGAACGATGTGAAGCTGGAGACGAAATGATGCGCGCTTCTATCCTTATCGCCGCGGCGATGCTGGCGAGCCCGGTAGCGGCCTGGGCCGGCCCGACCAATTGCGCGCAGTTCGAGATCCTCAACCAGGGGATCCAGCGGACGTACAACCCGTTCAGCCCGTCCGAATATGTCGATGTGTTCACGCTGCGCGTGCTGCGCACCGATCCGAATGTCAGCTCGGTTCGCTTCCTCCTGGTCGATTCGACCGGGCGCAACGGCGCGCCGAAGTTCGGGACCGACGGTCCCGATCTCTACACGATCGACTGGCTCGAGGATCGCGGGCGGCGCGTGTTCGTGACGACCGCCGAGTCGGTGACCGATCTCAATTCGGCGCGCGTCGGCTTTGCACGCGCGCGCGACATGAGCGAGACGGTCTTCCGGCTCAGCATCGGGCGCGGGCAGCAGGCCTATGCCGGTCGCTATGCCGAGCGGCTGGTGGTCCGCTACCAATGCTATGCCGGCAGCGACCTGTTCGGCACGCAGCAGGAACAGTATAACGGCCAGACCGAACTTGCGGTCACCGTGCCGCGGATCGTATCGGCCTATGTCGGCGGGACCGGCCAGCAGCGCGGCGAGATCGCGTTTGGCGAATTGGGCAACGGTGCAGCGCTCGTCCGTAACGCATCGGTCACCGCGCTCAGCACGCTGCCCTATGCGGTCGACATCGCGACGGACAACGGCCAGCGTCTACGCCGCGGCCGCGATCAGACCGGCGCGATCGGCTATCGCCTCAAATATGCAGGGATCACCGTGCCCGGCGCAACGACGATCGCCTGCCCCGTCACGCAAATGCCAGTGGGCGACGTCAAGCTCGTCGAAGTCGCGCTCGATCCGGCCGCGGTCGCCAGCCAGCCGGCCGGTGACTATAGCGACACGATCACGCTGACCTTCCGCCCGAGCGACGGCTATGCCGGATCGACCTGCACCGCGACGACAGCGACGGCGCCGTAATCCGCGTCGCTTAGTAGATAGTGCCCTTCGGCTCTGCGCGGACGCTGAGATTGAAATTGTCGGGCAAAGCCGCCTTTCCGTCGATTTCGATCCGCGCCGGTTCGGCGCCGAGCTCAGGCTGGCTGCTGTCGATGATGACGGTTTCGCCGTCGGCCGATAGCGGTACGCGGACCGAGCCATAGACGAAGGTCGCATTGGACAAGCCATGTGGCGTCTGTAGCACCACCCGGTAGCCCGCCGAGTCGTTGCAGAAGCGGGACATAGTCCCCAGATCGATCGCGGACCCGGTAGACGTGGCCATGCCCGCGCGAAAACTCACGTTGCAAATGGTCGGGACCACACCGGTAATTCGAAGCTCGCTCGAGATCGGTTCGGCCCCGACAGGGAAAGCGACCGTGAGCGCGATCCCGGTTGCGAACAATTGAAGTTTCCGGCGCATTCAAGCTTTCCCAACCTAGAGACACGCTATGCTACGCGCGCAATGATTAAGACTTCGTTGGAGCTTCGTCGTCCTGCGTGTGGACGAATCGCAATATCCCGACCGCGGGAGCCAAGCTGCCACAGCGCCAGAGCGACCACGATAAAGACGGAGCTTGCCGAGATGGAAACTCTCATCGCGGCACAGCCTTACAGGCCCGTAAGGCAATGTATCTCTGGTCGGGGCGACAGGATTCGAACCTGCGACCCCCACACCCCCAGTGTGATGCGCTACCAGGCTGCGCTACGCCCCGACCGAGGGTGGCGCGTCTAGGCTGACCTGCGTCTGGATGCAAGCCACTTCGCAAAATTGGCGGGACGGCTCAACCGAATTGGCCAAGCGGGAGCAAGCGATTGGCGAGCGCTTGGATCAGCTTGGCATCGCCGCCCTTGAGCACCAGTTCGAGCTGCGCCGCGCGGCGTTGCATCAGGCGGTCGATCGTTGTGGCGGCCGAGGCATGCACCGCCTGCCCGATCAGCGCCATGCCGCGCGCATCGCCGGGATCGATCGCAAGCCGCAGCATCCCGGCGATCCCGGGGAACAATGCCCGGTCGCCGCCCACCGCGAGCGCGCGGTCGATCACCTCGAGACCCACCGCCTTGCGCGCGCCGAGCCCGCCGCGCGCGACCATCGCACCGAGCGCCTTGACCGCGCTCAGATGCCACGCGCCGAGCGCAGCGAGCGCTTCGGGATCGCGCGGGTTCTTGGCCACCAGCGCTTCGAATTGCGCTTTGGCGGAGAGCGCTTCGGTCCGGCTGTGCGTCAGCTTGGCGCGATAGCTCGTCGCCATTGCGCGCGACAGCAACGCTTCGCTGTCGCCCGGCGTCTTGGCCAGCGCCGACGCGGCCGCCGCCTCGACGCTGGCGAGCTGCGACAGCGCCGCGCCGCGATCGCGCACGACAAAGGCGGTCTGGATCAGCGTCTCGCGCCCGCTATCGGCGGCGGCCACGCTCGGTACCGCCAGCAGAAAGAGCGCTAAGGTCAGGAGAGATTTCATCGCGGGCTTCGCTACTCAACAAGAAGAGCCGAAATGGTACGATCTTTCGGCGCGCGATCAACCCGTCGCGTGGGATCGGCGCGCGGGCCTGACGTCGCCCTTTGCCGCCCCCCGGAGCACGCGGTGTCGGCGAGTTAGCGTTGCGCGGGCGGAGCGTACCTGATAGCGCGGCGGGCTTGTGGCGTGCCCGAAAGGGTGCGCGATCCCGCGTGTCGAAACGCAGGCGGGTCCAGTCTTACCAAGGTAGCCCATGTTCGCCACCCCAGCCTTTGCCCAGACCGCCGGCGCCACTGCCGCAGGCCCCGATGGTTTCCTCGCGATGATCATCCAGTTCGCGCCGTTGCTGCTCGTCTTCGTCGTCTTCTACTTCCTGATCCTGCGCCCGCAGCAAAAGCGCGCGCGTGACCAGGCAGCGACGATCGGCGCGGTCAAGAAGGGCGATTCGGTCGTTACGGCAGGTGGCGTGCTCGGCAAAGTGACCAAGGTCGAGGACGCGTTCGTCGAAGTCGAGATCGCCCCTTCGATCAAGATCCGGGTCGTCAAGTCGACGCTCGCCGACGTGACGCCGCTCGGCTCCAAGCCCGCGAACGACTGATCCGATGCTCGATTTCCCGCGCTGGAAGGTCGTCTCGATCCTCGGGTTCCTCGCCTGCCTGATGGCGCTGGCGATCCCGAGTTTCCTGCCTGATTCGGTCACGTCGAAATGGGGCGCCTTTCCGCACCCCAAGGTCAATCTCGGGCTCGATCTCGCCGGCGGCAGCTACATGCTGATCGAGGCCGACACCGACGAACTGGTCAAGAACCGGCTCGAGGCGATGCGCGAGCAGATCGTCACCGAAATGGCGAAGGGCCCGCCGATCTCGATCGGCGACATCGCGACCGACGGCGGCAAGCTCAGCTTCCTGCTGCGCGACGTGACGCAGCTCGATGCCGCGCGCGAGCGGCTCAACAAGCTCACCGGCGGCGTCGGATACACCGGCCAGCGCGACTGGGACTTGCAGGTGGTCGACTCGTCGCGCGTCGTGATGACGCCGACACAGGCGGGCATCGCTGCGGCGATCAACACCGCGATGGCGACCGCGACTGACGTCGTACGCACGCGCATCGACAAACTCGGCACCAAGGAGCCGACGATCGTCCGCCAGGGCAACGACCGTATCGTCGTCCAGGTGCCGGGTCTGAAGGACCCCAAGGCGCTGCGCGAACTGCTCGGCAAGACCGCCAAGCTCGAATTCAAGATGGTCGACGACACGCCGTACGTGCCCGGCGGCATCGTGCCCGCGGGCAGCCAGGCACTCCCCTATTCCGAGGCTGGCCCCGGCGCGCAGATCCTGGTCAAGCGCCAGGCGATCCTCACCGGCGACCAGTTGCTGACCGCAAGCCAGGGCTTCGCGCAAGACACCAATGAGCCGATCGTCAACTTCGGTTTCAATAGCGAGGGCGGCAAGAAGTTTGCGCGCGTGACGCAGGAAAATGGTGGCCGCCGCTTCGCGGTGATCGTCGATGACAAGGTTATCTCAGCGCCGAAGATCGACACCCCGATCCTCGGCGGCTCGGGGTACATCCACGGCTCGTTCACCGTCGAATCGGCGAACAATCTCGCGATCGCGCTGAGCTCGGGCAAGCTGCCGATCTCGCTCAAGGTCGTCGAGGAACGCACCGTCGGTCCCGATCTCGGCGCGGATTCGATCCATGCGGGCCTGCTTGCGTCTGGCATCGCAGTCGCCCTCGTCGTGCTGTTCATGATCGCGACCTATGGCCGCTTCGGTTTCTATGCCGACTATGCCGTGGTCATCAACGTCGTCGTCATCATGGGCGTGCTCGCGCTGCTCAACGGTACGCTGACGCTGCCGGGGATCGCGGGGTTCGTGCTGACGATCGGCACCGCGGTCGACGCCAACGTGCTGATCAACGAGCGCATCCGCGAGGAACGCCGCCGCGGTCGCAGCGTGATCCAGTCGGTCGAACTGGGCTACAAGGAAGCGAGCCGGACGATCTTCGAGGCGAACGCGACGCACGCGATTTCGGGGCTGATCATGCTGATGCTCGGCTCGGGCCCGGTGAAGGGTTTCGCGGTCGTGCTGCTGATCGGCATCATCACCTCGGTGTTCACCTCGGTGACCTTCACGCGGATGCTGGTGGTGCTGTGGATTCGCAAGAACCGCCCGACCGAGATCCACATATGACCCCCTTTTTCCGTCACCCCAGCGAAAGCTGGGGTCTCCCTGCGGCAGGCATCGCCCTCGCCCAAAAAGATGCCAGCGTTCGCCGGCATGACGAGGATGTGACATGCGCCTGCTGAAACTCGTTCCCGACAACACCAACCTGCCGTTCGTCTCGCTCCGCAAATGGGCGTTCGGGCTGACCATCCTGCTGTCGCTCGCCGCGATCGGCCTCGTCTTCGCGCGCGGGCTCAACCTCGGCGTCGATTTCGTCGGCGGTCTGATGATCGAGGAGAAGTTCACCACTCCGCCGTCGGTCGACAAGTTGCGCACCACCATCGATCGGCTCAACCTCGGCGATGCCCGCCTGCAGGTCGTGGGCACTGACGGAAAGACGATTTCGATCAAGCTCCCGCCGGTCAAGAGCCAGGCCAAGGACGCGACCGATCGCGTCGTCGCGACGGTGCAGGCCGCAATCGTCAAGGATTTCCCCGACGCCAAATTCTCCAAGCAGGATGCGGTGAGCGGCAAGGTCTCCGGCGAACTGATCTGGAAGGGCATCCTCGCGGTCGTGCTCGCGGTGGTCGGCATTGGCCTGTTCGCGATCTTCCGTTTCGAATGGCAGTTCGGCGTCTCGACCGTCGTCGCGATCGTCCACGACGTGCTGATGACCTTGGGCTTCTTCGCGCTGACCTGGTACGAATTCGACCTCAACATCGTCGCCGCAGTGCTCACGATCATCGGCTATTCGATCAACGACAAGATCGTGATCGACGACCGCATCCGCGAGAACATGCGCCGCTATCGCAAGATGGACATGTCGAGCATCGTCGATCTCTCGGTCAACGAGACGCTGCCCCGGACCGTGATGACCTCGCTGACCATCCTGCTGGCGCTGTTCGCGCTGCTGATCTTCGGCGGTCACGTGCTGCGCGGCTTCACCGCGGCGATGATCCTCGGCATCTTCGTCGGCACCTATTCGTCGATCTACGTGTCGTCGTCGCTGCTGATCACGCTCGGCCTGCGCCCCGATCCGCGGGTCGACGACGTCCCTGCCGTAACTGCCGGAACGCCCAAGGTACGCTGATGCGAGTCGAGCGCGAGCAAGGCGTCGGGCCGGTGATCACCGCCTTTTCGGGCGGTGGCTTCAAGGTGGAAGCGGGCGAATTCATCGGCGTGTACCGCGCGCTGCGGATCTGGCCCGACGGGTCGGAGGAATGGGCGCCGCCGCCGATCGAAGCATTGACGGTCGAAGCGCTCGGCGCGCTGCTTGCGCTCGATCCGCGCCCGGAATTCCTGCTGCTCGGAACTGGCGCGACGATGCAGCGCCCGCCCCCGAGCTTCGTGCGGGGGTGCGAAGCGCTCGGCATCGGCGTCGAGGCGATGGACAGCCGCGCCGCCGCGCGCGCCTGGGCAGTATTGCGCGGTGAGACGCGTTGGGTCGTGGGCGCGCTGTATCCGCTTTGAAGGCTGGCGCTGCAGCGCTATCCTCCTGCCCAAAGATGGTGGGGGGAGACGTTTCATGAAATCGATCGTGCTGGGCTTGAGCCTGTTTGTCGCGCCGGGCGCCGTTGCCGCGCAGACGCAGCCCGCCGCCGCTCCCGCCGCTTCGCCGGACTATGGCAAGCCCGAGAACTGGCTATGTCGGCCGGGCAAGGTTGATCCGTGCGATGCGAACCAGGACGCGACGATCATCAAGGCCGATGGTTCGCGTAGCACCGAGAAGTTTTCGCCGACCAGCAACCCCAAGTTCGACTGCTTCTACGTCTATCCGACCGTCTCGCTCGATCGCACTCCGAACAGCGACATGATCGCCGGGCCCGAGGAGAACACCGTCGCCGCAGCACAAGCAGGACGCTTTGCCGCGCACTGCCGCGTCTTCGCGCCGCTCTACCGCCAGGTCACGCTCACCGCCCTCCAGGCACTGCTGCTGGGCAAGCCCGTCCTCGCCGACCGCGCGATGGCGTATCGCGACGTCAAGGCGGCGTGGGACGAATATCTCGCCTATGACAATCATGGGCGCGGGGTCGTGCTGATTGGCCACAGTCAGGGTTCGGGAATCCTCAAGCAGCTCGTCGCCGATGCGATCGAGGGGACGCCGACGCAGAGACTCATCATTTCGGTGCTCATCCCAGGCACCAATGTCGCGGTGCCCGCGGGCAAGGATGTCGGCGGCGATCTCAAAGCGACGCCGCTCTGCCACACCGCCAAGGATGTCGGCTGCGTCGTCAGCTATGTCAGCTTCCGCGCCGATTCGCCCCCGCCCGAGAACAGCCGCTTCGGCGTCGTGCCGCAGCCCGGGATGGTCGCGGCGTGCGTCAATCCGGCCGCACTCGGCGGCGGCACGGCGGTGAGCGACGCCTATCTCGGCACGCGTGGCGCCGGAATGGCGAGCGCGCCGATGGGCCCATGGACGACGGACGCCGCGGCGGTGACCACGCCCTTCGTCAAGGTTCCCGGGCTGATCAGCACCGCCTGCACCACCAACGGCAAGTTCACCTATCTGGCTGTGTCGGTAAACGCCAAGCCGACCGACAAGCGCACGCAGACGATCGTCGGCGACGTCGTGGTTGGCACGCGCATGCTGAAGGATTGGGGACTGCACTTGGTCGACATGCCCGTCGTGATGGGCAATCTGGTCGAACTGAGCGATGCACAAGCGAAGGTCTGGGCGGGCAAGCAGGCGGTTTCAGCGGCGCAGTGAAACCAACTGGCTGAGGTGGTCGACCAAGGCGGCGGTGTTCGCCGCCCAGGTGAAGCGCGCTGCGCCGGTTCGCACTGCCGCGGGCGGCGGCGGATCGGCAAGCAGCGCTGCGATCGCTGCCGCGAAGGCCGGCGGTGTGCGGTCGGCGATTTGGCCATAAGCGGCGTCGGTCACCACCTCCATCGCCCCGCCTGCGCCGGTGATGACGATTGGCGTGCCGCATGCGAGCGCCTCGACCCAAGCGTTCGCCAGCCCCTCGGAGGCTGATGCAAGCGCCATCAGGTCGGCCGCCGCCAGCAGCCCCGGCAAGTCGCCATGCGGGATTGCGCCGAGCAGGCGCACGCGGTCGTCGACGCCGCGCGTAGCGATCTGCGACTCGAGCGCGGCGCGCGCGGGACCTTCGCCCGCGATCAGCAACGTGGTGCCAGGCAGCGACGCGACCGCGTCGATCACGACGTCATGGCCCTTGCGCGGGATGAGAGCGCCGACCGAGACGACCAATGGCCCCGTCACGCCGTACCTTGCCTTACCCACGCTGCGGTCGCGCGGCGCGAAACGGTCGAGATCGACGCCGGTATGATGGACGCGGATCCGCTCCGCCGGGATACCAAGCGCGATCATGTCGGCGCGCATCGCCTGCGATACCGCCAGCACGCCGTTCGCCGTTTGCCCGGCCGTCACGACCTGTGCGCTGGTGGCGGATGTGGTGCCCCAATGGTGGATATCGGCGCCGCGTGCCTTGATCGACACCGGCACACCGAAATGCTGGCCGAGCGCGACCGCGGCGGGGCCGTCGGGAAAGAAGAACTCGGCGTCGATTACGTCGAAGGCGAAGTCGCGGCGGATCTGGGTGAGGAGTGGGATCAGCCGCTTGGTCAGCGCGCGTGCATGGAATCGCCCCGCCGTCCCCGGTAGCGTCGTAAAGCGTGGGCGACAGGTCGCGAGACCCTTCCACGTCTCGCGCTCGGGAAGCGCGGATAGCGCCGCATAGTGAGCATGGCGCGACAGCGGCCACGGCGGCAGCCCGACCGGCGCGACCAGCCTGAGATCGATGTCCGGATGGGCCGCCAGTCCCGACGTCTGCCGCTCGACGAAAACGCCGAAGTTCGGCCGCGACGCATCGGGGAAAAGCGTGGAGAGGGTGAGGACACGGAGCATGGCCGCATCGCTAGCACGAGAGTGTAAAGGTCTTCTCCCCTCGCGTGTCCGCGAGGGGAGACGCGATCGATCAGATGCGCTTGTCGCCCGGATAGGCGAGCAGCAAGTCGCTCTCGGCGTCGGACGAAATCTCGCAGCGGCCCTCGAGCAACAGGCACTCGCCCGCCTTGAACGCGACACCGTCGACCGTGCCGGAACCCGCGACGGGAACGAACCAGCCCGGAACGCCAGCGGGCAGATCGATCACGCGGTGGCCGCCGGCAAAGCGCTCGGTGACGAACTTGGGGCCTTCGGACAGGATCTGGTGGTCCTTGCCGTCGGAGGGCGGGGTCGGCAGGGGCACGAACGGCACCGGGTCGGACACCTTGACCCCGGCATCGAGATGCAGTTCGCGGTCGCTGCCATAATCGTACAGGCGATAGGTCAGATCGACGTTCTGCTGGACTTCGATCGTCGTGATCCCTGCGCCGATCGCGTGGATCGTGCCGGCCTCGTTATAATAGAAGTCGCCCGCCTTGACCGGCTTCCAATCGAGCAGATGCTCGATCGAGCCGTCGAGCGAGGCGGCGCGCAACTGCTCGTGCGTCATAGGCTCGAGCGTCCCGATCGCGATGGTCGAATCGGGTTCGGCGGCGAGGATCAGCCACGCTTCGTCCTTGCCGCGCGGATAGCCCGCGGCCTGCGCGGCAGCGTCATCCGGATGCACCTGCACCGACAATTTCTCGCTGGTGAACAGATATTTGATCAGCAATTCTGGCTCGCCCGCATGCGGCGTCTGGAACCACACTTCGCCGACCTTTTCACCACCGGGCGCAGGATCGGCAAAACCGGGCCACAAGGTATGACGCCCCCAGGGCTTTTCGACGCGTTTGGTGGCGAGCAAAGTGGCAGTCACGGTGATGATTCTCCTGTCGGTGCCTCATATGCCAACGCATCGTCGCGTCCAAGCGATCCGTGCGTGTTAAAAGGATTGTTCGCGCGTCGGCGGTTGCGCTAAGGCTGGCACCAATGCGCACCCCCCTGCCCCGCTCGCCCTTTCTCCGCAGCCTCGCGATCGGTCTGATCGCCGCGACCGCGCTCACCACCACGGGGTGCGCGCGCAACAGGACCAAGGGCGACATCCCCTATGTCGCGCGCGACGTCGGCACGCTTTATACGGCAGCGCGGAAACAGCTCGATCAGCGCAATTACAAGATCGCCGCCGCGCTGTTCGACGAAGTCGAGCGCCAGCACCCCTATTCGGTATGGGCGCGCCGCGCGCAGTTGATGAGCGCGTTCAGTTACTATCTCGCGCATGACTACACCGCCTCGATCCAGTCGGCGCAGCGCTTTTTGACGGTGCATCCGGGCAACCGCGACGCCGCCTATGCCTATTACCTCGTCTCGCTCGGCTATTACGAGCAGATCAGCGACGTCACGCGCGACCAGAAGATCACGCAGCAGGCGCTCGATTCGCTCGGCGAGCTGATGCGCCGCTATCCCAACACGCGCTACGCCGCCGATGCGCGGCTCAAGGTCGATCTGGTCCGCGACCATCTCGCCGGCAAGGAAATGGAGATCGGGCGCTTCTACGAAGTGCGCGGGCAGTGGCTCGCCGCCAACGGCCGGTTCCGCAAGGTCGTCGAGGAGTACCAGACGACGACGCACACGCCCGAGGCGCTGATGCGGCTGACCGAGACCTATCTCGCGCTCGGCGTTCCTGACGAGGCGCGCAAGTCGGCCGCCGTGCTCGGTGCCAATTATCCCGGCACGCAGTGGTACGAGCGCGCCTACAAGCTCAGCAACGAGCATCCCCCGGTGAACGTCGCCGCGCTCGCGCCGGGGCAGCAGATCGTTGCCGACCGGACCAGCGTCGCCGATTCGATTCCGGGCAAGAGCAACGACATCAAGCGCGACACCAGCGCAGCCGCCCCGATCGGCGGCGGCTCGGGCACCAATCCGGGCAACCCCAATCCGGGCAACTGAGCCGCACCGGCGCCGGTTCGATTGAAAAGAACGTTACCGGAACGCGGTCAACTCGGCTAAAGGGCAAGGCGACCCCATGCTGATCTCCCTGGCCATTCGCGACGTCGTGCTGATCGAAGCGCTGGACCTGCAGTTCGGGCAGGGCCTCGGCGTGCTGACGGGCGAGACCGGCGCGGGCAAGTCGATCCTGCTCGACGCGCTCGGGCTTGCGCTCGGCGCGCGCGGCGAAGCCGGCCTCGTCCGCCAGGGTGCCGCGCAGGCGATCGTCACCGCCACCTTCGACACCCCCGCGCCGAATGGCCCGGTCGTTGCGCTGCTTACCGAAAACGGGCTAGAGCTCGACCCCGGCGAGCCGCTGATGATCCGCCGCATCGTCAAGGCCGATGGCGGCAGCCGCGCCTTCGTAAACGATCAGCCTGCGTCTGCCGGGCTGCTGCGCGAACTGGCGCCGTATCTCGTCGAGATCCACGGCCAGCATGACGATCGCGGGCTGCTCAACGCGCGCGGCCACCGCGCGCTGCTCGACGCGTTCGGGCGCGTTGCGGCGGGATCGACCGCCGCCAGCTACAAGGCGCTGCGCGATGCCGAGGCGGCGCTCGCCGAAGCGCGCGCGACGATCGACACCGCGGCGCGCGACCGCGAGTGGCTCGAACATGCCGTCGGCGAACTGCGCGCGCTCGCGCCCGAGCCGGGCGAGGAGGAAGCGCTCGCCGATCGCCGCCGGACGATGCAGCGTTCGGAAAAGATCGCCGAGGATCTGCTGTCGATCGAGAATTGGCTCGAAGGATCGGATGGCGGGCTCGCCCAACTCCGCCAAGCGGCGCGCGTGCTCGAACGCATCGCCGAGGACCATGCCGCGCTTGCCGATGCGCTCGCCGCGGTCGACCGCGCGGTGATCGAGGGCGCGGTTGCCGAGGAGAAGCTGCGCGAGGCGAAGACCGATCTGTGGTTCGATCCCGCCAGCCTCGAGGATGACGAGACGCGGCTGTTCGAGCTACGCGCGATGGCGCGCAAGCACCGCGTCCAGCCCGACGAGCTGGCGGGTCTGGCGAGCGAGCTCGAAGCCAAGCTCGCGGCGCTCGAGGCCGGCGAAGAGGGGCTCGCCGCGCTCGAGGCGAAGCTGGCCAAGGCGCGCGTCGCCTATGACACCGCCGCCGCCGCGCTGACCAAGGCGCGTACCGCCGCCGCGCTCCAGCTCGATGCTGCGGTGAAGGGCGAGCTCGTCCCGCTCAAGCTCGACGCCGCGCGCTTCCGCACCGTCGTTGCGCCCGCTCCGCCCGAAGCATGGTCGGCGGCAGGCAAGGACCGTGTCGAGTTCGAGATCTCGACCAACCCCGGCGCGCCGTTCGCACCGCTCGTCAAGATCGCGTCGGGTGGAGAATTGTCGCGCTTCATTCTCGCGCTGAAGGTCGCGCTGGCCGAGCAGGGTGGTGCTGCGACGATGATCTTCGACGAGATCGACCGCGGTGTCGGCGGTGCCGTGGCGAGCGCGATCGGCGAGCGGCTCGCGCGGCTTGCCAATGCCACGCAATTGCTCGTCGTCACGCACAGCCCGCAGGTCGCGGCGCGCGGTGGGCATCATCTGCTGATCGCCAAGCGCCACGACGGCGTGGTCACGCGGACCGGCGTGACCGCGCTCGACATCGCGCAGCGCCGCGAGGAGATCGCGCGGATGCTGTCTGGCGCGACGATCACCCCGGAAGCGCGCGCACAGGCGGAGCGGTTGATCGAGACGGCCTGAGGGACTCCTCGAAGCCCCCCCGTCGTCCCCCCGGCCTTGTGCCGGGGCGCACCGTCCCACGCGTGCTGCGTGGGCAGGATGCGCGGCACGGTGGACCCCGGCACAGGGCCGGGGTGGCGGCTATCGGGGTCGACGCTCCGCTCAAAACGGCATCGTCACCGTGAACAGGATCCGCTTGGCGAGCTTGCCGTCGATCGTCGCGCCAGGCTCGGTATGGAGGTTCCCCCGCGCGCCCTTGCCGAGATCGACCCCGATCCCGGGCCCGCCGACCTCGGCATATTTCTCGGGCAGAGGGCGGACGCGATACTGTTCGCCCGCGTCGCGCTTGCCGCAGACGACGATGTCGCGCGACGGCTCGGTGCTCGAACAGCCGCCGGGATGCCAGGCCGCCGGGAGATCGACGCTCGTGCGCGCCGCGCGTTGCGGCTCGGGGGAATCGGCGGTCTGCAACGCAACGAGCAGCGGCAAGATCATTGTCGGCAAACCCCATCCCGGATGCACAAAGGCTAGCGCGCCCGTCCGGTGCTGTATAGCGCGCGACTTTTGCGTAACGACCTGCTATAGCGCTTGCATCGCGCGAGTCCGTACAAGCTTTTTCGCGACTGAGAGACCCCCTGCGCTCCCGCTTGATTGGCACCGGACGCGCGTTTTGGCTTCTTTGTTCACCCCCTTTCGTCACCCAGCCCGCTGCGGACCCACCGCGCGCGGGTGACACCGTCATCGGATGCGCCGGCCGGGGCCGGACGTCGCATCCGTCTTTGATCTCGGCCCCACTCCGGCGCTTTCGCATGATCTGCGCGGCGATCCGGCACTAAGGAATACACTATGGCTATCGGCACCGTTAAGTTCTTCAACGCCGACAAGGGTTACGGTTTCATTGCGCCTGAGGGCGGCGGCGGCGATGCGTTCGTCCATATCAGCGCGGTCGAAGCCGCCGGCATGGCGACGCTCGATCGCGACCAGCGCGTTTCGTACGAGCTGGAAGAAGATCGCCGCGGCAAGGTCTCGGCCGTCCGTCTCGCCCAGGCCTGACGCGTTTGGGGGTGTCGCCAACCGGCGGCACCCCTTTTTATGTGGCCTTTTGATTTGCCAGGAGAGATCCCACGAACACCACCGCCATCTTCTATCGCGACCGCGCCCGCCAGGCCGAGTCCGAAGCTGCAACCGCCACGCTCGACAACGTCCGCACGCGCCATCTGCGCGCCGCCAAGGCGTGGGACGAAATGGCGACCCGCGCCGAAAAGACCGCCGAGCGTAAGTCGACCAACGAAGAAGCCAAGCTCGCGGCTGAAATGACCGAGGATGACGACGAGGTCGTGACACCCTAACGGCGGACCGCCGTTAGCGACCCCGTACGGACATCGCGACCCGCGGAAGCGCGTGTCACGTGCTTGACTCGATTGACCCCAAGACGCGGTATATACAGCGGCGATCGTTTCCTTTTGCGGCATAATGCGATTGGGCAGAACCGACGATTTCAAAGAGCGCTTCGGTACATATCATGAACAATAGGTGTAGGACAGCGCCATGTCTGCTTCCCACCCAATTGCAGACATTAGGCGGCTGCGGCTACCTCTTCGCGCGACACCGGAACACCACCCATGTCGCAATGGCCCAGACACCGCCAATGGGAAGGAGCCATCGCGTTGCAAAGAACCTAGGGACGACCTCGGCACACGGCCTTTGGTCTTCGAGGCTGTCACATGGAAAAGTGAAGGTTATGGATAACCAAACAAAGCCGAGCACAGCCAAGCACGCGGCCGTAAAAATGATGTAGAATAATAGGGCGTTGAAGCGTTTGTTGATCATCCTCCTGTCCTCGTTCTCATCGAAAGCAAATTCATGAGGAAATACGAAGGATACGAAAATCGTCCGCTAGCCACTCATTGCACTATTCCGACGCGAAAGCGGTTGGGCGTCAAACGACCACAACCAGACTTCTAGAAGAGCTTCACTCCTTCGCGCGCCGTCACTCCCAGACAAAGATCGTTCGCAATTTGCAGGCACTCGGTTCCTGTCCTTCTTCAAACAAGCGGACCCGTTTGATCGCCGCCATTTGCGACGCTCTCATCCGGGATTGCGACACGAAATAAGCAGTGGCGTGAGCGCCGTTCCAGATCGCGACCTCATACCCATTTTTCACGCGCTGCTGCGCGAATATTGCCGGTTTGTCGGCGGTCGGCGGGGTCAACATCCGCCCCTTCGCAGGCGATGCCCAGCCGATACCTTGAACCTCAAATGAGCCGAACGGGCCTTCCCAGCGAAAGCTGCCGCTATGAATGCCCCCTTCCAACGTTGTTACCTTCTCGCCCGGGAGCAGGTCGATGATTGGAGCGTAGCCGCAGAAACGGGCTGGCCCCTCTAGTTCAGTGGCAAGCGCGGGCACGGGGAAAACCAGCAGGACGGCGGCGACGGCCGAATGTATAGACCTCATGCTGGCTCTCGAACGTCGTGTGACGCTGATATATCAGGAAACCGCGCTTTACCGGAAGGGCAGCTTCCCACAATTTGCAGCCGTTCAGCCCGGTGCGTCGCGGGCCGTTATTTAGAGGGCAACTGTCCCCATATCCGTCATTCCCGCGAAGGCGGGGATCCATACTGGCTGACGGCGCAGGACTGGACGGGCGGTACCAATGGATTCCCGCCTGCGCGGGAATGACGGGCAGGGTGCCTGAAATTTGGTGCCCGACCGTCGTTGACGCGACGATTGCCTCGCCACGATTCCCGCTACTTGGCATCTCGGACACAACACCACGCCTTGATGCCGCCCCCCGGTCTCCGGTAACGCCAAGCGCATGAGCGCTCCCCTCCCCGCCACCGAAACCGAAGCCGCCGCCGAACTCGCGCGGCTGGCGGAGCAGATCGCCTATCACAACGCGCGCTATCACACCGAGGACGCGCCCGAGATCAGCGACGCCGCCTTCGACGCGCTACGTGCGCGCAACACCGCGCTCGAAGCGGCCTTCCCGCAGCTCGTCCGCGCCGATTCGCCCGCGTTCCAGGTCGGCGCCGCGCCCGCCGCGCATCTCGCCAAGGTCGCGCATGCCCGCGCGATGACCAGCCTCGACAATGCCTTCACCGACGAGGACGTCGCCGAATTCGTCGCGCGCGTGCGGCGCTTCCTCGCGCTGCCCGACGATGCAGCGGTAGAGCTCACCGCCGAGCCCAAGATCGACGGCCTGTCCTGCTCGCTGCGCTACGAAGCGCGCCGGCTCGTCCAGGCGCTGACCCGCGGCGACGGGCAGGTCGGCGAGGACGTCACCGCCAATGTCGCGCACATCCCCGATATCCCGCAGAGCCTCCCCGCCGACGCGCCCGACATTTTCGAGGTGCGCGGCGAGGTCTATATGGCCAAGGCCGATTTCGCCGCCCTCAACGCCCGGCTGCTTGCCGAGGCCGAAGCAGCCGGCAAGGACGCGCGCCAGTTCGCCAACCCGCGCAACGCCGCCGCCGGCTCGCTCCGCCAGAAGGACGCCGCGGTCACCGCGACACGGCCGCTCCGCTTCTTCGCCTGGGGCTGGGGCGAGACCAGCGCGCTCCCCGGCGAGACGCAGAGCGCCAACGTTGCCAAACTCCGCGACTGGGACTTCCAGGTCGCGAGCGGTTTCGCGCACGCACCAACGACCGACGCCGCGCTCGCCGTCTACCGCGCGATCGAGCACCAGCGCGCCGACCTCCCGTTCGACATCGACGGCGTCGTCTACAAGCTCGACCGGCTCGACTGGCAGGTGCGGCTCGGCACCGTCGGGCGCACGCCGCGCTGGGCGATCGCGCACAAATTCCCCGCCGAGCGCGCCGAGACCACCCTGACAGCCATCGACATCCAGGTCGGTCGCACCGGCGCGCTGACCCCGGTCGCGCGGCTCGCGCCCGTGACGGTCGGCGGCGTCGTCGTCACCAATGCCACGCTCCACAATGCCGACGAGATCGAACGGCTCGGCGCGCGCGTCGGCGACCGCGTCGTGCTGCAGCGCGCGGGCGACGTCATCCCGCAGATCGTCGAAGTGCTGACGCGCGATGAAGACCGCCCCGCCTTCGCCTTCCCCACGACCTGCCCCGAATGCGGCTCGCTCGCCGAGCGCGGCGAAGGCGAGGTCGTCGTGCGCTGCACCGGCGGGCTGATCTGCCCGGCGCAGCGCGTCGAGCGGCTGATCCATTTCGTCTCGCGCCACGCCTATGACATTAGCGGGCTGGGGCTGGTGCGGATCGAGGAGTTCTTCCGCGACGGGCTGATCGCCTCGCCCGCCGATATCTTCCGGCTCCACGAACATCGCGCCCAGCTGGTGACGCGCGAGCGGATGTCCGAGCTCGTCGTCGACAAATTGCTCGCGGCGATCGACCTGCGGCGCCAGATCGGGCTCGACCGCTTCCTGTTCGCGCTCGGCATCCGCCATGTCGGCGAGATCACCGCGCGTGACCTTGCGCGTCGCTATGTCAGCTATGCGGCGTTCGCCGAGATGATCGCGCGCGTGCTTGCGGTGCGCGAAGCGACGGTGCCCGCGCTCGGCGAGACCGAGGCGAAGTTCGTCGTGCGGCGCGGGCGCGTGCTCGCCGATGCGATCGAGACCGCGGGGATCGGCCCCGAAGTCGCCGACGCGCTGATCGAGTTCTTCGCCGAGCCGCACAATCGCGACGTCGTCGCGGCGCTGCTGCGCGAAGTGACGCCGACCGACGTCGTCCATCAGACCCGCGAGTCGCCGGTCAGGGGCAAGACCGTGGTGTTCACCGGCAGCCTCGAGACGATGAGTCGCGACGAGGCCAAGGCGCAGGCCGAACTGCTCGGTGCGCGCGTGGCAGGATCGGTCTCGGCCAAGACCGATCTTGTCGTCGCGGGACCTGGCGCAGGATCGAAGCTGAAAAAGGCGGCGGATCTGAAAGTTACGGTGATCGACGAAGCAGGTTGGGCCGAGATCGTCGCCGCCGCCCGCTAAGTCCCGGACTCCCAGTCGGTTACCCTGTGATGCTAATATGCAACGGTTCCCAACCGTTTTTAACCGAAGATGAACAGTCTGCATGACTTGTCATTGAACAGAAATATAACGCGTGCAGGGGCTCCGGTCGACGGAGCGTGACGGCTAGAGGCCGAACGCCGACGATCACGATATTCTGTGGGGAACGAGCATGAACACGAAGCTATTCACTGGCGTGGCGTTTGCCGCGCTCCTGATTCCGGGCGTAGCCTTCGCGCAGTCGTCGGGTTCGACCGACTTTGACGCGGGCACCGACATCGTCGTCACCGGCACGAAGACCGGCAAGGGCGGCATCACCGTTCCCGACGTCCCCAAGACGCGCATCACCGTCGGCGCCGACACGATCAGCCGCCAGCGTCCGGGCCAGACCGTCAACGAGATCATCAATCTGGTCCCCGGCGTCAGCTTCCAGAACAACGACGCGACCGGCGCCGCCGGCGGCACCTTCACGATCCGCGGCTTCGACAGCTCGCGCATCTCGCAGACGCTCGACGGTATCCCGCTCAACGACACCGGCAACTACGCGATCTATTCGAACCAGCAGCAGGATCCCGAGACGCTCGACTCGATCAGCGTCAACCTCGGCTCGACCGACGTCGACAGCCCGACCGCTTCGGCCGTCGGCGGCACCGTCAACATCCGCACGCGCAAGCCGACGCAAGACTTCAGCGCGATGATGAGCGGCACCTACGGCACCTATCTCGGCCAGGGCGACCCGCTCAACCGCTCGATCTTCCGCGTCTACGGCTCGGTCGACACCGGCGAAATCGCGCACACCGGCGTCCGCGCGTTCTTCACGGGGTCGAGCATCAGCGCCGACAACCCTTTCAGCAACTATTCGCGCCTGAAGAAGCAGCAGTATAACGCGCGCATCTTCAAGGATCTCGGCGACAATGGCGACTTCCTGTCGCTCGCCGGCCAGTGGAACGAGAACCGCAACAACTTCCTCGGTTCGGTGCCGCTGCGCAACGATCTGACCAACGGCGCCTTTGCACGCGTCGTCGGTCCGAACTCCTCGAATCGCGCCCCCCTCACCGGGGCAGAGCGTTTCTACAACATCAACTATCCGTGCGTCATCGGTGGCCCGACGCCGACCGGCGCGACCGCCGGCGCTGCCTGCGGCACCGAGTTCGACCGTCGCTTCAACCCGTCGAACACCGGCAACGTCCGCTTCGGGTCGCGCTTCACGCTCACGCCGAAGCTCGTCCTCACGCTCGATGCCAGCTATCAGTACGTCAAGGCCAATGGCGGCGGCACGGTGTCGCTGCTCGAAGGTTGCGGCAATCTCGGCAGCACGACGGTCCGCACGTGCGGCCCCAACAGCGTGCTCGGCGTAATCAACACCACGGGCAACACGGGTAACGGCGCGCCCGGCGGCTTCGGCTATTACACCGGTCGCGATCTCAACGGCGACGGCGTGATCAGCCCGACGACGAGCGTTCTCGCAATCGCGCCGAGCCAGACGCAGACGCGTCGCTTCGTCGGCGTCGCCGGTCTCGCCTATGAGTTCGACGAGAACAACCGCGTCCGCATCGCCTATACCGGCGACTATGGCCGCCATCGTCAGACCGGCGAAGCCGGCTTCCTCAACACCGACGGCACCCCGCTCGACGTGTTCCCGGTCAATAACGGCGTCAAGGACGCGAACGGCGCGCTGATCGAGAAGCGCAACCGCAAGTCGCTCGCGATCCTCAACCAGGTCTCGGCCGAATATCGCGGCAAGTTCTTCGACGACAAGCTCGTCGCGACGCTCGGCGTGCGTGGCACGTTCTTCCGCCGCGACTTGACGCAGAACTGCTTCACGGTCGCTGCCAACACCAACGTGTCGTGCGTCTCGCCGACGCAGACGGCGGCCTATGCCGCGGCGAACCCATACACCTACTTCGCGCCGGGCGTGACGACGGTGAACGGCGTCAACCGTCCGGTCGTCGCGGGTACGTCGTGCGCGGTGTTGACCTCGGCGTGCGTCGTCGGCTTCGCGCCGCCGCAGAACCGCATCCGCAACTACAACCGCGCGCTGCCCAACGTCGGCCTGACGTACAACTTCACCAACGCGATCAGCATGTATGCGAGCTTCTCGCAGGGTCTGTCGGTGCCGAGCACGGACAACCTCTACAGCTCGTTCTATTATGCCGACGGTTCGCCGCAGTCGAAGCCCAAGCCCGAGACGACCGACAGCTACGAACTCGGTGCACGCTACACGACGGGCAAGGTCCAGGCGCAGATCGCTGGCTGGTACACCAAGTTCAAGAACCGTACCGTCACCATCTATGACGTCGAGAGCGACGCCAGCGTGTCGCGCAACCTCGGCACGGTCGACAAATACGGCTTCGACGGCTCGGTGTCGTACACGCCGGTCCGCAACCTGACCGCGTATCTGTTCGGTTCGTACCTGCACTCGAAGATCCGCGACAATTTCGAAGCGGGCCGTACCGGCACGACGATCAACTACTTCCAGACGGCGGGCAAGCGCGAGGGCGGCGCGCCGACCTGGATGGGCGGCGGTCGTCTGCAGGGCACCGTCGGGATCTTCGATCTCGGCGCGCAAGCCAAGTACACCGGTTCGCGCTTCGTCAACGACGAGAACCTGCCGGTCTACACCTGCACCGGCACCGTTTCGGGCGGGCTGTGCCCGGTGGCATCGCAGAACCAGATCTACGGTGCGAAGATCCCGAGCTACACGATCGTCGACCTCGACGTTCGCATCAACATCGGCCAGCTGCTCGGCAACAACCGCAAAACCTTCTTCCAGGTCAACGTCAGCAACCTGTTCGACAAGGTCTATATCGGCGGCCTGAGCGGCTCGGGCGGCTTTGTCGGCCTGCCGAACCGCTACTCGATCGGCAATGCCGTCATCGGCACGCCGCGGTCGATCACCGGCTCGCTGGTGATCGGGCTCTAAGCCTTCTTACAGTTCGTCACGATTGCCGCCGTCCCCGCAAGGGGGCGGCGGTTTTCGTTTGGGCCTCACGCTTCCGCTGCGGCCTTGGCGTAGAGCGACTGGATCGGGCGCGCGAAGACGCGGCCGACCATCGGTTCGAAGAACGACAAAGGCGCGCTGTCATAGGTCGGGTCGAACGCCGCCTGATCGTATTTCTCGCAGAATTCGGCACACGCCTCGAAATGCGGATGCCCGCGATATTTCTCGCGCAAGTCGCGATCGCCGCCGATATAGTGGAAGAAGTAATAGCCCTGGAACACGCCGTGGGTGTTGGCGATCCAGTGGACTTCCTCCGACACGAACGGGCGCAGCATCGCCGCGCCGATCTCGGGATGGTTGTAGGTGCCGAGCGTGTCGCCGATGTCGTGGAGGAGCGCCATCACGACATAGGCCTCGTCGCGCCCGTCGCGGTGCGCGCGCGTCGCGGTCTGGAGCGAATGTTCGAGCCGGTCGACCGGGAAGCCGCCATAATCGCCGTCGAGCAGCTTGAGGTGCGTCAGCACGCGGTTGGGGAGCTTCCTGGCGAACTGGCCGAAATGGCCGGCGATCAGGCTCCAGTCGGCCTGGGTGCCGTGCTCCATTGCGGTGAACTGCGCGCGGTCGGGCTGGTCGTTCATGATGCTCTCCTATCTCGTCACCCCGGCCTTTGTGCCGGGGTCCACGGCGCCTCGTAGGCAACGCCGGCAGAACATGCGGCACGGTAGACCCCGGGACAAGCCCGGGGTGACGGTCGCAGCTGACGCGATAGCGAGTGCCATACGCGCGACTTTGCGCAACGCGCCCAGCCGGGCTAAGACGGCCCGATGCCGCTTTTCACCCGACCCGCGATCTTCTCGCGGCCCTTCTTCGAGGATAAGGGCCGCGCCTTCTGGACGCTGCAAGCGGCCGGCTGGACCGGCTACCTCATCCTCCGCGGCGTCTCGAGCGTGTCGAATGCCGCCGACGTGTCGGTGGTGGTGCCTGTCGTGATCGAGTCGATCGTCGGCTACAGCATCACGCTGCTGCTCGCGACGGTGTACCATTATTACCGCCGCCAGCCGCGCTTCGCGATGGCGATCCTGACGATCATCACGCTCGCCGCCGCGACCTTGCTCTACGCGGTGCTCGACGCCTTCTCCTTCTCGTTCATCAAGCTGCAGAGCCCGGGGCTCAACATCAGCCTGGTGCTCGGCACGATCTTCCTCAACTTCACCGTGCTCGCGGGGTGGACCGCGCTCTATTTCGGGATCAATTTCTACCTGATCGTCGAGGATCAGATCGACCAGCTCGCCACGCTCGAGAACACCGCATCCTCGGCGCAGCTCGCGATGCTGCGCTATCAGCTCAACCCGCATTTCCTGTTCAACACGCTCAACTCGATCTCGACGCTCGTGCTGCTCAAGGAAACCGAGCGCGCCAATGCGATGCTCGGGCGGCTGTCGTCGTTCCTGCGCTACACGCTCGCCAACGAGCCGACCGCGCACGTCACGGTGCAGCAGGAGTTCGAGACGCTGAAACTGTATCTCGAGATCGAGAAGATGCGCTTCGAGGAGCGGTTGCGGCCGACCTTCGACGTCGATGTGCGCGTCGCCAAGGCGCGGCTGCCGTCGCTGCTGCTCCAGCCGCTCGTCGAAAACGCGATCAAATACGCGGTGACCCCGCAGGAAGATGGCGCCGAAATCGCCGTTACCGCGCGGCTCACCGGGGATCGGGTGCAGATCGTCGTATCCGACACCGGCCCCGGCTTGAACGAAACAAAGGCGCGGCAGAGCGTTTCTCCAAGCCAGGCTCTTTCAACCGGGGTTGGCCTTGCCAATATCAGGGAGAGGCTGGCCCAGGCTTACGGGCCGGACCACAAATTCGAGACGCGATCGATCCCGGGGGGCGGTTTCGGGGTCGAGATTGAAATCCCGTTCCAGCTCGAGGAACCGAAGAAAGAGTTTGCATGACGATCCGCACCATCCTCGTCGATGACGAAAAACTAGCTACCCAGGGGCTCGCGCTGCGCCTTGCCGCGCACGAAGACGTGGAAATCGTCGACACCTGCATGAACGGTCGCGAGGCGATCCGTGCGATCAAGACGCACAAGCCCGATCTGGTCTTCCTCGACATCCAGATGCCGGGGTTCGACGGCTTCTCGGTCGTTCAGGGGCTGATGGAGGTCGAGCCGCCGCTGTTCGTGTTCGTGACCGCCTATTCCGACCACGCCTTGAAGGCGTTCGAGACCGACGCGGTCGATTATCTGATGAAGCCGGTCGAGGAATCGCGCCTCGCCGATACGCTCGACCGCGTGCGCCAGCGGCTGACCGAGAAGCGCGGGGTCGAGGAAGTCGACCGCTTGAAGGAAGTTATCGCCGAGATCGCGCCCGATTCGGTCGAGAACCTTGCCGAGGGCGGCGAGCAGGTGTCGGCCAATCGCTTCGAGAAGCTGATCAACATCAAGGATCGGGGGCAGATCTTCCGCGTCGATGTCGACACGATCGAGCGGATCGATGCCGCGGGCGATTACATGTGCATCTACACCGGCGACAACACGCTGATCCTGCGCGAGACGATGAAGGATCTGGAGAAGCGGCTCGATCCGCGCCGGTTCCAGCGGGTGCATCGCTCGACGATCGTCAACCTCGATCTGGTCAAGGAAGTGAAGCCGCACACCAATGGCGAGTGTTTCCTGGTGTTGCAGTCGAACGCGCAAGTGAAGGTGTCGCGCTCGTATCGCGACGTGGTCGCGCGGTTCGTGCACTAAGTGATGCTGCTCCCCTCCCCTTCAGGGGAGGGGTTGGGGGTGGGGCCGGGTCTCACCGAGACCAACGGCCGCAGTCACGGGGGGGGCCCCCCCCCCCCCCCCCCCCCCCCCGCGGGCGCGGCGCCCCCCCCCCCCCCCCGGGCGCCCCCGCCGCCCGCCCCCCCCCCCCCGCCCCCGCCCCCCCCCCCCCCCCCGCGCGCG
>NZ_JBEPNG010000009.1:0-131110 GCF_040546165.1 Sphingomonas sp. UYEF23 | reverse complement strand
TCCCCCGACCAGGCAGCCAGGGGAAGATCAAAACATGGGTCACTTCTCAGTGGAAATTATGCGCCTCCCGGGTCAGCTCTCAGTGGAAATCAACAGCCGACGAAAAGGCCGCCACCGCACGAACCGTCGCCGCACGGATGCGCGACCTTTCGCGCGTTCTCGTCGCACGCGATCCCGCCGGCCCTGCCCCACGGCTCGAAGCGGCATCGCTCCAGGCCGGCGCAATCACCGCCGAGCGCACCGCGGCGATGGCCGATGCCGAGGCGAATTCGGCGCTGTACGAGCTCAATCAGTTGCGCGGTGCACCGTTCGCGGCGCGGATCCGGGTCATCCGCCCCGACATGCGTCTACCCGATCTCCCCTCGGGCGCAGCGCTTGCGGCGAGTGCCGCCGCCAACAATTTCGAATTAAAGTCGCTGCGCGCGCAGTTCGAGCAGCAGGGCCTCCGCGTCGATCTTGCGCGCAAGTCGCGGATCCCGATCGTCGGCGTCGGCCCGTATTACGACCGCGCCCGCTCCGACATTCGCGAGACCAATTACGGTGTGCGGCTGTCGACCACGCTGCCGGTATGGAATCGCCAGGCGGGCGACGTCGCCGCGCAACAAGGCCGCCAGGCGCAGGCCAATGCCACGCTGATCAACGCCGAGCGCCGGATCGAGCGCGACGTGTTCGACCAGGCTGCGCAATATGAGGCCAAGCGCAAGGCGCTCGGCCAATGGTCGGGCAGCACGCCGCAGGGCTTTGCCGATGCCGCCGCCGACGCCGACCGCAACTATCGCCTCGGCGCGATCCCGCTGCAGGTCTATATGCAGATGCAGCAATCCTATATCGAGGCGACCAACGCCGTGCTCGATACGCGGCGCGAGGCGCTCGAGGCGTTGCTCCAGTTGCGTGCGCTCAACGGCGGGACCGCGCTCGCGCGATGATCGGCTGGTTGCTCGCGCTGGTGACGCGTCACCGGCTGGCGGTGACGATCGTCACCGCGATCGTCGCGATGCTCGGCATGGGCGCCTATTCGGCGCTCAAGATCGACGCAATTCCGGACATCACCGGCGTCCAGGTCCAGATCAACACGATGGTCCCCTCGCTCGCGCCCGAGGAGATCGAGCGGCTCGCGACGCTGCCGATCGAGCGGGCGATGGCGGGCCAGCCAGGCCTGCAGGAAACCCGCTCGCTGACCAAGACCGGGCTGAGCCAGGTCACCTTGCTCTACAAGGACGGGACCGACCAGCTGCGCGCGCGCCAGCTCGTCGCCGAGCGAATCCAGGCGGTGCGCGATCAGCTTCCGCCGGGTGCGACGCCACAAATGGCGCCGATCACGACGGGCTTGGGCGAAATCTATTACTACACGCTCGAATGGAAGAATCCGCCCAAGGATTATGACGCGCAGCGCCAGCTGATGGAGCTCTACGAGGCGCAGGAATATACCGTCCGTCCGATGCTGCGCGCGGTCACCGGCGTCGCCGACGTCAATTCGAACGGCGGGATGGAGCAGCAGTTCGTCGTCCAGCCCGATCCCGCACGCCTTACGCTGCACGGCGTAACCGCGGGCGAACTCGCCGATGCGGTCGGCAAGAATGTCGAGAATGCCGGCGGCGGAATCATCGTGCGCGGGCCCGAGCGCTTCACCGTGCTGACCAAGGCGCGCGTCACGAATGCGACCGAGATCGGCTCGATCCCGGTCAAGTTCGCCGCCGGCGTGCTGCCGCTGCAAGTGCGCGATCTGGCGAACGTCGTGATCGGCTCGGCCCCGCGCCAGGGGGCAGCAACGCAGAACGGGCGCGAGACAGTCCTCGGCACGGTGATGATGCTCGTCGGGCAGAACAGCCGCGAAGTCGCATTGCGCGTACAGGATGCGTTGCCCGACATCCAGGCGGCGCTGCCCAAGGGCATGGTGCTCGACCGGCAATATAGCCGCGCCGATCTGGTCGATCGCGCGATCTCGACGGTCGAACACAATCTCGGCGAAGGCGCGCTGCTCGTCGCGCTCGTCTTGCTCGTCGTGATGGGCAATTGGCGCGCGGCGCTGATCGTCGCGCTGGTCATCCCGCTCGCCTTCCTCGTAACCGTCTCGGGCATGACCGCGATCGGCGTGTCGGGCAATCTGATGAGTCTGGGCGCGCTCGATTTCGGACTGATCGTTGACGGGTCGATCGTCGTGATCGAGAACAGCCTGCGGCTGCTCGCCGAGCGACGGCGCGACAAGGGCGAGGATCTGACGCCCGAGGAACGCCGCCAGACCGTCGCCGATGCAGCCAAGATGGTCGCGCGGCCGACGCTGTTCGGGATCGTGATCATCGCGCTGGTCTATGTGCCCGTGCTCAGCCTCGGCGGGGTCGAGGGCAAGCTGTTCCAGCCGATGGCGCAAGCAGTGATGCTCGCGATCTTCGCCGGGCTGATCTGGACCTTCACGATCGTCCCCGCGCTCGCCGCCTGGCTGCTGCGCGCGCCCGCTGGCGAAGCCGGCGACGGCGGCAAGACGGGGCTGATCGGCTATGCCGAACGCGGCTATGTCCCCGTGCTCGAGCGCGCGCTCGCGCATCCCAGGCTGCTCGTGCTCGGCGCGCTCATCCTGCTGGCGGGGACGTTCCTCGTCTTCCGGACGCTCGGCTCGCAATTCACCCCGCAGCTCGACGAGGGCGCGATCACCGCAATGGTGTATCGTCCGGTCGGCATGTCGCTCGACCGTAGCCTGGCGATCGAGAAGGAAACCGAGCGCCAGATCAAGCGCCAGTTCCCGCAAGTGACGCACACTTTCTCGCGGATCGGCACCAGCGAAGTCGCGACCGATCCGATGCCGCCGAACGAAAACGATCTCTACATCTTCTACGCGCCGCTCAAGGACTGGCCGACCGGCGAGGGCAAGCCCAAGACCAAGGAAGAGCTGGTCGCAGGGATCGAGAAGATCGGGCGGAAGGTCTATAAGGGCCAGACCTTCGAGTTCGCCCAGCCGATCGAGATGCGCTTCAACGAGATGCTCGAGGGCGTCCGCGCCGACGTCTCGGTCAAGGTGTTCGGCGAGGATTACGACGTGCTCGAAAAGGCGGCCAAGCAGGCCAAGGCGATTCTCGAGAAGCAGCCCGGCACGGCCGGTGTTGAGTTCGAGACCGCCGGGCGCCCGAAGAGCGTCGTCGTCGAGCTCGACCATGCGGCGCTCAACCGGCTTGGGCTGGGGACCGCCGAGGTCAACAAGGCGATCACCGATGCGATCGCGGGGACCGAGGAGGGATTCATCCCGCACGAGGAAGCACGCCACATGATCGTCGTGCGGATGAAGGAAGACCTGCGCGCCGACCCCGCTTCGATCCTCGCACTGCCGCTGCGCGTCGGCGAATACGGCATGGTGCCGCTGTCACGCGTCGCGCACTTGCGGACGATCCGCGCGGTCGAGCCGATCCTGCACGACGGCGGCAAGCGCCGTGCAGCGTTGATGGTCAATCTCAAGACCAGCGATCTTGCCGGCTATGTCAAAAAGGCGCGCGCCGAGGTCGAGCAGCAGGTCAAGCTGCCGCCAGGCTATCGCATCGAATTCGGCGGGCAGTTCCATCAGCTCGAGGCCGCGCAGAAGCGGTTGTCGATCGTCGTGCCTGCCGCGCTGATCCTGATCTTCCTGCTGGTTTATGCAGCACTTGGCAGCGTGAAGGAGGCGGCGATTGTCTATACCGGCATTCCGTTCGCGGTGACGGGCGGCGTGCTGGCGCTGTGGCTGCGCGGGATGCCCTTTTCGATCACCGCGGCGATCGGTTTCATCGCGCTGTCGGGGATCGCGATGCTCAACGGGCTGGTGCTGATCGATCATATCAACAGCCTGCGCGACGGCCGCGACGGCGATGCGCTTCCGGTCGACGACGCGGTGCGTCAAGGCGCGCGTGATCGATTGCGGCCGGTGCTGTCGACTGCTTTGGTCGCCTCGATCGGCTTCGTGCCGATGGCGATCGCGAGTGGCGCCGGTGCGGAGGTTCAGCGCCCGCTGGCGACGGTGGTGATCGGCGGGATCGTCACTTCGACGCTGCTGACGCTGGTGCTGCTGCCGAGCCTGTATCGGTGGTTGATCCGCGACGCTGGCAAGGCGAAGCCCAAGGACGAGGTGGCGGCCGACTGATCCCACCCCCCGCCGTCACCCCGGCCTTGTGCCGGGGCCCACCGTGCCGCGTACGCTGAACCGGCAGTATGTGGATCACGGTGGACCCCGGCACGAGGCCGGGGTGACGGCGGGGGGATGGCTACGTCTCGTTCCGCCGCGTCGGGAACACCGGCCCGCGCACCGTCATCCGCTCCGCCGGATACGGGCGCTGCAGCGCGACCACATCGTCATAGCTGCCCCGCAGCCAGCGCTCATGATCCTCGGGCGCGAGGATCGTGACCATCGCCTTGGGATGGATCGGCGCGACCAGCGGGTTGGGGTCGCAGGTCACCATCGTGAAGCCGTTGCCCTTGGCGGTACGCTGCCAGAACCCAGCGACGCAGAACAGCGGCTGGTCGGTCACCTGGAACCACATCTCGCCCTTGAGCGGCTTCTTGCCGTCGCCGAGATCCTGCGCGTCGGGCGTCCATTCACAAAATTCGCTGAGCGGTACGAGGCAGCGATTCTCGGGGCTGGCGGCGAGCGCACGCCACTGCGACAGGCCGAGATTGCGGACGTTGGTCATCGGCCACGCCGCCGCGCCGCCGAGCACGTCCCACGCCATGATATCGAGCCCGCGCCGCCCGGCCTCCTCGCGCACGACATACGCGCGTCCGCGCGGCATCAGCTCGCGCGGGTTGAAACGATTGTCGAGCGGGCGCTCGGGTTCGAACACCGTCGCGAGGTGCGTGCGGAGCGTTTCGGGCTCGTAGCTGAGGCGGGCGCGGTTGCACATCGTCGGTCGCTCCGGTGGATTGGGCTGAAGGGCCGACACCTCGCCCCTGGAGGAGCGCGCCATAGGCTACCGCGTCCCGCCATCTAAGCAACCGCTAGGCGGCGATCAATCCACCCACACGCCACGTCTCCACTCCGATCTTGTGCGGTCAGCAGTGGTATCGCTTCCGGAACATCCCGCAGCCAGCCGCCATTTTTACCCGATCGTTACGGATAGCGTGCAAGGGGCAGTCATGGTCGATACCACTCTATCCGGCGAATCTCCCGGCGCATCGTCAGCCTTTGGGGAAGCGTCGTGCTCGGACTGGCGCGTCCGGGTCGATCAGCTGGTCGAGGCGCAGCGCAGCGTGGCGATCGCGCTGCCGATCAACGGCCTGCTCACCCTGCTCTGCGCCGCCGTCGCGTGGCACGCCGGCGCCACGCGCATGGCGCTCCTCTGGCTCGCTGCATCGTTGAGCGTCAACATCGCACGCGGTGTCTTGCAGTGGCGCACGCGAGGTCGTCGTAGCGCGGCAACACCGCCTGTCACCCCCGCGGCCGTCGAACGCCAGCTCCGCGCCTTGTGGGTCGTCACGCTCGCGTCGGGGTGCGCGTGGGCGACGCTGCCGTGGCTGTGCGCGCTCTACACGACGCAGCAATCGTTGTTCTTTCTCGCGGTCGGCTGCGGCATAACCGCCGGCGCGGTGTCGCATGGCGGCGCGTGCGCGCGCGTGCCGATCGCCTTCATCACGCCGCCGATCGTTTCGACCGCGATCGCGCTGCTCGCGGTCGGCGGGTTCGATCGCACGATGCTCGCGGCGACGATGGTGCTCTATTGGGCGGCGTTGGTCGCCACCGCGCGGCAGGCCGAGGCGACCTTCCGCCGCGCCAGCGCGCTGACGCACTGCATGGCGACGCTCAACAGCTCGCTCGAATCCGCGAATGCCAGCGCGCAGAGCACCGCGAGCGAGATGCGCCACCGCGCCGACCATGACCATCTGACTGGCTTGCTCAATCGTGCCGGTTTCCTGCGCGCTGCTGCGGCGCAGATGGAGCGGGCCAAGCCGCCCTTCTGCCTGATGCTGCTCGATCTCGATGGCTTCAAGGCGATCAACGACGTGTTCGGTCACAAGATCGGCGACGAGGTACTGGTCGAGGTGGCGCAACGGCTGTGTAGCGAATTGCCTGAGGATGTCCTTATCAGCCGCTGGGGTGGCGACGAGTTCGCCGTCCTGCTCGCGGCCGATGCCGCGCTCACCCCGCCGCTCGATCTCGCCGACCGGCTGATCGGCGCGGTGGCGGCGCCATACCCGACCTTCGGCACGGTGGCGCGTGTCGGGCTGAGCGTCGGGCTGCATTTGACGCACGACAGCGAGATGCCCGAAATGTTGTCGTGCGCCGATCTCGCGCTGTATGCGGCCAAGGCGGCGGGGCGGAACCGCTGCCACGTGTTCGGCGACGATCTGCGCAGCACGCTCGACCTGCGCCGCGACATCGAGCGCGATCTGCCCGCGGCGCTGATCCGGGCTGAAGTGGACGTGTGGTTCCAGCCGATGTTCGGCGATGGCGGCACCCGGGTCTTCGGGCTGGAGGCACTGGTGCGCTGGCAGCATCCGACGCTCGGCTGGATCATGCCCGCCGATCTGATGGCGACCGCCGCCAAGGCGGGCTTCGCGCGGCCGCTGATGGACCTGATCCTCGACCGCGTCTGCACGATGATCGCGGCGCTTCGCGAGCGCGGTGTCGATCATGTCACCGTCGCGATGAACGTATCGCCGCGCGAAATGTCGCAATTGCCGGTCGACCGGATGATCCTGTCCGCGCTGGCGGAGCGCAGCTTGCCCCCCACCGCGCTCGAGATCGAGATCACCGAGGAGACCGCACTCGACACCGCCGATTGCGCACGCAAGCTGATGGCGCTGTCGAATGCGGGAATCCGCATCGCGATCGACGATTTCGGGATCGGCTATTCGTCGCTGTCGCTGCTGCGCACGCTCAAGGTCGACAGCCTCAAGATCGATCGCTGCTTCGTCTCGGGGCTTGCCGATTCCGCGGGTGACCAAGTGCTGGTCAAGGCGGTGCTCAATCTCGGCCAGTCGCTACGGATCGACGTGACCGCCGAGGGCGTCGAGAGCATCGACGATCTGCGCATGTTGCGGACCTTCGGCTGCCAGATGATGCAGGGCTATCACCTCGCGCGCCCGATGCCGATGGCGCAGTGCCTCGCCTTCGTCGCCGACTCGCAGGCGCGGTCGCTCGCGCCGGGCGACGACGGCGTGCACCGGCTCGCGGGCTGAGCCGCTAGGAGACCTCCGCCTCGGCGGTCGCGAGAACGCCGACGAGATGCTGCACCGTCGCGCGGAGATCGGAAAGTTCGGCCGCCGACAGGCCGAGCCCGCTCGCCAAGGTCTGCGGCACCGCGCGCGCGGCGTCGCGCAACGCCACGCCCTGTGCGGTCACGCCGACCAACACGCGACGTTCGTCGGTGGCATCGCGCTGGCGCGTCACCAGCCCGGCGCTCTCCATTCGCTTGAGCAGCGGCGTCAGCGTGCCGCTGTCGAGATGCAGCCGCTCGCCGAGTGCGCCGACGCTTTGCGGCGCCTGCTCCCACAGCACGAGCATCACCAGATATTGCGGATAGGTAAGCCCAAGCTCGGCGAGCACGGGACGATACAGCCGACCGAACAGATTGGAGGCGGCGTAGAGCGGGAAGCAGACCTGTCGGTCGAGCCGCAGGAAATCGTCGTCTTCGCGCATCGCCGCCTCCGTGTGCGTCACTTGGTGGTGACGGTGATCTTGACGTCGATATTGCCCTTTACCGCGTTCGAATAGGGGCACACCGCATGCGCTTGCGCGACGAGCGCCTCGGCAGCGGCCTGATCGAGCCCGGTGATCGTCACGTCGAGCGCGACCGACAGGACGAAGCCACCCGAAGCGTTGGGCGACAGGCCGACCTCTGCGACGACGAGGATGTCGTCATCCTTGACCTTCTGCGGCTTGCTGCGGCCGACATGGATCACCGCATTTTCGAAGCAAGCGGCATAGCCCGCGGCGAACAGCTGCTCGGGATTCGTCGCGCCGCCCTTGCCGCCGAGCGCGGTCGGCATCGCAAGCTGGAGGTCGAGCAAGCCGTCGTCGCTGCGAATCGTGCCGCTGCGGCCGCCGACTGCGGTTACCTTGGTGCTGTAGAGCGTGCTCATCGTGAGTCTCCTGAAGTGAGGATCGAAAGGAGCTTTTATATTGTGCACGATTTAATCGCACACAAGTGGTTCCCACCCCTGTTTTTGCGTCGCCCAGTCCCCACATCGCCTTTCAACACTCCAACCGCAGATGGTGCCCCATGCCCAAGCCAATGAAGATCGATTTCGTTTCCGACGTGTCCTGCCCGTGGTGCATCATCGGCCTGCGCGCGCTCGAGGACGCGCTCGCGCGGACGAGCGACGTGGTCGATGCCGAAATCACCTTCCAGCCGTTCGAACTCAATCCGCAGATGGGCAAGGACGGCCAGAACATCGGTGAGCATATCGCCGAGAAATATGGCGCGACGCCCGAGCAATCCGCCGCCAACCGCGCGACGATCCGCGAGCGCGCCGCCGATCTCGGCTTCACGATGGCGATGGGCGCTGACAGCCGCATCTACAACACTTTCGACGCCCACCGCTTGCTCCACTGGGCCGAGCTCGAAGGCAAGCAAGCAGACCTCAAGCGCGCGTTGTTCCAAGCGTATTTCACCGATCAGCAGGATCCCTCGGACCATGCCGTCCTGGTCGCGCTCGCCGAAAAGGTCGGGCTCGATCGGGCACGCGCCGCGGAGATCCTGGAGAGCGACGCCTATGCCCGCGAAGTCCGCGCCGCCGAGCAGCTTTGGCAATCGCGCGGCATCTCCTCCGTCCCCGCGATCATCATCAACGATCGTCACTTGATCTCGGGCGGCCAGCCGACCGAACTGTTCGAGCGCGCGATCCGCGAAATCGCTGCCGCCTGATCCCCCTCAGCGACCGAAAGACACACAAATGGCTACCCTGTTCGACAGCTACACGCTCGGCACGATCCCGCTTGCCAATCGCATCGTGATGGCCCCGCTCACGCGTAACCGCGCGGCGGCGGGCTTCGTCCCCGGCCCGTTCGCCGCCGACTATTATGCGCAGCGCGCCACCGCCGGCCTGCTCATCGCCGAGGCGACGCAGGTGTCGCAGCAAGGCCAGGGCTATCAGGACACGCCCGGCATCTACACCGATGCGCAAGTCGAAGGCTGGCGCGTCGTGACCGACCGCGTCCACGCGGCGGGCGGCAAGATCTTCCTCCAGCTGTGGCATGTCGGGCGCATCTCGCATGTCGACCTCCAGCCTGACGGCGGCGCCCCCGTCGCGCCCTCGGCGATCCGCGCGGAGGCGAAGACCTTCGTCGGCAATGCCTTTGTCGACACCTCGACGCCGCGCGCGCTCGAACTCGACGAGATGCCCGGCATCGTCGAGGACTTCCGCCGCGCGGCCGCCAACGCGATCCGTGCCGGTTTCGACGGCGTCGAGGTCCACGGCGCCAATGGCTATCTGCTCGACCAGTTCGCCAAGGACGGCGCGAACCACCGGACCGACGCGTACGGCGGCAGCATCGAGAACCGCGCACGGCTGATGCTCGAGGTGACCAAGGCGGTCGTCGCCGAGGTCGGTGCCGATCGCACCGGCATCCGCATTTCGCCGGTCTCGCCTGCAAGCGGCGTTTCGGACAGCAACCCGCAGCCGCTGTTCGACTATATCGTCGATGCGCTGAGCGCGCTGGACTTGGTCTATCTCCATGTGATCGAGGGTGCGACGGGCGGCGATCGCGATTTCGCGCCGTTCGATTACGCCTCGCTGCGCCGCCGTTTCGCCAACACCTATATGGCGAATAACGGCTACACGCTCGAACTCGCCACCAAGGCAGTCGAGTCGAATACTGCCGATCTGATCGCATTCGGGCAGCCGTACATCGCCAATCCCGATCTGGTCGAGCGCTTCAAGCAGCATGCGCCGCTCAACACGATCGATCAGGCCACGCTCTATGGCGGTGGGGCGAAGGGCTACACCGACTATCCGACGCTCGCCGAGCAGACCGCCTGATCGATCGCGAGGCCTGCACTGCGCAGGTTTCGCCCGATCGCGCTTGTGTCGCGACGGCCGCCACCATATGAAACATGTACGCTTCATATCGTGGCGGTCTCGGAGGCGAATATGGGTATTGTGAAGATCGACGACGCTCTGCACGCGGAAGCGCGGCGCGCAAGCGCGGTCATGTGCCGCTCGATCAACGCGCAGGCCGAGTTCTGGATGAAGATCGGGATGCTGGCGGAAGCCAATCCCACGCTGTCGTTCAGCGACATCATCAAGACGCAATATGCCGCGGCGCCGCTGCACATCGCCGATCTGACGGCAGCCTGACATGGTCAAGACGCTCGACGAACTCGCGCTGATGCGCGTTTCGGGCAAGTTGCTCGCCGCTGTGTTCGAGATGCTCGACACGCTCGATCTGACTGGCCTGTCGACGCTCGCGGTCAACGATCTCGTCGAACGCTTCATCACCGTCGATCTTGCCGCGCGCCCGGCGAGCAAGGGGCAATATGGCTTCAAGTTCGTGCTGAACTGCTCGATCAATCAAGTCGTGTGCCACGGCGTTCCCGATGCGGCCGAGATCATCCGCGACGGTGACGTCATCAATCTCGATATCACGCTCGAGAAGAACGGCTTTATCGCCGATTCGAGCAAGACCTATCTCGTCGGCAACGCCTCACCGGCCGCGCGACGGCTGGTCAGCGTCGCGCGCGAGGCGATGTGGCAGGGGATCGGCCAAGTCCGCCCGGGCGCGCATCTTGGCGATATCGGCCACGCGATCGAGCGCCACGCCAAGAAGCACGGCTATGCGGTGGTGCGAGAATATTGCGGGCACGGCATCGGCCGCGAGATGCACGAGGCGCCGGAGGTGCTGAACTTCGGCCGCCGCGGCACCGGAATGACGCTGCGCGAAGGGATGGTCTTCACGATCGAGCCGATGATCAACCAGGGGACGCGCAAGGTCGCGACCGCCGACGACGGATGGACGGTCGAGACGCTCGACGGAAAGCTTTGCGCCCAGTTCGAACATACCGTCGCGGTCACGCGCACCGGCGTCGAGGTGTTGACGCTGCGCCGCGACGAAAGATCGATGCTCCCGTCGCGCGCGGCGTCCACCTGAGAGGTGGCGGCGGCGCTATGCGGCCGCGCTTGCCGGCTTAAGCCGACCGACCAGCGCCGCGACGATAGCGGCAAGCACGGCGATGGCCGCTGCGACATAACCGACCGTCCCGAGCCCGAGATGCTGGATCACCGACCCGCCGATGATCGCGCCGAGCCCGATCCCGGCATTCGCCATCGACACGTTTAGCGTGCCCGCAAGCGCCTGCGCATGGCTCGCCGACTGCATCACGCGGACCTGGCAGATCGGATAGAGCGCCGTGTTGGCGATCCCCCACACCGCGATCGCCACCGCGAGCCAGAGATGCGAGCCCGCCACCAGCGTCGTCGCCGCCATGCCGATCGCGAGCACGAGCGCCGTGACCGCGGTCACCATCAGCGGCCCGCGCCCGACGAACTGCCCGCCCAGCCAGTTGCCACCCAGCCCGACGACGCCGAAGCCCATCAGCCACCAGCCGACTTGCCCGACCGGGATGTTCGCGATCTGCTCAAGCGTGTCGGCGAGATAGGTGTACGCCGTGAACATCGCGGTGAAGACGATCACCGACAGCACGACATTGCCGAGGAAATACGGGTCCTTGAGGATCCGCGCCTGCTCGGCGAGTTTCACGCGCGCCGGCCGCGCCAGCGTCGGCATCACCACGAACAGCAATACCGCCATCACCAGCGACAGCCCCGCCAGCCCCCAGAACGTCCCGCGCCAGCCGAACGCGGTCGAGGCGAGCGTGCCGATCGGAATGCCGAGCACCATCGCGCCCGAAATCCCGAGATAGACATTGGCGACCGCCTTGCCGGCCTTTTCGGGCCCGGCGAGCTCGCCCGCAGTCTCGCTCGCCGTGCCCCAGAACACCGGCAGCGCGAGCGCGGGAAGGAAGCGCGCGAGACCGAGAATCCAGATGTCGGGCGCGGCCGCGGCAAGCGCGTTGGCGCCGGCGAAGATCACCAGGATCGTGACGAACAGCCGCTTGCGCTCGAAATGCGAGAGCAGCGCCGTCAGGAACGGCCCCGCCAGCATCACCGTGAAAGCGAACAGCGTGACGAGTTGCCCCGCGGTGGAGATCGAGATCCCGAGATCGCGCGAGAGGCTCGGCAGCAGCCCGACGATGATGAACTCGGTCGTGACGATCACGAACGCCGAGACGGCGAGTAGCAGCACCGCGAGCCCGCGCCCCGCCGATGGTACCGCGGGCGGCGCTGCGAGATGGGGATGGACGACGGACGACATGGGCAGGCTCCTGTTCAGCCGCCTCTAACGCGCGACGGAAAGTTCAGTCGCACGGCGTTTTTTCCGCTATGGTGCGACAGAAATTCCAGAATGGAGATGACGTTGATCCCGTCCGAACGTCTCAAGGGCATCGAAGCGTTTGTCTGTGCGGCCGATGCCGGCAGCTTCACTGCCGCCGGCGCACGCCTCAACCTCACCAACTCGGCGGTCAGCAAGAGCGTCGCGCGGCTCGAGGCGCGGCTCGGCAGCCGCTTGTTCGACCGCACGACGCGCCGGCTCGCCTTGACCGACGCCGGCGCGGCCTTCTACGAAACCTGCGCGCGCGTGCTCGGCGACCTCGCCGACGCCGAGGCGGTGCTCGCCGCGCAGCGCTCCGAGATCGTCGGGCGGCTCAAGCTCGACGTGCCGGTGGCATTCGGGCGGATGCAAGTGATGCCGGTCTTGCTCGCCTTCGCAGAACAGCATCCCGGCGTGCGCCCGGTCGTCACCTTCACCGATCGCGTGGTCGACATCATCGAGGAAAGCGTCGACGTCGCGATCCGGATCGGCGGCTCGGAGGTTTGGGCGGACAATCTCGGGCACCGCTATCTCGGGCGCGAGCGCGTGATCTTCTGCGCGGCGCCCGGGTATCTTGCGCGCCGCGGCACGCCGGCTTCGGTCGAGGCGCTCACCGCGCTCGACTGCATTCTCTACGGCCGCGCCGACGGCAGCACGATCGCATGGCGTTTCGCCGATACTGCGGGCGGGATCGAACAGCGGACGATGGACGGGCGGATCGTGCTCGGCAGCGCCGAGGCGCAGGTCGGCGCGGTCAAGGCGGGCTTCGGGGTCGCGCAGCTGGCGACCTGGCTGATCAAGGACGAGCTCGCGCGTGGCGAACTGATCGAGATCCTCCCCGAACTGGCGACGATCGGGCTGCCGCTGCATCTCGTCTGGCCGCGCAGCCGCCAGCTCAGTCCGAAGGTCGATGCGCTGATCGAGGCGCTGACCGCCGGCCTCGAGATCGCCTGACCGGCATCCTGCCAAAACAAAAAGGGCGACCCTAGGGCCGCCCTTTTCGCTTCACGTCTCAGACGATCCTCATGCAGCCGTCGGCGGCGCATCGACGAACACCGTCCACAGCCGCGCGATTGCCTTGTTGGGCTCGGCTGCGACCTTGGCGAGCGTCGTCTTGGCGGCGGCACGATCCCCCGACAGCGCGAGCGCCATCCCGAGGTGGAGGTTGTTGCGGTCGGCGTCGGGTGCGCCCTTGGTCTCGCACAGGCGGTACATCTCGATCGCCTTGGCGTAGTTGCGCGTGCCGAAATAGGCGTCGCCGGCCTGCTGCGCGAGATCGCCCTTCGGGGCGCCCATCGCGTTCTTTTCCTTGATGGCGAGCGAAGAACTGCCCGCGATCCCGGTCTTGGCGCGCGTCTGCAGCTCGGTCGCGGTGATGTTGCCCTTGGGGATCACGCCCGACGCGAGACCCTCGTCGATCACGGTCTTGGCTTCATTAGGCAGGCCGATCGTCAGCGCCGCATCGGCATAGTCGATATATTCGCGCTGGCCGGCCTGGCTCTTGGTCGCCCACAGCAAGCGGAACAGATCGATCCGGTTCTTGCTGTACTTGACCGCCGCCGGGCCCTGGAAGCCGAAGGTGTAGATCGCACCGCGCCAGTTCGGGGCGGTGCCATATTCGGTCAGCCAAGCTGCGGTCCAGGCATCGGCCTGCTCGGTCAGGCCGGCCTTGGTCAGACGCGTGAAGGCATATTTATACCAAGCCTCGGGCGCCTTGCGGCCAGCGGCCTTCTCGGCCTTCACTGCAGCTTCGAGATCGGCGGTGCCGCCAGCGACGTCGCCGGCTTCGACCTTCGAGCGCGCGATGTTGAGCTGGAGGTCGGCATCGGTCGCGCCGAGCTCGCGCGCCTTCATATAATCTTGCGCCGCCAGCTTATAATCCTTGGTCGCAAACGCGAAACCGGCGCGCTCGTTATAGCGAATGCCGAGTTCGGTCTTCGGCGTCGCGGGATTGGCGATGATCGCGTCGAGCGGCGGGGTCAGCGCGGCGACGCGCTGCGTTTCGGGCTGGCCGGCGGTCTGCGCATTGATCAGCGCGAGGCGCAGACCCGAGGCGAGGTACTTTTCATAGTCGCTCTTGGCAGCGGCATCGAGTGCGTCGAGCGATGCTGCGGCCTTCACCAGATCCTTCGGGGTCGCGTTCATCGCGGTCTGCACTTCGACCGCGGCAGCGCGCGCTTCCTTCGACAGGCTCGGCGCGGCCGCATCGGCGGCCTTTTCCTTCTTTGCGGCGAAGGCGGGGGCGACGAGCGCCGCGCCGTTCATGCCGACGACAAGCGTGGCAGCCAAAGCGATTTTCGAGACCATCTTCATTGTCGAACTCTCCTCTTGCCGCGCGGCCGCGCGCGGCGGATTGCTGCCGCCGCTCTAACGCCGCGGGGTATACCGTCAAGCGACGGCAGTAGTGTCACCGCGACTGAACACCGCTTGAACCCGATATATCCCTGACGCGAGACTCTTTGACGCATTCGCGGCGGAAGCTTAACGGCGGGGCGATGATCGCCTTGCTCTCCCCCGCCAAGACGCTCGATTACGAGAGTCCCCTGCCCGCCCTCACGCCGACGACGCCGCGCTTCGTGGCCGAGGCCGAATCGCTCGCCAAATCGGCGGCGAACCTGTCGCAGAAACGGCTGTCCGAGCTGATGCATATCTCGCCCAAGCTCGCCAAGCTCAACGCCGACCGCTTCGCCGGTTTCGCCGATGCGCCCGAGCGTCCCGCCCTGTTCGCCTTCGCCGGCGACGTCTATACCGGCTTTGAGGCGCAGACGCTCGACGAGCCCGCAATCGCCTTCGCGCAGGATCATGTGCGGATGCTGTCGGGGTTGTACGGCCTGCTCCGCCCGCTCGACGCGATGAAGCCGTATCGCCTCGAGATGGGGACGCGCTGGGCACCACGCCGCCACAGCCTGTACGAATGGTGGGGCGACCGCATTGCCGCCGCGGTGCGCGAGGAGGTCTCGCACGAAGGATCGGGCGTCGTCCTCAATCTCGCCAGCCAGGAATATTTCGGCGCGGTGCTCGGCAAGCTCGACGGCGTGCGGGTGATCGACGTCGATTTCCGCGAGCCCGGCCCCGATGGCCCGCGTTTCGTCAGCTTCCACGCCAAAAAGGCACGGGGACTCGTCGCGCGCTGGCTGTGCGAACATCGCATCACGGAGATCGACGACATGAAGGGTTTCGACACCGACGGCTATCGTTTCGACACGGCCGAGAGCACGGCCGATCGCTGGCGGTTCGCGCGGTCATGAGCGGCGCGGCCGTCATCATCGGCGCCTCGGGCGGGATCGGCGCAGCGTTCGAAGCGGCGCTGATCGAGGAAGGCGCGTACGACGTCGTCCACGGTTTCGCGCGGTCGCGCACCGGCGCACACCATCTCGATCTGACCGACGAGGCGAGCATCGCGGCAGCAGCGGCGCACGTTGCCAAGGGCCCAGCGCCGACGCTGGTGATCGTCGCGACCGGTATCCTTCACGGCGACGCGCGTGGCCCGGAAAAGGCGCTGCGCGAGCTCGATCCGGGATGGCTGGCGCGCGTCCACGCGATCAACGCGATCGGCCCCGCACTCGTGGCCAAGCATTTCCTGCCGATCACGCCCAAGACCGGGCGCAACGTCTTCGCCGCGCTGTCGGCACGGGTCGGGAGCATTTCGGACAACAAGATGGGCGGCTGGCACGGCTATCGCGCGTCGAAGGCCGCGCTCAACATGCTGGTGCGCACCATCGCGATCGAGGAGAGACGCCGCAACGATCGCGCGATCGTCGTCGCGCTGCATCCCGGCACGGTCGACACCGCGCTGTCCAAGCCGTTCCAGGGCAATGTCCAGCCCGGCCGGCTGTTCGACACCGAGCGCGCCGCGCTGCAACTGCTCGACGTGATCGAGGAATTGAAGGCGCCCGATACCGGCAAGCTGTTCGATTTCGAAGGCAAGGAGGTGCCCTTCTAAGCCAACGGGGTGCTCTCCCGCCCGTTCGCCCTGAGCCTGTCGAAAGGCGCCGCTCCCCAAGTGCCGGTGCAAGCGGGGCTTCGACGGGCTCAGCCCGAACGAGATAGGAGCCGCCGCTCCATGACGAACTTGTCATCGTCGACCCATTGATATGGTCGCAAATCGGCCGCATTCTCCCGACCATCGCGCATAACGCTCGAAGGTTTTTTGAGGGGACCGTCATGATCAGACACGCATTCACCGCCATCGTCCTGCTGTCGGGCACCGCCGCACTCGCGCAGACACCCGTCGCGACCAAGATGACCACCAAGACCACCGTCGCCAAGCCAGCCGCCGCGCCGACGACCAAGACGATGGTGACCACCACCAAGACCACCCCGCCCACCACGGCGGTCAAGGCCACCACCGTCGCACATTCGCGCACTACCAAGACCACCACGACAGGCGGCCGGATGGTCCAGGCGAAACTCGCCAACGGCAAGACCGTCACCTACAATTGCTCGCTGCCGGGCAACAAGACCAAGAGCGCCTGCAAATAACGCTCTCCCCACCCCTGCGCCCCCATCCGGGACATGCGCAGGGGTGGCATTCGTCGCCGTGCTGGGCTAGGGTTGTCGCAATCCCGTAACACAGCCGAAGGCACCGAAAATTGACCGACGAGACCGTGCTCGCCGACCCTTCCGATATTGCGCCGATCTCGATCGTCGACGAAATGAAGTCGAGCTATCTCGACTATGCGATGAGCGTGATCGTCGCGCGCGCGCTGCCCGACGTTCGTGACGGCCTGAAGCCCGTCCACCGCCGCATCCTGTGGTCGGCGAGCGAAAGCGGCTTCGTCTACAACCGCCCGTATCGCAAATGCGCGCGCATCGTCGGTGATGCGATGGGTAAATATCACCCGCACGGCGACAGCTCGATCTACGACGCCTTGGTCCGCATGGCGCAGGACTGGTCGATGCGCGTCACGCTGATCGACGGCCAGGGCAATTTCGGCTCGATGGACCCGGATAAAGCCGCGGCAATGCGCTACACCGAGGCGCGTCTCGCCAAGGTGACGAATTCGCTGCTCGAGGACATTGACAAGGACACCGTCGATTTCACGCCGAACTACGATGGCTCGGAGCGCGAGCCTTCGGTGCTGCCCGCACGCTTCCCCAATTTGCTCGTCAACGGCGCCGGCGGCATCGCGGTCGGCATGGCGACCAACATCCCGCCGCACAATCTCGGCGAAGTGATCGACGCGACGCTCGCGATGCTCGACGCCAAGACCGGTGCGCGCGAGGCGCTCACCACCGAGGAACTGCTCGAGATCGTCCCCGGTCCCGATTTCCCGACCGGCGCGATCATCCTCGGCCGCTCGGGCGCACGCTCGGCCTATGAGACCGGCCGCGGCTCGGTGATCATCCGCTCGCGCTACGTCGTCGAGGAAGGCCGCGGCGATCGCCGCTCGATCGTGCTGACCGAGATCCCCTACCAGACCGGCAAGAACGGCCTGGTCGAGAAGATCGCCGAAGCCGCCAAGGACAAGCGCATCGAAGGCGTCAGCGATATCCGCGACGAATCGAGCCGCATGGGCGTGCGCATCGTCATCGACCTCAAGCGCGACGCGACCCCCGACGTCGTGCTCAACCAGTTGTGGCGCCACACCCCAGCGCAGTCGAGCTTCCCGGCGAACATGCTCGCGATCCGCGGCGGACGCCCCGAACTGCTCAACTTGCGCGATATCCTCGAAGCGTTCGTCGGCTTCCGCGAGGAAGTCATCACGCGCCGCTCGAAGTTCGAGCTCGCCAAGGCGCGCGAGCGGGCGCATCTGTTGCTCGGCCTCGTTATCGCGGTCAGCAACCTTGATGAAGTCGTCAAGATCATCCGCGGCTCGTCGAGCCCCGCCGCGGCGCGCGAAGCCTTGTTGTCGCGCGACTGGCCGATCGCCGACATCGCGCCGTACATCCGGCTGGTCGAAGCGGTCGATACCGAGGTCACCGGCGCGACCTATCGCCTGTCCGAGCTGCAAGTCCGCGCGATCCTCGACTTGCGCCTGCATCGCCTGACCGCGCTCGGCCGCGACGAGATCGGCAACGAGCTCCAGGGCCTCGCCGATTCGATTGCCGAATTGCTCGAGATCCTCGCCAACCGCGCCAAGCTGTACGCCGTGATGCGCGAAGAGCTGGTCGCGGTCCGTGCCGAATTCGCGACGCCTCGGAAAACCGAGATCGCCGCTGCCGCCGACGGCATCGACGACGAGGATCTGATCGAGCGCGAGGACATGGTCGTCACCGTGACGATGCAGGGCTATATCAAGCGCACCACGCTCGACACCTTCCGCGCCCAGGCACGTGGCGGCAAGGGCCGTGCGGGGATGGCGACCAAGGACGAGGACGCGATCACCAACCTGTTCGTCACGTCGACCCACACGCCGGTGCTGTTCTTCTCGACGCTCGGCAAAGTCTACCGGATGAAGGTCTGGAAGCTGCCCGAGGGCGGTGCTGCGACACGCGGCAGGCCGATGATCAACCTGCTCCCGCTCGCCGAGGGCGAGGTCATCTCGACCGTGCTCGCGCTGCCCGAGGACGAGGCCGAATGGGCCAAGCTCCACGTGATGTTCGCGACCGCAAACGGCAGCGTGCGCCGCAACTCGATGGACGCGTTTGCCAACATCCCGACCGCGGGCAAGATCGCGATGAAGTTCGAGGGGATCGACGAGGACGATCGCCTGATCGGCGTCGCTTTGCTGAGCGAAGAAGACGACGTCCTGCTCGCCACGCGCGCGGGCAAGGCGATCCGCTTTGCAGCGCATGAGGTCCGCGAGTTCCAGAGCCGCAACTCGACCGGCGTGCGCGGCATGGCGCTCAAGGGCGACGACAAGGTGATCTCGCTGTCGATCCTCCACCGTGTCGGCGCGACGCCCGACGAGCGCGAGGATTATCTCCGTTTCGCGCCGTGGAAGGGCGAGCGCGAGGGCGAGCCGACGATGGAGGCCGCGCGCTATCAGGAATTGATGGAGCGCGAGCAGTTCGTGCTGACCGTTTGCGAGAACGGCTATGGCAAGCTGTCCTCGGCCTATGACTATCGTCGTACCGGCCGCGGTGGCCAGGGCATCACCAATATCGACAACATCCCACGCAACGGTCTCGTCGTTGCGAGCTTCGCTGCGACCAAGGGCCATCAGCTGATGCTCGTCACCGATCAGGCAAAGGTGATCCGCACCACGCTCGGCTCGATGCGCGTGATCGGCCGCAACTCGGCTGGCGTGAAGCTGTTCGATGTCGGCAAGAACGAGCATGTCGTCTCGGCCGCGCGGATCGAAGAGTCCGAAGGCGATGCCGAGGCCGACGTGCGCGACCTGACCGCGGTCGAGATCGCGCCTGACGATACGGCGGATACCGGCGACGATCTCGCCGCCGGCCCGGAGAATGGCGAATGAGCGACTTGCCGCTGACCGCGTACAAGGTGCTCACCGCCGAGCAGATGGCGACGCTGGAGCAGGAGGAATGCTTCGTCGGCGCGCCGGTCGATCTTGCCGACGGCTACATCCACCTCTCGACCGCCGAGCAGTTGACCGAGACGGTCGACAAGCATTTCGCCGGGCAGAGCGATCTGCACGTTGCTGCGGTCGATCTCGGATCGTTCGGTGCGGGCCTCAAATGGGAAGAGTCGCGCGGTGGCCAGCTCTTCCCGCATCTGTACGGTGGTCCGCTGCTGCTCGAGACGGTAATCGCCTACGGCCCGCTCGAGCGCGATGCCGACGGCAAGGTCAAGCTGCCCGTCGCCGGCTGAGCGCAAGGCTCAACCGCGCATCGCCACCGCTTTGGTGAAGGTGTTGAGGTTGGGCAGATAGGGATTGCTGCGAACAACGGCGAGCGGCGCGATCGGCTTGTGAAAGTTGACGCCGCACGCGGTGCCGTCGCTCCAGACCACGGTACCGACGACTTCGAGATCCTTGGCCAGCAACAGGATCTCCTGGCCGCGCTGCGGCAAATCGTGCCCGCGAACGCACGCGCCGACGCAGGAAATATCGGCGATCTCGATCGCAAGTCGCTGGCGATCGACGATCACTGTACCGGCGAAGCGAGTCGGGTACCGCTGCTCACGCCGCGCCGTCTGAAGCTCCTTGATGCTGCGCACGCCCATAATCCTGTCTACTCGGGTATTGGCCCTCGACCGATAACAGACGCTGCACAGCTCTGTTCCTAAGATTGATGCTTAGCAAAAGATGACGACACTTTAAGCGAACAGATCGATCACTTCGGCATCCGCCGCTTCGGCCTCGAGCAGCAGCGTGCGATGGCAATGCCGCGGGTCGCGCTCGAAGCACAACAGGGCGCTCGGCTTCTCCGCCGCGAGTTCCAGCATCTGCGCGGTTTGCGCCTGCGCTTCGGGCAGGACGAGCTGTTCGGCATAGACCGCCTCGAGCGTCGCGACATCGCCCTTCTTGGCAGCATCGCGCCCACGTTTGGGGGTGCCGAGCGCTCTCAAATGGACATAGTCGATCCCTGCTTCAGCGAGCGACGCCGCAAGCGACGTCTTCGAAAATCCCGGCCGGCGCGACAAAGGCAGCGCGCGAACATCGATCACGCGGGCGACGCCCGCACGAGTCAGCGCATCGATAAACGCCGCCATCGTCGTGGCTTCATACCCGATCGTATAGATCTTCATCGCAACTCCTCGTCCGCTATGTCGGAACGAAGCGCCGCGCGATCAATGCGTCCGCCGCGATACCGCAGCTCAGCGCGCGGCGTGTTGCGCGGCCCCCGACGCCGCAAGCAGCGCCTGTGCCCGGGTCTTTTCGGGTGAATCGTACCCGCCATAGAGCACCGGTATCAGCACTTGCCGCGCGAGATCGGCATGCCCCTGCCGCACCAGCTCCTGCGCGAGCAGCAGCCGTGGCCCGGGCGCGGCGGGGACTTCCTGCGTCACCTTGACGAGCCCGAGCATCGCCTGGTCGGGCACAGGCTCGCCCGCCTCGGCATAGCTGTTGAAGAAGGCGAGCAACGGGAGCGGCGTATCGTTGTCGATCCGCAGCGCGCGGACGATCGGCACACGCGCCGCTTTGAGCGCGGCCACGCGATCGGCCGTCGGGCCTGCCAGCGCCTGATGCGTCAGCGCGATTCCCTTCCACGCGAGCGCGCGGATATTGTCGGGAACCCTGGCAAGCACGCGCTCGGCCGACGCGAGACATGCGGCATGCTGACCAGCGCGGCACTCGACCTCGGCTTCGGTCAACAACGCCTCGGGATTGTACGGCAGATCGGCCACCGTATCGTGCAGCTGTGCCACCCAGCCGCTGTCCGCCGCCGCGGCGGCAAGCCGGGTCCCTAGTTCGAGCCGCGCCTCGATCACCGCGGCGCTGCTGCGCGGCACGACGTTGATCGACGGATCGCCGCCCGGTGGTGGCACGGCGTCGGCGCGGGCATATTCGGTGCCGCGCTCCTGATAGATGTCGAGATCGTGCTGGAGACGGCTGAGATCGCCGAACACCTTTGCCGCCTCGGCCATCGGCACGCCCTGTCCGATCGCCGCCATATAGCGTTGGAATTGCGCGCTCCGCTCGGCCTTGAGCTGCGAGAAGAGGAAGAAATGCGTCAACAGCCAGGCATGATACGGCGTCCAGCGCATCTTGCCCGTATCCCCCTGGAGATATTCCCCAGTTATGATCGGCTTCACGCGCAGCGGCCCATAGGCATTGAACACCTGACGGTAATCGAGCGGATCGCGCGCATAGTCGACCTTGCCGTCCCGCCGCACTTCGAGCGTCGAGAACAACGCGCCGACCCCGTCGAGATACCAGCGCGGATAGGCGGCTGGCACGTAGGTCAGCAGGAAATGCTGCGCGAACGCCGAATAGAGCACCGCCTCCCATCGCCGCGCGATCGGCGCACGCGCCATCGCGCCCATCATGCTCGTCCCGCCGCTCGCCTCGTCATTGGTCGACGTCGACCCATCTTCGAGATCGCGATCCTCGGCGAGCGCGGTGGAAAGCTTGACCACTTGATCGGTCCGCGCGACGGCGAGGACCGGACCATCTTCGCGCGGATCGTAATAGCGCTCGCCGGCAAAGGTCGTCGCATAGGGGCCTTCTTCGGAGCGCAGGTTGCGCAGCTTCATCGCCTTGAAGAAATCGGCCGAGTCGACGAGCGTCACTTGCAGCTTCACCGTGTCGTCGGCGGAATTGGTCCGGTGATAGAGCCGCGCCATCAACGCATAGAGCCGCTCGAGCGTGTTGGTGACGCGCTTGAGTTCTGCCTCGCTCCCCTTGCTCGTGACGATGACATGCGCCGACTCGGCGCGCCGCCATGCGCTCGGCGTATCCGACAGCCCTTGGACGACGATGTCGGGCCCGGTCTTGGCCTGGACCGGCGGCTGTTGTGCCGCGCCGGGTGCCGCGACGCCCCACCATATCACCGCTGCAGCAAGATACCGGCCGATCGCCATGACACGACTCCGTAAGGGGCGGCTTTCAACCGCGAGGAACGTTCTCCGAGCGCAATCATATCGCGCGGCGGGGGCGAGCGGTAGAGGGCGGGCGCGCTAAGTCTCGAAATTCATGCGTGAAGTTTCTGTCATCTCGCGAACGCAGTGCTGTCGACGCGGGGCCGCGAAGCGCTCCGCACGCACGGCCTTTGCCACCCCGCCCCGCGCCCGCTATCAGCCAGCACATGACACACGACGTACACATTATCGGCGGAGGCCTTGCGGGCTCCGAAGCCGCCTGGCAGCTCGCCGAGGCCGGCTTCAAGGTGAAGCTCTCCGAAATGCGCGGATCGGGCGAGATGACCCCGGCGCATCAGACCGATGGGCTCGCCGAACTCGTCTGCTCGAACAGCTTCCGCTCGGACGATGCGACGAGCAATGCGGTCGGGCTGATCCACCAGGAAATGCGCACGCTCGGCTCGCTGATCCTGCGCGAGGCGGACGTCCACAAGGTGCCGGCGGGCTCCGCGCTCGCGGTCGATCGTGATCGCTTCTCCGACGGTGTAACGGCGGCGCTCAGCGCACACCCCAACATCACGATCGTCCGCGAACGCGTCGACGTCCTGCCCGCCGAGGGGCTCACGATCGTCGCGACGGGTCCGCTCACCGCGCCCGCGCTGGCCGACAACATCGGCGGCGCGACCGGCAAGGATGCGCTCGCTTTCTTCGACGCGATTGCGCCGATCGTCCATTTCGACAGCATCGACATGGAGACCGCCTGGATGGCGTCGCGGTGGGACAAGGGCGATACGAAAGATTACATCAACTGCCCGATGACGAAGGACGAATATCTCGCCTTCCACACCGGGCTCATGGAAGGCGAAAAGACCGAGTTCAAGGAATGGGAGAACGTCCCCTATTTCGAAGGCTGCATGCCGATTGAGGTCGCCGCATCGCGCGGTGTCGACACCTTGCGCTACGGGCCGATGAAGCCGGTCGGGCTCGACGATCCGCGCACCGGGCGCTGGCCCTATGCGGTCGTGCAGCTGCGGCAGGACAATGCCTCGGCCACGCTGTGGAACATCGTCGGCTTCCAGACCAAATTGAAGCATAGCGAGCAGGTCCGCCTGTTCCGCACGATCCCCGGGCTGCAGAATGCCGAGTTCGCGCGATTGGGCGGGTTGCACCGCAACACCTTCATCCGCTCGCCCGAACTGCTCGATCCGACGCTGCGGCTCAAGGCGCGCCCGAACATTCGCTTCGCCGGACAGATCACTGGCTGCGAAGGCTATGTCGAAAGCTCGGCGATCGGATTGCTCGCGGGGCGCTTCGCCGCGGCCGAGCTCGGCGGGGCCGCGATGACGCCGCCGCCGGTCGAAACCGCGCTCGGCGCGCTGCTCCACCACATCACCGGCGCCGCTGTCGCGGAAACGTACCAGCCGATGAACGTCAATTTCGGCCTGTTCCCACCGATCGAGGGCCGCACCAAGAAGGCCGATCGCAAGAAAATGTACACCGACCGTGCCCGCGACGCGCTTGGGGTGTGGATGGCAGCGTAACGCCGCCGTTCAGCTCTCCTCGGCGTTCGCCGGCGCGTCGTCCTTGGCCGCCGGCGGACAATCGCGCCGCACGCGCGGCGGCTTGCGCTTGACTGCGGTCCTGGCGAATTCGACCGGGGTCATCGCGCCCGATTTGTCGCCATCGGCCGCGGCGAACTTGCCTTCGGCCTTCACCGCCCATTCGTCGAACGCCAGCAGGCCGTCATGATTGACGTCGAGCTTGGCGAACGCCTTGCGCCGCGCGGCGAGATATTCCTCGCGCGTCACCTTGCCGTCGCGGTCCTTGTCGTAGCGGTCGAAGCGCTTCTGCTCGCGCGTTCTGTCACTTGCCTCGGGCACGGTATCGGGGAGCGGCGCCGCCGCGCCCGTCGCCTGTCCCTGCCCGACCGGCGCCAGCGGCAACGCGGCGACCGAGCGCGCGTTGCGATTGAACACCAGCATCCCCGCCGCCGCCAGCGCCAAAGCCGCCAGCCCGCCCACCAGATAGCGCCACATATCGTCCCCCCACGATCGTCGCGGCAGGATAACCCTTTCTGGCGCCTTGCGAAAGGCTATCGTCCGGTAATGCGGTGCAACGCCAGTCGCGCGACCCGTCGCGGTGCCCCATGCGGCACGGCGGTATCGAGCGGGACCGCCAGGTCCATCCGTGCAAGCTGCGCGAGCGCGCCGAGCGAGCGCCCGGCGCGGCTCCAGCGCACCGCCGTTGCCGCTGCGATCGCCTGTGAGGCGGAAGTCGCGGCGCGATGCGCGACCGCCGGGTCGCGTACGTGGCGCGCGAGGTCGGCCAGCACCCATCCCTCCCCTGCCGCCTCGACGGGGTCGGCTGGCGCGCCGCCGAGCACGGTCCGCGCCGCGACGAACAAACCGCGCCCCCGCGCTTCGGCATGGAGCTGCAGCGCGGGTCCGTCGATCGCCTCGGCTTCGAGCAGCGCTTCCCACCCATCGATCATCGCGGCGAGCTGCGCGCCGCTAACGCCCTGCGCCACGACATGTTCGGCGAGCGCCTGTAAAACAGGCTGCGCGGGGGGCGGCGCGCTGTCGAGCGCGCGCAGCGCCTCGTGCCACCATGTCAGCCGCATCTGTCCCACCAACGGCTCGCGCGTCGTCCGCAGGATTTGCCCCAGCGTATCGTCGAGCGAGAAAAGCGCGGCTAGCCCCGACCGCGCGGTCTCGGCCGCATAGGAAAGCGCTAGGGCTCGCTCGGCCGACCTGGCCTGCCCCGCGGTTAACGCACCTTTTACCATCGATCTTGTACCCAATTTAGCCGCCTCTTGTCCAAGGCGGCCCGATCTTTTGTTCAAGGCGTAACCATGTTCCGGCGTATCGCGAAACCCAAAGACGACGTACGACCATTTTTGAGCCGCCTGCGACACGATGTGCGCGGCAACGCCCTGGCGATCATGGCGGCCGCGATGGTCCCGCTGATCGGGTTCGCCGGCTCGGCGATCGACATGGGCCGGCTCTACGTCGTCAAGGTCCGGCTGCAGCAAGCGTGCGATGCGGGCGTTCTGGCCGGGCGCAAGACGATGACCGACACATCGACGACCACAGCGCTCGATTCCACGGCATCCGCGCAAGCGCAGAGCTTTTTCGCGAACAATTTCAAATCGGGTTTCTATTCGAGCACGGCGGTGGCGTTCACGCCGACCAAAGCGGTCAACGGAACGAACTCGACCGTCGCCAACGCGGTGACTGGCAGCGCCACCGCTACGGTACCGATGACGTTGATGGCCTTTTTCGGCCAGCCGGCGATAAAGCTGACCGTTGCGTGCCAGGCGGTGTTCGACCTCGCGGATACCGATGTGATGTTCGTGCTCGACACGACCGGTTCGATGTCGTGTCAGCCGAGCGATCCCACGAGTTGCGCGAATGCAGCCGTGTCGTACACGCGGGGCGACGGAACGACCGGCTATTACAATCAGGAAAGCAGCAATTCGAAGATCGAGGCGCTGCGGCAGGCGGTCGTGCTGTTCGATACGACGATGCGGTCCAGCGCCGACGTGGCGACGCATTTTCGCTATGGCTTCGTGACCTATTCGTCTGCGGTCAATGTCGGCGGGGTCATTCCGCCGAGCTACCTTCAGAACACGAACTGGACGTATCAGAGCCGGCACGTTCAGGGAGATTACAATTACGGTGCGGCCACGTCGGTCAGCTATACCGGTGTTCCAAGCGCCTCTTGCGTTGCGCAACGCATGCCGGCGACCGGCTATTCGCGGACCGGGCTTACCTGGACCGATCAAGGCTATTACCAGGCGCGGAATTACTACAACCTTTCGTGGACTTCGGCGAATGGCGGAACGTGTTCCGGCATGCAGCAACCGTTGCGCCCGCTGTGGCGCTATGAGCCGACCATGCTCAATACGAGCGGGCTTGTGTCCAGCCTCAGCACCGGCACCCCCGTCACCAATCCGACCAAGCTCGACGGATCGACGTCGACCTGGCGCGGCTGCATCGAGGAACTCGATACCACGACGGGGTCGTCGTTCAATGTCGCCAATCTGCCCGATGATCTCGATCCAGATATCATTCCCAACGCAACCGCCAACAAATGGCGTCCGCGCTGGCCCGAAGCGGAATGGCTGCGAAACACGATCGGAGCGCAAGACGTCAAGGACGATGCGATCGTAGAGGACAGTACCAACGCGTACTACAACCTCAACTATCGCCCGGGCGGTTATATGGACAAATTGGGCTCGTCGGCATGCGGTATGCCAGCCCAGCGGCTGAAGGTGTGGACCGCACAACAGGTCAACGACTATGTCTACAATGTCGATTTCAAGCCGTTCGGCGGAACGTATCACGATGTCGGGATGATCTGGGGAACGCGCATGCTGGCACCTGCCGGCGTCTTCGCCAGTGACACGGCAGCATGGCCGGGCCGCAAGGATCCCACGCGCAATATCGTGTTCATGACCGACGGCACGATGTCGCCGAGCCAGACGTCCTACGGACAATATGGCGTCGAACAGTGGGACAATCGTACCGGCGGAGCGGGCAATTCGACCACCGACTACAACAATCATACCGCGCGCTTCCGCGTGGAATGCGATGCCGCCAAGAAGCGCGGCATCACCATCTATGTCGTGGCCGTCGGCACCGGAGTCACGACCGACCTGACCTATTGCGCGTCGCCGGGGCAGACGTTCCAGGCATCGAGCAAGGATGATCTGACCAAGGCCTTCAAGAGCATCGCGCAACGCATCGCGCAGCTTCGGATCACGCAATGAGGATCGTGCGTGAAGCGCGGCGCGTCGTGCGGATCGTCCGCGACACGCGCGGCGCGACGATCATCGAATTCGCGGTCGTCGCCCCCGTGATGATCCTGTTGATCATGGGTTTGTCCGACCTTGCCTATCAGGGGTACATCATGTCGATCCTCGACGGGGCGATGCAGAAGGCCGGACGCGATTCGACGATCCAGGGCAACGATACGACCCCGAGCGGCGCCGCGATCGACCAGAAGGTGATGGCGTCGGTCTGGCTGGTGATGAAGAGCGCGACCTATGTCTCGTCGCGCAAGAGCTATTCGCAGTTCGGCAACATCGCGCCCGAATCGTTCCGCGACGATAACGGCAACAAGGTGTACGACGCCGCGACCGAATGCTTCACCGACGTCAACGGCAACAAGACGTGGGACGCCGATCCCGGCGCGTCGGGTCAGGGCGGCGCGAGCGACGTCGTCGTCTACAAGATGACGATCACCTACCCCCGGCTGTTTCCCATGGCCGGCCTTGCCGGCCTTTCGCAAACGGTCACGAATTCATCCACGACCTATCTGAAGAACCAGCCTTATGCCGGGCAGGTCTCCTACACTCCCACTTTGGTGTGCCCGTGATCCATCCCAATCCTATCGCCGCGCTGCGCGACTGTTCGCGCCGGCTCGTCTCTGCCAAGAGCGGGCTTGCCCTGATGGAGTTTGCCCTCACGCTGCCGCTCGTGCTGACGGTCGGCGGATATGGCATCGAATTGTCGTCGGTCGCGCTGACGAACATGCGCATCAGCCAATATGCGCTCAATCTCGCCGACACGACGTCGCGTCTCGGGCGAGACGCCGGCGGGGGCGTGATCCAATTGCGCGAGGCGGACGTGAACGATGCGTTCCAGGGCATTCGCCTCGCCAGCACCGCGCTCGATCTGGCCACGAACGGGCGTGTCACCCTATCGAGCCTCGAGAACACGAAGCAAACCTACGACACCGCCTATGTTCAGCGGATCCATTGGCAGCGGTGTTTCGGAAAGATGAGCGGCGTCAATTACGACTCATCCTATGGCACGACAAAGGCCACCGATGGGACGAGCAACACCGCGGCCGACGCCGGAACCGTGACAACGGCGGGCATGGGGCCAACCGGCGGCAAGGTCAGCGCTCCGCAAGACAATGCGGTGATGTTCGTCGAGATCAACTACAATTACAAACCGCTGTTCGGGTCGATGTTCGTCGCCCCGCAGGTCATTCGCTATACCGGATCGCTGCTCGTCAGAGACAATCGCGACTATCGTCAGATCTACAATCCAACTCCAGCCGCGACCGCCTCCACCTGCGATAAGTATACGAGCTGATCCGTATCCGGGGCTGATCAGCCCCGGTACGTCACCTGCTTCACCGCCGCGACGATCTTGTCGGCGTTGACCAGCATCAGCTTCTCGAGGTTCGCCGCATACGGCATCGGCACATCCTCGTTGGTGACGCGCAGCACGGGTGCGTCGAGGTCGTCGAAGCCCTGCTCCATGCACAGCGCCTGGATTTCGGACGCGATCGAGCAAGTGGGCCAACCCTCCTCGGCGACGACGAGGCGGTTGGTCTTCTTGAGGCTCTTCAGCACCGATTCGGTGTCGAGCGGACGCAGCGTGCGCAAATCGAGCACTTCGGCGTCGATACCCTCTGCGGCCAACTTCTCGGCGGCTTCGAGTGCCAAGCCCACGCCGATCGAATAGCTGACGATCGTCACGTCCTTGCCCTCGCGCATGATCCGCGCCTTGCCGATCGGCAGGACATAGTCATCGAGCTTGGGCACCTCGAACGTGCGGCCATAGAGCAGCTCGTTCTCGAGGAACACGACGGGATCCTCGGTGCGGATCGCCGCCTTGAGCAGCCCCTTGGCGTCGGCCGCGTCATATGGCGCGATCACGATCAGGCCGGGGACGCTCGCATACCACGGCGCATAGTTCTGCGAATGCTGCGCACCGACGCGGCTTGCGGCGGCGTTCGGCCCGCGGAACACGATCGGGCAGCGCATCTGGCCCCCCGACATGTAATTGGTCTTGGCGGCCGAGTTCACGATGTGATCGATCGCCTGCATCGCGAAATTGAAAGTCATGAACTCGACGATCGGACGAAGCCCGCCCATCGCCGCGCCCGTGCCGATGCCGGCAAAGCCATATTCGGTGATCGGCGTGTCGATCACGCGCTTGTCGCCGAATTCCTCGAGCAAGCCTTGCGTCACCTTATACGCGCCCTGATACTGCGCGACTTCCTCGCCCATCACGAAGATGCGCTTATCGGCGCGCATTTCCTCAGCCATCGCGTCGCGCAAAGCTTCGCGCAACGTCAGCGTGACCATCTCGGTCCCCTCGGGGATCGCGGGGTCGCTGACTTCGGCCTTGTGCTTGGCGGCATCGGCCAGTTGCTGCGTGCCCGTTTCGGCCTGCTTGGGCGCGGGCGTCGCCTCGAGCTTCTGCTCGGGTGCAGGCGCGGCAGCGGCCGGCTTGGCGTCGCCGCCAGCGTCGGGCGCTTCGCCCTCCGCGGTCAGCGTCGCGATGACGGTGCCGACCTTTACGTTATCGGTGCCCTCGGCGACGAGGATCTTGCCGATCGTCCCTTCGTCGACGGCTTCGAATTCCATCGTCGCCTTGTCGGTCTCGATCTCGGCCATGATGTCGCCCGACTTGACGACATCGCCTTCCTTGACGAGCCATTTGGCGAGCGTGCCCTCCTCCATCGTCGGGGAAAGCGCGGGCATCTTGATTTCGATGGGCATCAGTACGTTTCCACCAGAATGTCGGTGTAGAGTTCGGCAGCCTCGGGTTCGGGCGCCTGCTCGGCAAAGTCGGCGGCTTCATTGACGATCTTGCGGATCTCCTGATCCACCGTCTTGAGCTCGGCCTCGGTCACGCCCTGCGCGTCGAGCAGCTTCTTGACGTGGTCGATCGGGTCCGACTTGTCGCGCACCGCCTGGACTTCGTCGCGCGAGCGATACTTGGCCGGATCGGACATCGAATGGCCGCGATAGCGATAGGTCTTCATCTCGAGGATGATCGGACCCTTGCCGGCGCGGACCCAGGCGAGTGCTTCCTCGGCCGCACCGCGGCACGCCAGCACGTCCATGCCGTCGACCTGGATGCCGGGGATGCGGAACGATTCGCCGCGGCGGAACAGCTGGTCCTCGGCCGACGAGCGGTTGACGCTCGTGCCCATCGCATATTCGTTATTCTCGATCACGTAGATGATCGGGAGCTTCCACAGCTCGGCCATGTTGAAGCTCTCATACACCTGGCCCTGGTTCGACGCACCATCGCCGAAATAGGCCATGGCGACGCCGCCATCCTCATTGTATTTGTGCGCGAAGGCGAGGCCGGTGCCGAGCGACACCTGCGCGCCGACGATGCCGTGGCCACCGTAGAACTTCTTCTCGGTCGAGAACATGTGCATCGATCCGCCCTTGCCGCGGCTGATGCCCGCGCCACGCCCGGTCAGCTCGGCCATGATCACCTTTGGATCGATGCCGTAGGCAAGCATGTGGCCGTGGTCGCGATACCCGGTGATGACCGAGTCCTTGTCGCCATCGAGACCCGACTGCAGGCCGACCGCAACGGCTTCCTGACCGATATAGAGGTGGCAGAAACCGCCGATCAGGCCGAGGCCGTACAGCTGTCCGGCTTTCTCTTCGAAGCGGCGGATCAGCAGCATCTGCTTGTAGAATTCGAGCAGCTCTTCCTTCGAGGCCTCGTACGCTTTGGGCTCGTCGGGGCGCTCGCGGTTGGGCACGGGGGGTAGTGCCTTTACGGCAGCGGGGGCTTTTGCCACGTCTGGAAGACCTCATGACCTGGGGAGAGGGACGCCGAGCCTATAGGCGCGATGTTGCGCCGATATCAATCGCCCCTGTCAAAACGATGCGCATCGCCGATGTTTTCCGCCGAACCGCCACCGGGGTAGCGAAAGCGCGTGGCACGCGTCGATCGCGGATCAAGTCCCGGATGACGTGCGAACAGCGCAAGTTTCCACAGGCCAAGCACATCCTCGATTGCCCCTCCCGCATCGCACCGCTTAAGGCGGGGCGAGATGACCGCCGCCCGCCACCCGCTCCGCATCGCGCAATTCCGTTCGTATTGGGCGGCGCGCTTCGCGATGACGATCGCGCAAAATGCGATGATCATCGTGATCGGGTGGCAGACCTACACGATCGCGCGGACGACGATGTCCCCCGCCGGCGCCGCGGCGCAGCTCGGCTTGATTGGGCTGCTGCAATTCGTGCCGCTGTTCGTGACGACGCCACTCACCGGCTGGGTCGCCGACCGATTCGACCGGCGGCTGATCACGCGCTGCACGCTCGCCTTGCAAGTGGCGTGCGCGCTGATTCTCGCGCTCGTCACCTATTCGGGCGGCATGACGTTGCCGGTCCTGTTCTCGGTCGCGGTGCTGCTCGGGCTCGGGCGCGCGTTTGCGGGTCCGGCGTTCGGCGCGCTCGCGCCCAATCTCGTCCCCCGCGAAGTCCTCCCGACCGCGATCGCGCTGAGCTCGATCTCGTGGCAAGTCGGCACGATCGTCGGGCCAGCGCTCGGCGGCTTTGCCTATGCCGCCGCGCCGTGGGGCGCCTATGCGCTCGCCACGGTGCTGTTCGCGGTCGCGTTGGCGTGCATGCTGACGATCCCGCCGGTGCCGCGCACGATCACCCCGAACAAGGGCAACCCGCTGCGCCAGATCGTCGACGGCCTGGCATATGTGGGGCAGAACAAGCTGGTGCTCGGCGCGATCACACTCGATCTGTTCGCCGTGTTCCTGGCAGGGACGAGCGCATTGCTGCCGATCTACGCGCACGACATTCTGAAGGTCGGGCCGCAAGGGCTGAGCCTGCTCGCCGCCGCGCCCGCTGCAGGTGCCTCGGTCGTCGCGCTGTTCTTCTCCTTCCGCCCGATCAAGACCAATGTCGGCCCCAAGATGCTCGGCGCGGTGCTCGTCTACGGCGTGGCCACGGTGGTATTCGGACTGTCGCAGATCATGGCGCTCAGTCTGGCCGCGCTGGCGATCGCCGGGGCTGCCGACATGTTCTCGGTCTATATCCGCCAATCGCTGATCACGCTACACACACCCGACGACAAGCGCGGGCGTGTGGGCGCGGTATCGCAGCTCACCATTTCGGCGTCGAACGAGCTCGGCGAGGCCGAGTCGGGGTTCCTCGCGGCGGCGCTCGGGCCGGTCGGCGCGGTGCTGGTCGGGGGCGGCGGGGCGATTGTCGTTACGATCCTGTGGACCTATCTCTTCCCCAGCATTCGCAACGCCAAGACTTTCGATCTGCCCAAAAGCGCCCAAGATTCCCGCGATCTCGAACTGGAGGCCACGCCATGAAAGCCAACACGATCCTCGACACGATCGGCAACACGCCGCACGTCCGCGTCCAGAAGCTGTTCCCCGGTGCCGAAGTGTGGATCAAGTCCGAACGCTCGAACCCCGGCGGCTCGATCAAGGACCGCATCGCGCTGGCGATGATCGAGGCGGCCGAGCGTGACGGGCACCTCCAGCCCGGCGGCACGATCATCGAGCCGACCAGCGGCAACACCGGCGTCGGTCTGGCGATGGTCGCCGCGGTCAAGGGCTACAAGCTCGTGCTCGTCATGCCAGAGAGCATGAGCCTCGAACGCCGTCGGCTGATGCTGGCATATGGCGCGACCTTCGACCTCACCCCGCGCGAGAAGGGCATGAAGGGCGCGATCGAGCGGGCGCTCGAGCTCGTCGAGCAGACGCCGGGCGCGTGGATGCCGCAGCAGTTCGAGAACCCCGCCAACATCGATGTCCATGTCCACACGACCGCGCTCGAAATCCTCAACGACTTCCGCGATTCGCCGATCGACGTGATCATTACCGGCGTCGGCACCGGCGGGCACATCACCGGCGTCGCCGAACGGCTCAAGCAGGATTGGCCCCACCTCAAGGTCTATGCGGTCGAGCCCGCCGCCTCGCCGGTAATTTCGGGCGGCTCGCCCGGCCCGCACCCGATCCAGGGGATCGGCGCGGGCTTCGTGCCGGCGAACCTCCACACCCAGGCGATCGACGGCGCGATCAAGGTCGATGCGAGCGTCGCCAAGGACATGGCGCGCCGCTCGGCCGCCGAGGAAGGGATGCTCGTCGGGATCAGCTCGGGCGCGACGCTCGCCGCGATCCTGCAGAAGCTGCCCGATTTGCCTGAGGGGGTGCGCGTCCTCGGCTTCAATTACGATACGGGCGAGCGCTATCTGTCGGTGCCGGACTTCCTGCCGGAGAGCTGAGCCCCGTCGCAACACGCGGGCCGGACAAGCTACAAACATTTGTTCGTCACCCCGGGCTCGTCCCGGGGTCCACCGGGATAGCCGCACGCCGCCGTTGCTCATGCGGCACGGTGGACCCCGGCACGAGGCCGGGGTGACGGTTGGGGGGGTGTTCGCCCCTTCCGAACCGAACCGGACCGCGCACGGCGATGACATCGCGCCCATTTCGTATCCGCGCGGGAATGCGCTAAAGGCGCTGGCCCATTTCGGTCAGGAGCCGTTCGTGCCCCCGTTGCTTCTCAATTTCCGGTCTTGATCGCGTGACCCCCGTCCGCCCTCCCAGCGCCACGCTGCGCGCGATCGTCGTGGCGATCGCGACGCTCGCGATCCTCGCCCCCGTCCTGCTGATCCGCTTCGCGCCGCCATTGGTGCGCCACCATGTCGCGCGCAGCGCAGCGCAGCGCGTCGTCCCCGCCGCCGAGCTGCCGCCGGTCGAGCCCGTCGCGTTCCAGGATCTCGACCCCGACGACGCCCGGGCGTTCAACGCGAGCGTGCCGTTCGTCGACGGCCCCAACCCCGCCGCGCGCCCGTTCAAGCTCGCCGGCGACCCGATCCAGCGCGCGCGCGCGATCGACTGCATGGCAGCGGCCGTCCTGTACGAGGCGGGCGACGATCCGGTCGGGCAACGCGCCGTCGCGCAGGTGGTGATCAACCGCGTCCGCCATCCCGCCTTCCCCAAGACGATCTGCGGCGTGGTATTCCAAGGCGCCGAGCGCTCGACCGGCTGCCAGTTCACCTTCACCTGCGACGGCGCGCTGGCCCGCCATGGCTGGCTCGACGTGCAATGGGCGCGCGCGCGCGAAACCGCGACGGCGGCGTTGACCGGCGCGGTGTTCAAGCCCGTCGGCTACGCAACGCATTATCATACCGACTGGGTCGTGCCCTATTGGCAGTCGAGCCTCGACAAGATCGCCGCGGTGAACACGCATCTGTTCTTCCGCTGGACCGGCTGGTGGGGCACCCCGCCCGCCTTCAATCGCCACGTGTCGAACGACGAGCCGCTGATCAGCGCGCTCGCGCCCTATTCCGACGCGCACAAGGACGCCGCAGAGTTGAAGGTGAACGAAGCGCTCTATGTCGACCCGGTCGCCGCGGCGACGCCGCTGCCGGGCGCGCTGCCGGGCGAGGAGAACAGCTTCCTGCTGGTGCTCGACGCGAAGAAGATGACAGCCGACGGCTTCGCCCAGCTCGCCACGCGCACCTGCGGCGACCGGCCGTATTGCAAGGTGATGGGCTGGACCGACAAGACCAAGCTGCCGAGCGCACTGCCCCTCCAGCCAGTGCAGATCGCGGCGCTGTCGTTCAGCTATCTGCGCGACCGAGCGCATGATTACGACAAGGCGCTGTGGAATTGCAGCGAGTTCAAGCGCGCCGACATGGCGCAGTGCATGAAGCAGCAGATCTATGTGCCCGCGCCGCGCAGCGCGGACGGCTTCCGGCTCGAGACCCTGCCCGTCGCGGAGCGCGCGCCGGGGGTTCCGGCGGCGGCCGACGGCTTGGTCGGCGTGCGGCGCAAGGCCGAGGTCGCGCCGGCGGCCAAGGCGACGCCGGTCGCCAAGCCGGGCGCGGTCGCCGAGGGACGCTGAACGCTGGCAGGCGGCGCGCGATGATCGCGAAAGGCCCAGCAGCCTCCCTCGGCGCTACCTTCGCAACGTCCGTCTTCCAACATCCACCATCAGCAAGCTCGAGATAGATGCTGCGCAGCAGATCAGCAGCGCCGTGAAATACGCGACCGCGTAGAGCGGATCACGGTCCCAAACACCCCACCAGACAGTGGCCGTGAGAGCAGCGAGGGGGCCCACGGCAATCACCGCTGCCGCGATCCATCGCTGCCGGGGAAAGATCATCTGCACCAGCAAGCCAGCGATGAAAGTGGCCGCGAACAACGTCCACGGGTTTAGCGACAAGACCATAGAGGCAACGTTACGCCTTTCTGTTCGCGCCGCAATGTCCGCAATTTGGTCGATGCACGACGGCGCGCTGTTTCGCCCGACAGCTGCCACTCGGCTTTCAGGCGATCCACGCGCACAATCGACGCCGGAAGGGCGAGCCCTACCGATGGCCGGCCGCCGTTCCCGAGAACGATCTTCCACGAACTCCGACACGACCACGCTTTGGAGATTTTTTAGTTCAACTGCACCAGGTGATCGAACTTTAATTCTTTCGTTCTAGCGTCTTGATCGCAGGGATAGGATCGAAGCCGCATGGGACGTCTACTCAGGACCGCGCCAGTGATGATCGCAGCACTCTCGCTAGGGAGCTGTGGATCGACGCGCTCAGGCGGCGCGCTGCGTCTCCGGCACGTCGTCGTCGTGGCAACCGCCGCTGGCGAGCGGACCTTCGACACCGTCCTCCGCCTCGACGGGTACCAGCATTGGAACCAGGCGTTTGGCGGTCCAGGCTGGGGCGCAATTACCTGCAGGCTCACGGGGGACGCCCTTCGCACCACCGTTGGCGACCGCGACTTCCTGTTCCTGCTCTCGAAGCCGGGAGAAACGACGCCGGCCTCGACCCAGATCGACCTCATCAAGACGCACTTCGGGCTGCCCAACTGGACGGCGGACGCGGGTTGGGTCGGGCAGTGGAAGGACCTCGCGGCGAGCCGGCGTGGCGTCGATCTCAGGGGCGCCGAATTGCCGGCCATCGCCGTGATGCCGCACAACGGGTGGGTCAATGATGCGCGTATCATCTCGCTGGAGGAGGCCGAACGCCTCGGTCTACGCGTCATCCGGTATCGGCTGGAGATCACCGGGGAATCTGCGGGTTCGAGCTCGCGGTTGAGCGTCAGATACCGGGGGGCGACGAATAGGACCATGACCGACGTAGGGCGGGAAATGCTCACGGTGACAAACGGCGAGTCTTAAATCCGTGGTCGTTTACCGCGCCTGCTCGCAGCGCGAATCCAGGTGACCGAGGGATTCCTCCCCCGCCACTGCGGGGGAGGATGTTTCGTGCGCCTTACGCGGCAGCGAACATTTCGGGCGGGAGCGCCATCATCGCTTCGCTGCCCGCCTCGATCTTGCGACGCAGCGCGCCCGTCTCGGGCATCACCCGCTCGGCGAAATAGCGCGCAGTGACCAGCTTGGCGTCGAGGAACGCCTGATCGCCCTCACCCGCCGCCTTAAGCTTGGTCGCGGCGGTCGCCATGCGCAGCCACATCACGCCGAGCGCCACGATGCCCATGATGTGCATGTAGGGGTGCGCGCCCGCGCCGACATTGTCGGGGTTCTGCATGCCGTTCTGCATGAACCACATCGTCGCCGCCTGGAGGTCGCCATTGGCTTTTTCGAGGCGGCTGGCGAAGTCGGCGGTCGCCGGATCGGCCCTGCCTGCCGCGACGTCGTCGGCGACGACCTTGAAGAACGCCTGCACCGCACGGCCACCGTTCTGTGCGAGCTTGCGCCCGACCAGATCCATCGCCTGGACGCCGTTAGTGCCCTCGTAGATCATCGCGATACGCGCATCGCGGACATACTGCTCCATGCCCCATTCGGCGATGTAGCCGTGGCCGCCATAGACCTGCTGAGCGTTGGTCGCGACGTCATAGCCCTTGTCGGTGCCGTAGCCCTTGATGACGGGCGTGAGCAGGCCGATCAGGTCGGAAGCGAGCTGGCGCTCTTCCTCGGTCGCGCCGGCATGTTCGAGATCGACCTGGAGCGCGCCCCACAGGCACAGTGCGCGAAGGCCTTCGGTCAGCGCCTTGGCTTCCATGAGCATGCGGCGGACGTCGGGATGGACGAACAGCGTGTCGGCCTTCTCGTTCGGCTCCTTGGGGCCGGTCAGCGCGCGACCCTGGCGCCGGTCGTGGGCGTACTGGACGGCGTTCTGGTAAGCGACTTCGGCGACGCCGAGCCCCTGCAGGCCGACGCCGAGGCGGGCGGCGTTCATCATGATGAACATCGCCGCGAGGCCCTTCATCTCCTCGCCGACGAGCCAGCCGATCGCGCCGTCATAGTTCATCACGCAGGTCGAATTGGCGTGGATCCCCATCTTGTGCTCGATCGAGCCGCAGGTGACGGGGTTGCGCGCGCCGAGCGAGCCGTCGTCGTTGACGAGGACCTTCGGCACGACGAACAGCGAGATGCCCTTCGAGTTCTCGGGCGCGCCCGGGGTCTTTGCCAGCACGAGGTGGATGATGTTCTCGGTCAGGTCATGCTCGCCCGACGAGATGAAGATCTTGGTGCCGGTGATCGCATAGGAGCCGTCGGCCTGCGGCTCGGCGCGGGTGCGGATGAGGCCGAGATCGGTGCCGCACTGCGGCTCGGTCAGGTTCATCGTGCCGCCCCACTTGCCGCTGACCATGTTGGGGACGTACTTGGCCTTCTGCTCGTCCGAGCCCTTCGCCAGCAGCGCGGCGATCGCGCCGTGCGACAGGCCGGGATACATGGCGAACGCCATGTTCGAGGAGATCATGAACTCTTGGAACGCGGTCGAGACGACGTGCGGCATCGCCTGGCCACCGAATTCTTCCGGCGCGCTGAGCGTGCCCCAGCCCGATTCGACGAACGCGTCATAGGCTTCCTTGAAGCCCTTCGGCGTGGTGACCGAACCGTCCTCGTGACGCGTGCAGCCTTCCTGGTCACCCGAAGCATTGAGCGGGAACAGCACTTCGGCGACGAACTTGCCGCCTTCGTCGAGCACGGCATCGACCACGTCGGGGGTCGCATTCTGGAAGCCGGCATGGTTGGCATAGTTTTCGAGGCCGACGACATGCTCGAGCACGAAGCGGACGTCGCGAACGGGGGGCGTATATTGGGGCATCAGGCTTCCTTCGGATGATTATGTTCGACGAGTTCGATGAACTCGGTCAATTCGGCGATGGCGGCGTCGATGTCGCGCTTCTGCGCATCGAGCAGGGCGACGCGGCTGCGGCAGCGCTCGATCGTGACGGCACGCTGCGCGCGGCGTCCGTCGCCGATATCGTAGAGGTCGATCATCTCGCGGATCTCGGACAGCGAGAAACCGACGCGCTTGCCGCGCAGGATCCAGGCGAGCCGCGCGCGATCGCGCTGCGAATAGATCCGCGCGGTGCCGCGGCGTTCGGGGGCGATCAGCCCCTCATCCTCGTAAAAGCGCAACGCACGCGCGGTGACGTCGAACTCTGCCGAGAGATCGGAAATCGAGAAATGATCGCGATCGGGATGACGCTCGATCAAGGCATAGGCGGGATCGCTGGACATGCCCGCTAAATAGTTGCCGCTTACGTGAACGTCAACCCGCAAGGCGCCGGTTCGGGATCGTTTCGTGGGTCGGGCTGACCAATCCGTCGCGAACCCGCGGCTAGGCTAACCGCCATCCCCACACAGCAAACGCCCCCGCGCGTCGCGCAGCGTTGCAGCTTCCGACGCAGATTCACTCAGCCGCGTCACGTCGAGCGCGGCGATCGACGCGCGACCGCGGCACGCCTTCTGGCACGCGTCGGGGACGCGCGGCGGGAAAACGATGCGATCGCCCTCGAACCGCGCATCGATGGTGCAGCCATCGCCGCTCGCGCCGAGCGTCACGTGCAGCGTGTCGCCGTCGCGCGTGACGACGCCCGATCCGCCGCAATTCTGCGTCTCGTCATAATCGACGAAGACGCCGATCCGATATGCCTTCGCGCTCGGCACGATACAGACCCGGTCGTTCCCGGTCGCATAGACGCCGGTGAGATCGGTGCTTGTCGGGTCGGGAATGACGCCCGCCTGGATCGCGGCGGCTTCGAGCCCCTGCGGGGTCGGCGACGCGGCCGGATCCGATGCGCTACGATAGCATCCGGCCAGCAGCAGGGTCAGTACGACAAGCGCGACCTGCGCCCTCCCCCATACGCGCGTGCGCCGCCTCGGCATCATTCCGCCAATGCCAGCCGATCGCCCTCGATGCGGCGGTAGAAACAGCTGCGCGCGCCGGTGTGGCACGCAGGGCCAGCGGGATCGACGATCAGCCACACGGCATCCTGATCGCAATCGATCCGCATGTCGCTGACCTGGAGCACGTGCCCCGAGGTCTCGCCTTTCTTCCACAGCGCAGCCCGGCTGCGCGACCAGAAGTGCGCGACCCCGGTTTCCACCGTCAGCGCCAGCGCTTCGGCATTCATATGCGCGAGCATCAGGACGTCGCCCGTCACGCGATCGGTTGCGACCGCAGTGATCAAGCCGGCGGCATCGTATTTCGGGTCCAGCACTAGGCCGGTTTCGCGGGGATCAGGCATGGCTTGCCAATAGCGCCGCTCCCCCCTTCCGTCACCCCGGCCCGGTGCCGGGGTCCACCGGGCGGCAATCCCGCGTTTTGGTTCAAGCGGCCGCGCGCGTTGCACGGTGGGCCCCGCCACGAGGCCGGGATGACGGGTGGCATCCTCAATTCTCGCGAATCGCCTTCACCAATTCCGCCTTGGTCATCTTCGATCGGCCGGGAATGCCGATCTCGCGCGCTTCCCTCATCAGATCGTCCTTCAGATCGTCCTTCGTTCGATCCTCGAGCGCAGTCGCGCGATGGTCGATCGTCCCCGCCGCCTTGGCGTTGGCGATTCGCGCGGCTTTTTCCTTCGACGCGCCGTCGCGGCGCAGATCCTCGTAGAGCGTATCGTTCTTGACGCTCGGTCCATGATCCTTCGCCACCGCAACCTCCTGCTATTCAACGCCAAAAAACCCGCGATGCGACCAAACGCTCCGCGCGTTGTTACAAAAGCGCGACAAATCCCGGAGCCCTCCCTATATGCCACCGCGAGCGCTACCCCCGAAGGGCGATATGCTGACCACGAACCCACATGAAGACGACACGCTGCACGAAGAGTGCGGCATTTTCGGCATTTCCGGCGCGACCGACGCGGCCCGGCTGGTTGCGCTCGGGCTGCACGCGCTGCAGCACCGCGGCCAGGAGGCGGCCGGCATCACCAGCTTCGACGGGGTGGAGTTCCACACCCATCGCGCGATGGGGCATGTCGCGGGCAATTTCGATCGCGAGGACATTATGGTGCCGTTGCGCGGCTCGGTCGCTTGCGGCCATGTCCGCTACTCGACGACCGGCGAGACGGCGTTGCGCAACGTGCAGCCGCTCTACGCCGATCTCGCCTCGGGTGGTTTCGCGATCGCGCATAACGGCAACATCTCGAACGCGTTGCGGCTGCGGCGCGATCTGGTGCGGCGCGGGTCGATCTTCCAGTCGACCAGCGACACCGAGACGATCATCCATCTCGTCGCGACCTCGAACTACCGCACCACCGTCGACAAGTTCATCGATGCGCTCAAGCGCGTCGAAGGCGCCTATTCGCTGATCGTGATGACGCCCGAGGGCATGATCGCCTGCCGCGATCCGCTCGGCATCCGTCCGCTCGTGATGGGCAAGATCGATGGCCCGGATGGCGGGTCGATCATCTTCGCGTCGGAGACCGTGGCGCTCGACGTCGTCGGCGCGACCTTCGTCCGTTCGATCGATCCGGGCGAACTGGTGATGGTCAAGGGCACCGAGATCACCTCGCACTGCCCCTTCGCGCCCGTCGCGGCGCGGCCGTGCATCTTCGAATATGTCTATTTCTCGCGCCCCGATTCGATCTCGGAAGACCGCAGCGTCTACACCGTCCGCAAGGCGATCGGCGCGCAGCTGGCGATCGAGAGTCCAGTCGAGGCCGACCTCGTCATCCCGGTCCCCGATTCGGGCACGCCGGCGGCACTGGGCTACGCGCAGGAATCGGGCATTCCCTTCGAGCTCGGCATCATCCGCTCGCATTATGTCGGGCGCACCTTCATCCAGCCGAGCGACAAGGTCCGCCATCTCGGCGTCAAGCTCAAGCACAACGCCAACCGCGCGCTGATCGCGGGCAAGAAGATCGTGCTGATCGACGATTCGATCGTGCGCGGGACGACCAGCCTTAAGATCGTCGAGATGATGCGCGAGGCTGGCGCCGCCGAGGTGCATATGCGCATCGCCAGCCCGCCGACGCGGCATTCGTGCTTCTACGGCGTCGACACGCCCGAGCGCGCAAAGCTGCTCGCTGCGACCAAGAACCTCGAGGAGATGGCGGCGTATATCAAGGCCGACAGCCTCGCCTTCGTCTCGATTGATGGCCTGTACAAGGCGCTCGGCGAGCCGCAGCGCAACGCGATCCGGCCGAGCCATTGCGACGCCTGCTTCACCGGCGATTACCCGACCAGCCTGACCGACCAGGACGACGTATCCTCGGTCGATCAGTTCGCGCTGCTCGCGGAACGCGTGATCTAAAGACACTTAGCCCCGCCCCTTAAGGGGAGGGGTTGGGGTGGGGAAGTAACGGGCGCTGGCGCTCTGCGAGGCACGTCCCCACCCCCAACCCCTCCCCTGAAGGGGAGGGGCTCAAAGGGAGAGAGCCCCGAATGACCGACAAGCCACTCGCCAATCAAGTTGCCCTCGTCACTGGCGCAAGCCGCGGGATTGGCGCTGCAACCGCACTCGCACTCGGCGCGGCGGGCGCACATGTCGTGATCACGGCGCGCACCGCGGCGGGCCTCGAGACCGTCGAGAACGCGATCTTCGACGCGGGCGGATCGGCGACGATCGCACCGCTCAACCTGACCGAGACCGACAGCATCGCGCGCCTCGGCACCGCTATCGGCGAGCGCTGGCCCGCGCTCGACATCATGGTCCTAAACGCCGCGATGCTCGGGCAATTGTCCGCCGTCCCAGCGATCGACGCCAAGGAGATGGCGCAGGTCCTTACGCTCAACGTCAGCGCGCAGGCCGCGCTGATTGCGGCGTTCGACCCGATGCTGCGCAAATCGGCGCACGGCCGGGTGATCGGCCTCACATCCAGCGTCGGGCGCAAGCCGCGCGCCTATTGGGGAATGTATGGCGCATCGAAGGCGGCGTTCGAGACGCTGCTTTCGGCGTATGGCGACGAAATGGAGCTGATCAGCAAGGTCCGCACCGCGATCATCGACCCCGGCGCGACGCGCACCGCGATGCGCCACAAGGCCTATCCGGGCGAAGACCCCAAGTCGGTCAAGGATCCGTCGGTAGTGGCGGATCGGATCGTCGCTTTGCTGACCGAGGATTTCGCGACCGGACATTTCGAACGCGTCGAATAGAGCGCACGAGTCGAATAGAGTTCCCCTCACGCTTCCGGGAGGGAAGCCCTCAAAACTCCCCTCCCGCTTGCCGGAGGGGCTGGGCGAGGGAAATGCCGGGGGGCGCGGCGCGCGAGGCACGCCCCTCCCCTAACCCAGTTTGAGGTGAACGATGCCCCGCATCGTTCAGGTCATGCCGGGGGCATGACCGACCTCAAACTCGCAAGCGGGAGGGGAAATCTTCACCAGCGTGACATGCGCGACGTCGATCCCGCCGCCGCGAAAACCGCCTTCGCAATACATCAGATAATAGCGCCACAAGTCGATGAACGACCGGTCGAACTTGTCCGGCAACCGCCCGGCCGCGACCGCATCATCGAACGCCGCACGCCAGCGCCGCAGCGTCTCCGCATAATGCAGCCCGAAGGTGCGATTGTCTTGCCACTCGAGCCCTTCCGCCTCGGCCAGCGCGCGAAAGCGGCTCTCCGACAGCAGCATACCGCCGGGAAAGATGTAGCGCTGAATGAAATCGACATTCTCGGCATAGGCCGGGAAGATCGCGTCATCGATCGTGATGTACTGCAACGCCGCGCGCCCCCCGGGCTTGAGCGCGCGCGCGACCGCGGCGAGATAGGCCGGCCAATATTCCTGCCCGACCGCTTCGACCATTTCGATCGAAGCGACCGCATCGTATTCGCCGGTAACGTCGCGATAGTCGATCCGCGACACCGTCACGTCGCTCAAGCCGGCCGCCGCGATCCGCTGCTGCACCGCCAGCTCCTGCTCGGCCGACAGCGTGATCGCATCGACGCTGAGCCCGCGCCGCGCCGCGGCTTCCGCAAACGCCCCCCAGCCACACCCGATCTCGAGCACGCGGTCCCCCGGCGCCACCGCCAGCCGGTCGAGGATCGCGTCGATCTTGGTCGCCTGCGCGGCCTCTAGACTTTCCGCCGCCGACACCGGCGCGGCGAACAAGGCGCTCGAATAGGTCAGGCTCGGGTCGAGCCAGACGCGATAGAAATCGTTGCCGAGATCATAGTGGAACTCGATGTTACGCCGCGCGCCGACGCGCGAATTGCGCCGCCGGCTGTTCGCGATGCGCCGCAGCGTACGGATCACCCCGCCCGAGCGCGCGGTGCCGCCGAGCGTCACGCGGTTGCGCATGAACAGCTCGAACAGCACGGTCGGATCGGGGCTCGCCCATTCGCCCTTGGACCAGGCGACGTACCAGCCGGCCGATCCGCCCGTCGCCAGCCGCAGCAATGCGCGCCAGCTGCGCAGATCGACTACCGCCGCCGGCCCCGGCGCGCGGCCGCCGAGCAGCCGGTCGCGCCCGTCGGGCAAGTGCGCGGCAAGCGATCCCGCGACCAGACCTGCGTCGATCCGGTCGAGCAGGCGGTGAAACAATTTCGAGAAGGCCCCAAGCATCGCGCGCCCCCTCGCATCCATGCCCGCGTACCGCAACGGGATTTTCAGCGCGCCTGGCGTGCCGCCTCGAGCGCCCGCTCGCGTGCCTCGCGATGCCCGATGATTTTTGCCGGGTAGCCACGCGGGCGACAGCCGGCCTCTTCGGGATCGTGGACGGCATCGCCCTTGATGCCGGCAAGCTCGGGCACCCACTCGCGGATATAGTCCCCGGCATCGAATTTCGGCGACTGGACGAGCGGCGCCATGATCCGCACGAACATGTTCGAATCGATCCCGGTGCCTGCGGTCCATTGCCAGTTGACCGCGTTCGATCCGTAATCGGCATCGACCAGACAATCCCAGAACCAGCGCTCGCCCTTGCGCCAGTCGATCAGCAGATGCTTGATCAGGAAGCTCGCGGTGATCATCCGCACGCGGTTGTGCATCCAGCCCGTCGTCCACAGCTGACGCATCCCGGCATCGACGATCGGATAGCCGGTGCGGCCCTGCTGCCACGCCTCGAGATCGGCATCGGCGGACTTGCCCGTCCGCCAGGCGAGGTCATCGAGCGCGTCGCGACCGTTCTTGGTGCCGTAATCGGGATATTGCTGGATGACGGTCTGCGCATAATCGCGCCACCCGATCTCGCTGAGGAAGACATCGACCGAGCCCCCCGCATCGGCGACCGCGTGCCACACTTGCGCCGCCGACACTTCGCCGAAATGCAGATGCGGCGACAGTCGCGAGCTGCCCTCGACCGACGGCAGGTTGCGAGTCTCGTCATAGCGGTCGGCATGATCCGCGAACGCCTTCAGGCGCTTGCGTGCGCCCTTTTCGCCCGGCGTCCATTCCTTGCCGAACCCGGTCGACCAGTCGGGCTTGGTCGGCAGCAAGTCCCAGCCGGCCAGCGAATCGCTCTTCGGCCAGTGCGCCGGCGCGGGGATATGCGCGGGCACGTGGCTCGGTTCGGGCGGCGGCAGCGTCGCCTTGAGCGCGCGCCAGAATGGCGTGAAGATCTTGTACTGCCCGCCCGAGCCCGTCGTCACCGAGCTCGGCGGCGCGAGATAATTGCCGTCGTGGCACGCCAGATCGAGCCGCTTCGCCACCGCGCGCTCGGCATTTCGCCACCACGGTTCGAAATGGCGGATCGCATGGACGCGTTTCGCCCCGGTTTCCTCTGCGAGCTTGGCCAGTTCGACATCGCACACCCCGCGCCGCAGGATCAGCCGCGATCCCTTCGCGCGCAAAGCGGCATCGAGGCTTTCGAGGCTGTGATGCAGCCACCAGCGCGACGCGCCGCCCATCGCATAGTGTTTCGGCGTGTCGTCATCGAGGATGTAGACCGGGATCACCGCCCCATCCTCGATCGCAGCGAGCAAGGCGGGCTGGTCGGCCAGTCGCAAGTCGCGGCGCAGCCAGAGAAGAACGGAATCGGTCAAGCGTTGCCTCACAAACGAACGGGAGCGGCACCTCTTTAGGCACCCTGCCCCGCTTCCGTCATGCTCAACTTGACGGGAGCGCCATCGTTCCCGGAGTGGCCCGCGCCGCGTGATATGCGCGCCCCAAGGTCAGGATCACCGCGACATGCGTCGCGGCGAGCGCGCGGACGTCGTCGCCATACCCGCCCCCCACCGTGCTCGCGAGCGCGATGCCGCGCGTTGCGGCGGCTTCGGCGATGAAGCGGTCGCGCGCAACAAGCCCCTCGGGTGTCAGCGCGAGCCGACCGAGCCGGTCGCCCGCGAGCGGATCGATCCCTGCCTGATAGAGGATCAGGTCGGGCCGATAGTCGCGAATCAGCGGCAGCAGCGTCGCTTCGAGCGTCGCGAGATACGCGGCATCGCCGATCCCGTCGGCAAGCGGCACGTCGAGGCTCGAACGGGCTTTCCGCGCCGGGAAGTTCTTCTCGGCATGGATCGAATAGGTCGCGATTCCCGGTCGGCCAGCGGTGAGTGCCGCGGTGCCGTCACCCTGATGCACGTCGCAATCGACGATCAGCACGCGCGCGACATCGCCTTCCTCGACCAGCCGCACCGCCGCGATTGCGAGATCGTTGAACACGCAATAGCCGGCGCCGGTCTCGGCAAGCGCATGATGGCTCCCGCCCGCACTATTGGCGGCGAACCCACGCTCGAGCGCGAGCCGCGCCGCGAGCCACGTGCCCGCCGGCACGACCTGCGCGCGCGCCGCGACGCTCGGCGTCACCGCAAAGCCGATCCGCCGCTCTTTTTCGCGCGGCACGCGGGCTTCGAGTACCTCGGCGACATAGCCGGGATCGTGCGTCGCTTCGAGCCAGTGGAGCGGCATCGGCTCGGGTTCGTGCCAGTCGATCGCACTCCCATGCGTACGCAGCAGATCGCGAATCGCGGCATTTTTGCTGAGCTGGCTCGGGTTGGCCGCCTGGCCGTTCGCAACATAGGCTGGGTGATGGACGACCGCGATCATCCCCCCTAGGTAGGAGCAAACACGGCATAGACCAGATGGAGAGCAGCGTGACCGATCCGTATGTGCGCCCCGATGTCGCGGGCTTCCTCGCTTTCCTCAATAATATTCCCGGCCCCAAGATGCACCAGCTCGAGGCACCCGCCGCGCGCGCGACCTATGCCGCGATGAAGGACATTGCCGATCCGCCGGTGGGCGAGCTCGCGACGATCACCGACCTGAAGATCCCCGGCCCCGCCGGCGACATTCCCGCGCGGCTGTTCGACACCGCTGCGACGCGCGCGGCAGGGCCGCTCGTCCTGTTCTTCCACGGCGGCGGCTTCGTGATCGGCGATCTCGACACGCACGCGAGCTTCTGCGCCGAAGTCTCGCGCAGCCTCGACTTGCCCGTGCTCGCGGTCGATTATCGCCTCGCGCCCGAAAGCCCCTGGCCCGCCGCACCAGACGATTGCGAGGTGGCGGCACGCTGGGCGGCGGCGAGCCCTGAGGCGCTCGGTCGGTCGGTCACCGGCCTGATCGTCTGCGGCGACAGCGCCGGCGGCAATCTCGCGATCGTCACCGCGGTGGCGCTGCGCGATGCGCCCGCGGCGGTGCCGGTGATCGCGCAACTGCCTTTCTATCCCGCGACCGACACGAGCCGCGAATATCCGTCTTACTCGCAGTTCGCCGACGGCTTCCTGCTGACGCGCGACAGCATGGAATGGTTCAACGCCGCCTATCAGGCCGAAGCCGAGCATATCCGCACGTCGCCGCTCAAGGGCGACCTTGCGGGCATGCCACCCGCGGTCGTGGTGACCGCGAGCCTCGACCCGATCCGCGACCAGGGCCGTGCCTACGCCGCGGCACTGGCGGAGGCGGGCGTTCCGGTCGTCTTCCGCGAGGCGGTGGGCAACATCCACGGTTTCATCACGCTGCGCAAAGCGATCCCGTCTTCGGCGGAGGATGTCGCTGGTGCGCTGGCCGCCGCAAAAACGCTGATTGCCGAAGCCCTTTAATCCCTCCCTCCGGGAACCGGGGAGGCGGACAGCCAGCCTCCTTCAGGCTGGTGGTGAAGGGGGGCCGTCACACGCGTACCGCTCGCGGATAGCCCCCCTCCACCCCTCGCTGAATGCTCAGGGTCCCCCTCCCCCGTTCCGCGCGGGAGGATTTCCTAACGAAAGTCCCCAATGACCGACCCCACCACCCTGCCTTATCGCCCCTGCGCCGGAATCATGCTGCTCAACGCCGACGGCCTCGTCTTCGTCGGCCAGCGGATCGATGCCGAAGTCGAAGCGTGGCAGATGCCGCAAGGCGGGATCGACGATGGCGAGGACCCCGAGGCCACCGCTTTGCGCGAGCTCGGCGAGGAAACCGGCATCGCATCTAAGCATGTCGAACTGATCGCCGCCGCGCCGCACGAACTGTTCTACGATCTGCCCGAAGAGCTCGTCGGCCGCGTCTGGAAAGGCAAGTGGCGCGGGCAGCGGCAGCGCTGGTTCCTCTACCGTTTCCTTGGCAGCGACGCCGATATCGACATCGCGACCGAGCATCCCGAGTTCAAATCCTGGCAATGGATCCGCCCCGAGACGCTCCCCGACGTGATCGTCCCGTTCAAGAAGACGCTGTACGAGGACGTCCTCGCCGCCTTCGCGCCGCATCTGTCCTGACGCGGTGCCAGGGGTGGAGCGTACCGCGCAGACCGGCTAGACCGAGCCTATGGTGGGGATGACAGAAACAGACCGCGCGGCCGTCGCCTATGTCGCGACGCAGCCGATGCTGGCACAGGTCGAGGCCTGGTCGGCGATCAACAGCGGCACGCGCAATCTGGCCGGGCTGGCGGCGGTGGCGGATAAGCTCGCGGCGGCGTTCGGCGCGCTGCCGGGGGAGCTCGCGCTCGTCACGGGGGACACCGCCGAGAGCGTCGCCGCCGACGGGACCGTCACCACGCTCGATCACGGCAAGCATTTGCATCTCGTCGTCCGCCCCGATGCGCCGGTGCAGCTGCTGCTGACCGGCCACATGGACACGGTCTATCCGGTCGACCACGCCTTCCAGACGCTGACCTTCCGCGACGACGGCACGCTCAACGGTCCGGGCGTCGCCGACATGAAAGCCGGGCTCGCGGTGATGCTCGCGGCGTTGGAGGCCGTCGAGGCGAGCCCGCTCGCAGCGCGAATCGGCTATGAAGTCGTCATCAATTCCGACGAGGAAACCGGCTCCTTCTCCTCCTCGGCGCTGATCGCTCGCGCGGCACGCGGCAAGCTCGCCGCGCTGACCTACGAACCAGCCTTGCCCGACGGCACGCTGGCGGGCGCGCGCGGCGGCACTGGAAATTTCTCGATCGTCGTCACCGGCAAGAGCGCGCACGCCGGCCGCAATCCCGACGAAGGCCGCAACGCGATCGTCGCAGCGTCCGATCTCGCGGTGCGGCTGTTTGCGGTTCGCTCGCCCGCGCTCGCGGTCAATCCGGCTCGGATCGAGGGCGGCGGGCCGAACAATGTCGTTCCCGACCACGCCGTGCTGCGGATCAATTTCCGCCCGGCCGACCATACCGAGATCGCGCGCGCGCAGGCGGCCATCGACACGCTGGTGGCCGAAGTCGCCGCCGCGCACGACGTGACCATCGCGGTCCACGGCAGCTTCAACCGCCCGCCAAAACCGATCGACCCAGGCGCCGCCAAGCTCTTCGCGCTCGTCAAGGAATGCGGCGCCGCGCTTGGCCTCGACATCGCGTGGCGCGCGACGGGCGGGGTGTGCGACGGCAACACCATCGCGGCGTGCGGCGTTCCCGTCGTCGACACGATGGGCGCGCGCGGCGGTGCGATCCACTCGACCGACGAATTCCTGATCGTCGACTCGCTCCCCGAGCGCGCCGCGCTCTCAGCGCTGACGATCCTGCGCCTTGCCGAAAAGGGCTTATTGTGACCCACGTGATCCGCGCCGCGCGCGACAGCGATCTGCAGCCGCTCTACGAAATGGCCAAGCTCACCGGCGGCGGCTTCACCAATCTCCCGCCCGATCGCACCGCGCTCAAGGCCAAGCTCGATCGCAGCGCCGCCGCCTTCGCCCGCAGCGACGATGGCAAGGCCGACGACCTGTTCGTGCTCGTGCTCGAAAACGTCGCAACCGGCGAGGTGCGCGGCACCTGCCAGATCTTCACGCATGTTGGGCAGAGCTATCCGTTCTACAGCTATCGCCTCGGCACGCTGACGCAGCACAGCAAGGAGCTCGGCCGCACCTTCCGCGCCGACATGCTCGGGCTGACCACCGATCTCGAGGGCTGCAGCGAAGTCGGCGGGCTGTTCCTCCATCCCGGCGAGCGCGCCGGCGGACTCGGCATGCTGCTCGCGCGCAGCCGCTACCTGTTCATCGCGGCACATCGCGCGCGCTTTGCCGATCGCGTGCTGGCCGAACTGCGCGGGATCATCGACGAAGCGGGCGGATCGCCCTTCTGGGACGGGCTCGCGGGGCGCTTCTTCGGGATGAACTTCCAGGACGCCGATCAATTCAACGCGGTGCGCGGCCACCAATTCATCGCCGATCTGTTCCCCAAACACCCGGTCTATATCGCGATGCTCCCCGAAAGCGCCCGCGCGGTGATCGGCCTGCCGCATCCCTCGGGCCGCGCGGCGATGCGGATGCTCGAGAACGAAGGCTTCGCCTACGAGAACTATGTCGATATTTTTGACGGCGGCCCGACGATGATTGCCAAGACCGACCAGGTCCGCACCGTGCGCGATGCGCGGTCGTCGCGGATCGTCGCGCTCGACGGCGATGGCGGCGATCCCGCGCTTGTCGCGCACGGCCGACTCGCCGAGTTCCGCTGCGCCTATGGCAATGTCCGTCCGTGCGATGGCGGCGTGGTGCTCGATCACGCCACCGCCGATGCGTTGCGCGTGAGCGAGGATTTCGTCGTGAGCCACGTCGCCCGCACCTGATCCCGGGTGTCGGGTTAACTGACAGGTAACCATCTTCGTACACGAAAACCCACGCGAAACAGCGCTTGGCCCGCCCCTTGCTTAGCGATTTGCATGTGGACCAAGATTTCCAGCCTGTTCGTCATCAAGACCAAGTTCGAAGCCTTTGCGGTGATCTACGCGCTCGCGCTCGGCGCGGTCGAGCGCGGAGTGCACTATCTTTTGCAATATCCCGGCATCGGTGGCTGGCTGCTGTTCGCGGTCTGCCCGATCGCAGTGTTCATGGCGGGAGCCCGCATCCTCGACTCGGTCGAGCGCAACGCCGAGGTGTGAGCGCGCTTTAGACGCCAACAGGATAAGTTGATCGCGCGGCGGCGTTTCTGCACTATCTGCAACGCAGCATGACGACCCTCACCCACCTCCAGCGGCTCCAGGCCGAAAGCATCCACATCCTGCGCGAGGTCGTCGCCGAGGCCGAGCGCCCGGTGATGCTCTATTCGGTCGGCAAGGATTCGGCGGTGATGCTGCATCTTGCGCGGAAAGCGTTTTTTCCGGGCAAGCCACCCTTCCCGCTGCTCCATGTCGACACGACCTGGAAATTCCGCGCGATGTACGATCTCCGCGAGCGCGCGGCTGCAGAAGCGGGGATGGAGCTGATCGTCCACCAGAACCCCGACGCGGTCGCGCAGGGGATCAATCCGTTCGACCATGGCAGCCGCCACACCGACATCTGGAAGACCGAAGGGCTCAAGCAGGCACTGACGGCTGGCGGCTTCGACGTCGCGTTCGGCGGCGCGCGGCGCGACGAGGAGAAGAGCCGCGCCAAGGAGCGCATCTTCAGCTTCCGCTCGGCGAGCCAGCGCTGGGACCCCAAGGCGCAACGGCCCGAGCTGTGGCACCTCTACAATGCCAAGAAGGCCAAGGGAGAGAGCATCCGCGTCTTCCCGCTGTCGAACTGGACCGAGCTCGACATCTGGCAATATATCCTCGCCGAGCAGATCGAGATCGTCCCGCTGTACCTCGCCGCCCCGCGCCCGACGGTCGAGCGCGACGGGATGCTGCTGATGGTCGATGACGACCGCTTCCGCCTCGAGCCCGGCGAAGTGCCGGTCGATCGCTCGATCCGCTTCCGCACGCTCGGCTGCTATCCGCTGACCGGCGCGGTCGAGAGCCAAGCGACGACGCTGCCTGAAGTGATCCAGGAAATGCTGCTCACCACCACCTCCGAACGCCAGGGCCGCGCGATCGATCACGATCAGAGCGTCAGCATGGAGAAGAAAAAAGCCGAGGGGTATTTCTGATGGGCGCCAAGCCAGACCTCGTCGCCCCGGAGAAGGCCGGAGCCGCCGCGTTGGAGCGCGAAACGCCGGCCGCCCCGCCGCCATCCGGCGACCCCGGCCTTCGCCGGGGTGACGAATATACCCCCGACGCGCTCATCGCATCGGACATCGACGCGTACCTCCTCCAGCACCAGCACAAGTCGCTGCTGCGCTTCATCACCTGCGGCTCGGTCGACGACGGCAAATCGACGCTGATCGGCCGACTGCTCTACGATTCGCGCGCGATCTTCGCCGACCAACTCTCCGCGCTCGAGGCCGACAGCAAGCGCGTCGGCACCCAAGGCCAGAACATCGACTTCGCGCTACTCGTCGACGGCCTCGCCGCCGAGCGCGAGCAAGGCATCACGATCGACGTCGCCTATCGCTTCTTCGCGACCGAAAAGCGCAAGTTCATCGTCGCCGACACGCCCGGCCACGAGCAGTACACGCGCAACATGGTGACCGGCGCCTCGACCGCCGACGCCGCGGTGATCCTGATCGACGCGCGCAAGGGCGTGCTGCACCAAACCCGCCGCCACAGCTTCCTCGTCAAGCTGCTCCGGCTGCGCCACGTCGTGCTCGCGGTGAACAAGATGGATCTGGTCGAGTACGACCAGTCGGTATTCGACACGATCGTCGCCGACTATCGCGCCTTCGCCAGCGCGATCGGGATCGAGCGCTTCACCGCGATCCCGATTTCGGGCTTTGCCGGAGACAATGTCGCGAGCGCCTCCACCGCGATGCCGTGGTACGACGGCCCGACGCTGATCGAACATCTCGAAACGATCGACGTCGAGGCCGATGCCGCACAGGCGCGCCCGTTCCGCCTGCCGGTGCAATGGGTCAACCGCCCAGACTTGGATTTCCGCGGTTTTTCCGGCCTGATCGCAAGCGGCAGCATTCGCCCCGGCGATGCGGTCCGCATCCTGCCCTCGGGCCGCACCACGACGGTCGCGCGGATCGTGACGATGGACGGCGACTTGCCAGAAGCCGTTGCCGGCCAGTCGGTCACGCTCACGCTCGCCGACGAGGTCGATTGCTCGCGCGGCGACGTGATCGCGCTCGCCGACGCGCCGCCCCAGGTCGCCGACCAGTTCCGCGCGACGCTCGTCTGGATGTCCGAAACGCCGCTGCTGCCGGGGCGCAGCTACTGGCTCAAGCTCGGCACGCAGACGGTTGGGGCGACGGTCCAGGAACCGCGCCACGCGATCGACGTCAACACGCTCGCCGAGCTCTCGGTCAAGACGCTCGGGCTCAACGATATCGGCGTCGCCGAAGTCTATACCGACCGCGACATCGTCTTCGAACCCTTTGCCGATGGCGCCGATCTCGGCGGGTTCATCTTGATCGACCGCGCGACCAACGCGACGGTCGCCGCCGGGATGCTCGATTTCGCGCTGCGCCGCGCGCAGAACGTCCATTGGCAGGCGATCGACATCACCAACGCCGCGCATGCCGACCAGAAGGGTCAGACCCCGCGGCTTTTGTGGTTCACCGGCCTGTCGGGCTCGGGCAAATCGACGATCGCCAATCTCGTCGAGAAGAAGCTGTTCGCGCTCGGCCGCCACAGCTTCCTGCTCGATGGCGACAATGTCCGGCACGGGCTCAACAAGGATCTGGGCTTCACCGATGCCGACCGCGTCGAGAACATCCGCCGCATCGGCGAGGTCGCCAAATTGATGACCGATGCCGGGCTGATCGTCCTCACCGCCTTCATCTCGCCGTTCCGCGCCGAGCGCGACATGGTGCGCGCGATGCTGCCGGGCGCGTTCGTCGAGATCTTCGTCGACACCCCGCTCGCCGAGGCCGAGGTGCGCGACGTGAAGGGCCTCTACGCCAAGGCGCGTGCGGGACAGATCGCCAACTTCACCGGCATCTCGAGCCCGTATGAGGCGCCCCAGCATCCCGACATCCGCGTCGACACGACGCGCGAGAGCCCCGAGGCGGCCGCCGAGCGGATCGTCGAGCATATCATGGGCGTATGGAGTCACGACCTGTGATCGATCAGACCGACGCCCAACTCGCCCGTACGGTGGCGCTCGCCGCGGGCGACGTCCTGCGCGATCTCTGCGTCGCTGGCGCCTGCCCCGATGCCGAGCTGGGCGACCGCGGCGACACGGATGCCAATACGCTGATCCTCCGCCTGCTCCACGAAGCGCGCCCCGATGATTACGTGCTGTCGGAAGAAGCCGCCGACGACGGCCTGCGCTGCGCCGCGCGACGCGTCTGGGTGGTCGATCCGCTCGACGGCACGCGCGAGTTCCGCGAACGGCGCGAGGATTGGGCGGTCCACATCGGCCTCGCGATCGACGGCGTGCCCGTCACGGGCGCCGTCGCGCTGCCGGCGATCCAGCGCGTCTTCGCGACCGACGATCCACGCCAGCCTTTCGCCGCGGCCCCACAGCGCCCGCGGATGGTCGTCAGCCGCTCGCGCGCGCACCCGGTCGTGCTCGCGGTCGCCGAGGCGATCGGCGCCGAGCTCGTGCCGATGGGCTCGGCCGGCGCCAAGGCGATGGCGGTGGTGCAAGGCGATGCCGAGATCTACCTCCACGCCGGCGGGCAATATGAATGGGACAATTGCGCCCCCGTCGCAGTCGCGCTGGCGGCCGGCCTGTTCGCGTCGCGAATCGATGGCAGCCCGCTGGTCTATAACTGCCGCGACCCGTTGCTCCCCGATCTGCTGATCTGCCGCCGCGAATATGCCGAGCACGTGCTCGCGGCGGTTGCCGCAGCGACGCACCTGCTGCCCTGACCCCGCTACATCAGCCCGGGCTCGTAACGGGGCCAACCGTGCCGCACAGCGGGCCCACGAAGCCCGCGCTTTCATAGCGCGACACCTCACCCATCTTCGTCATCCCGGGCTCGTCCCGGGGTCCACCCTGCCGCACAGCATGCCCGCCAAGCGCGCGTGGCACGGTGGGCCCGGCACGAGGCCGGGGTGACCTCGGACGCTGAGGATGTGCCCCCACCGACACCCCCAGAACGCAGAAAAGCCGGGACATTTCTGTCCCGGCTCATCGCCCGCCATCCGGCGGAAATAGGTGGTGCACCCAGAGCGATTCGAACGCCCGACCCTCAGATTCGTAGTCTGATGCTCTATCCAGCTGAGCTATGGGTGCAGTGGAGTGGCGCTGTTAGCGGCGTCTTTCGGGGGACGCAAGGGCGTTGCGTCACCTTTCTTGCCAGCATAGAGAATTTATCGATGAACCAGCCGCTTTTGCCCGCCCGCCCCGCCGCTTTCGCGCTGGCCGTGACCCTCATTCTCGGAGGATGTGCCGCGCAGACGTCGACGCGCTATCCCTCGCTGCTGCCGCGCGCGATCGAATCGCGCAGCGATGCCGAGCCCGAATCCCCCGTCGTGCTTGCCGAACCCGAGCCTTCGACCGATTCGGCGCTGGCCGACCTGCGCAAGACGCTCGACCGCACGAGCGCCGACTTCGCGCCCGCTGCGACGCGCGCCGAGCGGCTCGCCGACGCCGCCCGCGGTGACGCGCCCGGTGGCGAACGCTGGATCGCGGCGCAGACCGCGCTGGCCGAACTCGACGGTTATCGCGCAACGACGTCGGCCACGCTCTCCGCGGTCGATACGATGGCGTCGGACCGCATCACCGGCGGCAAACCCGAATATCCCGCGATCGCGACCCTCCAGACCGCGGCACAGGCCGCGCTCGAGGCGCAGAGCACACGCATCACCGCAATCTCGGCAAAGCTGCGTAGCGCCTAGCGGACGCCTTTGAGCAGCGGCAGGATCGTCGAATAATCGTCGGTCCACGGCGTGAAGCCCGCGCGGACCGGGACCGCCCCCCATGCCGCGTTGCCGCGCTGCAACGCCGCGATGATCTTGGAGTCGTGCGACAAGGCCACCCATTGCGACTTGGTCGCGCCTGCCGCGTTGGCCTGCGGCGGACGATAGAAGAGCTGGACGGCGTGCCACCCCCCAACCTCGGCAGCGCCCGCAACGACGGGTTCGAGATCGAGGAAGCGGTTCGAGATGTGCACCAGCAACAGCCCGCGCGGCGTGAGCACTCGCGCATAGCTCGCGAACGCCTCGCGCGTCATCAGGTGCATCGGCACCGAATCGGACGAGAAGGCATCGAGCGCGAGGAAATCGAGCGATCCGCTCGCCGCGTGCGCAAGGTTGAGCCGCGCATCGCCGAGCACCACCGGGGCATCGGGCAGACAGCGCGACAGGAAGCTGAAGCGCGTCCGCGCGATTCGGACGATCGCCGGATCGATCTCGTAGAACCGCCAGTCCTGTCCGGGCTTGGCATAGCAAGCCACCGTCCCTGCCCCCAGACCCACGATGCCGACGCGTGCCGCCGGCCCGTACAGCGCCGGGACCGCCTGCAACGCCTGTCCGATCCCGGCACCAGGGACGTAATAGGTCGTCGCGGTCCGCTCGCGTGCGGGCGTGCCGAGCAGCTGCAGGCCGTGCACCGTCGTGCCGTGCGCGAGTTCGCGTTCGCGCGGGTTTCCGCGGACGGTGTAGATGCCGAAATAGCTGCGCGTCCGCGCATCGGGCTCGAGCGAGATCATCACCGCGTGATAGCCACCGAATGCGATCAGCGATCCGAACATGGCAATCGCGAAAGCACGACGCGATTCGATCGTCAGCAAGCCGAGCGCCACCATCACCATCAGCGTGATGTGCTGCGTCGGTCCGGGGCGACCGATCGGGCCGGGATAGGTGAGCACGAGCGCCACGAGCCCGACCACCGCGATCGCCACAACATAGAGCAGGATCCGCTGCCGCTGCGCATTGCCGTCCCACAACCGCGCGACCACACCGAGCAAGGCGCGTTGCGGCGTCAGCACCGCCGCGGCGAGGATGAGGATCGGATATTCGTAGGTCCAGTCGAACAGCAGCGGCGCGAGCAGCGCCGAGAACACCCCGCCGAGCGCCCCGCCGACCGACATCGCGAGGTAGAACCCGGTCAGCCGGTCGGGCTCGGGCCGCAGCCGGTACAGCGCGGTATGGAGCGCGACCGAGACGAGGAACAGCACCGCCAGCGCCATGATCGCGCCGAGCATCGGCATCCCGGCCATCCCACCGACGAGCAAGCCGCCGAACAGCAGCATCGCGATCGGCGCGATTCGCGTCTGGATATCGGCTGTGGTGCGGTCGCTCGCAAACGCGATCGTGAAGCTCAGCAGATACAGCCCGAGCGGGAGCACCCACAGCAGCGGCATCGCGACGATATCGGTGGTGATCAGCGTCGAGGTCGCGAGCATCAGCCCCGACGGCACGAACGCCAGCAGGATCCAGTGCGCAACGCGTCGCCGACCCGGCGCGGGCGACGTGGCGCGCGGTGCTGCATCGGCCACCGGCCCGCCGCGCGGCAGCGTCGCCGCGCACAGCGCCACCAGCAGACCGACCAGGATATAGCCGCTGCTCCACACCACGCGCTGCCCGTACAGAGCGAGCCCGGGCTCGACGAACAGCGGGTAGGCCAGCAGCCCGGCAAAGCTCCCGAAGTTCGACGCGGCGTACAGCGCATACGGATTGTCGCCGTGCCGCGTCAGGCTGAACCAGCGCTGCAGCAACGGCGCCTGCGCCGAGATCGCGAAGAACAACGGCCCGATCGACAGACCGAGCAGCCACGGCACCCAGATCGCGGGCTGCGCGGTCGGGCTCGGCTGGAGCGCGGTGAGCCCGATCGGCAGCCACAACCCCGCGACGAGCAGGACGCCGAGATGCGTCATCGCCTGCGCGCGTGGGTTCATCCGACCGAGCCAGTGCGCATAGCCGTACCCGGCGAGCAGCAGCGCCTGATAGACGAGCATCGCCGAGTTCCACACCGCCGGCGCACCGCCAAGCCGCGGCAGCGCCATCCGCGCGACCATCGGCTGGACGAGGAAGAGCAGGAACGAGCTCGCCAGGATCGTCAGCACGAACAGCGGCCGGGCAAGGCGCATGGGAGCTCGGAGGGTCGTCATGCGGTCGGCCGATCGATTCGATAGAGGATGAGGCGCCGGAGCGGATCGCCCGCGGCGAGATTGGGATGGTCGAAATCGCCACCCACGACGCGCGTCATGCCGAGCCGCTCCATCAGCCCCCAGCTGCGCGTATTGGCGGGGACGGTGATCGCGGTGACACGCGGAATGGCGAGGTTCGCCCAGCCCCAGGCGAGGCTCGCCTCGGCCGCCTCGCGCGCATAGCCCTGCCCCCACGCATCGCGCGCCAGCCGCCACGCAATCTCGGTTTCGCCCGCAAGGAAGCTGTCACCCGGCTTGATCCCGCAAAATCCGAGGAACGCACCGTCGGCACGACGTTCGACCGCCCAGAAGCAGAAGCCGTGCGCATCCTGGCACGCGACCATCCGGTCATGCCCCTCGCGCGCGGCGTCGATGCTCAGCGGCGGGCCGAGATAGCGCATCACCTCGGGGTCCTGCCCCATCGCGTGCAACGGCGCGATATCGCGCTCGCGCCAGCCGCGCAGGATCAAGCGCTGCGTCTCGATCATGCGCGTGGACGGTCGATCACGTAGACCACGCTGTCGCGCAGCCGGTGCCCTTCGGCAAAGGCGGGATGCTCGAAATCGAGCGCGGGCGCGGCGTGCATGCCGATCCGCTCCATCAGCCGCTGGCTCGCGACATTCACGCGGGCGGTAATCGCGCCGATTTGCGCGTCGCGGCAGTTCGGCCACGCCCAGGCGAGTACCCCCGCCGCAGCCTCGCGTGCATAGCCCTGCCCCCAATGCGCGGGCCCGAACATCCAGCCAATCTCGAGCGCGCCCGCCAGCGGTGTTTCGGGGTTGCCGCGCTTCAGCCCGCAAAAGCCGAGCGGCACACAGTCCAGCCTGCGCTCGACCATCCAGAAGCCGAGGCCTTCGCTACGATACCCGTCGTGCCGTGCGATCGCGGCATCGGCCGCCGCTGCATCCATCGCCGGCGCGAGATCGGCCATCACCTGCGGATCGCCGAACCAGCCATGCAGCGTCGCGCGGTCGCCCGGTCCGGGAACGCGCAGCCGCAACCGCTCGGTCTCGACGATCGCGTCGCTCACGCGCCCAGCAAGCGCGCCGCATGCGCCGCATGATAGGTCAGCACGCCAGAACAGCCCGCGCGCTTGAACGCCATCAGCGTCTCGAGCACCATCGGGTCGCGCTCGGCCGCGCCGGCCGCGACCGCGGCCTCGATCATCGCATATTCGCCGCTCACCTGGTACGCGAACACCGGCACTTCGAACGCCGATTTCACCCGCGCGACGATGTCGAGATAGGGCAGCCCAGGCTTGACCATCACACTGTCGGCGCCCTCGGCGAGATCGAGCGCGACTTCGCGCAGCGCTTCCTCGGCATTGGCCGAGTCCATCTGATAGGTCTTCTTGTCGCCCTTCAGCAGCCCGCGCGAGCCCACCGCGTCGCGGAACGGGCCGTAGAACGCGCTCGCATACTTGGCCGCATAGGACATGATCTGGACGTTGTGGTGCGCATCAGCCTCGAGCGCCTCACGGATCGCGCCGATGCGGCCGTCCATCATGTCCGAAGGGGCAATGATGTCCGACCCCGCAGCTGCCTGGTTGAGCGCCTGCGCGACCAGCGCATCCGAGGTCGCGTCGTTGAGCACATAACCTGCCGCGTCGAGCAACCCGTCATGCCCATGGCTGGTATAGGGATCGAGCGCGACATCGGTCAGCACGCCCACTTCGGGGACCGCGTCCTTGAGCGCCTTCACCGCGCGGCACATCAAATTGTCGGGATTGATCGCTTCCTCGCCCGTCGCGCTGCGCAGATGCCCCGGCGTATTCGGGAACAGCGCGACGCACGGAATGCCGAGATCGCGCGCTTCACGCCCGCGGGCGACGATCCCGTCGACCGACCAGCGCGACACGCCGGGCAGCGATGCGATCGGCTCCTCGACGCCGGTGCCTTCGGCGATGAACAGCGGCCAGATCAGATCGGCGGGGGTCAGCACCGTCTCGGCATAGAGCCGCCGGCTCCAGGCCGAGGCGCGAGTACGACGAAGGCGAAGCGCTGGATATTGGGCGGTCATGTTGCGCGTTCTGGAACCTCGCGCGGGCGGGCGCAAGCGGTCTTGCGCGTCAGCTCGACGGGTGCAGCCGCCCCGCGGGTTCGGCCGAGCTCGGCACCTGTTCCTGCGCGCGCTCCGCCGGCACGACGAGCCGCTGGTTGCGCCAGCCGCCATAGCGATAATAGCACAGCGCCATCACGAAATTGGCGCACGAGCCGAGCGGGAAGCTCCACCACAGCGCATCCGCGCCCATCGTCGGCTGGAATAACAGCGCAAAGCCGATCCGCACCGGATACATCGCGACGAACAGCATGATCAGCGGCGCCCACACCGCGCCGTTCGCGCGGACGGTCGAGAACAGCACCATAGTCATGCCGAAGATGATGAAGTTCCAGCTCGCCAGCACCTGGATATGCCGCGCGATCGCAATCGCCGGGCTCTCGCCGCCGAGGACCAGCCCCATCACCGGTCGGTCGAACGCGATGATCGCGAGCACCATCGTCGAGGTCAGCACCGCGCTGAAGATCAGCCCGGCGCGTGTGATCCGGTCGACCCGGTCCCAGAAGCCCGCACCGATATTCTGCGCCGCCATGCTGCTCACCGCCGCGCCGACCGCCAGCGCGGGCATCTGGATATAGCCCCAGAGCTGGAGCGACACGGCATAGGCCGCGGTCGTCTCGATCCCGTAGCGGTTGACGAGCCCGGTCATCGTCAGCGCGGCGACCGACATGACGAGCATCTGCGCGCCCATCGGCAAGCCCTTCGACAGGATCGTTCGAGTCAGCGCTAGGCTCGGGATGAGGTAGGACAGCTCGTGCCCACGCAGCCGGATCGGCAGGTCGCGCGCATAAACGTAGGCAACCAGCCCGAACGCCGCGACGTGCGACGCGATCAGCGTCGCGGTCGCCGAGCCGGCAATCCCCATCGCCGGCATTCCGAACCAGCCGCGGATGAACACCGGGTTCAACCCGCTATCGAGCAGCACGCTGAGCATCGTGAACCACAGCGGCGTGATCGAATCGCCGATCCCGCGCAGCGCCATGCTGAGCAGCACGAGCAGCATCGACGCCGGCAGCCCGAGAAAGATCACGCGCAGATAGGCGAGCGCGAGCGGCATCGCGCTCGGCGGCGTCGCCAGCACGCGCAGGATATCGGGGGTGAAGATCCAGCCGAGCGCCGCGACCACCACCGCGCCGCCCATCACCAGCCCGATCGACGCGCCGAACGCGCGGCGCGCCGCCTCGACATCGCGCCGCCCCATGCTCTGGCCGATCAGGATGGTCGAGGCCATGCCGAAGCCGAACACGAGCGCGAACATCAGGAACATGATCGTATTGGCATTGGCGGTCGCCGCGATCGCGCCCTCGCCGAGGAAGCGCCCGACCCAGATCGTGTTGATCGAGCCGTTGAGCGACTGAAGGATGTTCGAGCCGAGCGTCGGGAGCGCGAAGGCGAGCAGCGTCATCGCGATCGGCCCGGTCGTCAGGTCGCGCTGACCGCGGCGCGTCGGGGAGCTTGCCATCGTCGTCTCTACTCCCCTTCGTCACCCCGGCCTTGTGCCGGGGTCCACCGTGCCGCGAGAGCAACGCTGCCCGCTCGTGTGTCACGGTAGACCCCGGCACAAGGCCGGGGTGACGACTATCCGATTTCAGCCCAGCCGCTCGAGCGCCGCCGTCAACCGCTCGGCCTCGGCGGACTTCTCGGCGTGATCGGCGCGCGCCTTCTCAACCGCCTCGGGCTTCGCGCGTTCCACGAAGCTCGCATTCCCAAGCCGTCCGGCGAGCGCATCGCGCTCCTTGGCGGCGGCGGCAATGCCCTTGGTCAGCCGTTCGCGCTCGACGGCGAGGTCGATGATCCCCTCGAGCGGCAGCACGAAGGTCGCGCCATCGACGACGACCTGCAGCGCGCCACCACCGGGCGCATCCTGCACCACGCTCGCCCGCGCGAGGCGAGCGATCACCGTCGCCTGCCGCTCGAGCCGCGCGAGCGTTTCCGCATCGGCATCACGGACATGCATCTGCATCCGCGTGCCCGGCGCAATGTTGACCTCGGTCCGCGCGGCGCGGATTTCCGACACCAATCGAATCAGCCAGTCGATCTCCTTGCTCGCCGCCGGATCGAGCGAGCGCGCATCCGCCATCGGCCATTTCGCGACGATCAGATCATATTCGCGCGGTCCCATCGCGTGCCACAGTTCCTCGGTGATGAATGGCATGAACGGGTGGAGCAGCACGAGGATCTGGTCGATCACCCAGCCCGCGACCAGCTTGCTCTCGGGGTCGATGCTGCCCTTCTCGTCGCCGTCGAACACCGGCTTGATCAGCTCGAGATACCAGTCGCAGAAGCGGCTCCACACGAACTGATAGACCGCGTTCGCCGCGCCATCGAAGCGCAGATCGGCGAGCGCGAGGTCGACTGCCTGGACGCAACCGATCGTCTCGGCGATGATCCACTTGTTGACCGCGAGTTCGGCCGCAGGCGCTTCCATGTGCGTACTCGCGACGATGCCGTTCGACTGCGCGAAGCGGCATGCGTTCCACAGCTTGGTGGCGAAGTTGCGATAACCCTCGACGCGCTTCTCATCCATCTTGATGTCGCGGCCCTGGCTCTCCATCGCCGCCATGAAGAAGCGCAAAGCGTCGGCGCCGTACTGGTCGATCAGCCCGAGCGGGTTGACGACATTGCCCTTCGACTTCGACATCTTCGCGCCGTCCGCAGCGCGAACGAGGCCGTGGAGGTACAGCTTCTTGAACGGCACATCGCCCATGAAGTGGATGCCCTGCATCATCATCCGGGCGTCCCAGAAGAACAGGATGTCGAAGCCCGAAATGAGCACGTCGTTCGGGTAGCGACCATGCAGCGTCGGCGAGGTTTCCTCGGGCCAGCCCATCGTCGCGAACGGCCATAGCGCGGAGGAGAACCACGTGTCGAGCACGTCGCTATCCTGGCGCAGCGCCACGCCCTCGCCGGCCTGCGCCTGCGCTTCGGCCTCGGTCAGCGCGACGTAGATCGAGCCATCCTCGGCGAACCACGCTGGGATCCGGTGCCCCCACCACAATTGCCGCGACACACACCACGATTGGATGTTCTCCATCCAGTTGAAGAAGGTCTTCTCCCACGTCTTGGGCACGATCTGGATCGCACCCGAGCGCACCGCCTCAATCGCCGGCTTCGCCAAGGTCGCCGCATCGACATACCATTGGTCGGTCAGCCACGGCTCGATCACCACGCCCGAGCGATCGCCGTAGGGCGTCTGGATCGTGCGCGGCTCGGCGTCGTGCTCGACGCCGTCCTTGTCGGTGTGCGCGATGAGGAAGCCTTCGGCCTTCAACCGCGCGACGACCGCCTTGCGCGCCTCCGCCGTGGTCAGCCCGAGCAGCTCGGCCGGGATCAACCCGTCAGACACCTGGACGACCTGCGCCTTGGCATCGAGCATGTTGAGCATCGCGTTCGCCGCGATCCCGGCGCGCTTGCCGACCTCGAAATCGTTAAAGTCATGCCCCGGCGTGATCTTGACCGCGCCCGACCCCAGCTCGGGATCGGCATGGTCATCGGTCACGATCGGGATCAGCCGCCCGGTGATCGGCAGCTTGATCTGCTTGCCGACCAGATGCGTGTAGCGCGCGTCCGACGCGTTCACCGCGACCGCCATATCGGCGAGCATCGTCTCGGGTCGCGTCGTCGCGACCTCGATAAAGCCCGATCCGTCGGCGAGCGGATAGCGCAGATGCCAGAAGCTCCCCTTGATCTCGCGCGTCTCGACCTCGAGGTCGCTGATCGCGGTGCCGAGGCCCGGATCCCAGTTTACCAGCCGTTTGTCGCGGTAGAGCAGGCCTTCCTTGTGCAGGTCGACGAACACCTTCAGCACGGCCTTGGAGAAGCCCTCGTCCATCGTGAAGCGCTCGTTCGCCCAGTCCATCGAGCAACCGAGCCGGCGGAGCTGCTGCGTGATCTCGCCGCCGCTCTCTTCCTTCCATTCCCACACTTTCGCGACGAACTCTTCGCGAGTGAAGTCGGTGCGCTTCTGTTGGGCGGAGGCCATCTGGCGCTCGACCACCATCTGCGTCGCGATGCCGGCATGGTCGGTGCCGACCACCCATAGCGCGTCCTTGCCCTGCAGCCGCGCATGCCGCGCCAGAATGTCCTGCAGCGTATTGTCGAGCGCATGGCCGATGTGAAGCGAACCCGTGACGTTGGGCGGCGGGTTGACGATCGTCCACGGCTCGGCGCCCGGGCGGTCGGGCCGGAACAGGCCATTGGTTTCCCAATGCGCGTACCAGCGCTGCTCGAGTTCGGCGGGGTCGAAGGTTTTGGAGAGCTCGGTCATAGCCTGCAGGCTTTAGCCGCGATGGCACAAAAGAAAAGGGCGGCCCGTACGGACCGCCCTCAAGGATCGCAGCATTGTCCCCCACGCCGTTCGGGCTGAGCCTGTCGAAGCGCTGCCCTCCCGACGTCCGGCGTTCCGGGCGGAGAGGTGCCCTTCGACACGCTCAGGGCGAACGGAGGGGGACGGTAGCGCAGCCCGGTCAGACCGCGTCGTGCGGCACGGTCTTCGGGGCTTCGATCGCCTTGGCGGGCTTGGGTGCCGCCTGCAGCTGCCCAGCCTTGCTGCAATCGCCACTGCTCTGCGAGACGACCTTGGGCTCGGCATTGCCGTAGGCGGTCATTTGGTAGCTTTGCGTGCAGCCGCCATTGCTCGAGCTGTACGAGGTGAACGAGTAGCTGCTCCCCGCCGGCATCGACGTGAGCGCCGCCTTGTCGATCTTGCCGCCCGTGGGTGCCGCCGCCTGCAGCGCGGCCGCTTGCTGCAGCATCGCCGCAGCCTGGCGATCCATGTCGGCGAAGATCTGGTCGAACCCGACGAACGGCGATTCGATCAGCGCGACCGGGATGGTGCGATCGACCGGCACCAGCGCGATCTTCGGCGGCGTATCCCCGGCATAGCGGACCTGCGCCACGCTGCCGTCGGGAAGAGCGACGTTCATCACGTGCGTCGCACGCTCGGCGGCAATCGCGCTCCCGGCCAGCGCGCACGTGCCCAGCCCGGCGAGAAGGATCTTCGAAAACGGAGTCATCGGATGGTTTCCTCGGTTGGTTGAAGACGGCGGAAAGTCTATCCCACCAACCTGAACGCCAGATGAAACAATCCGCCGCCACGCGGCATTGTGACGACATCATTGAACCGAGGAGCCGCCATGCGCATCGAACTCACCGTGCTTGCCTGGGGGTGTATCCTGGCGCTGGTCCACATCTTCGCCGCGGTCGTCCTCAAGACGCAGCTCTACGGCACCGCCTGGAACGCCGGAGCACGCGACGCGGCGATGCCACCGCCGCCGCCGCTCATCGCCCGGCTCGATCGCGCGCAGCGCAATTTCTTCGAGACCTTCCCGCTCGTCGTTGCAGCGATTGCGCTGCTCGGCATCACCGGGATCGAAACGCGCTGGACCGCGATCGGCGCCGTCGTATGGCTCGGCGCGCGGATCGCCTATCTGCCGATCTACGCCGCCGGCACGCCCTATGTCCGCACGCTCATCTTCCTTGTGAGCGTGGTCGGACTGCTGATGATGCTATGGCCGATCCTCGTCGCGCCGCTTTTCGGGTAAAGCTCCGGGCCGGCGCGGCGGTCAGCCGCCCTTCCCGCCGGATGTGCCGGCCGGACGCGGCGCGATCGCGCCGCCGGTGTATTTCCCCATCCAGCCAAGCACTTCGCGATACCATTGACGGCTCTCATTGGGCTTCTGCACCCAGTGGCTCCCGCCTGGATACACCACCAGCCGCGACGGAATGTCGCGCCGCTGCAGCGCGGTGAACGCCGCGATCCCCTGCGTGTACGGAATGCGATAATCGCCCTCCGAGGTGATGACGAGCTGCGGCGTCTTCCACGCGGTCACATGGTTGACCGGGTTCCATTTCTCGAACGCGGCGGGGTCTTCGTAATAGGCCTTGCCGCCATGCTCCCACTCGTCGAACCACAGCTCCTCGGTCTCGTACGCCATCGCGCGCGCGTCGAACACGCCGTCATGCTGGACGATGCACTTGAAGCGATCGGGCCAATTGCCCTCGATCCAGTTCATCATATAGCCGCCATAGGAGGCGCCGAGCGCGCAGGCATTGTCTGCGTCGAGCCAGGAGAATTTGGACGTTGCTGCGGCAAGGCCCTTCTGCAGATCCTCGAGCGGCCACCCGCCCCAATTGCCCCGGATCGCATCGGTGAAGGCCTGGCCGTACCCGGTCGACCCATGGAAATCGACCGCGACGAGGCCATAGCCAGCGCCCGCGAACACCGCCGGGTTCCAGCGATACGACCAGCTGTTGTTGCTCGACCCCTGCGGGCCGCCATGCACCATGTACGCGACGGGCACCTTCCCGGTGCTGCCCGCAGGCTTGACCGCATAGCCCCATACCGTGTCGGCGTTCGCACCGGTGAAGCTGAACTTGGTCACGCTCGGCATATCGATGCCGGCAAGCTTGGTCGCGTTGACCGCGGTCAGCCGCGCTGTCTTGGTGCCCGTGAGCCGGTAAAAATCATCGGGCGCGGTCAGCGAATTCATCGCGAACACGACCCCGCTCGCGGTCGGCAGCACCGCCGTGACGTTGCCCGCCTGCGTCAGCCGCGTGACCTTGCCGCTGACCGGCGAAACCGACCAGATCGGATTTTCCTGCGTGTCCTCGGCGGTGACGAGGATCGTCTTGCTGTCGGGCGACCACGCGATCGACCCGATCGAGCGATCCCAATCCTGCGTCAGCGCGCGGACCTGCCCGCTCGCCAGATCGCGCAGCATCAGCACTTGCCGATCGGCTTCATACCCAGCGCGCTTCATCGCGACCCAGGCGAGCGATTTGCCATCGGGCGACACCGTCGGGAAGGTGTCGGTCCCCGTGTTCGCCGCGGTCAGATTGGTCGGCGCGGCCGACCCATCGGCAGGCGCCGCGAAGATATCGAGATTGGTCGACAGCGGCTCGATCCGCCCCGCCTCGCGCAGCGCGAAGAAGACGGTCTTGCCGTCAGCGCTCCACGACACTTCCTCGCCGCCGCCGAACGGCTTGGAGGGTGCATCCCCAACCAGCGCGCCTTCGATCGCGACGCCGTTGCCGGTCGCGCCCGTCGGCGTCAGCGGCAGCACGAACAGTTGCGAGCGCGTCCCGTCGGACCAGCTCGCCCAGTGCCGCACGAACATCTGGTCGTACACGCGCCCGTTGCCGGCGTTGGCATCCTTCTTGACCATTGCCGGCTCGAGGCTCGGCGCGCCGGGACGGCGATCCGCCCAGACGAGCAGCTTGTCGTCCTGCGGCGAGACCTTGAAGCCGCCCATCCCGCCCTTGAATTGCGTCAGCCGCGTCGCAGCACCGCCCGCGATGCCAATCGACCAGACCGCGTCGTCGCCGCCTTTGTCCGATTGGAAATAGACCGTCCGCCCGTCGTGCGAGAATTGCGGTGCGGTCTCATTGACCTCGGCCTCGGCGGCAAGCCGCTCAGGCGCAGCGCCCGCGCGCGCGAGATCGAGCCGCCACAGGTCGAAGCGCCCGCCATCGATCGACAAGTCAGTCTCGCGCTGCTGCCATACGAGCCAGCGCCCGTCGGGCGAAACCGCAGGCGCCGAGACGCGCGACAGCGCGACGACGTCGTCGATCGTGAGTTGGCGGGCAGCTGCGGGAGCAGCGACGAAAGCGGCGCTCAAGGCGGTCGCGGCAAGAAGCATCTTCATGGCGGCACGTTACAGCAGAACGCAGCTGCCGCCGCAATCGGGTCTAAGCGGGCAGGTCTTACTTCCCCGTGATCCGATCAATCTCGCGCGCGACCATCGCCTCGACCATCGTCGGGAGATTGGCGTCGAGCCAGTCGCGCAGCATCGGCCGCAGCATCTCGCGCACCACGCCCTCGAGCGTGTCCGATCCGGTCACCTCGGGCTTGACCACCAGCCGCGACAAAGCGTCGAGCGGGCTGCGCGAGGCTTCGGCGGTGCGCGCCGACAGCAGCGATTCGGGGCTCGGTTCGGGCGCGACCGACGCCGGCGCAGGCTTGGCGGCCACCGCTACAGGCTCCGCCGCAGGCGCTGGCGCAGGGCGGGGGGCAGGCTCGCGTGCATATTCCGGCTCATGGACGGGCTCGCTCAGCTCGAGGATGTCGTGGTCGAAGGGTTCCGCTTCGGAGCGCGGCGGCAGCGAACGCGGCGGGCGCTTGCTGCGGCCCGGCGTCGCGTCGTTTTCCTCGGCGATGATGCGCTTGATCGACGAAAGGATGTCTTCCATCGATGGCTCCGCGCTCAGATCACCCATTACCGCATTCCTAGTTTGTGCGTAGATCCGATGGTTAACGGTTCTTCGTCGCATTACCTGCAGTGATCGGCGCGCTTCTGTCAACTGGCGCTTCGAGAATTGGGTCGAGCGGTTGCGTCATCTTCGCGGTCTGCGGGCGCGTCGCGTTGGTCCGCGTGCCGGTGACCGCCGGGTCCGGATCCGACGACCAGTCCCAGATCCGGTGCCGCACGCTGGTATAGTGTGCGACCGGATCGTAGAGCGGACCGCCGTCGAGCCCGAGATTGCGTGCTTCCGCCTCCCCCATCGCCGCGAGCAAGGCGAAGCCCGCGACATAGGCGTCGCGCTGCGCCGTAACGAGCGTGACCTGCGAGTTGAGCAATTCCTGCTCGGCGTTGAGGATGTCGAGAATCGTGCGGTTGCCGACGCTGTTCTCGGCGCGGACGCCCTCGAGCGAGAGCTTGTTGGCGTTGACCGCGACTTCGCTCGACGCGATCGTCTCGAGCGAGGATTTCCACACCGCATAGGCCGACCGCGCCTGCGCGATGACGCCGCGCTCGGTCTCGGTCACTTGCTCGATCGCGCGCACGCGCGCGTCCTGCGCCTGGCGAATCTGCGCGGCCGGGCGGCCGCCCTGATATAAGGGCATCGTCAGCCCGAGCCCGACCGTAGCCGCCTTCCCGCTCTGTCGGACCGCAACCCCCGTGCCCGAACCGAGCGAGCCGAGATAATTATAATAGTTGCCGCCAACATTGACCGCGACCGTCGGCAAGCGGTTGGCGCGTGCAACGCCAATGTCATAGCCCGCCGCATCGCGCGCCTTGGCCGCCGCGAGCAAGGTCGGATTGTTCTTCAACGCGACATCGACCGCGACATCGGGTTCGGCCGGCAGATTGGGCAAGTCGGGCGGCGTGTCGAGCCGGCCGGGCTCGGTGCCGACGAAGCGGATATAGCTCTCGCGGCTGGTGATCAGCTGCGCTTGCGACGATTGCAGCTGGCTGCGGGCGACCGCGAGACGCGCCTCGGATTGCGCGACGTCGGTGCGGGTCAGGTCGCCGACCTGGAACCGATCGCGGCTGGCTTGAAGGTTGACCTCGAGCACGCGGACGTTCTGCGTGTTGAGTCCGACGATCGCCTCGTCGCGGATCACGTCCATATACGCGCCGACCACGGTGGTGAACAAGCTCGCCTCGGTCCCGCGCAAGCTCAGCTGCCCGCTCTCGACTCGCGTCTGTGCGGCGCGAATGCCGTTGCGGACCGCGCCGCCGCTGTAGATCGGCACCGCGAGCGTCACGCTCGCCCCGGCCTGGCGATCGGGCGAGACAAAGCTGTTCGCCGCCTTCACGACATTCTCGGTGTAGGTGCTTTGCAGCTGGACGCCGGGCAGCCCCTGCGAGCGGATGATCGGCACGTTTTCGTCCACCCCGCGCTGGCTCGCGCGTTGCGCGGCGAGCGTCGGGTTGGTGTTGTACGCCTTGACCAAGGCCTCGCGCAGCGTTTCCGCCGACAGCGGTGCTGCGACCAGAGCGAGCAGCGCTGTACCGGTGACGAAAAAGAGTGCGCGCATGGCTCGGCGTGTCTTTCTGATCAGAACGTGAAGGAGCGCGGCCGCGAGAAGCCCGGCAGCGGAACGCAATCGATGTCGGCAAAGTCGAGCAGCGCAAAGCCGCCTGCGGTCTTGCGGCCCGAGGTCAGCCGCGTCACGCCGCGATCGGCGATCCCCGTGACGACCCGCCCGCCGATCGCGACTTGCGCAACCAAAGCGTCGGACACTGCCTCGACCGCGCCGTCGATGACGAGCACGTCGTACGGCGCGCCGGCAGCGTGGCCCGCCTCGAGCGGACCCTCGACCACGGTCACGTTGGTGGCATCGGCCAGGGCCGTGCGCGCCGCTGCCGCCAGGGCCGGCTCGCATTCGAGCGCGACGACCGAATCCACCAGATGCGACAGCACCGCCGCGGTATAGCCGCCCGCCGCGCCGACGAGCAGCACGCGGTCGGTCGCGCGCAGTTCGGCCTGGGTCAGCAGGCGCCCGGTCGCGATCGGCACGTTCTGCGCGCGGCCATGGCCGAGCGGCACCGCGGTATCGCGATACGCGATCGCCTGCGCATCGGCGGGCACGAAGGCTTCGCGCGGGACGCTGTCCATCGCGGCCACCACGCGCGCATCACTCACCGCATTGGTGCGCAGCTGGCTGGCCACCATTGCGTGGCGCATCGCCACCATCTCGGAATCCTGCGTCGTCACTGTCATCGAACCACACCCTTGTCGGACACCAGCTTTGCACAACTGTTGTAGCTGTGCAATACACTCGTTTGCTGCGCTCGCTTCTATCGTGATGGAAAGGCTACGCCAAGCGACGCGTAGCGGCATTTTTGCACGCCTGCGGTTGACAGCGCGCGTGCGCCCCTGCATCAGCGCGCCTCCCCGAAACGCCCCACAGCGTCTCGTGGCCCGATGGCGGAGTGGTGACGTAGAGGACTGCAAATCCTCGCACCCGGGTTCGATTCCCGGTCGGGCCTCCATATTCTTTCCTGCCCCGCGGCGCGGCAGGCGCGACGATCCTAGCGGTCGTCCCCGATATCCTCGAGCGCAGCGATGAACGGCAGGTCGGCCGGCGGCATCGCCAGGTCGCGCAGTGCCGCTGGTGCGTGCCACGCGAGCGCGGTCGCATCGAGCGCTTGCGGCACCCCGCCCCATACGCGGCAGACATAGAGCAGCAGCAGCAAATGGCGTCCGGGCAACGCCGCGCTGGCAAAGGTCAGCGGCGCCAGCGCGTCTTGCGCAACGACGATCCCCAATTCCTCCTCGAGCTCGCGCACCAGCGCCGCCTCGGGTGTCTCGCCCGGCTCGACCTTCCCGCCGGGAAACTCCCACAGCCCCGCCATCGCCTTGCCGGGCGGGCGCAGCTGCACCAGCACGCGCCCGTCGCGATCGATCAACGCTGCCGCAACCACCGGCATCAGCGAGGCCGTCTCGCCCGCGCCCAAAGGTTTAGACATTCGTTAATCATCCTTAGGTATCAAAACGCCGGAACCTGGCTCGGAGAGTATCGCCATGATCATCCGACTGCTGAAATCTCTGCTTGGCGACCGCCGGGGTGGCACCGCTATCGAATATGGGCTGATCGCCGCGCTCGTCGTGATCGCGCTGATCGCGTCGTTCACGCAGCTCGCAAATACCACCATCGGCATGTGGGGCAACGTGAACACCAAGGTCAGCAGCGCAGGCGCCGCGACCCCAGCGAACTGACCCGCAAACGCCACCGGTCGCCTTAAACTTTTATCAACTCTGGCCTTCTACACAAGCTGTGTTGGCCCGGCACTCCGGTCCGACCGGGTACTGAAGCACTTATCCACGGAGACCGAAATCATGAAGACGATCCGCAATTTCATCAAGAACTCCAAGGGCGCCACCGCAATCGAATACGGCCTGATCGCCGCGCTGATCGCCGTCGCTGCCATCGCCGCGATGCAGGGCCTGGGCAACTCGCTCAAGACCACGTTCACCAACGTGTCGGGTACGCTGGGTTCGGCTGCCAAGTAAGCTTTAGCGCTTACGTGACGACAGACGGGCGGCAAGACGATGGTCTTGCCGCCCGTTTTCGCGTGCGCGCCCTGCAAACGCCGCGTCTGCGACCGAATCCGCACGCATCGCGGCGCGGATAGCCGTCGCCGTGATGCAAGGAGTTCAGCCATCAGCGCGTGACGACCTTCACCAAGATTTCGGAATTGCGAAGTCCGCTTGATCCGGCAAGCGGCGGAGCGGCTTAGAGCCGCCCCATCGCCAGGAACTTCTCGCGCCGGCTGCGGCGCAGTTCGGCCGGACTCTTGCCGTCGAGCTTGATCAACGCCGCCTCGATCGCATCGCCGAGCGCAGCGATCGCCGTGGCCGGATCGCGCTGCGCACCGCCAAGCGGCTCGGGAACGATCGTGTCGATGACGCCCAGACCCTTGAGGTCCTGCGCCGTGATCTTCATCGCCTCGGCCGCTTCCGGCGCCTTGTCGGCGGTGCGCCACAGGATCGACGCGCAGCCCTCGGGCGTGATCACCGCGTAGATCGCATGTTCGAACATCATCACGATATTGCCGGCCGCCAGCGCGATCGCGCCGCCCGAACCGCCCTCGCCGACCACCGCCGCGACCATCGGCACGCCGAGCGCAAGGCACGCCTCGGTCGAGCGCGCGATCGCCTCGGCTTGCCCGCGCTCCTCGGCCTGGATGCCGGGAAACGCGCCGTTGGTGTCGACCAGCGTCACGACGGGCAGGCCGAAGCGATCGGCGAGCTGCATCAGGCGAATCGCCTTGCGATAGCCCTCAGGCTTGCCCATCCCGAAATTGTGCTTGAGCCGGCTCGCGGTATCGTCGCCGCGCTCGTGACCGATCACGAGGATGCGGCGCCCGCGAAATGTCGCAAAGCCGCCGAGGATCGCCTGATCGTCACCGAACGCGCGGTCGCCCGCGAGCAGCATGAAATCCTCGAACAGGCCAGCGACATAGTTCTTGAAATGCGGCCGCTCGCCGTGGCGCGCGACTTGCGCCTTCTGCCACGGGGTTAGCCTGGAATAGGTGTCGCGCAGCAGCTTGTCGGACTTTGCCTGGAGCCTGGCGACTTCCGCGCCGATATCGACCGTCCCTTCGGACGCGGTCTCGCGCAGCTCGTCGATCCGGCTCTGAAGCTCGGCGATCGGTTTTTCGAAATCGAGGAAACTTGCCATAGCCAGCGGCGGTTAAGGCCCGCCGCGCTTTGCGTCAACGCGCGCTGTCGCCTCGGCCAGCGGATGGCGCGTATTGACGAGCTCCGCGAGCCGGCTCGCATCGACATGCGTGTAGATTTCGGTCGTCGCGATATCGGCATGGCCGAGCATCGATTGCAGCGCGCGCAGATCGGCCCCGCCCGCCAGCAGATGCGTCGCAAAGGCATGCCGCAGCACGTGCGGACTGACGCGATCGGGCGGAATCCCCGCCTCGCCCGCCAGGCCCTTGAGCAACTGGTACAGCCGGATCCGGCTGAGATGGCTCTTGCCCGAGGGGAACAGCCACGGGCTCTCCTCGGGAACATGCAACCGCCACACCGCCACCGCCGCCCGCGCGCGATCGGACAGCGGGACGAGCCGCTCCTTGCCGCCCTTGCCGCGCAGGATCAGATACGGCCGGTCGGGCGCCACCGCGCGCCGCGGCAGCGACATCAGCTCGGTCGCGCGCAGCCCCGATCCGTAGAGCAACTCGACCAACGCGGCGAGCCGCAGGTCGTTGGGATCGGGCGGGTCGCGGACGATTCGCGCGGCGATCGCGGCGAACAGCCGGTCGATATCGGCATGGTCTAGCACCTTGGGCAGCCCGCGCGATGCGCCCGGCCGTGGGAGCGCGGCACCCGGATCGTCGCTGCGAAACCCCTCATCGACCAGGAACGCGAAAAAGCGCCGCAACGCCGCCGATTTGCGCGCCACGCTCGCCTTCGACAGCGCGAGCCATTCGCCACCGAGCCGCGCGAGCTCGTCGGCGCCCGCAGCGCTCAACCGCCCCTCGAGAAACCCCGAAGCCAGCTCGAGATCGCTGCGATAGGCGAGCACGGTATTCCTCGCCGCGCCCGATTCGGCGGCCATCATCTCGAGAAAGCGATCGATCAGCGCGCGGTCCCCGCCCGCGGCCGACGGCTCGGTCACAGCCGGCTCATCGCCTCGACCGCGACCATCTTGGCCTCGCCGGGCAAGCCGACCGCACGCAGCGCGGTCACGATGTGATAGAGCGCCTCGGGCGACACGCCGCGCCACGCACGCGTCTGCATCCCCACCGCCGACAGCAACGCCACCGTGCCGGGCTCGCGGTCGACGACCGCTGTCTTGAGCGCGCGTGTCCAGCTATCCTCGCGCCCGACGCGCACGCCGAGCGTCCGCGCGCCGCGCTCGATCTCGCTCGCCGACATCCGGCCGAGGCCGGCCAGGCCAGCGAAGAACATCCGCCGCTTGAGCCCGTCCGAATCGTTGGCGCCGGCATAGGCGCTGACCTCGTCATAGCTCGCCACCGGTTCGGCCGGGTCGACCAGCGTCAGCATCGCCCAGGCGGTGCTGCCGCGCTCGGCCTTCTCGCGCCAGCGCATCGCGCGCGGATCGAGCCCCGCACTGAGGATCGCCGCGACGATGCGGTCGATATCCGGCTTCTCGAGCGATTGCGGCAACCGCGCCGCCGCGCCCGCGGTGAGCACGAGCCGCGCATAGCGGCCTTCATCGGTCTTGGGTTCGTCCCACAGCCGCTTGAGCGCATCGGCACGCCCGGCCACGCTGCTCGCGTCATACGACGCGCGCAAGTCGCGGGCGATGCCCGCTTCGGCGACCGACTGGTCGTCTCCGGCATCGATCGCGCTGTAGAGGTCGATCAGCGCCGCGCTCGACAGGATCCCGCGTGCCGCCGCGAGCTCGGCAGCCGCCGCGCGGACGTTCGGCGCGAGCGTCGGCGCAAGCGCACGCCAGCCGTCGACCGCAGGCGTTCCCGTCGCGAGCAGCGTTGCCGGGATCTCGACCCCAGCGGCCGTGGCGAGGCCGTAGCGCCATGCGGTCAGTTGCGAGACATCGTCCCACTCGATCGTCACCGCCTGGCGGCCGCTTTGTCCGGTGCCGGCAACCTTCTGCGCAAGTAACAGGTCGACGCCCCCGGCCAGCCGCGTCCGCCGCGCCTGGGTCAGCAACGGCTGCACCTTCGCGGGCATGCCCGACAGGCCAGCGCACATCGCGCGCGCGAGGATCCAGCCGCGCTCGGCGCCGAGCGTCGCACCCGCCTCGACCGCCGGGCACAACGCCGCGGGGTCGCCCGCAGCCAGCGCCGCCTGCATCGCTGCGACAAACATCTTGGGCGTATAATCTTCGGTATCGACCGCTTGCACCATCGCCCGCGCGGCGACCGATTCGCCCATCCGCACCAGCAGCCACGCGCGCTCGGCGGCGAAATCCGCGCCGTTGACGCCACGCGGCGTATCGACGCGCGCGAGCAAGGCGCGCCGCAGCACGATCGACACCCAGCGCGACGCGACCGGCGGATTGAGCCGCCGCATCAGCGTTTCGAGATAGCGCCCATTGGCGCGACCGAACGCGTCGGTCGCCATCGCGCCCTGTGCCGGGCCGACGACACCGACCTGCGCCAGCGAGCGGCGGGCGTACGCCGGCATGTCGGCGCGAACGAACGCCGCAAAATCGGTCGCCGCAGGGGGCGCGACGGTCGACACCGGCGTTGCGAGCGGCGTCGGCGCGGCATCTGGGCCTCCGGGACCGATCGGTGTGAGACCGAGCGGGGCGGGAACGAGCGGAGCCGCCGCAGGGGCCGCCGGCCGCGCCGCAGTCGGCGCGGCGTCGGGCCGATTCGGCTGGGCAGCGCGCGGACGCGGTGCGCTCGGCGGCGGCGTGGGATCACCGAAGCCGGGCGGAAGAATCGATTCGGGCTTGTCCTGGCCTAGCGCCGGAATCGCCAGCGCTGCGGCCAGCGCGGCGATCGCGACCTTACTTCTGGAGATTCGCAAGCGGGACGGCCTTCTCGACATGCTTCAGCGGCTTTTCGTGCGACAGACGCGACAGGCCGAACAGCAAAGCGACCACCACCACGAGGACGACGATGAGAGCGACGATCGAACGGGGCATGGGCTCACAACCTGCAACAAACTGAAAATGGGCAACGACCAAGCTTTTGCCCGAGACGCAGGTGCGCTGTATAGCGCTCGCTTCGATGTTGCAAAGCCCCGCCCCCTCCCCGCCCGAACCGCCCATCTGGACCGGCCAGCCGATCGTGCTGGTGGGATTGATGGGGGCCGGCAAATCGACCGTCGGGCGCAGGCTCGCCACGCGCCTCGGCCTCCCCTTCGTCGACGCCGATAGCGAGATCGAGATCGCCGCCGGCATGGCGGTGTCCGAAATCTTCGAGCGATTCGGCGAAGCGCATTTCCGCGACGGCGAACGCCGCGTGATCGCCCGCCTGATGGACGGCGAGCGCCGCGTCATCGCGACCGGCGGCGGCGCCTTTGTCGATCCGCAGACGCGCGCCGCGATCCTGTCGAACGGCTTTGCGATCTGGCTCGACGCCAAGCCTGCGGTGCTCGTCGAGCGCGTCTCGCGCCGCGACACCCGCCCGCTGCTGCGCAACCGCGATCCGCTCGCGGTGCTCGAAGAACTGGCGCGCGTCCGCAACCCGTTCTACGCGACGGCACACCTCCGCGTCTCGAGCCACCGCGCGCCGCATGACGCGACCGTCAACGCCATCCTGAAAGCGCTCGGCAAGATATGACGACCATCCCAGTGGCGCTCGGTTCGCGCAGTTACGACGTCGTGATCGAAGCCGGCGTGCTCGCGCGTGCGGCCGAGTGGTTGAAGCCCTTGTCGCGCGGCCGACGGATGGCGATCGTCACCGACGAGAACGTCCTGCCGCACTTGGCGACGCTGCAAGCCGCCCTCTCCGCCGCCGGCGTCGAAAGCGAAGCGATCGTGCTCCCGCCGGGCGAAGGCACCAAGAGCTGGGCGATGCTCGAACAGCTCACCGACCGGCTGCTCGAGCTCGGCGTGGAGCGCGGCGACCATGTCGTCGCGCTCGGCGGCGGCGTGATCGGCGATCTCGTCGGCTTCGCGTGCAGCATCGTCAAGCGCGGCTGCGGCTTCGTCCAGATCCCGACGACGCTGCTCGCACAGGTCGATTCGTCGGTCGGCGGCAAGACCGCGATTAACTCCCGCGCCGGCAAGAACCTGGTCGGCGCGTTCCACCAGCCCGCCTTGGTGCTGATCGACCCGGATGTGCTCGACACGCTGCCGCTGCGCCACGTCCGCGCGGGCTATGCCGAAGTCGTGAAATACGGCCTGATCGACGATCCCGCCTTTTTCGACTGGTGCGAAGCCAACGCGCCCGCGCTGCTCGCGGGCGACCCCGCCGCGCGCGCCTACGCCATCGCGCATTCGGTCGCCGCCAAGGCGCGGATCGTCGCCGAGGACGAGCGCGAGACGACCGGCAAACGCGCGCTGCTCAACCTCGGCCACACCTTCGGCCATGCGCTCGAGGCCGAGGCCGGTTTCTCCGACCGCTTGCTCCACGGCGAGGGCGTCGCCGCCGGGATGGCGCTGGCGTTCGGCTATTCGGCGGCGCACGGGCTCGCCCCCGCCGCCGATGCCGATCGCGTCGCGGCGCATTTGCGCGCGATCGGCTTGCCCGATGGTGTAGCGGCGGCCGGGATCGAGGCCGATGGCGAGACGCTCGTCGCGCACATGCTCCACGACAAAAAGATGGACGCGGGCAAGCTCCCCTTCCTGCTCGCGCGCGGGATCGGCGGGACCTACCTCGACACATCGGTGAACCTCGCCGACGTCCGGGCGTTTCTCGACGCCTGAGCGTCGGTCCACGCGCAGCACCAGGAAGGCCCACTCATGCCCCAAGGCATCGCCAAGGCGAACCTGCCCGAAAAGACCTGCCCGGTCTGCCAGCGCCCCTTCGCCTGGCGCAAGAAATGGGCGCGCGACTGGGACAACGTCGTCTATTGCTCGGAACGCTGTCGCCGCGCCGCAAAGAGCGGGTGACGGCGCGCGGGAGGGTTTGGCGGCGATCGCTGGTGGCAATCCCACCGACATCGCCAAGCGGGCTCGTTACGCTATCAGGCTCGGAAAGTCCGCAGCGACAGCACCGCAAACCCCATGTCGAGCGTGAAGATGATCCAGCATCATCCCGGCTCGTCGTCACGATTGGGCGCACACCATTCTGCTGTCCTACAACCCACCGCACATGATATTGTCGCAGCGGCGTTTTAAAGGGTCCCCTGGGATCCAGCATCGGTACGAAGACGGAAACGATCGCCCCGGTCGATCGCGCGCCTAGGGGGCAATCGCGTCGACCGATCCGAGCTTCGCTTACCCCCGGGCGATCCAGGCCAGCCACAGCCAGCCCGCGATCAGCGCTGCGCCACCGATCGGCGTGATCGCGCCGAACCAGCGCGGCGCGCCGAGCGCCATCAGGTAGAGCGAGCCCGCAAAGATCGCGCCACCGGCGAGGAACAGCCACGCCGGCCCGCGCGCTTCCAGCTTCAGCGCGACGAGCGCCGCGACCGCATGGATCAGCTGATAATGAGCGCCGGTCTTGAGCCATTCGGCCGGCTGCCCGCTCACGCCGTGCGCACCGAACGCCCCTGCCCCGACGGCGATCGCGCCCGACAGTGCAGCGAGAATGGCGATCCAGTTCATCGTGGTTCCTCCACCGACGCTTCGTCTTCGGGAAGCGCCGATTCGCGTTCGTCCTGCGTGATGATCTTCTCGCGCGCGGCGCGGATGTCGCCCGCGGCGACTTGCGCGCGCAGCCGCTCCTTGTCCTTGCGGCGATAGGTATCCTCGGTGCGGTCGATCTCGGCCTGGTCGACGCCGATGCTCTTGAGCGCCATCCGCCCCATCTTGACCGCCGATTCGAGCACTTCGCGCACCACCCCGTCGAGCGGCGCGCCCTTGAGCTTGATCACCGCGCGGCGATCATAGGCGCGGACGTAGATCGAAGCGTGCGGAAAGGCCTCCTTCACGCCCTTGACGAGATCGGCAGAAATCTGGTCGCCATCCATGCAGAACATGATCAGCTCGGCCTCGCCCGCCCCCGCCTGGCGCAGCATGTCGAGCCGCGTCCCGTCGCCATAATAGACCTTCGCGCCGAACTCGCTGGCGATGTCGATCATCTCGATATCGGTGTCGATCAGCGTCACCGGCACCCCTTGCGCGATCAGCATCTGCGCGACGGTCTGGCCGAAGCGCCCATAGCCGACGATCAACGCATTGGCGCCGTCCGCGGTCGGCCCGTCGCGCTCGCCGGCGATGATCGGCTCTTCGCGAATGCGCTGCGTGATCATCATCAGGAACGGCGTCGTCGCCATCGACAGCGTGACGATCGCGCCGAACAGGCTCGCCGCCTCGGGCGCGATCAGGAAGGCGTGCTGCGCCTGCGCGAACAGCACGAAGCCGAACTCGCCGCCCTGGCTCAGCAACAGCCCGAGCGCGAGCGCGGCGCGCCACTTCATCTTGAACAATATGCCGATGCCGAAGATGATCAGCGCCTTGGTCGCGATCAGCGCGAGCGCCATGCCGATGACGAAGAACGGCCGCTCGGCGATCGCGTGGAGATCGAGCATCATCCCGACCGCGAGGAAGAACAGTCCCAGCAGGATCGAGCGGAACGGCTCGACGTCTGCTTCCAGTTCATGCCGATACGGGCTGTCGGCGAGCATCACGCCCGCGACGAACGCGCCGAGCGCGGTCGACAGGCCAAGCGATTCCATGATCGCCGCCGCGCCGATCACGGTGAACAAAGCGGCAAACACGAACATCTCGCGCTCGCCCATATTGCCGATGATGCGGAACAGCGGCCGCAGCAGGAAGCGTCCGGCGGCGACCAGCCCAGCCACCGCACCGACGGTGTAGAGGAACAGCAGCCATCCCGGTGGCCCACCGGCATCGGCGGGATTGCGCGACAACACCGTGACGAGCGTGATCAAAGGAACGATCGACAGATCCTGGAACAGCAGGATCGAGAAGGCGCGCTCCCCGAACGGTGTGCGCAGCCGCCCCGCCGATTGCAGCATCGGCAAAACCTGCGCGGTCGACGACAAGGCAAGCGGCAGGCCCAGCACGAGGGCGGCGGCCCAAGAGAAATGCTGCGGCGATCCGCCGAGCCGCGTCGAAAGCCAGACCACGCCCGTCACCGCGAGCCCGCACAGCACGACCTGCATCAGGCCAAGCCCGAAGATTTCCTTCTTGAGCGCCCACAGCCGCGTCGGGTTGAGCTCGAGCCCGACGATGAACAGCAGCAAGGTGATGCCGAGCTCGGCGATGCCCATCTTCGATTCGGCATTGCCGACAAGATGCAGCACTTGCGGCCCGACCACCGCGCCCGCGACCAGATAACCGAGCGTCGCACCGAGCCCGAAGCGACGGAAGATCAGGACGAAGACGAGCGCGAAGCCGCCGAGGATGACGCCATCGAGCAGCAGCGATTCGCTCATGCCGGTGCCTTGCTGGCAGCGGCTTGCGCCGCCTCGGCCGCCGCCTCGAAGGCGAGCCGGATCGAGGCATGGCGCGCGCTGTGCGGCAGCGCGGGCGCGAACAGCTCGAGCCCCGTCCAGCGCGGCGGCGGCCCCTCGCTCGCCAGCCAGGCAGCCAGCGCATCGCGCGCTGCGACGAGTTCGGCGGGGGTCTTGCCGATCACTTCGGCTCCCATCAGCGATGCCGAAGCCTGGCCCAGCGCACAGGCGCGCACCAGCATCCCGAGCTCGGCGACCCGCCCGTCGCGATCCATGTTGACGTCGACCGTCACACGGCTGCCGCACACCGGCGAGCGCTTCTCCGACGAGCCCATCGGATCGGGCAAGCGTTGGTGGTGCGGAATCGTCGTCGAGAGGCGGAGGATCTCGGTGGTGTAGAGCGGCGCGGTCATGTCGCCTATGTAGGCGGGCTCGCCGCGCGCGTCACCCCGCCGCGGTCAGTCGGCGGCGTTGTCGGGCTCGGCGGCGCGCGGCGTCCGCACATGGGCCGGGCCGAACACCGGCTCGCCACGGCGCCGACGGTCGACGAAGTCGGCGATGCTCGCGCTCGTCGTGTTGAGCAACGGATAGACCTTGGCCTGGGTCAGCCACTCGGGCCGGTGCGTCGGGCCGCCGCTCATCGTGTCGGTCATCAGCACGACGAGCAGGAAGGCGAGGCTCGCCAAGATCAGCCCCTTCAGCGCACCGAAGCCGAAGCCGAGCGCACGGTCGACCGGCCCGAGAATCGAATCGCGCGTGCGCGCACCGATCGCATTGGCGACCATCCGCCCCCCGAAATAGGTCACGCCGCCAAGGATCGCAAAGGCGAGCACCGCAGCGCCCGTTGTGGTGCCGACCATGCCGGTCAGCGCGTGCGTCAGCGGCACATGGAACAGCTTGAGCGCAAAGACGATCGCCACCCAGGCGAACAGCGAGAGCACTTCGGTGACGAACCCGCGCACGAGCCCGAGCGTGGCCGATCCGCCGACGGTGAGCAGGACAAGGATATCGAGCGCGGTAAGATGCATCCCCGCGCCTTATCGCCGAGCGATGGGTTAAGTCGAGGGGCTGCTATCGTCCAAGCATATGCTCGACGAAACTCCCGAGCGTGCGGAAGCCGGTCAGCTTCAACCCGCTCTTGTCGTCCTGCACCGCGGCGGGCAGCAACGCGCGCTCGAAACCGAGCTTGCCCGCTTCCTTCAGACGCAGCGCGCCGTGCGCGACCGGGCGCACCTCGCCCGACAGCGCAAGCTCGCCGAACACCACCGCATCGGCGGGCACCGGCCGCTCGGACAGCGCCGAGATCAACGCCGCCGCCACCGCGAGATCGGCCGCCGGATCCTGCACGCGGTAGCCGCCCGCAATGTTGAGATAGACTTCGCTCGACGAGAAACTCAGGCCACACCGCGCCTCGAGCACCGCGAGCACCATCGCCAGCCGCCCGCTGTCCCAGCCGACCACCGCGCGCCGCGGCGTCGCCCCGCTCGCGAGCCGGACCACCAGCGCCTGGATCTCGACCAACACCGGCCGCGTCCCCTCGAGCGCGGGGAACACCGTCGTCCCCGTCATCCCCTCGTCGCGCTGCGTCAGGAACAGCGCCGAGGGATTGCCGACTTCGGACAAGCCTTCCGAGACCATCGCGAACACGCCGATCTCGTCGGTCCCGCCGAAGCGGTTCTTGATCGCGCGCAGGATGCGATATTGGTGGCTGCGCTCGCCCTCGAAGCTCAGCACGGTGTCGACCATATGTTCGAGCACACGTGGCCCCGCGATCGAGCCGTCCTTGGTGACATGGCCGACCAGCACCACTGCCGTCCCGCGTTCCTTCGCGAAGCGGATCAACTCCTGCGCCGAAGCCCGTACCTGGCTGACGGTGCCCGGCGCACCTTCGATCAGGTCACTGTGCATCGTCTGGATCGAATCGATCACGAGCAAGGCGGGCGGCTGCCCCTGCCCCAGCGTCGTCAGGATATCGCGCGTAGAACTCGCCGCCGCGAGCTGGACCGGCGCGTGCCCCAATCCCAGACGTCGCGCGCGCAGGCGGACCTGATCGGCCGCCTCCTCGCCCGAGACGTACGCAACGCTCAGTCCCGCGAGCGCCATCTTCGCCGCCGCCTGGAGCAGCAACGTCGACTTGCCGATCCCGGGATCGCCGCCGATCAGCGTCGCCGATCCCTCGACAAAGCCACCGCCAAGCGCGCGGTCGAGCTCGGCAATTCCCGACGTCATCCGTTCGGGCAGCGCGATCTCGGCATCGAGTCCGACCAGCGTCATCGTCCGCCCGCCCGACTGGAGGTTATGCTTGGCCTGGAACGGCGTCACGGTGCCGCCGCCTGCCTCCTCGACCAGCGTGTTCCATTCGGCGCAATCGGCGCACTGCCCCTGCCAGCGGTGCGACACCGATCCACAGGCCTGGCAGACATAGCGTTTTTGAGGTTTTGCCATGGGACGAGCATAGCGAGCAGAGAACGAGAGGGGAACAGATTTTCCGACGCGTTACCTTTATGCGCTTTCAAAATGTCGTAGCGCGAGATCTTAACCGTTCTTTCGCGCTTTGCGCAGAAACCGGAGGTTCCAGGTCTGGAGCGTAAGCATGCAGCGTCTTATCTATATAAGCAGCACGAGATCCCCGCTCACGACGGCGGAACTCGATGCTATCCTGATCGCCTCACGCCGTAACAATGCCGCGGTCGGCGTGACCGGCCTGCTCGTCGCGGGTGGACGCCGCTTCCTCCAGGCGCTCGAAGGCCCGGAAGCTGCCGTCGAGACCGTCTTCAACAGGATCAAGGCCGATCCGCGCCACCACGCCGTCGTCATCCTCTCGCGCACGACAATCGATACGCCGACCTTTGGCCAATGGGCGATGGGCTTCAACCGCGGCGGCACGGGAAGCGGCGATGCAATAACGCTCCCCGAAACCGTCGCCACGCTGGTCGAGCCGATCACCGACCCGACCGTGCGCGGCTATTTCGAAGGCTTTGCGCAAGTCCACGCCGCCGCGTGAGCGCTACCCGCGCGCCGGGATAGTGAGCCCACGCTGCACCGCCGGCCGCGCGAGGCCACGCGCGAGCCACGCCTTGACGTTGGTGAAGTCGTCGAACCCGACAAGCTCGCCCGCGCCGTAAAAGTCGACAACCGCGTTCACCCAACCCAGCATCGCGATATCGGCGATCGTATAGTCCTCGCCAACGAACCAGCGCTTGTCGGCGAGCGCAACATCCATCACGCCGAGCAAGCGCCTGGCCTCGGCGACATAGCGGTCGCGCGGACGCTTGTCCTCGAAGTCCTTGCCGGCGAACTTCACGAAGAAGCCCATCTGGCCGAACATCGGGCCGACGCCGCCCATCTGGAACATCACCCATTGGATCGCCTCAAGCCGCGCGACCGGGTCGCTCGGCAGGAACTGGCCGGTCTTCTCGGCAAGGTAGAGCAGGATCGCACCCGATTCGAACAAGGCCAGCGGCGTGCCGCCCGGGCCGTCGGGATCGAGGATCGCGGGGATCTTGCCATTGGGGTTGAGCGATTCGAATTCGGGGGTCTTCTGGTCGTCCTTCGCGAAATCGACCAGGTGCGGCTCGTACGGCAGCCCGGTTTCCTCGAGCATGATCGAGACCTTGACGCCATTCGGGGTCGGCAACGAATAGAGCTGCAACCGCTCGGGATGCTGTGCCGGCCAGCGCTTGGTGATCGGGAAAGCGGAAAGATCGGGCATTGCGAACTCCTTTGGCGCGCCACGATGGCGTGCAGGAGATAGTCACGCGCCCCGCGCTTCGCTATGGCGCCATCCGATGCAAGCTTCCGATCTCCGTGTCGCGCTCTTCAGCGGCAACTATAACTATACCCGCGATGGTGCGAACCAGACGCTCAATTTGCTCGTCGGCCATTTGCTAAGCCGCGGTGTGAAGGTGCGCATCTATGCCCCGACCAGCCGCAAGCCGGCTTTCCCGCCAACCGGCGATCTGGTCAGCGCACCCTCGATCAAGATCCCCCTGCGCGGCGAATACAAGCTGACGCGCGGCATGGGCAATCGCGTGCGACGCGATCTGGCGGCGTTCGCGCCGAACCTGATCCACCTCTCGGCGCCCGACTGGCTCGGCCACAAGGCGCTCGCTTATGCCGAGAAGCACGACATCGCGTGCGTCGCTTCGTACCATACGCGCTTCGAGACCTATATGAGCTATTACGGGCTCGGGTTCCTCGTGCCGATGATGATCCGCGCGCAACAGCGCTTCTACAGCCGCGTCGACGAAGTGCTCGCGCCGAGCCAGATGATGGGCGAGATCCTGCACGACTGGGGCGTTCCGACGCCGGTCACGCGCTGGTCGCGCGGCGTCAATCACGAACGCTTCAATCCCGCGCGGCGCGATCTCGCGTGGCGCCGCAGCCTCGGCATCGCCGATGACGAGATCGCGGTCGGGTTCCTCGGCCGGCTGGTCAAGGAAAAGGGCCTCGACGTGTTCGCGCAGGCGCTCCGCGCGCTCGACCAGCGCGGCGTCAAGCATCGCACCTTCGTCGTCGGCGAAGGCCCCGCGCGCGACTGGTTCGCGCAGCAAGCGCCCAATGCGGTGTTCGCAGGCTATCTGACCGGCGACGATCTCGGGCGTGCGGTCGCGTCGATGGATGTGTTCTTCAACCCGAGCCTCACCGAGACCTTCGGCAACGTCACGCTCGAGGCGATGGCGGCGGGCGTACCCGTGGTCGCGGCGCGCGCGTCGGGTGCGGTCGGGCTGATCGCCGATGGCGTGACCGGACTGATCGTCCCGCCGACCGATATCGAAGGCTATGCCGATGCGCTCCAGCGCTTCTGCGAGGATGACGCGTTCCGCCACAGCGCGGGCGCCGCGGGCCACGCGGCGGCGGCGGCCTATCAGTGGGAGCGAATCAACCAGGTCGTGCTCGATACCTATCTCAAAGTGCTCGAGCGCCGCGCGTCCGGGCACCCGACCGGCGCCGCGCACGCCGCGTAAAGCGGTCGTTGCCCGCGATCCGTCACTCCCTTGCGGGAAGCGCGGATCGCGGGTCAACCACACGGCGGTCAGGGCCTAGCGCCAGTCATAGCTCAGCGGCGCCTCGCGAAACGCGAAGCGATCGACATGGCGCGCGACGGCACCCTTCAGCCCCTCGAGCTGCTCGACCGACGTCGCGTCGATCCGCACCTCAAGCACATCGGGATGCGCGTCGAACGTGACCGTCGCATCGCCGGGATGCGCGGCGCCGCGCGCATCCTTGGGGAAGACGATCGTCCCATGGTCGGGGGTGAACACCACCGCCAGATTGTGCTCCCAATGCTTGCACGTCTGCTGGAGGTATTTGCTCGCCGAGGCGGTCGGCACGCGGGCGGTTGCGGTATAGGCCATCACAGCCGCTCGATCTTCTGCGCGGCGTCGTCGATCAGCGCGACGATCTGGTGGAGCGTTTCCTGCTCGACCTGCTCGTGGCGCAGCTTGTGCACCAGCACCTCGCGCAGATTGCCCATCGCGCGGCGCACCGCCGAACTCTCGGTCCGCGCCCGCTCGGCACCGACCTCGGCGAGCCGCGCGAACAGCGCCTCGACCAATTCGCCATTCTCGGCGAGCAGCGCCGTCCCGCCCTCGGTGATCGCGAAGAGCTTCTTCGCCCCCTCGGCCTGCCGCGCCTCGATCAGCTCCATTTCGTCGAGCAGCGTCAGCGTCGGATAGACCACCCCCGGGCTCGGCGCGTAGGCGCCACCGGTGAGATCCTCGATCGAGCGGATCAGGTCATAGCCGTGGCGCGGCTCGTCGGCGATCAGCTTGAGCAAGACGAGCCGCAGCTCGCCGCCGTCGAACATCCGCCGGCCGCGCGGGCCACCGCGCCCCTCACCCTCGACCCGACCGCTGCCATGCCCGGCGCCGCGCCCGCCACCGAAGTGCCGCCCGCCGCCCGGTCCACCGCGCATGCCCATACGGCCGTGCCCGGGTTGGCAGCCGTGGCTGCCGCGTTCTGAAAATCCAAACATATCGTTCCTTCTGTATAACACGATGGCACTAAGATATATCTTAATGCACTCTTCGCAAGAGCTGCCCCGCACTTTTTTGAGACCCGGCTCGCGCCTCGCCCGCCCGAACCAGCCCTGGCCCCATCCGCCACGGGTGGTTAGCGCCCGTAGGAACGCCTATCTTGCCTGGATGCCCGATCTTTTCGCCGCCTTCGATCCGCCCGCCGCCGAGGCTGTCAGCGCGACTGCCCCGCTCGCCGATCGCCTCCGCCCGACCACGCTCGCCGAGGTCGTCGGGCAGGAGCACATCACCGGCCCCGAGGGCGCGATCGGGCGGATGGTCGCCGCCGGGCGGCTGTCGTCGATGATCCTGTGGGGCCCGCCCGGCACCGGCAAGACGACGATCGCGCGGCTGCTCGCCGATGCCGTCGGCCTGCGCTTCGTCGCGATCTCGGCGGTGTTTTCAGGCGTCGCCGACCTCAAGAAAGCCTTTGCCGAGGCGCGCGACCATGCCCGGCTGGGCAAGCGGACCTTGCTGTTCGTCGACGAGATCCACCGCTTCAATCGCGCGCAGCAGGACGGCTTCCTGCCCTATGTCGAGGACGGTACCGTCACCCTGGTCGGCGCAACGACCGAGAATCCGTCGTTCGAGCTCAACGCCGCCGTGCTCAGCCGCGCGCAAGTGCTGATCCTCCACCGGCTCGACCACGCCGCGCTCGGCAAATTGCTCGACCGCGCCGAGCAGATCGAGGACCAGCCGCTCCCGCTCACCGCGCCCGCGCGCGACGCGATGATCGCCAGCGCCGATGGCGACGGCCGCTTCCTGCTCAACCAGGCCGAGACGCTGTTCGCGGTCAACCTGCCCGAGCCGCTCGACCCCGCCGGCCTTTCCGCGTTCCTGCAGCGTCGCGTCGCGGTCTACGACAAGGATCGCGAGGGGCATTACAACCTCATTTCCGCGCTCCATAAAGCGGTGCGCGGATCGGACCCGCAGGCCGCGCTCTACTATCTCGCGCGCATGCTCACCGCGGGCGAGGAACCGCTCTATCTGCTGCGCCGGATGGTCCGCATGGCGGTCGAGGATATCGGACTCGCCGATCCGAACGCGTTGACGCAGTGCCTCGCCGCCAAGGACGCCTACGATTTCCTGGGATCGCCCGAGGGTGAGCTCGCGATCGCGCAGGCATGCCTGTATCTCGCCACCGCACCCAAATCGAACGCCGCCTACAAGGCGCAGAAGGCGGCGTGGAAATCGGCACGCGAGACCGGATCGCTGATGCCGCCCGAGAACATCCTCAATGCGCCGACCAAGCTGATGAAGGAGATCGGCTACGGCAAGGGCTATGCGTACGATCACGATACGGCCGATGGCTTTTCAGGATCGAACTATTGGCCTGCGCAGATGGAGCCGCAGACCTTCTATGTCCCGACCGATCGCGGCGTCGAAAAGCGCATCGCCGACCGCATGGCATGGTGGGCGAGCTTGAAAGACGCGCAATGAAGGACTGGGCTTCGCGCGCCGCCGCCGCGTTGACCTTGCCCGACACGATCGCCGCGACGCCAGATGACGGCGCGGCGGTGAAGGTCGGATCGAACGGCCGGACCTTCGTCTCGATCAGCTGGCCCACCCTGCTCGTCCGCCACGGCAGCGACGATCCCGACCGCGTCCAGGCGGCTGCGCGCAAACGCAGCAAACCGCGAACAAGGGCGTGATCCCGACGCACTTCACTCGCTTTGCCGCGATCGATTGGTCGGGGGCGAAAGGCGCGCGCCACCCCGGCATCGCGCTCGCGCTGTGCGAGACGGGCGCGGCGGCCCCGACGCTCGTCTCGCCGCCGCGCGGTGTCTGGTCGCGCGCCGACATCCTGCACTGGCTGCACGATCAGGCAGAAACGCCGCTGCTCGTCGGCTTCGACTTCAGCTTTGCGCCGCCTTATGTCGAGCGCGGCGCCTATCTGCCCGGCGAGGCCACGCCGACGACCGCGCGCGCCTTCTGGGGCTATGTCGATGCGCACGCCCCCGATGCCGATCTCGGCGCTGCCTCGTTCCTCGAATTGCGCCGCGGGACGCATTTCTATCTCGGCGCCGCCGACGGCACGAAGGCCGATTTCCTCCACTTCCGCCGCTGCGAGGCGCATTACAATGCCGCCGGGTTCGGCAAGCCCTCGACCGTCTACGATGCGATCGGCGCAGCGCAGGTCGCCAAGGCGAGCTTTGCCGGCATGAGGCTGCTCCACCATCTCGCGCCAGCCATCCCGGTCTGGCCGATCGACCCCGCCCCCCACACCGGTGCCTGCGTCGTCGAAATCTACACGACGATCGCCGCGCGCGCCGCCGGGGTGCGCAAGGGACGCAGCAAGCTGCGCGATGCCGCCGCGCTCGACACGGCGCTCGCCACGCTCGGCAGCCGCGCCCACACGCCGCTCGCGCGCTATACCGATCACGCGACCGACGCGATCCTCACCGCCGCCTGGCTTCGCGAGAGCGCGGCACGCACCGATTTTTGGCACCCGAGCGCGCTGACCCCCCAAATTGCGCGCACCGAGGGCTGGACCTTCGGCATATCCTGACGCATTGAGCGACAACGTGCCGGCTTAGCTCAGTTGGTAGAGCGCCAGTTTTGTAAACTGGATGTCGCGGGTTCGATTCCTGCAGCCGGCACCACTTCGAATCCTCGAGATTCGGACCGTAACTCATTGATCCAGAAAATTTAAAGTCGGCCACTGGGTTCGCCTGATTTAGACCAGGCTAGACTCACTTAGACAGGCCTTGTGTTCCGATTTGTGACCTGTTTTGCCCTGTTTGTGTCCCGATTTGTGACCTGGATTTTTGATTCGTCGGACCGACTTGGAGTCGGAAAATGGAAAGAAGGAAAGCATTCACCCCTGCCGCCATCGAGGCGTTGAAGGACGGCAAACACGCCGATCCGTCGGTCGCGGGTCTGTCCATCGAGGTGCGATCGGCTGGCAAGAAAGTGTGGCAATTCCGCCGCAGGATCGCAGGCGATGGGGCGATCGTGAAAATGACGCTTGGCCCATTCCCCACTTTCAGCATCGCTGCCGCCAGGCAATGGGCGACCGAGCTGAATAGGCAAGTTGAAGCCGGGATCGATCCACGCGCTCTCGAGGCAGCCGCGAACGAACGCGCAAAGATGACCGTTGAGTTCGCGCACGCGCTGTACATGACGGCGGTTCGTGAGGGTCGCGCCTCACGAGCGAAGCGGATTAACAAACCCAGCACAATCACAGAAAAGCTTGCGATCTATGGGTGCGACATCGCGCCCAAGCTGGCTAAGAAGATTATCTATGACATCGTCGAATCCGATTTGACGAAACTGGTTCTGGCGAAGGGCAAACGTTCCCCCGTTCGCGCGAACCGGCTAGCGGCGGAACTCAAGGTCTTTTTCGGATGGGCCTCTTCGTTACGCGGCACCGAAATCGGACTAACGTCCAATCCAGCTGCTCGATTAACGGACCTCAAGTTCGCGGAGGCACCGCGAAGCCGCAAACTGAGTATGGAGGAAATAGGATGGTTTCTGCGCGCCGTGGCGCTGGAACCGAAAAAGTATCAGCGGGGGTTGTTACTTTTGCTGCTGTCTGCAGCACGGCTCAAAGAGGTCATTCATGCCAGATCCGCCGAGCTGGAGGGAGATGTGTGGGAAATCCCTGAAAACAGGGTGAAAAATTCGCGAGCCCATCGCATAGCACTCGGGCCTTGGGGTCTCTCCCTGTTCCGCTCAAGCGGCGGCTGGGTTTTTCCTTCTGCCCGGACCGACGGCCCGCAGACGTCGTGCGGCTGGTACAAATCGCGCAACCGTGTCCTCGCGAGGATGTCGGAATATGCAGGACGCCCGATCGAGCGATGGACCCCGCATGATATGCGCCGAACTTCGCGATCGAACACCAAGCGGCTCAAGGTCGACTTCGAAACCGCGGAAGCAATGCTCAATCACGCGAAAAAGGGATTGGAGCGCGTCTACGACGGATACGAACTCGAGGACGAGATGCGCGAATGGTTTCTCAGGTGGGAGACGGAAATCGTCAATATCGCCAGGAGCGCGGGAGTAGCGGATTCGCTCGGCGTACCCGAGCCAAAAGCTTTGGCGAATATCGGGGTTCTTCCGCCATGGTCGAGACGGCACCTTACCATAAAGCGCGGCTCTCCATCCACGCCATCACGTCGTCGAGCTTGAACCTGGGGCAGTGGCCATGCTTGCTCTTGCCACTGCCCAGATCGTACTCCGTGGGAAAGCCTTCGGGACGTTTTCGTCGAAGTCTATCAACTTGGCGCCGAGAGAGCCGAACGATGGCAGCGAACTCGTCGGGGGTCACGAAAATCTGCGTCGGCATTGGAGTTGGCGCCATGGTCACACCGCCTATTTCCCTCGCCGGGCAAAGTCGCGATCGCCTTCGATGAAAGCCTTGAGCATCGCAGGGATGAGGTCCGCAACCTCTTCCTTGCGCCCATAGGTCGCTTCATAGACCGCCGCATAATCCAGAAGAGACCGGTGTTGGTCGGGAAGCACCGTGATGGTGATTTTGATCGGCGTTCGGTCCGGCAGTTGCGCCAGTTTAATGTCCGGCATGACAAATTCCTATTTTGCGATCGGTGTAAAATCCAGATCGCGATGAACAATGAGGCGAACCGGCGCACCCGGCCGGATCGTGATCGTGGGCTGTATCTGCAGGTTTCGAGAGGTGAGTTGGTCCCCGGCGCGCGAGATGTTTTGCTGTGTTGATTCGCGGATCGCCTGGACCAAATCGCTTTCGCCGGTGAAAGTCAGACTTGAGCCGACCCCCAGCAACGTGGACAGCGCCACGCCCTTAAGTAGCGACCAGGTGTGGAAATCTACTTTATCCGCAAGCCCGGCATAGCCGGATGGATCGGCCGCGGGCACATTGTCGATTTGCAGCGAACTCCCATCCGGCATGATGATCCGTTGCCACACAACCAATGCGCGACGTTGTCCGAAAGCCACCACGCTATCGTAGGATCCGATCAACCTTGCCCCCTGCGGGATGAGCAGAATTCGTCCGGTGGCGCTGTCATGGACGCGTTCGGTAACCTGCGCGGTCACGAGCCCCGGCAGATCGGAGCGAAGCCCGGTTATCAGACTGGCCGCGATTACGCTGCCGGCCGATAGCATGTACGGCGACCGCGCAGCGATAAGGGCGTGCGGGTTGACGTCGCCCCCTTTGACCTGGGCACTCACGAAATCGGCTTTGCGCTGCTGCGCATTGGGATCGTGATCGGGGTCCATCGCGAGCCTGACCGGCTCTGTCGCGGTCGGAGAGGCGTTGGGCGAGGCAACGGGATCATTTGCTGCCGTCCGGTTGGCGGATTGGACGATCAAGCCCGACTCTCTCGCTGCTTTAATTTCGGCGTCGCGGCGCTCGCGCGCGGCAACTTCCGCTTGATCGACCTTGGTCCCCTCTCCCATTGCGGCCTGTGGCATCAGGCTGCGCTGGCGCTCAAGGATCCCGCGGCCTAGATCGCCCGGTAGAGGCGGACCGAGCTTTGGCGCTGTGGCATAGGTGGCCGGCAAAGCGTTCAACGCGTCCGGCGTACCTTTGCCCACAACAGCGCGCTCATCTTCCGGATGGATCATCCGCGCTACTGTCGGCCTCATGGCGATGTAACCGACCACCACGAAGACGATCACTGCAAGAGCAGCCCCTCCAATGATAATCTGCCGCTTGAACCGTATCGCACGGGAGGGCCTTGCCCTTAGCACCATCGCTTCGGGATCGAGCTTGGGTGGGGCGCCCGCGTCATCGATTTCTCGCTCGTGTGACCGTTCTTCGACGGCGGGTTCGGCGACCTCGGTCACGACGCCCTCCCTCGCGGAGCTGCAGGCCCGGCAGCGCGCGCGATCCGAACCACGTCCTGATGTTTGGTCCCGAGCCTGAGTTCTGCGGCATCGAACAAGCGATCGACGATGTAGAAGCGCCCCAACACCCGGTAGTTCACGAGTTGCGCAACGCCGTGGCCATCAACGAGGAACAGCGGCGGCGCCTCACCAACAGCCAGTGAAGCGGGGAACTCGATAAACGTTTGCCGCCCATCGTCGAACGCACGCAACGGTCGCCAGGTCGGATGGTCACCAGATAGCGCGTAATCGAAGTGCAGCTTTTCTAATTCGAGTCCCGTCGCCACCGGAGGCGCGGTCTGAGCCAGTCCCTCGACGTGTTTCAACGCGATCATTGCATCCTGCGGATAGATCCAAGATATCGCCGCCATGGCCGCGGCAGTGCTCGCCAGCGTTATATGATACGTCCGACGATCGGTCGTGATGACGAGATTTGTGGTGAGCCCCGTCGCGAATGGCTTTACCAACACGTGCGTCCGCTTTTCGGCGCCGGTGCCACTGCTGGTATCGCCGATCACCCACCGAACGGTATCACCGCTTGCGACCGCGCCGAGCGCCTCGCCGGGCTGCAACGCGATGTCGGTCACCCGCTCGGGCGCTGCATACACGTGGTAGAGCATGCCCTCGGCATAGGGATAGACCTGTACTCCGTTGAGATAGGCGTGCGATGTCGGCTCGAGCGTCGCTGCTCGATTGGCCGCTGCGACATGTGCCGAGGCAGACGGTAACGCGCGGCGACGTAGGCGGCTGACGCGCCCCGCGGGTCTCAACGAGACCCGGGTTCCCTCCCGGGCGGGCACCGCGCTGGGCACAGGTCCAGGCTTGACAATAGTCGGGACTGGCTTTGCTGGGATGGGGAATGCGCTGGCGGGCGGCACGATCATCGCCACGGTCGACAGAACTGCGAGGATAGGAAAGCGGTTCATGGCTTAACCTCTGGAGATTGGTTGGATGGGGTTGCGAGCGTCGGGTCAACCGGCGAACCGACCGGAACGGTGTGCGCTTGGTCCGGTGGTGGAAGGGCAGGATGCGCAGGCGCGGGCGCCGACGGATCAAGCTCGCGGCTCCAGTCGATCGCGTCGACATAGATGCCCAGCGGATTCCTGCGCAGCGTTTCGGCGTTCGACGGTGTCCGGTTGGCGATCGTAAGGATGCCGGTCCAGTGCGATACCCCGACGGAGGCACCGTGGTCATATGCACTCTCGATCCACTTAATCTGAAATGACCGATCCGACGCGCGCACGACGCTGACAACCTGCACCGACACCGCCTTATCGCCGATTGCGGCGAACGGATTGGCGGTGTGCGCGTAATCGCCGAGGGCTACGGCGCCACGGGGGGTTGCGAAGTCGTAGGCGGATAGCCAGTCTCGCCGCATCAGCACGGGATCTAGCGAAATCGAACGGACGTTCTCGATGAACTTGGCCAAGTGCCACGCGATCTGCGGATCAGTTGCACGGTAGCCCGCTTCGGCCGCCGTGACCGCTCGGGCCTCTCCAAGGCGATCGACCTCGACGACATAGGGCGTAACACGGCTCTGTGACGACTGCCAGATCAGAGCCGCTGACATCATGCTCGAGAGGGCAAGGCCACCAAACGCCATTAAGCGCCAATTGCTGGCCTGAGCGCGCGCGGTACCGATGCGGTTGTCCCACACTTGGCCGGCACGCTGATAGGGAGTCTCGGGCTCGGGAGTGCGGCCATAGCGTTGGACGCTTCGCTTAAAGACCATGGGATCAATCCTCCTTTTCCTTGATATCGGGGGTTGCAGATGCGCCGCCGCGGTCGCCCTCGCGCAGCGCCTGCACGGCAGCGTGGCGATGATGCCGCGCGGATTGCTCGTGACGCATGGCGCGTGCCCATCCGGGCACCGACGGGTCACCATCGGAACGACCACCGCGCGGACTAGAGCTAGAGCTGCCATTCAGCGCGGACCAAGCGGCGTCGCGACCTGATTGCCGCGCCTCAGCGAGACCAAGCGTCGCACTGGCCTTCTGCCGCAAGGCCCCACCAGCCGCCTGAGCTAGGCCATTCAAGCCAGCACCGACGGTGTTCAATCCCGCGGAAGTCTGGCCGAGGCCATAAGCGGTGGATGTCGCCGATCCCATCGCCGCCCCGGCGCGGACTGCGCCGAGCGCTCCAGCTCCGGCCGCGCTCACGGCGCCGGCCACCGCGCTGCCGCCAAGGGCGGTTATGCCGGCGGCGCCGATCGTGGTCCCAATCGCGGCGCCAGCACCAAGCTGCGGAGCGCCGGCCACCAAACCCGAGGCGATGCCCGGTCCGAACATGCCGAGCCCGAACAGGCTGAGCGATCCCAGCACCAGGCTCATGGCCTGGCCGATATCCGGCTCGTGACCCGCGAGCGCTGTGGTGAAATCCGTGAAGAAGCCCGAGCCGATTCCCACAATCACGGCGAGTACCATGACTTTTACGCCGGAGCTGACGACGTTACCGAGCACGCGCTCGGCAAGGAAGCTGGTCCGATTCCACAGCGCGAACGGCACCAGCACAAAGCCCGCAAGCGTGGTCAGTTTAAACTCGAGGATCGTCACGAACATCTGCACCGCGAGGATGAAGAAGGCGCAGATCACCATCACCCAGGCAAACAGCAGCACGACAATCGTCAGGAAATTGTCGAAAAAGGTCGTGAAGCCGCTCAGCTGCCGCACCTGATCGAGCAAGGGCCACGCTGCGGTGAAGCCCGTCGCGGCAAGGCGGCCCGGTTTAAGCAAATCGTCCGCGGTGATCGTACCCCCGCCCGCGGTCAGGCCTGCCGCTGCGAAAGACCGGAAGATGATGTCGGCGAGCGTCGAGAAGCGGTTGAGGATAAAGGCGAAGGCACCGACGTACAAAATCTTCTTTAGCAGTTTGCCAAGAACATCCTGATCGCCGCCCATTGCCCACCACAAACCGGCGAGCGTGACATCGATCGCGATCAACGTACTCGTCAGGAACGCAACGTCGCCGCCCAGGAGACCGAACCCGCTGTCGATATAGCGAATGAAGGTGGCCATGAACTGGTCGACGACGTTGAGGTCATTCATCGGAGTGCCTTCCCGATCGTGAAAGATGCCGCGAGGCGCGCGTGGGGGCCGCGCGCCCCGCGGCGACGGCGACGGCGAGAGGACCGCGGCCGTCTGTCCGACCACCTACCTGGGCGTGTAGGCGGAGCCGGAACCAAGAAACTTTGCGGTGGCGGCGCTGCTGTCGCTCTGCGACTGAAGTTGCCGGGCCTGATCGAGCGCGGAGGCGCGCCCCTGCGATACCAACAGGTTCTGGAGCTGCATCTGTTGCTTGGCGATTAGCGCAAGCAGCTGGTTGGTCGCTTGCGCTGCCTGCAGCGCGCCTTCCGCACTCTGGCTCTTGGCGGTCAACGCCGACAAGGTCGCGGCGTCGGCGGTCACATTCGCAACGATCTGCGCCTGCACGCCCATCGTCTCCTGATAGGCCGACATCGAGGCATCCATCCTGGCCTTGGCAGCGGCGACATGACCGTTCGACGTCAGTGCCGCGTTGAAGCTTGTCGGAAACATCTGCCGGAATTGGGCATCGACATTGCCGACCTGATATTCGATCGCTTTGGCTCGTCCCATCAGCGTGTCGATCTGCTGCAGCGTCTCACGCAGCGCTTGGAGCTCGGGAAAATCGATATGGCTGAGGTTCTTCGCCATGTTGGTAAGCATCGTCGCCTGATTTTGCAGCGACTGGATCTGGTTGTTGATCTGCTGAAGCGAGCGCGCGGCGGTGAGCAGGTTCTGCGAATAGTTGGTCGGGTCGAACACCGTCCATTGTGCGCGGACCGGCACGCTCGCAAGCGTCAGAAGTATGGCAAGGGTCACGCCGGAACCCCGTTTGGAGATGGTATGCAAGCGGACCGGGCGAATTGGGCTGAGCAAAATCATGACGGCATCTCCAAGTCTGATGGTTGCGGTTGGGAATCTGCGAGAAAGCTGAGCAGTGTCGCTGCCCAGTCGAGGCCGACCTCACTGAGCCAGTGCGTGGCGAAGCTCTCGGCACCGTGCTCGGCGAGCAGGGCATCGATGCGTTTCTGCGACTCCGGATCCGACACTCCACAAAGCGCCAGAGCGACCGGCCCCAGACCAAGTTCGAAGAGCCGATTGCCGCGGGTCGATTGGAGGTAATATTGCCGCTTGGGCGTTGCGCGGGCGATCAGTTCGATCTGGCGGTCGTTGAGTCCGAACCGCTCATAAGCGGAGCGCGATTGAGGTTCGATCGCGCGGTCGTTGGGCAATAGGATACGCTGCGGGCAGCTTTCGATGATGGCGGGCGCTATGCTGCTGTCGGCGATATCGGCGAGACTCTGCGTCGCGAACAGCACCGCGACATTCTTCTTGCGGAGCGTTTTCAACCACTCGCGTATGCGCGCGGCGAACAATGGATGGTCGAGGAAGATCCAGGCCTCGTCGAGGATCAGCAGCGTGGGTCGACCATCGAACCGCTCCTCGAGGCGATGGAACAGATAAGTCAGCACCGGCGCGACCACACCCGCCTGCCCCATCAGCGCTTCAGTCTCGAAACACTGGATATCCCCGAACTGGAGCCCGCTTTCGGCGGCGTCGAGCAGCCGACCGTATGGCCCCTCCAACGTGTAGGGCATGAGCGCGGATCGCAACGCGTTGGACTGAAGCAGCAGCGATAGGCCGGTGAGGGTTCGCTCTTCCTCCGGGGCCGAGGCGAGACTCCCCAGTGCCGACCAGGCTGCCTCCTTGATCTCGGGGGTTATGACGATCTTTTCGTGCGCGAACAGCGCGGTGACCCATTCGGCCGCCCAGGCGCGTTCGGCAGGCGCGTCGATGTCACGCAGCGGCTGGAACGCGATACCGCCCTGCCCTCTCGTTTCAGCGCCGAGGCCGAGCGCGTGATGCGCGCCTCCCATGGCCAGTACCGCGGCGCGCGCCGAGTAGCCCTTGTCGAAAATATAGAGTTGCGCACCCTGATAGCGGCGGAATTGCAATGCGATGAGGGCGAGCAACACGGACTTTCCCGCGCCGGTGGGGCCGACGACCAGCATGTGGCCGACATCGCCAACGTGCGTAGACAGCCGGAACGGGGTCGAGCCCGCCGTCTGCGCGGTCAACAATGGTGCCCCGCCAAGATGCGTGTTTTCGGTGGGGCCCGCCCAGACCGATGACAGCGGCATCAGATGCGCGAGGTTGAGCGTGTGGACGAGCGGCTGGCGAACATTGGCGTAAACCTGTCCAGGCAGCGATGAAAGCCATGCCTCGACGGCGTTGATGCCCTCTCGCAAGCAGGTGAACCCGAGCCCATTGACGATGCGCTCGACGCTACGCACCTTCTCGTCGGCGCGAGCGCGGTCGGCATCGGCAACGGTGATCGTTGTCGTCAGATATCCAAACGAGACATAATCGCTTCCGAGCGCCTGGAGCGCGAGATCGGCGTCGATCACCTTGTTGTCGGCGTCGCTGTCGAGGAGTTGCGCTGGCTGGTTGTACATCACTTCGCGCAGGATCGCGGTGATCGACTTGCGCTTGTTGAACCACTGCCGCCGTATCCTGGTCAGCGCCTTGGTGGCTTCGGTCTTGTCGAGTGCGATGAAGCGAGTAACCCAGCGATACCCGAAGTCCTGGTGGTTGAGCGCGTCGAGAATTCCGGGTCGACTAAGGTTGGGAAAGCCCATCACGGTCACGGTACGCAGGTGCAGGTCACCGAGTTGTGGCTCAAGACCACCGACCAACGGCGTGTCGGCGAGCACCCCGTCGAGATACATCGGCGTCTCGGGCACGCCGACGTGATGGCGGCGGGTCGAGATCGTGCTGTGAAGGTAGGTGAGGGTTTCGGCGGACCCGAGTCCACGCACCTCGGGCATGAAGCCGGCGAGCAGATCGAGGATGCGGTCGGTCTCTGCGACGAATGCGGCGAGACTTGCCCGCCAGTCCCTGCCCTTTGCATCCTCGGGCCGCTCGATCATCGACCGGCCTGCCGCGTCTGCACCATCAGCGCCCGGAAGCCACGTCAATGTGAGGTGAAAACGGCTTTCGAAATGGGCGCCCTCAGCCTGGAAGGTCGCGCGGCGCTCCTCGTCGATCAGCCGCGACGCGACGTCCGGAAACACGCTGTCGGGGTACCCAATAGCTTCGCGCCGCTCGGCCTCGAAGAACAGCGCCCAGCCCGAGCCGAAGCGTTTCAGGACGTTGTTGGCACGCGCACAGGCCGAGACCAGTTCCGCCTCTGTCGCGCTCTCCAGATCTGGGCCACGAAACGCGAGCATCCGTTGGAAGCTGCCGTCCTTGTTGAGCACCACCCCCGGTGCCACCAGAGCGGCCCAAGGAAGATGATCGGCCAGCCGGTCGGCACGCTGGCGGTATTCCCGCAGGTTCAGCATGCGAAATACCCCTTCTGCCGGAGGTGGCGGAGCAGGACGGGGGCGAAATCCGGATCGCGCCTGGCGGCGAACACCGCGAGACTGTGCCCGCCCGCCCAGAGGACCAGTCCGACCAGCCATTGCTGGAGCCCGAGGCCGAAGGCGGCGGCGATCGTTCCGTTGACGATCGCGATACCGCGCGGTGCGCCCCCGAGCAGGATGGGCACCCCGAGCGCGCCATGGATCGGCGCCTCGAAGCCGGCGATGTGCTGGCCGGACCCGATCATGCGATCAGCGCCCCGCCGCCGAAGCTGAAGAAGCTCAAGAAGAAGGACGACGCGGCAAAGGCGATCGAAAGCCCGAAGACGATCTGGATGAGCCGGCGGAAGCCGCCTGCGGTCTCGCCGAAGGCGAGGGTAAGGCCGGTGGTGATGATCACCATTACTGCGACGATCTTGGCAACGGGCCCCTGAACGGAATCGAGCACTTGCTGGAGCGGCTGCTCCCACGGCATTCCCGTTCCGGCGGCGGTCGCCTGGTGGGTGACCGTCATCGCCAAGGCGGCGGCGGCACTCAGCATGAGGGTCGAGGAACGACGAGGCAGGCGTGACGTGCGCATAGTCAATCTCCTTGGTTTGCGCTGGTGGAAGTCTCTGAAAGCGCGAGCACGGCGTAATCGCCGTTCGGATCGAGCCCGACGACACGGGCGAGCGTTTCGACGCGGCGCGCGGTGCCGCGGCCGGCGATGAACACGATCGTGTCGATTGCTTCGGCAATCAGCCGCCGGGGAACGGTGACCACGGCCTCCTGCACCAACTGCTCGATCCGATAGAGCGCCGACACCGCGCTGTTGGCATGGACCGTCGCGATGCCGCCGGGGTGGCCGGTGTTCCAGGCCTTGAGCATGTCGAGCGCCTCGGGGCCGCGAACCTCGCCGACGATGATCCGGTCGGGGCGAAGCCGCAGCGTCGAGCGAACGAGATCCGCCATGCTGACAAATCCTGCGCGAGTGCGAAGCGCTACCGTGTCGGCCGCCGGGCATTGCAGCTCGCGCGTGTCCTCGATCAGGATCACGCGTTCGTCGAGATGTGCCATTTCGGCGAGCAGAGCATTGGCGAGCGTCGTCTTGCCCGAACTCGTTCCGCCGACGACAAGGATGTTGCGACGTGCGACCACCGCCAGCGACAACAACCGTGCGGTGTCCGCGGACATGATGCCGTCGTTCACATAATCGATGAGCGTGTAGACGCGCTGCGCCGGCTTGCGGATCGAAAAACACGGCGCGATCGAGACCGGCGGCAACAGTCCCTCAAACCGCTCGCCTGCCCCTTCACCATGAGACGGAAGCTCTGCCGATACGATCGGTGCGGCGCCATGTACCTCGGCGCGCGAATGGCTTGCGACCAGGCGGATGATACGCTCGACCTGAACAGGGTCGAACTGGACCCCGGTGTCGGTCCGGCCTTCGCCCAAACGGTCAAGCCGAAGCGAGCCATCGGGATTGACCATGATCTCGAGCACGAACGGGTCGGACAGTGCCGCGACAATGGCAGGCCCCATCGCGCTGCGCAGCATCGCCCTGCGGCGGTCGGTGGATTCGTCCCGGCTCATGGGAGGACCTCAGATTCACCACCGGCGATCTTGCGCTGACGCGCTTCGACCTGACGTCCGACCTGCCGCACGAATTCGCGGTAGCGCTCCCGCCCCTGCGCAATTCGGGCAGGGTCGTTCTCCGGCATTGGCGGGTTGATAGTGAGCTCGTAGCGAACGAAGGCTGCAAAGCTCTCGAACAGGACGTCGAAGTCGCGTCTCAGCGTTACGAGCTCGCGCTGCAGCCGATCGAACCTTGGACCGAAAGTCTGATCCAGCTCGCGCGTTCCACGTTGTCGCAGGAAGTCGCGCAAAGCATCCTCCACGATCGCCGACTTGGGTGCCCCGGAATCATTGGCGAGTGCTTCGAGCTCAGCGCTCCGGCTTTCACTCAAATAGATGTGATGCCGGGGCTTCATCGACCGTTCCCGAATGCTGGCACCGGGGCGTCGCGTCCCGCGCCTTCATCGATCGCCACCGCCTTGGTGAGCGCGTTCGTCGAGCGCGTTTGGTTGATCGCGCGAAGGTCGGTTCCCGGATCGTCCACCTCGTCGAACATGCCCGCGAAAACCTGCTGTTCAGGTGCGATAGGCTTGGCCTGCGGCTCGTCGGCAAGCTCTGGATGGCGTTGTTGCTGAACACCCCCGTCTTCGCTCGATGCATCGCTAATCGTCGGCGCGGCTTCCTCGAGAATCCGCTCGAGTCGTGGATCTGGCCGGCGCGCGAGGGCCCCCCATGGATTGGTGCGCGGTGCCGGACGATCGGCATAGCCGTCGAGAGCCAGAGTCGGCGGCGCAAGCACGCGACCACGGAAATTCCGGTCCATGAAATAGCGCAATTTGGTAGCCCGGATCGGCGCCATGCCGGATATCAGGACGAGTTCATCGGTCGGCGGAAGCTGCATGACCTCGCCGGGCGTCAGCAACGCACGCGCGGTCTCTTGCCGGCTGACCATGACGTGGGCGAGCCATGGCGCAAGGCGATGCCCGGCATAGTTGCGCATCGCGCGCTGCTCGGTCGCGGTGCCGAGCGCATCGGAGATGCGCTTGGCGGTGCGGTCGTCGTTGGTGCTGAACGCGACGCGCACATGGCAGTTGTCGAGGATCGCGTTATTCTCGCCGTAAGCCTTGGAAATCTGGTTGAGCGACTGTGCGATCAGGAAGGCTCGGATGCCGTAACCGGCCATGAAGGCGAGTGCAGTCTCGAAGAAGTCGAGCCGACCGAGTGCCGGGAACTCGTCGAGCATCATCAGCAATTGATGGCGCCCGGTCTTGGATCTCTCACCATCGAGATGCTCGGTCAGCCGTCGGCCGATCTGGTTGAGAATGAGGCGGACAAGCGGCTTGGTTCGCGAAATGTCGGAAGGCGGCGTGACGAGATAGAGCGAAACCGGACGTTTGCCCTCGATCAGGTCGGCGATCCGCCAGTCACATCGCGACGTGACGGCTGCGATTGTGGGATCACGATACAGGCCGAGGAACGACATTGCGGTCGACAGAACCCCGGAGCGCTCATTCTCCGACTTGTCGAGCAGTTCGCGTGCGGCTGATGCGACAACCGGGTGCACGCGCGGATATTTGTCGTCGCCGAGATGATTGGTGTTCATCATCCGCTTGAGCGTTTCGAGAAACGTACGCTGCGGATCGGACAGGAAGGTCGCGACCCGCGCGAGCGTCTTCTCCTCCTCTGCATACAGAACGTGCAGGATCGCGCCGACCAACAGGGAGTGGCTGGTTTTTTCCCAGTGACTGCGCCGCTCGAGCGCTCCTTCGGGATCGACCAAAATGTCTGCGATGTTCTGGGTGTCGCGCACCTCGTTTTCGCCGCGCCGTACCTCGATCAGAGGGTTGTAGCGTGCGGACATCGGATCGGTCGGATTGAACAGAAGGGTGTGCGAGAAGAGCGAGCGCCAACCAGCTGTCAGCTGCCAGTTTTCGCCCTTGATGTCGTGAACCAGCACCGAGCCAGTCCATGACAACAATGTCGGCACCACAAGCCCAACACCCTTGCCCGAGCGCGTGGGCGCGAACGCCATGACGTGTTCAGGCCCGTCATGCCGCAAGTAGCGACCGTGTAGGATCCCGAGGAAGACGCCGACGTCGCGGAATAGGCCAGCCTTCTCGATTTCATGGACTGCTGCCCAGCGTGCCGACCCGTAGGTAGTGACGTTTCCGAGCGCGCGTGCGCGCCAGAGGGAGCCTCCAATCGCGGCGCCACAGGCGAAAAATCCGCTCGCCCCGGCCAGCATACCGGCCTTGTTGAAGACGCGAGGAGCATAGGCTTCATAGTGATACCACCAGTCGAACAGCGCCCAGGGAGCGTAGATCCGGTGCCCGAAGGCAATCATCCAGGCCGGACCGAGTTCGGGCTGATACGCCAGCATCGCCGCCGCCCACTGCGTCGCGCCCCAGACGCCCGCGATCACGATCGCGAAGACAAGCACAATCTGGCCAACGAGCAGTCTGGTAGGTGTCATTTCGCGAAATCCGGCTACGGCCGCACCACGCGCGCCGATCACGTAAAGTCGCGCGTATCCTGCTTTAGAGGAACGACGCTGCGTGACTTTGCGCGACGATATCGATGCAAACTTGACGTCGTTCCGCCCGGCTTTGTCGCTGCCAGCTTCCGATTGGGCTCAAGAGGCAGGTAAGCTCCCGTTGGCGTACCAGCGGTAGCTACGCGCCATTCCTCGTCGTTCTTGGCCGCCGAGACGAACCATGAAAGCTTCCATAAGGTCATGCGCAGCATCAACTTCGGGGATGACCAGGTTTGGGACATTCCGGTCTTTCGAACCAGCCGCCTTGGACGGCGGCTTCGGCCAGAAGCGGTCATCCCGGATGACGCGATTTAAAACCCGTGTACGCGAAGAATTGGTGGAATAGGCACCGGCAATCTTTTTGGGGTTCGCATAGCTATGATCGGCCCCTCACTGGTGTCGCAACCGTTTGGTTTTGACCCTTGGGGCGGTCGAGTAACTATTAGCCTTAGAAGCTATTCGGCCAAACGTTCGATGATAGGGCAATCGGGGCGATCATTTCCGTGACAGGACTGAGCAAGTTCAGTGAGTGATCGGCGCATTGCTTCCAAGGCGCGGACCTTGCGGCCCAGTTCGGCAGCGCGCGATTGGGCGAGGGCCTTCACTTCGGCGCTCGACCGCGCGCGATCCGACCAGAGTCCCAGCAGCGTGCGGATTTCCTCGATCGGGAACCCCAGGTCGCGCGCGTTGGCGATAAAGCGCAGCCGATGAATGTCGGCATCCGAGTAGTCACGGTAGCTCCCGCGCCGGGGCGGCGCGGGCACCAAACCGATTTTCTCGTAATGGCGAATCATGCGCTGCGAGACGCCGCTGGCATCCGATGCCGCCCCGATGTTCATAGCTTCACCGTGTTCAACCGCAGCGCGTTGAGGACTACGGTGAGGGACGAGAGCGCCATCGCCGCGCCAGCCAGCATCGGCGAGAGCAAAATGCCAGCCACGGGGTAGAGCACCCCGGCCGCGACGGGCACGCCGATCCCGTTGAACAAGAACGAGAAGAACAGGTTCTGGCGGATATTCCGCATCGTCGCGTGCGCGAGCTTGCGGGCACGCACGATCGCCGAGAGATCGCCGCGCGTGAGCGTTATGCCGGCGCTTTCGATCGCGACGTCTGTTCCCGTGCCCATCGCGAGGCCCACATCAGCAGCCGCCAGAGCGGGCGCATCATTGATTCCGTCGCCGGCCATCGCGACCTTGGCACCGCTCGCCTTCAGCTCACCGATGATACGCGCCTTGTCTTCCGGGCGCAGACCGGCGCGCACGTCGTCGAGTCCGCCGACAGCGCGGCCGACCGCATCGGCAGTCGTCTGATTGTCACCGGTCAGCATGATGACGCGAAGCCCCTGCTGGCGAAGCGCGGCAATTGCCTCGCCGGCGTTGTCGCGCACCGGATCGGCGACCGCGAGCAAGCCGGCAAGAGCGCCGTCGATCGCCACCAGGATTACGCCTGCACCGTCGCCACGATGACGATCGGCATCGGCATCAAGCGCCTTGGGATCAGCGCCAATCCGGCTCATTTGCTCGGCGTTCCCGATCACGACCGAACGGCCATTGACCTTGGCGCTGACCCCTAGACCGGTTTGCGAGGCGAAGTCCGTGACCGTGCCGAGCTGCAATTCTCGATCCTTGGCGGCAACGACGATCGCGTGTGCGAGCGGGTGTTCCGATTGCCCTTCGACGGCCGCAGCGAGGGCGAGCATGTCGTTCTCCACGACGGCGCCGATCGTCTGGACCGCGATGAGCTTAGGCTTGCCTTCCGTGAGCGTGCCCGTCTTGTCGATGACCAGTGTATCGACTTTCTCTAGCCCCTGTAGCGCTTCCGCGTTCTTCACCAGAACGCCGGCCTGAGCCCCGCGGCCAGTCCCGACCATGATCGACATGGGCGTAGCGAGACCCAGCGCGCAGGGGCAGGCGATGACAAGCACGGCAATGGCATTGAGCATGGCGTGGCCCATGCGCGGCTCAGGACCGACCAGCGACCACACCACGAACGTCGCGATCGAAACCAGCACGACCAACGGCACGAACCAGCCAGACACCTGATCGGCGACCGCCTGGATCGGGGCACGGCTGCGCTGCGCGTCTGCGACCATACGGACGATGCGGGCGAGCATCGTATCCGACCCGACCGCGCGCGCTTCCATGACCAGGCTGCCCGTGCCGTTGACCGTTCCACCCGTGACGGCCGCCTCGACCTCCTTGAGGACAGGGGCCGGCTCGCCGGTGAGCATGGATTCATCGACCGAGGAGCGTCCCTCGACCACCACGCCGTCGACGGGGATCGCATCCCCGGGACGAACGCGTAGCCGATCACCGGCCGCCACGTCGGCAAGGCTGACTTCCTCCTCGGATCCGTCTGATCGCACCCGGCGCGCCGTCTTGGGGGCAAGATCCATGAGGGCGCGGATCGCGCGCCCGGTTGCAGCCCTGGCACGCAGTTCAAGGACCTGTCCGAGCAGCACCAAGGCTACCACCACTCCGGCCGCCTCGTAATAGACCGGGACCACGCCGCCGTGCATGCGGAAGGTCGGCGGGAAGATGCCGGGCGCGACCGTCGCGACCAGGCTGTATAGGAAGGCTGCACCGACCCCGATAGATATCAGCGTGAACATATTGAGATGGCGGGTGCGAAGCGAGGTCCATCCTCGCTGAAAAAACGGCAAGCCTGCCCACAGTACGATCGGGGCGCTTAGCGCCAGCTGTACCCAAGGCGATGCGGCAGGACTGACGACATGGACGCCGAGCATTTCGGCGACCATCGAGATTGCCAGCAGCGGCACGGCGAGCACGCCCGCCACCCACAGCCGACGTGTGAAGTCGACCAGTTCCGGATTAGGCCCATCATCGAGCGACGGTTCTTCCGGTTCGAGCGCCATGCCGCAAATCGGACACGTCCCCGGTCCCTCCTGGCGGATTTGCGGGTGCATGGGACACGTCCAGATAGCTCCCGGCGTCGCCGTTGGCTCAGGCTTCGGCTTGTTGCCAAGATAGGCGTTAGGGTTGGCAACGAATTTGGTCCGGCAACCGGCGCTGCAGAAATGATAGGTTTGGCCGGCGTGCTCGGCATGATGCGCCGTTTTCGCCGGATCGACCGTCATCCCGCACACCGGGTCCGTAACTGTCGCTGCGCCTTCAGAGACCTTGCCGCCAGCGCAGCAACCTCGAGCCTCAGGGTGATGCTCCTCGTGTTTGGCCGTCTCAGGAGGCCCCTCAGCCGCTCCACCCGAGCAGCAAGCCGCTGGCGCGGAAGAGACATTCGCGGCCGCAGGCTCAGTGGTACTCTGCCCGGAACAGCCGCACCCGCTGGCTTGAGGCGTATGGGAATGAGGGGCGTTCATGGCGTGAGACTCCTTCGACCCGAAAGCATGTAGGGTCTGACATCGTGTCAGGGTCAAGGCCTATCCGCTGCGATGGTCAACTATCGGAATCTACGCGGCCTGGGTCGGTTGCCCTTGGAAACAAACGGCAGTGGTCCGCCGATTGATACATCAGAGCAGGAGGCCGGCAGCCACGAGGACCGCCCGGCCGATCCTCACGTCGCCGATGCAGGGGGAGCGAGGGTCCCCAGCCAGGCGACGAGGCCGAGGATGACGACGATGCACCCGGTCTCGGTGACGAGGCTCGCGCGCAACGTACCCAGAGCCCTGCGATGATCGGCACTGGCGATCGATCGCTCAAAGGTCGGCGTCAACCGAAAGCGGTTGAGGGCGGCAAGACCGAGCATGGCTGCGAACAGCATCAGCTTGGCGAGCAGGAGCTGACCATAGAGCGACTTGCCGAGGTCCGTGAGGTGGTCGACACCGACCAACATCCAGCCGTTGATCAAGCCGGTGACGACGATCGTAGCGACCACGACCGTTCCGACCATCCCGAACCCGTACAGCGCGCGGTGCGTCAGTTCGAGGTGTGCTGCATCGACCCGCGCAGCGGGCCGCGAGACAAGAAGGATCAGCCCGAACAAGGCGCCGACCCAAGTCGCCGAAGCGACCAGGTGCAGAATATCGGCACCGAGGTGAACCCAGCCGATCGCGGCGTCATCCATCGCACCGTGCCCGGTCCATGCCAGCGTGCCGATCGCAACGACGCCGCAAAGGGCGACGATGCACAGCCAGATTCCGTGGCGAGCAATCATCATTGCCGCTACCCCAGCGACGATGAGCGCGACCATGCGGAGCTTCCAGGCCACCCCGATCGCAGAGCCGGTGAGCAGCGCGCCGATCGCTTCGCCATCGATCGGCCACGCTGGCGTTCCCGCCATCGAGGATGCCATCAGCACGATCCAGGCGGCCGAGAATAAGAGGCCGAGGGCGGCGCTGCCGACCAGCCATGCGCGCAGCCCGAGCGCATCACCGCGCTCGTCGGCTCGCAGCCCATAGATGCCGAATGCAGCGAGGCCGAACAGCGCCGCCAGCGTCAGGTAGAGCGCGAAGCGGATGCCGATCAGCGACCAATCGGTCATCGTCTTACTTCACCGCAAAGGCATAGCTTCCGGCGACCTTGTGCGTGTCTGTCGAGACCACCTGCCATGCCACGCTATAGCGGCCGTGCGGGAGCGAGCCGTTGGGAGTGACGATCAGCGTACGACCATCAGGCCCCAGTTTTGCTACGCTGGCCATCTTCATGGCGGCCATCCCAGGCATGGCCGCCATAGTCAGCTCGGCCTTGGAAAAGGCTGGCATCAGCTTTTCGCTGAAATGCAGCTCGATATGCGTCGGCTTGGCAACGGTCGCATTCGCGGACGGGCTCGCAGACAGCAGTTTGGGGTGCGCGTAGGCGGTGCCGGCGAGTGCAAGGCTAGCGGCAGTGGCGATCAGGACAGGGAAGCGGCGCATGGATGGCTCCTTCGTAATAGGGACTATCCTTCGTTACGCGCCCCAATCGACTACCCCTCGAAAGGTCGTGTTGAGGGATTGGGCTACGGCATGCGTAACCTATGCTAGAGGGGTGGAGTGAACGACATGGATGACCTCGACGCAGTGTTGACGAGGATGGCGCACGCTCCCGTGCAAGCCAGCCTCGACGGAATGGAAGCCAGGGTGCTTGCGCGCATCGCGGCGCGGCCAGCGGCGCGAGCCGGCACCGGCATCGGCGCGGTGACGATCGCCGTAGCGCTCGTCATGGGCGTATTTGGCGCGGGCTTTCCGGCCAGAGAGGCCGGGGCTGTGTCTGCGCTCTCGCCACTCGGGCCAATGTCGCCGCTCGCCCCGTCGATCTTGCTTGCCGGCGCGCCATGAGCGGTCGCGTCCGGCTGATAGTGTGCGTGATCGCCTGCTTTGTTGCGGCGATCGGCGGTGTGTTCATCGGGCGGGCACTTCTTCCCTCGCCGGTGCAGCCCGGCGCGGAGCTGCACGAGGTGTTGCATCATAAGCTGGCGCTGGACGCAGACCAGCAGGCACGCCTGCAAGTCTTGGAACAGCGCTTCGCGGTCCAACGACGCGCCTTCGAGCTGGAGTTGCGGGCCGACAATGCCCGTCTCGCGGAGGCTATCGAAGTCGAACACGGCAACGGACCGCGCGTTGTCGCGGCAGTCGATCGGAGCCACGCCGTCATGGGCGAGCTTCAGAAGGCTACGCTCGCGCATATATTCGCCATGCGACAGCTTCTCCGGCCGAACCAGACCGGGCAGTTCGACCAGGCGGTGGTGAAGGCGCTCACCGACGATCAGCGTTGAGTCTAGACTGGACCTCGCTCACCGAGGCCGAGCTTGCGACGCTCAGCATCGCGGGGCGGGAAGCGGCCTTTGCCGAGATCATGCGTCGCCATCGGCAACCGATTTTCCGGATGGTCCGCGCCTGCGTCGGTGAACCCGACGAGGCGCTGGACCTGTTGCAGGAGACCTTCGTCGCCGCCCACCAGGCCATGCCACGCTACGATGGCAATCGGTCGATGCGGGCGTGGCTTTCCACGATCGCGCTCAACAAATGCCGTGATTGGGGACGCAAGCGGACCGTGCGCCGCTTCCTCTCATTCGCGATCCCGGTCGGCATCGAGGCCGAGGCGGTTACAGACGATCAGGTGCCGATCGACGACGCCGCCAGCGATCGGCAGGAGCTGGACCGGGTGACACGCGCCATCGCTGCCCTCCCCGTTGCCTTGAAGGAGCCGCTGGTTTTGCGGACGATCGAAGGCTTGAGCCAGGCGGAAACCGCGGCGGTGTTGTCGATCAGCGAGAAGGCGGTGGAAACGCGGCTTTATCGCGCGCGTGCCAAGCTGCTCGAGCAATTAGGCGATCGTTGAGGGGTAGCGCGACGCACCGCGTATCAAGGCTAGGGGGACATCCCCGATCGAAAGCCTTGAGGATCGTATGAGCCGCATTATCGACCGACGCCAGATGCTACGCGGTGCCGCCCTTGCAGGCGGCGGACTCGCGCTGTCGGCCTACATGCCGGCATGGGCGCAGACCAATTCGGCAGGCATCATCACGCCGCTGCCGACCGTCACCGGCAACGACATTACGCTCCGGATCGCGCGCCAGACGATGATGATCGATGGCCGCGCGTCCAAGGCGATCGGCATCAACGGCACCGTGCCGGCCCCGCTGATCCGGTTGCGCGAGGGGCAGACCGTTCGTCTCAATGTCATCAACGATCTCGACGAGGACAGTTCGATCCACTGGCATGGACTGCTAGTTCCCCCGCAGTTTGATGGGGTGCCCGGCATCTCGTTTCCCGGCATCAAGCCCCGTTCGAGCTTCCTCTACGAGTTTCCGATCCGGCAGAACGGCACGTATTGGTATCACAGCCATTCCGGGCTTCAGGAACAGCTTGGGCATTACGGGCCGATCGTGATCGATCCTGCCGGCGCCGATCCGGTGCAGTCCGACCGCGAACACGTCATCGTGCTGTCCGACCACAGCCAGCTCAGCCCGGCTACCATCTTCCGCGACATGAAAGTCGACCCCGGTCACTTCAACTATCAGCGTCAGACCCTCGCCGGCCTGCTTTCCGGCAAGGATCAGCCGCTCAAGGACCGCGTGGATTGGGGCAGGATGCGGATGGACCCCACCGATATTTCCGACGCGACCGGCCCCGCCTATACCTATCTCGTGAACGGTCACGGCCCGCGCGACAACTGGACCGCGCTGTTCACGCCCGGGCAGCGCGTGCGACTACGCGTCATCAATGCATCGTCGATGACAACCTTCAATGTCCGCATCCCCGGTCTCAAGCTCAGCATCGTCCAGGCTGACGGGCAAAACGTCATGCCGGTCGAGGTGGACGAGTTCCAGATCGGTGTCGCCGAAACCTACGACGCAATCGTCACTCCGATCGACGACCGCGCCTACACGCTTGTCGGCGAGGCGATCGACCGATCCGGCTTGGCGCGCGCCACCCTGGCCCCGCGCCCCGGCATGGCGGCCGAGGTGCCTGCGCTTCGTCCGCGCCCGCTCGCGACGATGAAGGACATGGGCATGGATATGTCGTCGATGGGCGGCATGGATATGTCGAACGGCGGGATGCGCGGCCCCGACCCGACCAATGAGAAAAACCCGTCCGCCGGTCTCACCACCCCCGGCGCCGGCATGGCAGCAGGCGCGATGGGAATGGGCGGAATGCCGCAAGGCGGCACAATGTCAGGGATGGATCATTCGGCGATGAACCACGGTGCGATGGCGACGGGCGGCAGCGCGGGCGGCATGGCGGGGATGGACCATAGTTCGATGGGCGGCCAGCAGGGCATGGCCGGCATGGACATGGGGTCCATGAAGATGCGCGACTTCTCCAAAGCCCCGCAGGTCAAGAAGGGACCGGGTGTCCAGACGATCTCGCCGATGCCGATGGATCGCACCGGCGACCCCGGTCAGGGGCTTGAGAATGTCGGCCACAAGGTGCTGGTCTACCGGGACTTGATGGCGCTGGAACGCAACCCGGACGTGCGGGCTCCCAGCCGCAGCCTCGACATTCACCTGACCGGCAACATGGAGCGCTTCATGTGGTCGTTCGACGGCGTGAAGATGTCCGACATGATGGAGCCGATCCCCTTCCTCGAAGGCGAGCGCGTGCGGATCAACCTCATCAACGACAGCATGATGGGGCACCCGATCCATATCCACGGGCACTTTTTCGAGCTGGTGACGGGGCATGGCGATCATGCGCCGCGCAAACACACCGTCATCGTCCAGCCAGGCGGCAAGGTAACGTGGGATTTTACTGCCGATGCGGTCGGCGATTGGGCGTTCCACTGCCATCTCCTTTACCACATGCACGCCGGCATGATGCGAACCGTGAGTGTCCGTCCGCGGGGAGACGCCGCATGACGCGCCTCGCTCCCATGTTGGCGTCGGTCGCCATGCTCACCCTCGCGGCTCCGGTCGCTGCGCAGTCGATGCAGGGCATGAACATGCCCGGCATGACGATGCCGGCTCAAAAGAAACCTGCGGCCAAATCGTCCGCGCCAGCCAAGCGTGCCAAGGCGAAGCCCGTTGCCGCGAAGCGCAAGGCGCCCGCGAAAACCACGGCTGACCCGATGGCCGGCATGGCGGGCATGGACCATTCGGCGATGCCGGGCATGGCCATGCCCGGCGATGCCTCACAGCCAGCGCCGGGCGCGTCCCAATCCATGCAGGGAATGGAGATGCCCGCGAGCGGCCAAACGGCTCCACAGGGCGCTCAGCAGGCAATGCCGGGGATGAATATGTCCGGCGAGCAGCACAGCGGCCGTGATATGCAGGCCATGCCGGGCATGGTCGGGATGGCAATGTCCGCAATGGAGCAGACCGGCACGGCGCTTTCCGCCGGGAACGCACCGGCTCCCGCGCCGCCGATGGATCATTACGCCGATCGTCAGTTCGCGCCGGCCGATATGGCCAAGGCGCGGCACGACATGATGTTCGAGCAAGGCGGCCAGCCCTTCTACCAGGTCATGTTCAATCTCGCCGAATATCAGGCACGCCAAGGCCGCGACGGATATCGTTGGGATGGCGAGGCGTGGTTCGGCGGTGACATCAATCGCTTGTGGCTGAAAAGCGAGGGCGAGGGCGCGTTACGCGAGGGTGTCGAAAGTGCCGAAGTCCAGGCGCTTTACAGTCGAGCCGTCGGGCCGTACTTCAACCTTCAGGCAGGCGTCCGCCACGACTTCCAGCCGTCACCCAACCGCACCTATGCGACCGTCGGGTTCGAGGGTCTTTCGCCTTATATGTTCGAGGTCGAGGGCGCTTTGTTCCTGTCGACCAAGGGGGATCTGCTCGGTCGCCTCGAGGGGTATTACGACCAGCGCATCACGCAGCGGCTGATCCTTCAGCCGCGGGTCGAGTTCAACCTATCGGCGCAGGACGTGCCCGAAAACCGGCTTGGCGCGGGGCTGACCGACGCCGAGCTGGGGCTCCGGCTCCGCTACGACATCAGGCGGCAGTTCGCGCCCTATATCGGCGTCTCCTATGTCGCACAGACCGGACGTACCGCCGATTTCACACGCGCCGAGGGCAAAGATCCAACCACTACGAGCTTCGTGGCCGGTGTGCGGGTGTGGTTCTGACGATGAAAGACGCGGGGGCGCAAATAGGGAAACACGAAGATGGATAACCACGAGAAAAGTAGCGGAACGGGTTACGGTCGTTTTGCCGCGATGATCGCGACTTCGACCATCGTGATGTTCGGTCTGATGTATCTGAACACCTACACGTGGAGTCACGTCGAATATAGCCAGACCCGAATGTGGATGGCCGTCGTCATGGGAGCGACGATGGCCGTCATCATGCTCGGCTTCATGTGGTCGATGTATAAGAACCGGACCGTCAATTTGGCGATCCTGGCCGGTAGCGTCGTGGTCTTCGCGCTCGCCTTATGGCTGGTCCGCAGCCAGGAGACGGTGGACGACGTGAGCTATATGAAGGCGATGATCCCACACCACTCGATCGCGATCATGACGAGCGAGCGGGCGCACATCAAAGATCCCGAAGTTCGCCGACTGGCCGATGGGATCATCGATGCCCAGGTTCGCGAAATCACAGACATGAAGCGGATGATTGCGCGGCTGGAAGCGCACCCCACGCCGAACGGCGCGCCGGACCTACCGTCCTACCGCGACAAGCAGGTTCCCCCTCCCCCGCCCGAAACCGACGAGAGCGCCGGGGTGAACACCCTACAGCCGATCCGCTGACGGCGTGAGGGATGCGATGTGTGCCGCGTAGAAGGTTGAGTAATCACCGAGGAGATCGAGAATGCGTTTGATACCGATGTTTGCAGCCTTTGCGATCCTCGCCACCCCCGCGCTCGCGCAGCAGGGCGGGATGCAGGGCATGGATCATAGCCAGATGAAGGGCATGAACCACGACGACATGGCCACGATGATGGCCGGCAATCCGTACGGTCAGGCCGAGATGGACATGCACCAGAAGATGATGGCCGCGAAGCAGGGCGACCCATCGGAAATGTGGACCCGCAAGATGATCGAGCATCACCGCGGCGCGATCACCATGTCGCGTGTCGCGGTGCGCGACGCCAAGGATGCCGAGACGCGGCAGATGGCGCAGATGACGATCACCAAGCAGGAAAAGGATATTGCAGAGCTACAGGCGTGGCTCCGCAAGCACGGTAAGCGCCCGCAATAACGGGTGTTGCCCCGCCCTGTTTTCCCAAGCACGGGCAACAGAGCGGGGCTTTCGATTTCATCATGTAACCAAATCGATGATCTCGCGAAGAAGACTTGGCCGATTGACAGTTTCAAAGGCGCCCCGCAGGAAATGCATGTGAAGCGCCTATTCCTTTTCCTGATGCTGATCGGCGTGATGGCCGGGCTTGCTGTGCAGCAGCCGGCCCAGGCGCTTGCCGCCCCGGCAGGTGCGATGGACATGTCAGCGATGGCAACGAGCGACATGGCGTCGATGCCGGATTGCATGTCGGCGATGGAGAAGGACGCATCTCAAAAGCCGTGCAAGTGCGGCTTGGCCGGCTGCATCGCTATGATGGCGTCGGGCGGATCGATGATGCTGTCCGACGCATCGATGGTTCTCCAAGCTGCGGCCCGCTCCGATCGTGACGAGCAGATCGGTATCTTCGCAGCCTTGCGCGGCCGTTCGACCGCCCCCGAGCCAGAACCTCCTTCGATCCTGATCTGATTTCAAGTCCGCGCGCGTGCTCGTCACGCGACCCGGCGCGCATGCGCCGGGTACGACGCGATGTGAACTCAAGGATCAGGACATGACGAAATGCGAACCCCCTTACGCCGCCGCGCGTCGCGCGCGCTGGTATGGCTCGCGCTCGCGTCCGTCAGTATGCCGGCAATTGCCGGACCGCTGACCTTCGACGCGGCGCTCCAGAAAGCGGCTGCCGACGCGCCGTCCATCAAGGCGAAGTCGTTCGGCGCCGATGCGACACGATCGGCGCGAAGCGCCGCAGGACAGTTGCCCGATCCCAAGCTCGCGCTGGGGATCGACAGCTTTCCGATCTCGGGACCGCTCGCGTTCGAGCCGCAGCGCGATAATTTCACCTGGGCGCGCGTCGGTGTCTCGCAGGACATTCCCAATCTCGCCAAGCGTCGCGCGCAACGTGGTCGCGCCGAGGCGGACATTGGCGTTGCCGACGCAGAGACCGGCGTGGAGGCGCGCATCGTCAAGGTCCAGGCCGCGCTTGCCTGGATCAGTCTCGCTTATGCCGATCGGCGACTTGCAGCGCTCGACACGGTGCTCCAACGGCTCGAGCGCTTCGTCAAAGCGTCGCCAGGTGCGGTCGCGTCGGGAGCATCGCGGCCAGCACAGGTGCTCGCCGGGCGCGAAGCCGTTGCGAAATTGCAGGACCGCCGCGACGAGCTGGTGTCGATGGTCGGCCGCGCGCGCGCCGACCTCACGCGCTGGACGGGCGAAGCCGACCCCGACATCGCAGGTCCGATCCCGGATTTCGCGGTAGAGCCATCGCGCCTGCGCGCATCGCTTCGCGAGCATCCGACGTTGGTGTTGGCCGGTGCCACCATCGGTCGCGCGGATGCCGACCTTCGCTTGGCCGAGGCCGAACGGCGTCCCGATTTCGGCGTCGATCTGTCCTACCAACGCCGCGATCCCCGGTTCGGCGATTACGTGTCTGCAGGCGTCACGATCGGCCTGCCGTTGTTTAAAAAGCGGCGTCAGGAACCGTTGATCGCGGCCCGCGCTGCCGATGCCAACAGTGCACGCGCCGGCGCAGATGCCAGTTTGCGCGAGCTGACCGCCGATCTCGAAGCAGGTCTTGCCGATCACGCGATGCACCACGCGCAATGGTCACGTGCCCGCGACGTGCTGCAGCCCCTCGCGGAGCAGCGGGTGACGCTCGAGACCGGGAGTTACAGCGCCGGGCGCGCCACCCTCACCGACATCGCCGACGCTCATGCTGCGCTGGCCGATGCGATCCTCACCACGCTCGATCGCGAAGCGACTGTCGCAGCGGATGGCGCGCGGCTCATTCTCCTGTTCGGGAGCGCCGACCAATGACCCTCACGTCACTTCAACGGTCGCAGCTCGCGGCGACGTTTGCCGCTGTCGCCCTCGTGGCGGGCGCTGGAGGCTATTATCTGGCCGGCACGCGGAATGAGGCACCTGTCGCCGCGACGCCGGATACTCCTCGCAAGCCACTCTATTATTACGACCCGATGGTGCCGCAGGAGCATTACGACAATCCGGATTCCCTGTCGTCGATGGGGATGAAGACTGTACCCAAATATGCCGACGCGAGTAGCGGCCCAACGGCAAAGCCAGGCGTCACGGTCGACCCTTCGGCAATGCAGAGCCTCGGCATTCGGCTTGCGACCGCAACCACCGGCACGTTGGCCGGCACGCTCGATGTGACCGGCGCGATCGACTTCAATCAGCGCGAAATCGCAATCGTGCAGGCACGTGCCGCAGGCTTCATCCAGCGCGTCTATGGCCGCGCACCGGGAGACATAATTCGTGCCGGGGCGCCGATCGCCGACGTGCTGGTCCCCGAATGGGGCGGCGCGCAGGGGGAATATGAAGCGGTGCGCAAAACCGGCGATCCATCGTTGATCGCTGCCGCGCGCCAGCGTCTGCGACTGATCGGCATCCCGGGCGGCGTGGCGGGCGGGCGCGGGATGACCACCATCCGCAGCCCGATCGGGGGCGTTATCCAGACACTAGATGCCCGCGCCGGCGTCACGCTCGCACCCGGCCAGACGCTCGCGCAAGTCAACGGCCTCGGCACGGTCTGGTTGAACGCTGCGGTGCCGGAAGTGCGCGCGAGCGCTGTCAAAGTCGGGCAGACGGCGACGGCTGATCTGGCGGGGTTCGCCGGTGAGCGTTTCATCGGCCGCGTCATTGCCGTCTTGCCGACGACGCAGGCGGACAGCCGAACACTGACGGTACGGATCGAGCTGCGTAACCCCGGTGGTCGCCTGCGCACCGGCATGTTCGCGACCGTCCATCTAGGTGGCACGTCCGACACCGCGCTGCTAGTGCCGAGCGAAGCCGTGATCCGCACCGGCAAGCGCACGCTCGTCATGCTTGCAGACGGCAAGGGTCGTTTCCGACCCGCCGAGGTCCGTATCGGGCGCGAGGCGAGCGGTCAGACCGAAATCCTCGCAGGACTGACGGCAGGGGAGAAGGTCGTCGCATCGGGCCAGTTCCTGCTCGATAGCGAGGCGAGCCTGACCGGCATCGCCGCGCGCCCGATCACGGGGGACACGAAGTGATCGCGCGGATCATCGAGGCGTCCGTCAAGGCGCGCTTCCTCGTCCTGCTCGCAGCTCTCGCGCTGATCGTCGTCGGGGTGGGCGCTTTGCGCTCGACTGCGGTCGATGCGCTGCCCGACCTGTCCGACGTCCAGGTCATCATCCGCACCACCTATCCGGGCCAGGCCCCGCAGATCGTCGAGAACCAGGTCACGTACCCGCTTGCGACGACGATGCTTTCCGTGCCGGGCGCGCGCGTGGTGCGCGGCTATTCGTTCGTCGGCGACAGCTTCGTCTATGTCCTGTTCGACGACGCGACCGATCTCTATTGGGCGCGCAGCCGGGTCCTCGAATATCTGAGCCAGGTGCAAAGCCGCCTGCCCGAAGGTGCAAAGGCATCGCTCGGCCCGGATGCTACCGGGGTGGGCTGGGTCTATGAATATGCGCTGGTCGACCGAACCGGGCGTCATGACCTCGCACAGCTCCGCAGCATCCAAGACTGGTTCCTGCGCTACGAATTGAAGACCGTGCCGGGGGTCGCCGAGGTCGCGAGCATCGGCGGCATGGTGAAAGAGTATCAGGTCGTCCTCGATCCGCAGAAATTGGCCGCTTACGGCATCACCCACGAGGCGGTGACCGAGGCACTGAAGCGCGGCAATCAGGAGAGCGGCGGATCGGTCCTCGAGATGGCCGAGGCCGAATATATCGTCCGCGCGACCGGCTATCTGAAGACACTCGACGATTTCCGCAGCGTGCCGCTCAAGACGGTTGGCGGCGTGCCCGTGACACTCGGCGACGTCGCCACGGTTCAGATCGGTCCGGAAATGCGGCGCGGGTTGGCAGAGCTCAATGGCGAGGGTGAGGTTGCAGGCGGCGTCATCGTGATGCGCCAAGGCAAGAACGCGCGCAAGGTGATCGACGGGGTACGCACTAGGCTCGAGGAATTGAAGAAGAGCCTGCCACCCGGCGTGGAGGTCGTCACCACCTATGACCGCTCGGGCCTGATCGATCGGGCGGTCGACAATTTGCGCAGTAAGCTGATTGAGGAGTTCATCGTCGTGGCGCTCGTCTGCGCGCTGTTCCTCTGGCACGTTCGATCGGCGCTGGTCGCCATTCTCACGCTTCCGCTCGGTATCCTCATCGCCTTCATTGCGATGCGCGTCCAGGGACTGAACGCCAATATCCTCTCGCTGGGCGGCATCGCCATCGCCATCGGCGCAATGGTTGATGCGGCCGTCGTCATGATCGAAAACGCGCACAAGCATCTCGAACATTGGGCGCACGATCATCCGGACGAGACGTTGGCGGGTGCCGAGCGCTGGCGCGTGATCACCGCCGCAGCGGTCGAGGTCGGCCCGGCGCTGTTCCTTAGCCTTCTCATCATCACCTTCTCGTTCGTGCCAATCTTCTCGCTCCAGGGCCAGGAGGGGCGGCTCTTCGCGCCCCTCGCCTTCACCAAAACCTATGCGATGGCAGGTGCAGCAATCCTGTCGATCACGCTGATCCCGGTGCTGATGGGGTTGCTGATCCGCGGCCGCATCCCGTCCGAGAATGCCAATCCGATCAATCGCGTCCTCACCCGCATCTACCGTCCCGCGCTCGACTGGGTACTGGCGCGGCCGAAGCAGGCGCTGGTCATCGCCGGCCTCGTGTTTGCGACCAGCCTCTGGCCGATCAGTCAGCTTGGCGGCGAGTTCATCCCGCAGATGAACGAGGGCGACCTGCTCTATATGCCTTCCGCGCTGCCCGGCATCTCGACCGGCAAGGCCGGCCAGCTTCTCCAGCTCACCGACCGGCTCATCAAGACCGTACCCGAAGTGGAAAGTGTGTTCGGCAAGGCCGGTCGCGCCGATACCGCGACCGACCCTGCCCCGCTCGAAATGTTCGAGACGACGATCCGCTTCAAGCCCAAGGATCAGTGGCGCGCGGGCATGACGCAGGAAAAATTGATCGATCAGCTCGACAAGGCGGTGAAGGTGCCGGGCCTCGCCAATTTCTGGATTCCGCCGATCCGTAACCGGATCGAGATGCTGTCGACCGGCATCAAGAGCCCGATCGGGATCAAGGTGGCAGGGGCGAACCTCGCCGAGATCGACGCGGCCGCGCGCGATATCGAACAGGTCGCGAAGACCGTGCCTGGGGTGGGGTCTGCGCTCGCCGAACGGCTCACCGGCGGGCGGTATATCGATGTCGATATCAACCGGGCCGCTGCGGCACGCTATGGTCTCAACGTCGCCGACGTGCAGTCGATCGTGTCGGGCGCGATCGGCGGCGAGACGATCGGCCAGACCGTCGAAGGGCTCGCGCGTTATCCGATCAGCGTGCGTTATCCGCGCGAGCTGCGCGATAGCATCGAGGGCTTGCGCAACCTGGCCGTGCTGACGCCGGCAGGGCAGCAGATCACGCTCGGCACCGTCGCCGACGTTCGCATCACCGATGGACCGCCGATGCTACGCAGCGAGAACGGCCGACCGGTGACGTGGATCTACATCGACGGGCGCGGCGCGCCGCTCACCACCATCGTTCGTAATCTGCAGAACGCGATCGCCGCCAAGGTGAAACTGCCGCCCGGCGTCAGCGTCACCTATACTGGCCAGTTCGAGTATCTGCAGCGCGCGGTCGAGCGATTGAAGATCGTCGTTCCGGCGACTTTGGTCATCATCTTCCTGCTGCTCTACGCGACCTTTCGCCGACTCGATGAAGCCGCGCTGGTGATGGGCACGCTCCCGTTCGCGCTCACCGGCGGTCTATGGCTGCTTTATCTGCTCGGCTACAACCAATCGGTCGCGACCGGTGTCGGGTTCATCGCGCTCGCCGGTGTCTCAGCGGAGTTCGGCGTGGTGATGCTGATCTACCTCAAGCACGCGCTGGATGCCCGCGGTCCCACACCGGACGATGCCGAGGTCGAGGCTGCGGTGCGCGAAGGCGCCCTCCTTCGCGTCCGGCCCAAGGCGATGACGGTCGCGGTGATCCTGGCCGGTCTGTTTCCGATCCTGATCGGCACAGGCACCGGCTCCGAAGTGATGAGCCGGATCGCGGCTCCCATGATCGGGGGCATGCTAACCGCACCCTTGCTCTCGATGCTGGTGCTGCCGGCAGCGTTCCTGCTGCTGCGGCGCTCCCGGCGATCGTCTCACCCTTCGACCCCAGTCTCACCGCTGCAAAGGAATACGCTATGAAGAAGACCCTGTTGGCATTCGCCGTCCTCGCGGGCCTCACAACGACCACAGCATCGGCGCAGTCGAGCGCTTCCATGCAGGTCATGCCGATGAAGGGGGCCGTGAAGGTCGGTCGTGGCAGTGGCGTCGTGACCGCGCTCGATCCCAAGGCCGCCAAGGTGACGATCCAGCATGGGCCGATCGCGGCATTGGGCTGGCCTGCGATGACGATGGCGTTCACGGCAATCCCACCGGCACTGCTCAAGACCGTGAAAGTCGGACAGCGGGTCGACTTTGCCATGAGGATGCGCGGTTCCGTGGCGGAGGTCACAGCTATCCGACCGCGTTGAGCCGGTGTCAAATAATCGAGGGCCTGGGCCAAGGCGCCGCCGGACAGGTCATGAATTTCGGGGCGGCTGCTCTTGTCCGATCCTGACGTTCGCTACGACGCCATTGAACGTCGTGGTTTGGTCGCGAGCTGTTGGCATTCGGTGTCGCGTGAACGACAGCTATTCAAGGCTCGCTACCTAGAACCGGCGGACCGCAGTCGACCCAAGCGTTGCCGTTCACTAAATCGACGGACCTCTGGATCGCCCAAACGACCAGCTGACGCCGTCGCCGCGCACGACGCCCGAAAGCTCCTTGCCAACATGCCGCTCCAGCACGGGGCGCCACGGCACCAAGGTGAATTCCTTTGCCTTTTGCACGACCGCGAAGCGCCCGCTCGCGAGGTCGACGTGCCGCACCAAGGTACCCGCCACCCGCTGCCCCTCCCCGGTCTCCACGAAGCGAAGGCCAAGCTCCTCGGACATCTGCGCACCGACCCGTAGGAGTTCGCGCCGCTGCAGGATCGCGAGCAGATTGGCGCGGTACGTGATCCGCCCGTCCTCGGCGTCGGCCAGTTCGTTGTCGATCAGCCATTGCCGTCGCGCCAATTGCGCGGCGCGCACCGTCTGCCCGAACCCCGCGTCCCTCACCGGCTCCGCCTCCGTTGCAACCATGTCGCGATCGAGCCAGGTCGCGCCCGCGATATCGACCTGCTTCTCGACCGGGATCGCGGAAAGGATCTCGACCGTTACCGGCTTCCTGGCGGCTACGCGCTCGGCATATAGCGCCGCGCGGGCAAGATGATCCGGTTCGATCTGCCAACGCCCGTCGGGCAGCCGCTCGACCGCCCCGGTCTCGCGCCGCATCGCCTCCAGGCGACGGACATGGGTTTCGGCAAAGGCTTGGGTCGCGTTCGGATCATGCCGAAGGTGCGCGTCGACATCGTAGACGCCGCCATTCGCGGCGGCGACCGCCGCGATCGTCCGATCGGCGGCACGAACGCTGGCGTCGACGGGGCTTAGCCGCACGATCGCGCCGTCGGGGATCGGTTCCAGATCGTGACCCGCACCGATGTCGACATAGTGGGATCGACCGTCCAGCGCATCGACGATCAGATAGTGACGGTCGGCGAGCTCGTCGGACAGGCCTTGTCCGATCAATCGTCCGGTCAATGGTCGGGCATCAGCACTGCCGGGTTCGAAGACGCCCCAGTCGGCCGGCGCGCGCTCGATCCGTTTCGCGGCGATCTCGCGCTGCATCGTCTTGAGGATATCGCCGCGCTCGCCCATTCGGCGGAGTGTGTCCTCCAATCCCTCTTCGAGCCCCCAGCGGCCACCCCCGAGCGACTGCGCAAGCCCGAGACGTTCGAGCTTGGCCAGCCGACCCGTTCGCAGGGTGTGCCGGAACGGCTCGGGCGCTGCGGCGACCACCGTCCGATCCGGGCCGCACTCGCGCAGCAACTGCCGATCGATCGACGTCAGGCGTTCCTGCTCGACCTCGGCGCTCAGCGCGCGCTCGATTTCGCGATGGCTCCGCGGCCCAAGATCGAGCCCGACGAGTTCGGCGGCGCGCTCACGAATGCCGTGCGTGAGATAGTCGGGCGCGATGACCAGATCGCGACCGCGGTCATCCTTTCCCCGGACGATGATGTGGGTGTGCGGATGGCCGGTGTTGAAATGGTCGACCGCAACCCAGTCTAGCCGCGTGCCGAGATCGGCTTCCATGCGCGCCATCAGCCGCCGGGTGAGCGGTTGCAGGTCGTCATATTCAGCGCCGTCCTCGGCCGAGACGATGAAGCGGAATTGGTGCCGATCGCCGTCGGCGCGTCCGTGGAACGCCTTGGCGTCGGTCGCCTCCTCGGCTGGCCCGTAGATCCGGCCGGGTTCGCCTTCCCGAGTAACGCCATCGCGCTGAATATAGCGCAGGTGCGCGCGTGCCGCCGCATACCCCTTGCCGCCGAGCTTGACGATCCGGGTCTTGACCACGACGCGGCGCGCACGAACCGCCGCTTGGACATCACGCCGGGCGAGCACAGCCCCATACCCCGCGCCGCGACCAATCCGTGCACTACCGCTGGCCGAGCCTGTGCGTCTTCCGCCAAGCGGGCCGCCGCGTGCCAGCGTCGCGGCGGCGAGCACCTGATGGAGATAGCGGCGCCCCCCCTTCCCGCCGCCTGCCCGCATGCGACCCAGATGTGGTACGAAGTCGTCGTCGTCGGCCACCTAACCTACTCCGTCCGGGTGATCTTTCGAGATGGTGCCGCAGTTCGGACCCCGATGAAATTGGCGCCACCGAAACCCGCGGAAATCCGCCGTTTCCGAGGCAGATGGCGCCATGTCTCGCAACATGGCGCCATGCGCCCGCTCAAAAAACGATGTGCAGACAATAGTTTATGGCGAAGATCCGGAGGATGGCGCCATGCTTTATCTTGCCTTACGCGCCCTCCCCTACCTTCCCGCTCACCGCTCGATCACCTCTGACAACTGTTTCGCTCTTTGCCTCAGAACGGGGGATCAAGAGCACGACGCAAGCGGGAACGAAGCCTGACCGACCCCGCTCCCGCTCGCACTTTGTCATCGCGCCGCGATATAGGCTTCCTGCGCATCCCGCACGCTCTCGAACCGCCGCAATCCACTAATCCGATCGACTTCGCCCTCGCCATCCACGATCGCTACCGCTACGAACCAATGCGCGTCCAGACAGCCGATAATCGCCACCCGATCGCGCTCCTCGCCCTCGTCATCCAGGCCCTCAAACCGGCCCAACCACCGCTCTCCACTGCGCGCTTCCCAGTGAAAATCGGCGCTTTCCGCCTCGATGAAATGCCGCGCCAGTGTCTCCACGCCGCCGCTTCCGAACTCGATTTCCAGCCCCGACATCAGCGCTGGGAAGATGTCGTTCGAGCCTGCGATCACGCTGTCCATGGTCATCAGAACCTCCGCTTGCTGTGTGCCTTCTTGAGTGAAGGACAGCCCTCCGACGGCGGGTGCCGGCGCGTCTGTCAGGGCCACCGGAGCGCAAGCGGAGGTGCCGCGCAGCGGCGGCGGAGGAACCGATTTTGTTGCGCTGCTACACACAGACTCGGCTGCGCAGCAGCCACCATTTCGCAGCAAAATTGGAGGGGCCGCCGGCCTTGAGAGACGTGCCGGCGCCCGCCATACTCGCTCGATCCGAGACGAGCCCTCCACAGATGTTGCGACGGGTAGCCGTGCCGCGTGTGCCCCGAGGCGTGCCGGCGCCGCCGCCTTCCAAAGCGGAAGACCGGCCATCGATACTGCGCAAAAAGGCCCCCGCGCCGATGCGACGCGGGGGCAATGCGGTTCAGTCGGCCGGGTTCCAGATGATGGCGTAGGTGTCGTCATCGTCCTGGCCGGCGGCGCGCCCGAGATTGGCGTAGAGGCGGCGCGGACCGAATTCCGGAGCGGCGAGGCTGAGCGACACATAGTCGTTGCCCGAACTCTCGCTGCGACGGATCCAGCCGGCCCCGACCTCGGCGCCGCCCGCCATCACGCGGTAGTCGGGCTGGACGTCGTTGGCCTTGCGGCCGTTGGGCAGGATCTCGACGTCGGTGCGGATCGAGAGGGTGCGGAGCTGGCCTTTGAAGCCGTTTCCGTCGCGGGTGACATAACCGATTGCGGGCATTTCAAGTCTCCTTCGAGTGTCGCCCCGAACCGTTTCCGGGCGATGGGCGGACCTGAGGGCCGGACCAGGCGGCCCGTGCGCACCGGCACGGCCGCAGCGGAGCGGAGGACCGGAGCCGAAGGCGTATTTGAGAGCGCAAGCGGGCGCGAGGAGCCCGTGGCACACGGGCGGGGAAATACGCCGGAGGCGATGGTTTCGCAGGGGGCGCGGCCGGCCCAGGTCATGCGCCCGAGGAGCCGGAACGGGGCGCGCGCACGCCGCAGGAGAGCGTCGACCGCACGATCGGCTATGCCCCGATCCGCAAGACAAGGACGCTCTGCCCGCCTGATCACCGCGCCGCCAGCGATCGCAATGGGTGGAAGGACGCGGCAGACCGTAGCGCGGATGGGGCCGGTACGCGGCGGCCCGGCGATCCTTTGTCGCGGTGTCCGGCTGCCGCGTGACCGCGCAAACGCACCCAAATCCGCGGACCGCGCCGCCGTATCCATCCTGTGCAGCCTGCCGTTTCATCCTGCGAACCAGCGTAATTCGGGCTCACCGGGAGCGCGTCGCCAGCAGCCCCTGCACCGACCACCGCGAAAACCGCATTGAAATATGTTCTTCTTTCGTTCTACGTTACCCGCATGTCGAGACTCGCCACCCAGCCCGCTGCAACTGACCTCCGTTCGGCGATTCTCTCGGCGCCCGGTTGGGCCAGAGTGGGGATCACGATGCCCGACGCGCGGATGCGCGAGCGCGCGGCGGACGCGCTGGCGCAGTCGATCCTCGAACAGCTGTTCGAGCAGGACCGCACCGCCCATGCCGACCAGTTCAACCTGCCGCTTTAACGGATGTATTCGATCGGTGGGCCGCGACGAAACGCACAGTCAACCGCTTGATGCTGCATGGTCGGCGCAACGCAATTCGCGCACCACGTACTCGAACAGGTCAAAGAAGCGGCGTTCCAGTTCGCCCTCGGACATCGCGAAGGCGTCGCGCGCGCGCGCAAGATCGAGGGCTCGCGCGGCCGAAAGCCCGTCTTCGCGAAAGCGCGGGGCGAGGTCATGGGCGATCGCGAGATCGCCAGCGTTGCGCATGGCATAGTCGACCACCCAGAAGCGATGGATCAGCCGTTCGCGCGGGCTTAGCGCGTCATCGCCCTGTGCGCAGCGCTTTTCGATCACCGCATGCGCCGTGTCGATCAGCCAGGTTTCGTGGTCGCGGTGATCGATCTCTTTCCCCATGCGGCCATCCTTAAGCCCGCTGGGCGGAACTGATCCAGTGATTCGCGGGCGCACCATGCACTAGAAAAATCCCCGCGCCGAGCGCCGGAGGCGCGAGGCGCGGGGCGAATTTCGACCCTCTGTGGAAAAGCGGGACGGCGGCACCGCCGCCGTCCCAACAGATCACGCGGCGACCGCCTGCGCACCGCTATCGGTGTCGGGGTCCGGCCCTGCGGACGCGCCGTCCGGTTCGGCAGGCAGGTCTGCGGGGCGCGCCGCTTCGACCAAAGCATGCGCCCTGACCGTGCCGACGCCGCCACGCGCGGTGTAGGCGGAGGGCGGGAAGGTCATCCAGCGTGGCACCCAATGCTCGCGCCGGGTACGGCCCCCCGCCCCTGCCAGATGGTCGACGACGATCTGGCGCAGCGTCTTGGCCTTCTCGCCCGCATTGGCGTCGGCGACCCTCGGCCCGGCCACCTCGGCGACGAGCGACAGCAGCACGTCGCGGTCGCGGATCAGGTCGAGCAAGGCCGGATCGGCCTGCCAACAGCGCTCCATCCGCACGCCCAGATGCAGCCCGACCGCCTCGACTGCGGCACTGCCTGCCGCCAGACTTTCGCCCATCACGACCGCGATCACGTCGAACACGGCGGCGTCGGGCAGCTCGAGCAAGCGTAAGAAGACAGCAGAGAGCCGATCTCCCGCGGCATCGTAAGGATAGGGACTGCCACCAATCACGGTCGGGTCATCGGGTGAAAAACCGAGCAGATCGAGCACGGCCCGGCGGCGTGCGTCGAACGCGGCCTCGCTCGTGCTGTTCTCGACGCTTTCGGCAATGGCGTCGTTGCGCGCCGATTGGGGTTCGGCACGGACGCTCCACAAATGCGATCCGCGAATGGCGTGCGCCACCATCAAGCGCAACGCGACATGGGGCGCGCCGGTCAGCGCGGCGCGAACGGCGGCGTGGCGATGCAGGTCGATATAGGTCTGCATCGAGGCCGTGAGTTCGGGGCGCGGCGGCGTCTTGGACTGGCTGATGCTTTCGCCCCGTGCGATCCGCGCGGCCTCCTTGCGGCTGATATAGCCTTCGTGGAACACCACTTCGCCGCTGGCGCGGACATCGACATAGATACGCCCGCCCTTGCGCTTGGGGGCCTTGTCATACTCCCACGACGCGAATTGCTCGGTCGCGGGCACGATCACGACATCGTCCCAGCCCGCTTCCAGATACGCCACGCGCCGCGCCGCGATTTCGGCAGTCTGCGCGGCCCAGAAAGCGTCATTATCCGCGAAATAGCGGTCTTCGCCGAACAGGTCGGCGACGACCCCGCCCGCATAGCTTTCGACATCGAACAGCGCGCGAGAGACCGCGATCGACTGCCCGCCGAACAGCCACGCCTTCAATTGATGGCCAGCAGGGGCGCGCTGCTCGGGATCATCAACGAACGCCAGCCACGCCTTTTGCTGGCTCTTGCTGGCGAGCGTGAGGTGGCGGACGGTGGTACGGTCGATCTCGCCGCGCGCGAAGAGCGCGCGGATCCGTGGCAGCAGATTGCCGAGCGCAAGCGTGCGGCGCACCGCCAGATCGGGCAAGCCAAAGGTCGTGGCGATATCTTCGATGCTGCGCCCTTCGCGCACCAGCCGCGTGAAGGTCGCCCATTGGGTGACCTCGTCGGGATCGAGCCGCGCGAGATTTTCGATCAGCGAAGCCTCGATCGCGGCGGCGTCATCGCCGTCCTCAAGGATCGCGCACGGCACCGGTTCGGCGGTGCCGGTTTCCTCCGCGACGGCGCGCGCGGCATGGTACCGCCGCAGGCCGGCGACGACGCCGTGTGCGTCGCTGTCGCCTTCGGGGCGGACCAGCACGCTTTGCAGGATGCCGTATTTGCGCACCGAGGGTAGCAGGTCCGACACGTCGGGGGCCTTTTTGCCATAGCGCATATTGGTCTTGCTCGGGCTGAGTTTGTCGAGCGCAAGCATTGCGAGTTTCATCGGTCTTCTCCTCTTACCACGCCGGTTCTCCGAGCAGGGCGGGACCGGCCGAGAAGCGGCGGGAACGCGCCGCGCGTCTGCCGCCCGGTCAGCGATCGGGCGGAAGGGCTTCAGAATCTTGGGGTGCGATCCGCGCGGATTGGATGCGGCGCAGGATGGTTTCGGTGATCGGGATCGAGCCAGTCGCGCGCGCGGCGGCGGCCCATTTCGACAGCGGCAGGCGACTGGCAAAGCTCAGGTCGCGCTCGATGCCGAGCCCGAACGGCAGCGTGATCCGCGCCAGTTCGGACAGGCTGAACCAGCCAAGTTCGGGACAGCCGAAGCCGAGATCGGCAAGGCCGAACAGCGCGTCGCCGTCCTCGGCCAGCTCGGTCGCGAGCCATGTTGCCGGGCCTGCCGGATTGAACAGTTTGACGAGCGGCGCGGGGTCGTGGCCGGGCCCGTCGGCGCGGGCATGATTGGCGCGGAGCGCCAGGCGCAGATCGGGGGTGAGCAAGTCCATCGCGGGTTCTCCTCGGGTTCGGGCGTGATCAGGCGGCGTCGACCAGATCGGGGATGAGCGGCAGCGCGTCGCTGTGCGCCACGCGGTGGCGAGCGAGCAGCCAGTCGGCGGCCTTGCTGGCGGCGCTGGCGGCGCGGAAGATCGCGCGCGCATCACCGCGCAGCACGTCGAGCCAGCTGGCGAGATAGTCGGCGTGGCGAACGGTCGGCACGATCCCCAAGGCGGCGCACAAGAAGGCCGAACCAAGTTCGGCGACGAGTTCCTCGCGGGCATAGCCCTCGGAACCGAACGCGTTTTTGAGGTCGCGCGCGAGCCGGGTCTGATGGCCGGTCGCGTGGGTCAGTTCGTGCAGGGCGGTGCGATAGAAATTGATCGAATCGAAGAAGGCCGATTGCGGCGGCACCACGACGAGGTCGGGACCCGGCGCGTAGAACGCACAGGTGCCGCCGATCCGGAAGGCGATACGGCTGGCGGCGATGACCTCTTCGGCAAGCGGCACGGCGCATGCGTCGGGCAAGGGCGCGGGATCGGCGGCAAGCCCGTCGCGGAGTCCCTCGCACTGTGCGACGTTGAAGACGGTAAAGCGCTTGAGAAAGGCAACCTGCCGGGCATCTTCCCCGCGCTCGACCGCTCGCACTTTCTCCACTTCGGGCGTGAAGCGGTCGGCATAGACGACTGTGGTGCCGCGTTCGCCCTTGCGGACGCAACCGCCCGCACCCTGCGCCTGTTTGAAGGTCAGCCAGCTTTGCGAGGGGTACCCGCGCTCGATAACGCATCCCCACAGGATCAGAACGTTGATCCCCGAATAGGGCCGCGCGGTCACCGCGTTGCGCGGCATGCCGGGCGCGGTCGCACCGTCTGATTTCCACGGCTGAACCCATGGAAAGCGCCCGGCTTCCAGCTCGGCGACGATCCGATTGGTCACTTCGCTGTAGAGATCGGCACGCGGATGGACGGGCGCGGGCGCGACCTCGGCCGCGCGGTCTTTGCCCTCTCCACGTGCGCGACGCGGGTTGCTTGCAGACATGGCTCACCTCCAGCGCCACCCAAAACCCATGTGACCGCCCCGATGGCGGGGGGTGGGCGGCGAGAGCGACTGGAGAGGGCCGTCTCGAGCGGCGGCGGCACCTGCCAAGGCCGCAATGCAATGGAGGAGCCGGGCGGAGCCCGGCTTGCCGCCGGCGCGGGCGGCCCTAGCAGGGAGCGCCGACCACGTCCCGCCGAGGACGCGGTCACACCCGACGCCACCGCGCGCCAGCGCGGCGACCGCGTTCGCCCCAGCGATCGTCACCGCCAGGCCGAGACCCGTCAGGGGCTCGGGGGCGAAGCGCAGCGCAGCGCTAGAGCGCGATCGCGCATCCGCGCGAGGGGCACATTCGATTGGGTAATATGGGGACGCTGCCGTCGTGTGGCCGACCCCGATCGGGTCAGCGCGGGCCCGCGATGATCACGGCGACGGCGCTGGACGCGTCCGGCGGCGCTTTGTCCCAATCCCGCGCGAGCGGCCAGAGCAGCCACGCCGCCCGCATCGTCGGTCGCTTCGCGGCTAGATGCGTTTCACGAAGAGGGCGTGCGCCGCACCGCGAGCGCATCTTCGATCAGACGCATGAGATCGGACAGACGCGCGCGCTCGTCGCGGCTGGCTCCCTGGCGGATCGCCACGATGGACAAATCCACGACGTGCTGCGGCGCGCGGTGGGCGTGCGCGGCGACCAGCGCGTTCGCGATCGATTCGGTGGAAGCCAGCTGTGTCATGGGCAGCAAGACGCGTCTGCGTCCGATTAGGATCCCGGCACCGCCGCGTCGCTCGCGGCATGGTGCAAATATCCCACATAGCTTGATTGCGTGGCATCGCCCGGATCCTTCGACGGCGGGGGGACGTTGATCGAGCTTAACTATTGGTCCCGCATCATCTGTCACGTTCTGATCATTGAAGACGAACCCTTCTTCGCACTCGACCTTCAGGGAGTGCTCGAAGCCCAAGGCGCGACGTCGTTCGATTGTGTCGACACCCATGTCGATGCGGTCGCAGCAGCGGTCGCACGGCGACCGGCCGTTATCACCTCGGATGTCCATCTCTATGACGGGAAAGGCCCGGACGCCGTGGCCGAGATCCGTCGGTTGATCGGCCCGATCCCGGTGATCTTCATCACCGCCACGCCGCAGGACTGTCTCGAGATCGTGGCTGGCGATGCGGTAATGAACAAGCCGATCGACCGGGATGCGTTGCGCGCCGAGTTCGATCGGGTGCGGCGCTAGAGGGGACACAAGCTCAAAAAAACGCGGGACTGTCGCGGTGCCCCATTAGCGTCCAGGGACGGGCACATCGCGAACGACTGAGCGATTTGCACCATCATGGCCGAACAAGCCGCGAACGCGCGCTCCTCTCGCGGCAGCGCGGCCGGTTCACCTAATCAGGGTCGAACCGTCGCTTCCGCCGATCCGCCAAGCATACCCAAGGTCGTAGCGACTTTTGGTGCGCGCGTCATTCATCCTGCCAGTCGCATATCGCTCGGCGGCAAGCGCGCCGGCTTCGGGCCCGCACCGATGATCGCGATAGCGTGTCGCGGCATAGCCCTCGGGTGCACCGACAGGCGACGTCGGTGGATCGCACAGCCGCGATCATCGGCCGGGTTTCATATCGCTGCCGCGCCATGACGTCGCGGAAAACCCGTTCGAAAGCGCTGCCGCTCCACTACGTTGCCGCGGTTCACCGGCAAGGGGTGTCGCATCACGGCCGGGCTGGCGCGCGTTACCTCGACCGCGCGCGAGCACTTACGCGGCCCCGCCCTAGCCGTGGAGCGCAACGAAGAGCGTCGGGCGCGGCAGCGACCGGTCCGGGGCGGTGGTGCCGCCAATCGCGAAAAGCGAGTTGATTTTTGGGCGAACCGGAAGCGCGCGCGCGCCATCGCCGCGGTCGGAACCGACGGAGCGGTTGCGCGGCGGCGACACGACCGCGCCCGCAACTTTGGCGACGTAACCGCGCGTCTCGGCCGGAAGCGGTGTGCCAGAGGCGAGATAGGCAGCGTAGCGCGCAGGGCCAGCATTGTACGCGGCGAACAGGCCGGGATAGCCGAACCGGTCGTACATCAAACGCAAGTACGCGGCACCGGCGAGAATGTTGTCGCGCGGATCGTCGGGGTCCGGCCCCAGCCGCAACGAGCCGCGCAGCGCGATCCAGGTGCGCGGCATGATCTGCATCAGCCCGATCGCCCCGGCCCGCGATCGAATCGGCGCGCCGCCGAGCGTCGTTCTTCCGCCACTCTCAGCGCGGAGTACGCGGGCAATCCAGGTCTCGGGAACGTCGAAGCGTTGCGACGCCTCCGTGATGAAAGGGAGCCACGGATCGATCGGATCGGCCCACACGGGCGTGGCCGCACACAGCACAGCGAGCGTAGCCAGAGCCTTCAACGCGGCCACAGCAGCAGCGCGCGCCCAATGACCTCGGAGGGTTCGGTGATCCCGAAATAGCGGCCATCGAAGGCGTTCGGATTGTCCTCGATCAGCAGGAACAGCTCGCCTTCCCCGAGCACGCGGCACCCCGACCATCCCGGCATTGCCCTGCCCTTGCCGTCGGTCGCCAAACGTGCGGCGACCCAGCGTCCGTTGATCGAAATGTCCGGACCTTCGGCGCAGACGATATCGTGCTCGAGTGCGGCAACGCGTTTCACCAGCGGCACATTGAGCGGGATATAGTGACGCGTCGCGGCAAGGCGGCGCATCGCAAGCGGCGTCCAGGCAACGACCATGTCATCGACGTCGAGATCTCGCCCCGGGGTAACGCGATAGAGGCCGAGCGGCGCGCTGGCCGACGCGTTCCACACCAGACGCGGCAATGGCGCGGCGGGGATCGTCGCGAGCAATGCGAGCGTGATCATGCCGACCGCTGCCCAGCCGGCGCGCGGTGCGATGCGACCCCGGCGCTTACGCATTGGCCTCGCCCAGCGACCAGCGATCGAGATCATCGATATGGTAGCGATAGGTCACACCGTGGCGCCGGGCACGCGGGCCCTTGCCGCGGATGCGCATGTCAGCGAGCGTGCGGTGCGACAGCCCCAGGTGGAAGGCGGCCTGTTTGGTGTTGAGATAGGGGCAGGCCGCGCGGGCGCGCGCCGCACGCGCGCCTGCATCGTCATCCCTGTCGCGGCCGGACTCGTCCATCCTCGCTCTCCGATTGGTCGCGGCACAGCGACTCGCGATCGACCAGGATGTGCGCCTCTGCGGCGATCTTGGGGGGATACGATTTTCGGGGCCCCGGGCGGGGGGGGGGGGGGGGGGCCCCCCCCCCCCCCCCGGGGCGGCGGGCGGCGGGCCCCGCGGCGGC